>NZ_JBJFZU010000002.1:0-905326 GCF_045032955.1 Serinicoccus shuyuelongi | reverse complement strand
GGTGTGGTTGCGCCAGCAACCACACCCGACGCTCGTTCGGAGAAGGACGAGGGGGTCAGCGGCCGGTGAAGCGCGCCTTCCCAGGGCCGTCCTGCACGAAGGAGGCCATCCCCACCTTCCGGTCCTCGGTGGCGAAGACCCCGGCGAACTGCATCGCCTCGATCGCCAACCCGGTCTCCAGGTCACCGTCGAGGCCGCGGTCGATGGCCTCCTTGGCGGCCCGCAGCGCGAACGCGGGTCCGCCCACGTAGCGACCGACCATCTCGCGGGCGACGGCATACGCCTGGCCCGGCTCGGCGACGCGGTCGACCAGCCCGAGGGTCAGCGCCTCCTGAGCGTCCACCATCCGACCGGTGTAGACGAGGTCCTTGGCGGCCGAGACGCCGACCAGGCGGGCCAGCCGCTGGCTGCCGCCGGCGCCCGGGATGACCCCGAGCAGGATCTCCGGCTGTCCCAGCCGCGCGTCCGAGGCGGCGACCCGGAAGTCGGCGCACAGCGCCAGCTCGTTGCCGGCGCCCAGCGCATACCCCTCGATGGCGGCGACCACCGGCTTCGGGATGCGGGCCACCCGGGAGAAGCACTCCTGGATCACCGGGGCTCGCTGCACCATCTCGGTGTAGCTCATCCCCTGCATCTCCTTGATGTCCGCCCCGGCGGCGAAGACCTTCTCGCCGCCGTAGAGGATGACCGCGGCGACCTCGTCGTCCGCGGAGACGATGCCGGCGGCCTCACCGAGGGCGTCCTGCACCGCAGTCGACAGCGGGTTCATCGACGGGCGGTCGACCCGGATGGTGGCGATGCCCGCGTCGACCTCGACCCGGACGTGCTCGCACGCGGTCGGGACGGTGCGGCTCACGCCGGACCGCCCTGGGAGCCCCCACCCTGCTCGCCGGTGTCGGTGCCGGTGTCGGTGCCGGTGTCGCCCTGCTGAGACTGCTGACCCTGCGGACCGATCGACAGCCACGGGCCGACCTCGGTGCCCTCGGGGGCACCCTCCGGCAGCTCGGGCGGCAGGCCCTGCTCGACACGGGACTTGGCCACGACGTTGCGGTGCCACAGCTGCAGCGCCTGCAGCAGCAGGCCGGTGGCGACCTGCAGCTTCGGCTTGGGCTGCTCGGTGCGGGCGATGATCTGCTCCACCGCGAGCACCAGGTTGCCGTTCGCGATGCCGGCCTTGACGAGGTTCACGCCGAGGGTGACGTCGTTGCAGCCGTTCAGCCGGGTCAGCAGCTCGTCCGGGACGGAGCTGGCGATCTGCCACTGGCCGAACACCCGCATGATGTCGAACTGCTCGCCGCCGATGACCTTGACGAACAACTTCTGGCCGTTGGCCTCGAAGGCGACGTCGCCCGCCTTGTCCAGGTTCGGCGTCATCTGCAGGTCCTGCAGGGCGTCGAGCACCCGGCCGGTCAGCGGGCGCTCCTCGGGCGGCGGCGGGAAGTTGGGCAGCGAGGTGGGATCACTCATACCCCCAACGTAACGGCTCTCCCATCACCGGCCCAGCCGGCGTCACCCCGGTAGGACCTCGATACTGAGGTTCCCCTGCACCGTGACGTAGGGACGCACCCCCCGGTGCGCCGCCGGAAGGACCGAGACCAGCGGAGCTGCCACCCGGGCTCGTTCCACCGCACCCTCGACGAACACCCTGAGGTCGAGCACCTGCTGATCGTCGGAACGGAAGAGGGCCGACTGGAGAACCACGGTCCGCCGTGACACTCCGCTGCGCCCCAGCTCCTGGGCCACCGGTACACCGTCCGGCAACGCGACCGTGTCCACCACGTCGCCGTCGCGGCGGCGAATCTCGAGCACCAAGGGCCTCGCCGTCCCACCTACCCGCCCCCCGTGGATCTCCAGCGTCAGCTCCAACCCACCCCTGAACACCCAGCGTCCTCCCACCAGCAGGGCGCCGCTCAGTGGCTCCTCGAGCCGGGCCTGAGCCGAGGCCAGCAGACCTTCTTCGTCCCCGGCCCGGACCAGAGCCGAGACCTCGCGGCTCCTCTGCTCCAGCGTCGCCTCCAGCTCCGGCGGGATCCACCGGTCGATGAACTCCTGGTGGGCCCGGACGAAGGCCGTGCGCCGCGCGGGCGGCATCCGCGACCACCGTGCCGGCTCGTAGAACTTGAGACACTTCCGCCGGTACAGATCCAGGATGATGCGGCCCGCCCGTGCCGGGTCGGGATCGTTCTCGCTGACGATGCGACTCACCTCGGCGATGGACCAGGTGTAGCCCTCCGGGTCGAAGCGCTGGCCGCTGATGTTGCCACCGTCGTCGCGGGCCGTCAGGTAGTAGCAGTCGTAGTCGGCGTAGAGCGACACGCGACGCGCCTTGAGATAGGCGTGGGCCAGCACCATGCCGTCCTCGAGCCGGACCTTCTCCTCCGGGAAGCGGATCTCGTGCTCCAGCAGCATCGAGCGCCGGAACATCTTCTGGGGGGTGAGCGTCTGGAACACGGTTTCCAGGTCGGCGTCGACCTGGGTGCTGGCATACATCGAGGCGCGCACCCACCGCCCTCCCCTGCCCACCATCTTGGGCACCAGCACGTCGCTACCGTGCTCGTCCGCGAAGTCCACCATGCGCCTCAGCGCCTCCGACCCCATCTCGTCGTCGGCGTCGGCGAAGAAGACGTAGGTCCCCCGCGCCAGGTCCAGACCCCGGTTGCGGGGTATGCCCGGCCACCCGCTGTTCTCCTGGTGGACGACCCGGAGCTGCGGGTGCGTCCGCGCCGCGTCGTCCAGCAGGGCGGGGCCGGCGTCCGTCGACCCGTCGTCGACGGCGATGACCTCGTACTGGTCAACGGGCAGGTCCTGGTCCACGAGGGAGAGCAGCAGACCCTTGAGGTAGGGCATGGCGTTGTACACCGGGACCACGACCGAGACCCGCACCTTCTCCGTCCCTGCCGGGGTGTGCCCCATCTTCACCCTCCTCGAGCGTCGCACCGTGGGGCCACGAAGCCCTGAGCTAGCATTCAGCCCCCGGCCCTCGTGCACCAGGAGACCTGATCAGAATGTCACAGCTCGGTCGTCTGATGTCGCGACGGCCATCCCTGTCGACACGTCGGGACGCGGGTTCTCGACCCGCCGGAGTGCAGGCGACAGCGACCGATCTTCGGTGGGCACCGGCAGGGGGCATCCAGGTGACCGCCCTGGTGAAGGGGCGTCGCCCCGGCCCGCACCTCATCGGTGAGTTGCGCCAGCGCGGTGGATGGTCCCTGATCGGTTTCGATGTACGCCGGGAAGGCACGGGGCCCGAGGGGACCACGGTGAGCGGCGTCATCCCGGCCGCCACCCTTGAGCGGCTCCAACCCGGCCTGTTCGACATCTCCCTCAGCCTCGTCGCCGGCCGCGACCGCCACGTGACCCGCCTCCGGGTGGAGGAGTCGCCCGACCTCCCGCACCGGTGGGGGGACCTCGCGCTGTACCGCACCAGGGCAGGGCATCTCACCCTCAAGCGCGCGACGGGCCGACCGCTGGTCACACCAAGGGAGAGCGTCACCGGGGTGGACCAGCGGACCTGCGGTGCACCGCTGGCTGAGCTCGTCCCCGCCGTCTGCGCCCAGGTACGTCGGTCCGGGGCGCTCGGCGCCGGTGATCCCGCGTACTACTTCCCCACCACCATGAGGGCGAGCTTCGACACCCTCTTCCCCGGCCTCGAGGTCACGGTCGTCATGGATGCCCACGGCTCCGGCTGGCGGTTGTCGGTGCTCGGCCGGGACCGCAGCAGCCAGCGCTTCCTGCGCAACGTGCTGGTCAACCGGGCGCGAATGATCAGCGAACACGGAGACCAGCTGCACGTCGTCGCAGAGTCTGGACAGCGGCCGGGTCCCGACGCGACGATCGTGGTGGAGCACTTGGCCCAGCTGCTGGACCGGTTCCGGCTGTTCCTGGACGCCGGTCCCCGTCCGGAGGATGTCGGACTCGTCCCGGCCCATTGGTGGGACGTGAAGGCCAACTTCGGTGACGTGCTCGGGCCGATGCTGGTCGAGGGCATCAGTGGACGGTCCGCGATCAACGTGCGCGCCTTCCGCTCCGAGGACCCCGGGCTGTTCACCGTCGGCTCCGTCGCCGCCCACCTCCAGCGCCCCGGTGCGCGGGTGTGGGGGTCCGGGGTGATCGGGACGCTCAGCCGCTCGAAGGTCGAGGATCTCGCACCGCGGCGCCCGCGGAGCATCCACGCGGTCCGCGGGTCGCTCACCCGGACCGAGCTCCGGGACAAGCTCGGGTGGGAGGTACCGGAGGTCTATGGTGACCCAGCCCTGCTGCTGCCGCGGTACTACGAGCCGCAGGTCTCCGCCCACACGCAGGGCCGGATCGCCCTGGTCCCGCACTACATGCACCGGGGGATGGTCTCCCCCTCCCTGCCCGAGGAGATCGCGGTCGTCGACGTGCAGCAGGGCCCCGAGATCGTCATCGACCAGATCACCTCTGCCCGTGCCTGCATCTCCTCCTCGCTGCACGGACTCGTGGTGGCTCAGGCCTACGACGTCCCGTGGTCCTGGTTGCGTGTCGGAGACAAGCTGCTGCACGGTGACTCCTTCAAGTTCGAGGACTTCTTCACCACCCTCGACCGCGACCTGGTCCGTGAGTTGGACGTGCCGACAGGGTCCGTCGAGGCGGATGCCCTGCTGCGGTCGGCGGCCCGCGCCACTGTCCCCACGTCGCGCTTCGACGAGGAGAGCCTGCTCTCCGCCTTCCCCGAGCTGTGACCGCCCTGATCCCGCCGCGTCCCGGCCTGGACCGTCCGCCCCCGCTGGGCATCACCCGCACCGACGCCGGGGCGCAGCTGGCGGTGCTGGCCAAGCACGCCACCGCCGTCGAGGTATGCCTGTTCGACGGCGAGAGCGACGACGCCCACGAGCGCCGCATCCCGCTGCGCCGCACCGCGCACGGCATCTGGTGGGACCTGGTGCCCGAGCTGGTCCCCGGCACCCGCTACGGGCTTCGGGTGCACGGCCCCTGGGAGCCCGAGGACGGGCACCGGCACAACCCGGACAAGCTGCTGCTCGACCCCTACGCGCACGGCGTCGCCGGGGAGGTGAGCTATGCCCCGGAGGTCTACGGCCACCTGGTCGACGAGGCAGGTCACGCACACCCGCAGACCCGGGACACCCGGGACTCCGCCCGCCACGTCCCACGCTCGGTGGTGGTCGACCACGACGCCTTCGACTGGGGCCAGGACCAGCTCCCTCTGGTGCCCTGGACCGAGACCGTCGTCTACGAGGCGCACGTCCGGGGCCTGACCATGCGCCATCCCGACGTCCCCGAGGAGCTGCGCGGGACCTACGCGGCGCTCGGCCACCCCGCCGTGGTCGGCCACCTCACCGACCTGGGCGTCACCACCCTGGAGCTGCTGCCGGTGCACGCCTTCACCTCCGAGCCGGCCCTGGTGGAGCGCGGCCTGAGCAACTACTGGGGGTACAACACGCTGGGCTACTTCGCCCCGCACGCCGGGTATGCCGCCGCCGACCCCGCGGACAGCCAGGCCGTGGTCGACGAGCTCAAGGGCGCCGTGCGTGCCCTGCACCGGGCTGGGATCGAGGTCATCCTGGACGTCGTCTACAACCACACCGCCGAGCAGTCCGCCGAGGACGGCGCCACCCTCTCGTTCCGCGGCCTGGACAGCCGCACCTACTACCGCCTGGACGACCACGGGCGGGACATCGACGTCACCGGCTGCGGCAACACCGTCGACGTGCGCGAGCCGCAGGTCATCAGGATGGTCCTGGACTCCCTGCGGCTCTGGGTGGAGGAGTTCCACGTGGACGGCTTCCGGTTCGACCTCGCCCCCGCGCTGGCCCGTGGTCACGACTCCGCCTACCGGGAGGACCACGCCTTCCTGGTCGCGCTGCAGAGCGACCCGGTGCTGTCCCGGGTCAAGCTGGTCGCCGAGCCGTGGGACGTCGGCCACCAGGGCTGGCGCACCGGACAGTTCCCGGCGCCCTTCTCGGAGTGGAACGACCGGTACCGCGACGCGGTCCGCACGTTCTGGCTGGCCGACGTCGGCCGGCAGCTGGAGGGCGGGACCGGCCACGGGGTGCGGGAGCTGGCGACCCGGCTGGCGGGCTCCGCCGACCTCTTCGGTTCCCAGCACCGTGGCCCGATCGCCTCGGTCAACCTGGTCACCGCGCACGACGGCTTCACCCTGGCCGACCTGACCGCCTACGAGCAGAAGCACAACGAGGCGAACGGCGAGGACAACCGGGACGGCCACGGCGACAACCGCTCCTGGAACCACGGTGTCGAGGGCCCGAGCGAGGACCCGGCCGTGCAGGCGCACCGGCACCGTTCCGTCCGCAACCTGCTGGCCACCCTGCTGCTGTCCTCGGGGGTGCCGATGCTGCTCGCCGGAGACGAGTCCGGGCGCACGCAGGGTGGCAACAACAACGCCTACTGCCAGGACGGTGAGACCACCTGGCTCGCCTGGGGCGCCGACCTGGAGCCGTGGCAGCGGGACCTGCTGGCCGACACCAGGGACCTGGTCGCCCTGCGCCGGGAGCTGGCCCTGCTGCGGACGCCGGGCTTCCCCACCCACGAGGCCACCCCCGGGTACACCCGGCTGCGCTGGTTCGACGAGGAGGGCGACACCCTCGAGGAGCACCACTGGCACGACCCGGCCCGCCGCACCCTGGTCGCCGTCCTGGACACCGTGCACCACGACGACCCGGACCGACGCGAGGCCGTGGCGCTGCTGCTGCACGCGGGCCCGGACCGCACGGTGGTGACGCTGCCCACGGTGGCCGGGGTCGGTACCTGGGCACGGCGTTTCACCAGCGAGGACGCCCCGGTCGCGAGCGCGACGCCGGGTCCCGGTGACGGGCTCACGCTGGGGGCGACCAGCTTCACCGTGCTCGTCGGCTCGACCGCGGCACGGCCCGTGGTTTCCGACGCGGAACCCGGGTAGCGTTGGCGCGGTGACCGATCACCCGAGCACGCCGCCACCGTCCTCCAGCACCAGCGTGGCCCCGGCCCCCGGGGCGATCGACCGGTGGGCGCTCTCCGCGCTCGGCCAGGAGCCGCTGGGCCGGATCCCCGTCCTCGACGTCGAGCCCGTCGTCGACGGTGGTCGGCGACCCACCAAGTCCGTCGTCGACGAGCTCTTCACCCTGAGCGCCACCGTCTTCCGGGAGGGCCACGACGCGGTCAACGCCACCGCCGTGCTCGTCGACCCCGACGGGGCGGAGCTGCACGTGCCGATGACCTGCGACAACCCCGGTCTGTCGCACTGGCGGGCGGAGATCTCCGCCCCCCGTGCCGGGCTCTGGCACTTCCGGGTCGAGGGCTGGTCCGACCCCTACGCCACCTGGGTCCACGACGGCACCATCAAGGTCCGCGCCGGGGTCGACGTGGAGCTGATGCTCGAGGAGGGCGCGCGCGTCCTGGAGCGGGCGCTGGACGGACTGGTGGCGAGCGCCGACGACCGGGGCGGCACCGGCACCCTGGAGCAGGCCATCGCCACCCTGCGTGCCAGCGCGCTGCCCGCCGAGGAGCGCCTCGAGGCGGGTCTGTCCGAGCAGGTGCAGCAGGTGCTGGACCGGACGCCGCTGCGGGACATGGTCAGCGCCAGCCCCAGCTACACCTGGTGGGTGGAGCGGCCGCTGGCGCTGACCGGTGCCTGGTACGAGATCTTCCCCCGCTCCGAGGGCGCCGTCCAGGACCCGGACACCGGGCTGTGGACCAGCGGCACCTTCGAGACCGCCCAGGAGCGGCTGCCGGCGATCGCCGAGATGGGCTTCGACGTGGTCTACCTGACCCCGGTGCACCCGATCGGGACCACCAACCGCAAGGGGCGCAACAACAGCCTCGTGGCGCAGGAGCACGACCCCGGCTCGCCGTACGCGATCGGCTCACCGGCCGGCGGGCACGACGCGCTGCACCCGGACCTGGGTGACTTCGACGACTTCGACGCCTTCGTGGCCCGCGCCGAGGGGCTGGGGCTGGAGGTCGCCCTGGACATCGCCCTGCAGGCCTCGCCGGACCACCCCTGGGCCACCGAGCACCCCGAGTTCTTCACCACCCGCGCGGACGGCACCATCGCCTACGCGGAGAACCCGCCGAAGAAGTACCAGGACATCTACCCGCTCAACTTCGACAACGCCCCGGACCAGGCCCACGCGCAGGTCCGGCGCGTGGTGCAGGTGTGGATCGACCACGGGGTGAAGATCTTCCGGGTCGACAACCCGCATACCAAGCCGGTGCAGTTCTGGCAGTGGCTGATCGCCGACGTGGCGGTCGACCACCCCGAGGTGATCTGGCTGTCCGAGGCCTTCACGAAGCCGATGATGATGCGCACCCTGGCCAAGGTCGGGTTCCAGCAGTCCTACACCTACTACGCCTGGCGCAGCACCGCCGCCGAGCTGCGCGAGTACGTGACCGAGCTCGCGACCGAGACGGCGCCCTACATGCGCCCCTCGTTCTGGCCCACGACGCACGACATCCTGACCCCGTACATGAGCAACGGCGGCCTGAGCGCGCACCTGGTCCGCTCCGCGCTGGCGGCCACCCTGGTGCCCACCTACGGCATCTACACCGGCTTCGAGCACGTCGAGGACGTGCCACGGCCGGGCGCAGAGGAGCACGTCGACAACGAGAAGTACGAGTTCAAGGACCGGCGCTGGGGCGAGGAGGTCGAGGGCCGGCACGACCTGACCGGCTGGCTGACCATGCTCAACCGGGTCCGGGCCGAGCACCCGAGCCTGCACTGGCTGCGCAACATCACCTTCCACGCCGCCGAGGACGAGAACCTGCTGGTCTTCTCCAAGCGTGGCGGCGGAGCCGGCGACGGCTCCGCGCAGGACACCGTGCTGGTGGTCGCCAACCTCGACCCCTACACCGTGCGCGGCAGCCGGCTGCACCTGTCGATGCCCGCCCTCGGCCTGGGCTGGGGCGAGCGCTTCCGGGCGCACGACCTGGTCACCGACGCGCGCTGGGGGTGGGACGCTGAGCCCTACGTCGAGCTCGGCCCCGGGTACGGTCACGAGCCGGTCCACATCATCCACGTCACGACCACCTGAGAAGGAGCACGATGCGCGGGCTCAACCTGCACCAGCCGGGGCTGGCGAACGACCCTGACTGGTTCCGCAAGGCGGTCTTCTACGAGGTGCTCGTCCGGGCCTTCGACGACTCCACGGGGTCCGGTTCCGGCGACTTCTCCGGGCTGATGAACCGGCTCGACTACCTGCAGTGGCTGGGGGTCGACTGCCTGTGGATCCCCCCGTTCTACGCCTCCCCGCTGCGCGACGGCGGGTACGACGTCGCGGACTACACCGCGGTGCTGCCCGAGTTCGGGACCCTGCCGGACTTCCGCGAGCTGATCAGCCAGGCGCACGCCCGGGGCATCCGGATCATCACCGACCTGGTCATGAACCACACCAGCGACCAGCACCCGTGGTTCCAGGCCTCCCGCTCCGACCCCGAGGGCCCGTACGGCGACTTCTACGTGTGGTCCGACACCGACGAGCTGTATGCCGACGCGCGGATCATCTTCGTCGACACCGAGACCAGCAACTGGACCTTCGACCCGGTCCGCCGGCAGTTCTTCTGGCACCGCTTCTTCTCCCACCAGCCGGACCTCAACTTCGAGAACCCGGCGGTGACCGAGGCGATGTTCGACGTGGTCCGGTTCTGGATGGACCTGGGCATCGACGGCTTCCGGCTGGACGCCGTGCCCTACCTCTTCGAGGAGGAGGGCACCAACTGCGAGAACCTGCCGCGGACGCACGAGTTCCTCGCCTCGCTGCGGGCGATGGTGGACGAGGAGTACCCAGGTCGGGTGCTGCTGGCCGAGGCGAACCAGATGCCCGAGGAGGTCGTCGACTACTACGGCACCCCCGAGGCGCCGGAGTGCCACATGTGCTTCCACTTCCCGGTGATGCCGCGGCTCTACTACGCGCTGCGCGAGCAGAAGGCGGAGCCCATCGTCCGGGTGATGGAGCAGACCCCGGCCATCCCGCCGGGCACCCAGTGGGGCACCTTCCTGCGCAACCACGACGAGCTGACCCTGGAGATGGTCTCCGGCGAGGAGCGCTCGGCGATGTACGGCTGGTACGCCCCCGATCCCCGGATGCGCGCCAACGTGGGCATCCGGCGCCGGCTGGCGCCGCTGCTGGACAACTCCCGCGAGGAGATCGAGCTGATCAACGCGCTGCTGCTCTCGCTGCCCGGCAGCCCGTGCCTGTACTACGGCGACGAGATCGGGATGGGCGACAACATCTGGCTCACCGACCGCGACGCGGTGCGCACCCCGATGCAGTGGACCCCGGACCGCAACGCCGGCTTCTCCACCGCCGACCCGGGCAAGCTCTACCTGCCGGTGGTGGGCTCGCTGGTCTACCACTACAACGGGGTGAACGTCGAGGCCCAGATGGCCAGCGGGTCCTCGCTGCTGCACTGGATGCGCGGCATGCTCCAGGTCCGCGCCCAGCACGAGGTCTTCGGGCTCGGCGAGTACCTGCCCTGCGGGACGGACAACGAGGCGGTGCTGGCCTACGCCCGGGCGCTGCCGGAGGACGACGACACCGAACGCGACGGCCACCCGGCGGTGCTGTGCGTGAGCAACCTGTCCTCGCGCCCGCAGGCCGCCACCATCCGGCTGCCGGAGCGGCTGCACGGGGCGGACGTCCGCGACCTCTTCGGTGGTCACAACTTCCCCGACGTCGCCGACGACGGCACCGTCACCCTCACCTTCGGCTCCCGGGACTTCTTCTGGCTGGGCCTCACCCCGCGGCAGGCCCCTGCCGAGGCACCCACCGCGCGCACGCCGACGGAGACCCCATGAGCGCCACCCTCACCCCGAGCCTCGCCGAGGTGCTGCCGCGCTGGGTCGCCGGCCAGCGCTGGTACCGGGGCAAGGGCCGGACACCGGTCCTGGAGCGGGTCGGCGGCATCCGCTGGGAGGACCCCTTCGGCGAGGTCGGGATGGAGGTCCACCTGGTCCGGGACACCTCCGGACCGAAGCCGGTCGTCTACCAGGTGCCGCTGACCTACCGTGAGCAGCCGGTGCCCTTCCTGGAGCACGCGCTCGTCACCACCGCCGAGCACAGCGAGCTGGGCACCCGCTACGTCTACGACGGCGCGCACGACCCGGTCCTGGCGCAGACCCTGCTCCAGGCGATGTACGCCGAGCAGCATGTCCCCTCCGCGCGTGGGCACCGCCTCACCCCGGACCCCGAGGCCCCCGCCCTGGCCTCCTCCCGGGTGCTGCGCGGCGAGCAGTCCAACACCTCCGTCATCGTGGAGGTGCACCGCGGCGGCCCCCCGGTGATCATCAAGATCTTCCGGGTGCTGCAGGCCGGGGAGAACCCGGACGTCGTGGTGCAGTCGGCGATCGCGGCGGCCGGCTCCCGCCAGGTGCCCACCCCGCTGGGCCACGTGCTCGGGGACTGGACCGAGACCGGCTCCGACGGGGGCCAGGAGCTCGTCACCGGACACCTCGCCTTCGCCCAGGAGTTCCTCACCGACACCGAGGACGCCTGGCGCCGCGCCCTGACCGCCGCCCAGGACGAGCGGGACTTCACCGGGCCGGCGCGCACCCTGGGAGCCGCCACCGCGCAGGTGCACGACGCCCTGCGGAGCGCCTTCGACCAGCAGCCCGCGGCCGACCACCTGCCCGTCCTGCGGGAGCAGATGCAGCAGCGTGCCGAGCAGGCCTTCCGCGACGTGCCCGGGCTGGCCCGCCACCGGGACGCGGTCCTGGCGGTGATGGCCGGGCTCGAGGAGAACGACCTGCCCGCGCTGCAGCGGGTTCACGGCGACTACCACCTGGGCCAGGTGCTGGACACGCCGGAGCGGGGTTGGGTGCTGCTGGACTTCGAGGGAGAGCCGCTGCGCCCGCTGGCCGAGCGCTCCGAGCCCGACCTCGCGCTGCGCGACCTCGCCGGGATGCTGCGCTCCTTCGACTACGCCGCCGCCTCGGTGCTGCTGTCCGGCGGCGGCGACCGCTCGGCCTGGGCGGCCGACGCCCGGCAGGCCTTCCTCGACGGCTACGCCCAGGAGTCAGGGGAGGACCTGGCCCCGCTGCGGCCCGTGCTGGACGCGCTCGAGCTGGACAAGGCGCTCTACGAGGTCAGCTACGAGGCGGCCAACCGCCCCGACTGGGTGCCGATCCCGGTCGCCGCCGTGGAGCGCCTCGCCGGCATCACGCCCTCCGGGCGCACCCCCTCAGAGGAGACCGAGATGAGCCACCGCGACAGCGACGACGAGCAGCAGGGCCCGAGCGAGGAGCCCACCGCGCACCAGGGCGAGCAGGCCCCACCCCCGTCCGACGCCGCCGTGGTCCCGGGCACCGACGCACCGGCCCGCGGCTCCGCGGACGTCTCCTCCCCCGCCGACTCCACCCTCGACGTCTCCTCCGCCCCTGACGCCGAGGTCACCGACAGCGAGGACTCGACGGACTACGGCTCCTCGCAGATCGAGGTGGAGCGGCACGACGACCCGCTCTCCCACCCGCCGGCGTCCGCGCAGACCCTGCCCCCGGCCAGCGGCGGCGTGCCGCACGCGCCGGTCCCGCCGCCGGTCGAGATGACGATCGGCCTGGTCCCCCTCACCCCCCGTAGCGGCGTCGACGAGGTCGTCGAGCCCGGCTCGCCCGGTCACCGATCCGCGAGCGGCTGGTCCGGGGCGGTCCAGGGCGACCCGGAGGTGATGCGCGCCCGCGCATGGGAGCAGGCCAGCGACTCCCCCGAGCTGCGCAGCCCCGGCTCGGCCGCGGGAGGCCCCGGGACCCGTCGGCCCGTGGAGCAGCCGACCTCACCCCCCGCACCGCACACCCTGCCGCTGGACCTGGACGAGGCCACCGACGTCGTGCACGGCGTGCACCGCAACCCGCACGCGCTGCTCGGTGCGCACGTCCACGAGGGCCACGTGACCGTCCGCACCCTGCAGCCGGAGGCACGGGCCGTCGAGGTCGTCCTCCCGGACGGCCGCAGCGTCCCGATGACGCACGAGACCAGTGGTCTCTGGGTGGCCGTGATCCCGGCCGCGAGCGTCCCGGCATACCGGCTCAAGGTCTCGACCCCGGCCGGCGCGCAGCTGGTCGACGAGGCCTACCGGCACGGCCCGAGCCTGGGTCAGACGGACCTGCACCTCATCGGGGAGGGGCGTCACGAGGAGCTGTGGCGGACCCTCGGCTCGCACGTGATGAGCGTCCGCGACGAGCTGGGCGAGGTGACCGGCACCCGCTTCGCGGTCTGGGCCCCGCACGCCACCGCCGTGCACGTGATCGGCGACTTCAACGGCTGGAACGGCGCCACCCACGCGCTGCGCGCGCACGACTCGGTAGGGGTGTGGGAGCTCTTCGTGCCGGGGGTGCGCGAGGGTGCCCACTACAAGTACGACGTCACCGGTCCGGACGGGGTGCGACGCGCGAAGGCGGACCCGATGGCGCGGGCCTCGGAGGTCCCGCCCTTCAACAACTCCGTGGTGACCGTGAGCACGCACCGGTGGCAGGACCAGGAGTGGATGGCGGCGCGCGCCGCCGGCGACATCCACCACGGCCCGATGAGCATCTACGAGGTGCACCTGGGCAGCTGGCGGCAGGGGCAGGACTACGACCGGCTCGCCGAGGAGCTCGTCGCCTACGTCAGCGAGATGGGCTTCACGCACGTGGAGTTCATGCCGGTGATGCAGCACCCCTACGGCGGGTCCTGGGGCTACCACGTCACCAGCTACTACGCCGCGGACAGCAGGTACGGTCACGAGGACGGGCTGCGCCGGCTGATCGACCGGCTGCACCGGGCCGGGGTCGGGGTCATCCTGGACTGGGTCCCCGGCCACTTCGCCACCGACCCGTGGGCGCTGGCCCGCTTCGACGGCACCCCCATCTACGAGCACCCGGACCCGCGCAAGGGCTGGCACCCGGAGTGGGGCTCCTACATCTTCGACTTCGGCCGGCCGCAGGTCCGCAACTTCCTGGTCGCCAACGCCACCTACTGGCTGGAGGAGTTCCACGCCGACGGGCTGCGGGTCGACGGCGTGGCCTCGATGCTCTACCTCGACTACTCGCGCGAGGCCGGCCAGTGGATCCCCAACCGGCACGGCGGCCGGGAGAACCTGGAGGCGGTCGAGCTGCTCCAGGAGACCAACGCGACGGCATACCGTCGCTCGCCGGGGGTGGTGATGATCGCCGAGGAGTCCACCTCCTGGCCAGGCGTCACCGCGCCCACCAGCGAGGACGGGCTCGGCTTCGGCTTCAAGTGGAACATGGGCTGGATGCACGACACGCTCGACTACCTGGCGCAGACCCCGTTCACCCGGGCGCACCAGCACCACGCCCTCACCTTCTCGCTGGTCTACGCCTACAGCGAGAAGTACATCCTGCCGATCAGCCACGACGAGGTGGTGCACGGCAAGGGGTCGCTGGTCCGCAAGATGGTCGGCGACGCCTGGCAGCGATTCGCCACCACCCGGGCGTTCCTCGGCTTCCAGTGGAGCCACCCCGGCAAGCAGCTGCTCTTCATGGGCAGCGAGTTCGCCCAGATCGGCGAGTGGGCCGACGCCGGCACCCTCAGCTGGGAGCTCACCGAGCAGCCCGAGCACGCCGGGGTGCAGACCCTGGTGCGGGACCTGAACCGGCTCTACACCGACCTGCCGGCGCTCTGGCAGATCGACCACCACGAGGACGGCTTCGCCTGGCTGGACGCCAACGACGCCGACCGCAACCTCTACTCCTTCCTGCGCTGGGGCAACGAGGGCAGCGACGGACTGCGCCCCGCGGTCGCGGTGCTGGTCAACTTCAGCGGGGTGCCGCACCACCAGGTGCACGTGGGCCTGCCCTACGGGGGGCGCTGGCGCGAGGTGCTGAACACCGACGCCGAGGTCTACGGCGGCTCCGGGGTCGGCAACCTGGGCTCGGTGGAGGCGGTCGACAACCCGCACCAGCGACAGCCGTTCTCGGCGCTGGTGACGGTGCCCCCGATGGGGGCCGTCTGGCTGGTCCCCGACCCCGAGACCGACCACGAGTCCGACCTCGGGTCCGAGGCCACGGCCGAGGGGGCGAGCACAGAGCAGCAGGCCTCCCCGGGCCGCCACCCGCGGGCCGGCCAGCCGGCCCGCCCCGAGGACCTGGTGGACGTCGAGGCGCTGCTGGCGGCCTACACGGAGATCGTGCCGGACCCGGCCGACCTCGACCAGCAGGTCGCCTTCGGGACCTCCGGGCACCGGGGCAGCTCGCTGGACGGTGCCTTCAACGAGCACCACATCCTGGCCACCACGCAGGCGATCTGCGACTACCGCGCCACCCAGGGCACGGACGGGCCGCTCTACCTCGGAAGGGACACGCACGCGCTGTCCGGGCCGGCCTGGCGCAGCGCGCTGGAGGTGCTCGTCGCGAACGGCGTCGACGTCCAGGTCGACAGCGACGACGGGTACACCCCCACGCCGGCCGTCTCCAGGGCGATCCTGGCGCACAACCGGGAGACCCCCGGCGCGGTCGGCGACGCCGACGGCATCGTGGTGACCCCGTCGCACAACCCGCCCCGGGACGGCGGCTTCAAGTACAACCCGCCGCACGGCGGGCCGGCCGACGCGGACGCCACCGGATGGATCGCGGACCGCGCCAACGAGCTGCTGCGCGCCGATCTGGCGGGCGTGCGACGGGTGCCCTTCGAGCAGGCCCGTGCGCAGGTCGTGGCCTACGACTTCATGGGCGAGTACGTCCGTGCCCTCCCCCGGGTCGTCGACCTGGACGCCATCCGCGAGGCCGGGGTCAGGATCGGCGCCGACCCGCTCGGCGGCGCGGCGGTGGACTACTGGGGCGCGATCGCCACCGAGCACGGTCTGGACCTGACGGTGGTCAACCCCGACGTGGACCCGGCGTGGTCGTTCATGACCCTGGACCGGGACGGCAAGATCCGGATGGACTGCTCCTCGGCGGACGCGATGGCCTCGCTGATCGGGATCATGCAGGACGAGGGCGGTGACCGGTTCGACGTCGCCACCGGCAACGACGCGGACGCCGACCGGCACGGCATCGTGACCCCGGACGGTGGCCTGCTCAACCCCAACCACTACCTGGCGGTCGCCATCGACTACCTCTACGGCGGCGCCCGACCCGGGTGGCCGCAGGGCACAGCCATCGGTAAGACCCTGGTCAGCTCCTCGATGATCGACCGGGTCGCCGACGCGCTGGGCCGGGAGCTGGTCGAGGTCCCGGTCGGGTTCAAGTGGTTCGTCCCCGGGCTGCTGGACGGCTCCATCGCCTTCGGTGGTGAGGAGTCCGCGGGCGCCTCGTTCCTGTGCCGGGACGGCTCGGTCTGGTCCACCGACAAGGACGGCATCATCCTGGCGCTGCTGGCGGCCGAGATGATCGCCACCACCGGCCGGACCCCCTCGCAGCGGTATGCCCAGCTGGTCGCCGACATCGGCGGCGGGACGACACCCGCCTACGCCCGGGTCGACGCCCCGGCCGGACGGGAGCAGAAGGCGCGCCTCA
The DNA here is from genome assembly GCF_045032955.1 of Serinicoccus shuyuelongi. Classification (NCBI taxonomy): domain Bacteria; kingdom Bacillati; phylum Actinomycetota; class Actinomycetes; order Micrococcales; family Ornithinimicrobiaceae; genus Serinicoccus; species Serinicoccus shuyuelongi. The sequence goes on along the minus strand of NZ_JBJFZU010000002.1, from coordinate 888,903 downwards.
AGAGCCTGTCGGCGTCCGACGTCACCGCGACCGAGCTGGCCGGCGAGCCGATCCTCGCGGTGCTCACCCGGGCCCCGGGCAACGACGCCGCGATCGGCGGCCTCAAGGTGGTCACCGAGAACGCCTGGTTCGCGGCCCGCCCCTCGGGCACCGAGGACGTCTACAAGATCTACGCCGAGAGCTTCCTCGGCACCGACCACCTGGCGCGGGTGCAGGCCGAGGCCCAGCAGGTGGTGGACGCCGCGCTGAACGCCTAGTAGAGGGCGCTCATCAGGGCCCGCCGGGCCTGGGTGACGCGCGGGTCCTGCAGCCCGACGACCTCGAACAGGCCGAGCAGGTGGGTGCGGGCGGCGTCCCGGTCCTCCGCGCTGGTGCGCCGGACCAGCTCGACGAGGCGGCCGAAGCCGTCCTCGACGTGCCCACCGGCGACGTCCAGGTCGGCCGCGTCGATCTGGGCCTGCACGTCCTGCGGCCGGTCGGCGGCGGCCTGCCGCACCGCGGTGAGGTCCATGCCGCTGGTCCGTTCCAGCAGGCGCACCTGCCCGAGCCCGAGACGGGCCTGCTCGTCGCCGGCGTCCTGCGCCAGGGCCTGCTCGTAGGCGGAGATCGCGGCGGCCCAGTCACCCTGCTCGATGGCGTCGTAGGCGACCTGGTGCAGCGGGGGCAGCTCCTCGTCCTCGGACTCGCCCTGCCCCTCGGCGGGGACCTCGTCCCCGAGGTCCACCCGCCCGGTGACACCGTTGGCGACCGCGGCCTCCAGGAACTTCTCCAGCAGCTGGTCCACCTGCTCCATCGGCTGCACACCGAGGTAGAACGGCATCGGCTGCCCGCTGAGCAGCCCCATCACGACCGGCAGCGACGACACCTGGCCGAAGACCTGCTGCAGCACCGGGCTGATCGCCTGCATGATGCCGGGGTTCTCGGCGATGTCGACGCCGACCACCTGGAAGCGGCCCTGGTGGGTGCGCGCGGCCTCCACCAGCTCGCGCAGGTGCTGCACCGACTCGGGCAGCTGCGGGGTCCACAGCACCAGCACCAGCGGAGCGGTGGCGCTGGCGTTGAGCACCGACTCGAAGGTCGCGTCGCTCGCCTGCACCAGGGCGCCGCTGCGCCCGGCGACCCCACCGGTCCCGCCCTCGGTCGGGGCAGTTCCTCCGGACCTCGCCGGACCGCCTGAGCCGCCGGCGCCGGGTGCGCCCGGCGCCGAGCCGGCGCGGCCGGAGAGTGCGGACAGGTCGACGGCGCCGCGCAGGGCGGCGGAGGAGAACGGCTGCTGAGTCATGCGTCCCAGCCTAGGCGCTCGACGTGGCCGCCCGGACAGGGTGCGGGGCTCACTCGCCCCAGGCGTCGACGAGCTGCTCCTGCACCGCGATCATCTCGGGCTTGAAGCCGACGTCCTCCGAGGGCAGCCGCATCCCGACGAAGACCGAGGTGCGCAGGGTGGCCTGCTCGGTCAGCACCTCGCTGTCCTGGAAGACCCGGAACGCGTCGGGCGGCGTGAGCTCGCTGCCGGAGTTCACGGTGAAGCGGGTGTCCCGCAGCAGCGACCCCATCACGAAGGCGCTGCCGTCCTCGAAGAGCAGGGTGCGGGTGTCGTCGGAGACGAGCCAGTTCTTCTCCTCGAGGGTGGCCTGGCCGTCCACGGCCTCGGCCTGGTCCTCGGCGGCGTAGCGGACCGAGGGGGCGTACCCGTGCGTGCGGTAGTCGGGGACGTCCTCCGGCTGCGGGTATGCCGTGTACGCCGCCAGCGAGCGCAGCAGCGCGCGCGGCTCCATCGTCAGGTCTCCCTGACCGGACCGGAGCACCGGGCTGCCGGTGGAGCGGGAGTCGAAGCTGGGCACCTCGGTGCCGGGCAGCATCCGCGCCTCCCAACCGATCCGGAAGTCGTCGACGTCGCCGCTGTCGCTGCTCAGCAGGTGCAGCCACGGCACGCCGTCCTCGGGGACGGTCTGCACGAGCACCAGCACCGGCTCCTCGCCGTCCTCCCGGCTGACGGCCAGCACGTTGGGCTCGACCGGGTTCTCCTCCAGGTCCACCTCCGCCGGCTCGCCGGAGACGCCCTCGAGGCGGTCCGCGGCCTGGTGGGCGGTGAGCACGGTGCCGACCATGGAGGCCTCCTGCGCCTCCTGGACGTCCTCGCCGTCGCCCTGGTCGGCCTCGACCCGGGCGGTGAGCACCTGCTCGGCGGCCTCCTCCGCGACCTCGAGGGTGACGGCCCCGCTGGTCTCGTCGGTCGTCATCGCCACCGTGCTGTCGTCGTCGTCAGCCCCGGCCTCGGAGGTGGTGGCGGCGTCGTCACCGGCAGCGGTGGTGGCGCCGGTGTCGTCCCCGGCGTCGGCGGTGTCGGACGTGGCGGAACCGGTGTCGGTGGTCCCACCGGTCTGCATCGCGGGGTCGGCGGAGCTCGTCGCGGCCTCGGAACCGGCGGCCGGGTCGGTGGCGCCGTCGCCTCCCTCGTCGCCCGAGCACGCGGCCAGGACGAGGGCCGAGCTCAGGGTCGCAGCGAGGGTCATACGGGAGATCTTCATAACGAAATGGTAAACACCGGTACGGCCCCGGCGAAATCAGTGATTTCCCAGGATGGTCATCGGTGTTCCCGGCGCCGGTCCCGGACCCGCACCCCGTCCGCGTCCGCCGGCCCGCTGACCAGCCGTTCCAGGGTCAGGTAGAGCCCGTAGATCAGCAGCAGCACCGCAGTCACGTGCAGCAGCAGGGCCAGCGACACACCGATGATGACCCCCGCCCTCCAGTAGCGACCCCAGCCCACCGACAGCACGGTGGGGATGGCCACCGCGAAGGCGGCCCCCAGGGCGAGCTCGGTGGGCCAGGGACCTCCCATCCACGGCATCACCGAAGTGACCCCGAGCAGGTCGAGGGTGGCCAGGGTGCCGACCAGCGTGATGATGCCGAGGAAGGCCACCAGCTGGGTGCGCTTGCGCAGGTCCCTGCTCGCCCACAGCGTCCCCACCGTCACCGCCGCCCACATCAGCCAGGCCCGCACCCGACCGGTGCCAAGATGGACCATCGCGACCCGGAAGATCCGGTCCGCCTCGTGCCGCTCCACCCTGGGCCCGTCGTAGTCGCCGGGGTGGATCAGCGCGTCGTGCAGGACGGCGGCGGGCAGGAACTCCCCGCTCTTGGGCACCAGCCAGGTGAACAGGTGCGGGACCGAGGCGAGGTCGGTGGCGAAGGCCTCCTGGTCGCGGGGCACCACGAAGGGTTCGTCGTACTCGGGCGTGAGGTAGCCGACCCTGCGCAGCAGGGTGAAGTCCCGGCCGTCCACGCTGCGCAGCTCGAGCCGCAGCGGCCCACCGTCGTCGACGTCGAAGAACTCCCCCACGCGACCCCTAGCGTGCGAACCGGTCGGTGGTGCGCACCAGCGCGTCCAGGGTGCCGGGCTCGGAGAAGGCGTGCCCGGCGTCCGGGACCACCACCAGCTCGGCGTCCGGCAGCCGGGCCGCCAGGTCGAAGGCGGTCCGTGCCGGGGTGCACATGTCGAGCCGCCCCTGGACGATGACGGTCGGGATCCCGGCCAGCAGGTGCGCCCGGTCCAGCAGCGAGCCCTCCCGGAAGAAACCGCCGTGCACGAAGAAGTGGTTCTCGATCCGGGCGAAGGCGACCGCCTGGGCGGCCTCGGTGGCCTTGGCGTACCCCTGCCCGTCGGGCAGCACGGTGATGACCCTCGACTCCCAGCCGCTCCACGCCTGTCCCGCCGGGACGTGCACCGCGGGATCGGGGTCGAAGAGCAGCTCGTGGTAGGCCAGCTGCATCTCGTGGCGCCGGTGCGGTGCCACCGGCGCCACGAAATCGGCCCAGTGGTCGGGGTAGACGTGCTCCAGGTGCCCGCGCTCGTACATCCAGGACAGCTCGCCGGAGCGCAGGGTGAAGATCCCGCGGAGCACCAGCTCGGTGACCCGTCCCGGGTGCGCCTGCGCGTAGGCCAGGGCCAGGCAGGAGCCCCAGGAGCCACCGAAGACCTGCCAGCGCTCGATGCCCAGGTGCTCCCGGACCCGCTCCAGGTCGGCGACCAGGTGGGCGGTGGTGTTGGTCGCCCACAGCTGCTCGTCCAGGGTGCTGCTGGCGTGCGGGGTGGAGCGTCCCGCCATCCGCTGGTCGAGCAGCACGATCCGGTAGCGCTCGGGGTCGAAGACCCGGCGCTGCTTCGGGCTGGTCCCGCTGCCGGGGCCGCCGTGCACGAAGACGACGGGCTTGCCGTCGGGGTTGCCGGACTGCTCGAGGTAGAGCTCGTGCCCGTCCCCGACGGGCAGCATCTCGGTCCGGTAGGGCTCGATCTCGGGGTAGAAGGTCCGCAGCTCGCTCACCCCTCGACGGTAGCGCGCACCATCCGCAGCTCGGTGAGCCCGTCGTGCCGGTCCTCCGCGGCGGTGCCGTCCAGCACGAAGCCGTGGCGCTCGTAGAAGCGGACGGCCCGGTCGTTGCCGCGGGCCACCCAGAGATAGCCGGGACCGTCACCGAAGGCCTCGGCGAGCAGCCGCTGCGCCAGGCCGGTGCCCTGGTGCTCGGGGGCCACGTTGAGCGCATACACCTGCCGTGGTGCGGGCGGGTCGTCGTCCAGCGCGGGGCCGGTCATCCCGAACCCGACCGGCTCACCGTCGATGAAGGCCACCCGGAAGGCCCGGCCGTCCTGCGGCACGGTGCCCTGCTGGTATGCCTGCGCGACCCTCTCCCAGGTCGGCCGGAAGCCCTCCGGGCTGAGCCGGTCCACGACCTCGTCGGGCATGATCCCGCGGTAGGTCTCGCGCCAGATCCGGGCGTGCAGCTCGGTGCAGGCGTCCACGTCCGCGGGGCGGGGCTCCCGCAGCTCGTACCCGTCGGCGGGGCCCGCTGCGTCCGCGCCGCTCACGACGCCGGCACCCGCACGATCAGGGCGTCACCCTGCCCACCACCGCCGCAGAGCGCCGCGGCACCGGTGCCGCCACCCCGGCGGCGCAGCTCCAGGGCGAGGTGCAGCAGGATCCGGGCCCCCGACATACCGATCGGGTGCCCCAGCGCGATCGCCCCGCCGTTGACGTTGACCCGCTCCGGGTCCAGGCCGAGCTCCCGGGTGGAGGCCAGCCCGACCGCCGCGAAGGCCTCGTTGATCTCCACCAGGTCGAGGTCGGCCGGCTGCAGACCCTCCTTGGCGCAGGCCGCGGCGATGGCCCGGGCGGGCTGGCTCTGCAGGGTGGAGTCCGGCCCGGCGACCATCCCGTGCGCGCCGATCTCGGCCAGCCACTCCAGCCCGAGCTCCTCCGCCTTGGCCCGGCTCATGACCACGACCGCGCAGGCGCCGTCGGAGATCTGCGAGGCCGAGCCGGCGGTGATGGTGCCCTCGGGCGAGAAGGCGGGGCGCAGCCGGCCGAGCGACTCGACAGTGGTGTCGGGGCGGATGCCCTCGTCGGCGGTGACCTCGACCGGGTCGCCCTTGCGCTGCGGGATCCGCACCGGGACGACCTCCTCGTCGAAGACCCCCGAACCGGCCGCTGCGGCGGCCAGCTGGTGGCTGCGGGCGGCGAAGGCGTCCTGCTCGGCCCGGGTGAACTCCTGCGCCTGGTCGCCGGCGTTGGCCGCCTCGGTGAGGTTGCCCATCGCCTGGTCGGTGAAGGCGTCCCAGAGGCCGTCGTGGGCCATGTGGTCGCGCATCGTGACGTCGCCGTACTTGAAGCCCGTGCGCGACCTCTCCAGCAGGTGCGGCGCCTGGCTCATCGACTCCTGGCCCCCGGCCACCACGATGTCCACCTCACCGGCGCGGACCAGCTGGTCGGCGAGCGCGATCGCGTCGATCCCGGACAGGCAGACCTTGTTGATCGTCAGGGCCGGCACGTCCATCGGTATGCCTCCGGCCACCGCCGCCTGGCGGGCCGGGATCTGCCCGGCGCCGGCGGTGAGCACCTGGCCCATGATCACGTAGTCGACCTGGTCGCCGGAGACGCCCGCACGCTCCAACGCACCGGCGATCGCGGCGCCCCCGAGCTGGGCCCCGGACAGGGTGGACAGCGAGCCGAGCAGGCGCCCCATCGGGGTGCGCGCGCCAGCGACGAGGACAGAGGTGGTGGGCTCGGGCATGGGTTCTCCTCCAGCGGCGGTGGTGGGTTCGTCCGGTCCGGTCACTGTATCCGCCCGGCCGAGGCGTCCCTGGCCCCGCTCAGCCGCCGTGGACCAGCGTCCCGGCGAGCACGGTCGCGCTGACCACGGTGTACCGCAGCCGACGCGCCCGCTCGGCGGAGGTGAGGTCCCCGGCCTCCCCCAGCGGGTCGCTGTCCAGCAGCGCAAGGTCGCCCCGGTCGCCGACCCGCACCCGCTGCCCGTCGACCGCGGCGGCCAGCGCGTCCCGGGGACCGATCTCCTGCTCCGGGTGCCAGCTCTCCCCGCCCTCGGGCCCGCGGTGCACCGCGGCCGCCATCGCCAGCCACGGGTCCAGGGGTGCGACCGGGGCGTCGGAGCCGAGCGCCAGCTCGATCCCGGCGTCCAGGAAGCTGCGCAGCATGAAGGTGCGGTCGGTGCGGTCCGGCCAGCACTGCTCGGTGACGGAGCGGTCGTCCAGCAGGTGCGCCGGCTGCACGCTGGCCACCACCCGCTGCGGCAGCGCGGCCCACCGGAGCACGTCGGCGGGGTCGACCAGCTGGGCGTGCTCGACGGATCCGGAGACCCCGGTCGCGGCGAAGGCGTCCAGCACCGCGCTGACGGCGGCGTCGCCGATCGCGTGCAGCGCCGTCTCCAGGCCGGCGCCACGGGCCCGGGTGAGCAGCGACTGCAGCTCGTCGGCGGGCAGGTTCGCCGCCCCCGAGGGCAGCTCCAGCAGGTGGCCGTCGGCGTACGGCTGGCAGCACCACGCGGTGCGGGTGTTGAGCGAGCCGTCGGTGATCACCTTGAGCGGGCCCATGGTGACCAACCCGTCGGTGGCGCCGATCGGGTCGCCCGTGCGCAGCCCCGCGGCGACGACCGTGTCCAGGCCCTCGGGGTAGACCCCGGTCCGCACCCGCAGCGGTGGCATCCCCTCGGCGCTGCGGTGGCGCCACTGCTCCCACGGCCGGCCGAACTCCAGGTCGACGATGCCGACCACGCCCTGGGTGTGCGCGTCCTGGACGGCTCGGGCGACGGCGAACTCCGACTCCTCCCCGGCGCCGGGCAGCCGCTCCAGCCGGTCGTAGAGCGGGAACCACTCCGCCTCGGCCACCACCTTGTCCGTCTCCGGCCCGCCGAGCATCCGCAGGGCGGCGGTGTTGAGCCAGCCGTGGTGGCAGTCGCCGCTGATCAGGGCGACCGGGACCGCTCCGGTCACCGCGTCCAGCTCGGCCACCGTCGGCTGCCGGTCCCAGCGTCCGGTCCGGTGCCCCCACCCCACCAGCACCCCGGTGGGGTTGTCGAACCCCCAGGCGAGCCGGTCCTGCACCCGGGCCAGCACCTCGCCGGCACTCGCCGTGCCGCCGGTGTCGAGCCGGGTCTGGCTCAACCCCCACTGGGCCATGTGCACGTGCTTGTCCCACAGGCCGGGGATGACGTACCTGCCCTCACCCGCCACCTCGGGGACGAGTTCGCCGTCGCCGTCGCCGCCCACCTCGAGGCCGGGGCCGACGGCCGCGATCCGACCGGCCCGGACCAGGACGTCCACCGGCTCGTCGGAGGTCTCGTCGTCGAGCGCGACGACGCGGACGTCGCGCAGCACCAGGTCGCTCATGCCGGGATGCTAGCGCCGACATCCCGGCCCCGCTGCGCCGGGACCTCACCGCGACAGGCCTACGGTGGCCCCATGACGGATCTGGGTGTGACGCAGGACCAGCCCGCGGGCGTGCTGGCGCCCTTGCTGCTGGGCATCGACCACGTGGGCATCGCCGTCGCGGACCTGGACGCCGCGATCGCCTTCCACCGGGACGTGCTCGGCAACCGGCTCGTGCACGAGGAGACCAACGCCGAGCAGGGCGTCCGGGAGGCGATGATCGCCGTCGGTCCGGACCGGGGTCAGGGGCAGCAGCAGGGTGACGGCCCGCCCGCCGCGATGATCCAGCTGCTCTCCCCCACCGACCCGGACTCGGCCATCGGCCGGTTCCTGGAGCGGCACGGCCCGGGCCTGCAGCAGCTCGCCTACCGGGTCGACGACCTGGACGCGGCCAGCGCGCTGCTGCGCGGCCGCGGCCTGCGGCTGCTCTACGACGAGCCGCGCCGGGGCACCGCCGGGTCGCGGATCAACTTCATCCACCCCAAGGACGCCGGCGGGGTGCTGGTCGAGCTGGTGGAGCCGGCCGGCTGAGATCCGCTCAGACCCAGGAGCGGTAGCCCACCAGCTCCGCGTCCCGGACGAAGCCGAACCGCTCGTAGAGGGCGATCGCCGGGGCGTTGCTGTCGACGACGGTCAGGTTGACGTCACCCTGCGGGGACCGGTCCAGCAGGTCGGACCCCACCGCGGTGAGCAACCCACCGGCCACCCCACGCCCGCGGTGCTCCGGTGCCACCGCCAGGTAGTCCAAGTAGCCGGCACCGTCCGGCTGGACCTCGCCGGAGGCATACCCCTGCACGGAGCCCTCGTGCAGGCTCACCATCGTGGTGCGCGCCGCGTCCTCGAGCAGCGCCCTGGCGGTGGCGTAGGTGTCCGGGAAGGAGGCCTCGTGCAGCGCGCGCAGCGCTTCCAGGTCCTGCGGCCCTACCCCCCGCACGTGCGCAGGGGAGGCCGGCCAACCCGCGGTGGAGCGGGCCACGTAGGCGATGCTGACGTCGGTCGCCCGCCACCCGAGCTGCTCGGCGAGCGCCGCCATCGCCCGGTGCCGCGGCGAGGCGCACAGCTCGTGGCGCTGCACCCCCGCCGGGGTCAGCTCCACCGCGGCCCGGACGAGGTCGGCCGCGTGCCGCTCCCAGGCCTGCCGGTCCGTGGTCCACGGACCCTGGATCCAGCTGCGGCCGGTCTCCTCCTCGTCGTGCTCGACCACGACGGCGCCGGTCACCGTGCCAGCGTCGGTGGCCACGCGCAGGGTCTGCGTCCACGGCTGGTCGAGGTCCTCGAGCTCGGCACGGATGCTCTCCGGCTCGGTCCCCAGGTAGGAGCACGCGGTGCTCGGGTCGCCCTGCCGCGCCACGATCAGCGCGAGCGCCTCCGCCACCTGGTCGGGGGTCGCCGCCATGATGTCCATGGCTCCCAGGGTAGGCACGCGGGACATCAGGCACGACCGGTTTCCCGCCGGCCGTCGCGGCCCGCGGCGGCCCGATCAGGCGAAGGAGCCGCCCGGGCGTCGCCGGTCCCGCGCGGACCAGCACACGCTGTGCCAGTGCCGCCGGTTCTCCTCCTGCTGCATCCCCTCGGCCGGCCAGGCGACGGTGTGCGGCACGTCCGCCCGCACCTCCTGCTGGCAGCCCGGGCACCGGTATGCCCGTCCGCTGTCGTTGGGTCGTACCTGGCGCACCGACCAGACCTGACCGGCGTAGGTCACCCGGGACTGCCCACCGGCACGCGGTCCCGCCTGACCGGTCTCGGGTCCGGCACCACGGGACCCCCGCGACCGGGGTCGGCCCCCGCGCCGCGGCCGGTTCGATCGGGGCACCGTCTCAGCCGGTGAAGGTGCGGTCCAGCAGCACGTGCTCGACCAGCAGCGGGGAAGGGGCCACCGCCTCGGCCGGCATCCCCGAGGAGGCGCTGAGCTCCTCGCAGACGGTGAGCACCTCGTCGGCGCCGATCCGGTCGATCATCGCGAACGGCCCCACCGGGTAGCCCAGGCCGAAGCGCAGCGCGCGGTCGATGTCGTCCACCCCGGCATACCCCTCGTCGAGCATCCGGACGGCGTCGTTGAGGTGCGGCATCAGCAGGGCGTCGACCACCAGGCCGGCGCGGTCCCGGCAGACGACCGGCTCGGCGCCGATCCGGGTCACCACCTCGCGCAGCAGCGCGACCGTGCCCTCCTCGGTGGCGCTGGACCGGCCGATCTCGACGACCTGCCCGTTGCCGGTCGGTGCGTGGATGCGCATCACCGCGGCCTGTCCGGGCCGTCCGGACAGCGCGCCCAGCGCGACCGCCGCCTCCTCGTTCACGGTGCTGAGCACCGCGCCCGGGGTCAGCACCTGACCCAGCCGCTCCCACAGGTCGTCGTCGGTGGCGTCGGCGGCGTCCGCGTTGGCGGCCTCGATGACCAGGCCCACCCCGGACAGCTGCTCCAGGTCGGTGCTCTCGGCCGGGTCCGGGACGTGGGTGACGGCATACCCGCCCTCGCGCAGCCGCGCGACCAGCTCGTCGGCGACGGTGCCGGCGCCGAGCACGCCGACCGCCTCGAGCGGGGGCCGCTCCGCGGTCGCTGCGTCGGCGCTGCCGTCGTCGACCACGGTGCCGCTGCCGGGGCGCTGATAGGTGTAGAAGCCGCGGCCGCTCTTGCGACCGAGCAGCCCGGCCGTGACCATCCGATGCAGCATCGAGCTGGGGGCGTGCATCGGGCTACGGCTGTGCGCGTAGATGACGTCACCGATGTGGTGGCACACGTCCAGGCCGACCAGGTCCATCAGCGTGCACGGCCCCATCGGCAGCCCGGCGCCGACCCGCATCGCGGTGTCCAGGTCCTCCCGGGACACGTGCCCCTGCTCCAGCATCCGCAGCGCCGAGACGAAGTAGCCGAACAGCAGGTAGTTGGCGACGAAGCCGGCCCGGTCACCGATGACGACCGGCTCCTTGCCGATCCGCCCGGCCAGCGCCACCAGCTCGTCCACCAGGTCGGGCTCGGTGCGCAGCGTGGTGATGACCTCCACCAGCCGCAGCACCGGGGCCGGGTTGAAGAAGTGCAGGCCGACGACCCGCTCGGGGTGCCGGGTGCCGGCCGCGATCTCGGTGATCGACAGGCTCGAGGTGTTGGAGGCCAGCACCGCCTCCGGGGCCACGATGTCGTCCAGCGCGGTGAAGACCGCGTGCTTGATGCTCATCACCTCCGGCACGGCCTCCACCACCAGGCCGGCGTCGGCCAGCTCCTGCAGGTCGCTGGTGAGCGTGATCCGGGACAGGATCTCCTGCTGTCCGGCCTCGTCCAGCTTCCCCCGGCTCACCGCCCGGTCGGTGGAGGCCCGCAGGATCTCGCGGCCCCGCTCGACGAGTTCCTCGGAGGTCTCCACCCCGACGACGGACAGGCCGCCACGGGCGAACACCTCGACGATGCCGGCACCCATGGTGCCCAGCCCGATGACTCCGACAGTGGTGATCTCGCGCATACCTCGATCCTCTCATCACCGGGCGAGGACGCACGACGGGTGCGGGCCTCGACCGACCACCCGGGCGGCTACGCTGGCCGGCGTGCGTGTCGTGATCGCCCGTTGCTCCGTGGACTACCACGGGGCCCTCGAGGCCCATCTGCCCCTCGCCGTCCGGCTGCTCATGGTCAAGGCCGACGGCTCGGTGCTCGTCCACTCCGACGGCGGCTCCTACAAGCCGCTGAACTGGATGGCGCCACCGTGCTCGATGGCCGAGACGGCGCCCGACGAGGTGGAGGTCGAGCAGGGGGTGAGGACCGTCTGGCGGGTGGCCCACGGCAAGCGGGACGACACCCTGCGGGTGAAGATCCACGAGGTGCTCTCCGACACCAGCCACGACCTGGGGATCGACCCCGGCCTGGTCAAGGACGGCGTCGAGGCGCAGCTGCAGGCGCTGCTCGCCGAGCACATCGCCACCCTCGGCGAGGGCTACACGCTGCTGCGGCGCGAGTACCCCACCGCCATCGGACCGGTGGACATCCTGTGCCGGGACCGGGACGGGGCGACGGTGGCGGTGGAGATCAAGCGGCGCGGTGACATCGACGGGGTGGAGCAGCTGACCCGCTACCTGGAGCTGCTGAACCGGGACCCGCACCTGGCCCCCGTGCAGGGCGTCTTCGCCGCCCAGCTGATCAAGCCGCAGGCCCGGGTGCTGGCCACCGACCGGGGGATCCGCTGCGTGACCCTCGACTACGAGGCGCTGCGCGGCCTGGACGACGCGGGGGCACGGCTCTTCTGAGCCCCGGCCGCCACACCCCTCTGACGTAGCCTGGCCCGTATGCCCGCTCTCTCCCTCGTGGTCCCCTGCTACAACGAGGCGGACAACCTGGTCGAGCTGCACGAGCAGGCCTGCGCCGCGGCCAGCACGCTCGGCGTCGACGTGGAGTTCCTGCTGGTCGACGACGGCAGCTCCGACGACACCCTGGCGGTGGCCCGGGGGCTCGCCGGGACCGACCCCCGGGTCCGGGTGGTGCGCCTCTCGCGCAACTTCGGCAAGGAGGCCGCCATGCTGGCCGGGCTGCGGCACGCCCGCGGGGAGGCGGTCGCCATCCTGGACGGGGACCTGCAGCACCCCCCGGAGCTGCTGGTGCCGATGTACACGATGCTGGTCAGCACCGACGTCGAGCAGGTCGTGGCCCGCCGCGACCGGACCGACGACCCGCTGGTGCGCTCCCTGCTCTCCCGGCTGTACTACCGGCTCGTCAACGGCCTGATCGAGTCGGTCCGGATCCAGGACGGGGTCGGTGACTTCCGGGTGCTCAGCCGGCGCGTCGTCGACGCCGTGCTCGAGCTGCAGGAGCGCAACCGCTTCTCCAAGGGCCTCTTCTCCTGGGTCGGCTTCCCCACCGGCACGGTGAGCTACCGCAACGTGCAGCGCGGCGCCGGACGCTCCGGCTGGACGCTGCGCTCGCTGCTCAACTACGGCATCGACGGGGCGCTGGCGTTCAACAGCCGGCCGCTGCGGCTGCTGATGCACCTGGGCGGCTGGGCCGCGCTGGCCGCGGTCGGCTACCTGGCGGTGCTGCTGGTGGGGTACCTGGTCAACGGGGTGACGGTCCCTGGCTACATCACCACGATCGCGGTGATCACCGGCCTCTCCGGGATCCAGCTGCTGGCGGTCGGGGTGATGGGTGAGTACATCGGCCGGATCTACCAGGAGGTGAAGGCGCGCCCGGCCTACCTGGTGCACGAGGTCATCGAGTCGCCGGGGCACGAGGATGACTAGCCTGCTGCGCTTCGCGCTGGTCGGGGTCGCCAACACGCTGGTCTACTACCTGCTCTACCGGGTGTTCCTGCTGGCCCTGCCCTACGTCGGGGCGCACCTGCTGGCCTGGGCGCTCGCGGTCGTCTTCTCGTTCTTCGCCAACAGCCGCTTCACCTTCGGCGTGCGGCCCACCTGGCGCCGCTTCCTGGCCTACCCGCTGACCACCCTGGTGAACCTGGGCTTCACCACCGTCGGCGCGGTGCTGCTGGTCGAGGCGGTGGACGTCGACGAGCGGTATGCCACCCTCGTGATGGGCATCGCCGCGGTGCCGCTGACCTTCCTGCTGACCCGCTTCGTGCTGACCTCGGGACGTGAGCCGCAGCAGCTCAGCGACCCTCCGGTGCGCGGCTGAGGGTGCGCTGCCAGGTGGTCGTGCAGCCGGTGGTCTCCTCGGTCACGTCCCGCTCCCGGCCGGAGGAGTCGGTGAGCACCACCCCGTCCGGCAGGCCGTAGAAGTGCCGGATGTCGCAGGCATACCGGCGCAGGTAGAAGCCGCGGGCGTAGGCCCAGGAGGGCTCGGCCAGGTCCGGGACCACCACCTGCCCCTGCCCGGTGGCGCGGGCCCGGTCCACCTGCGCGAGGAACGTGCGGTAGCCGGCCGCGTTGGCGGCCGCGGCGTCCGAGGCGCGCATCACGTAGCCGGCGGAGAGCACCAGGGTCGCCAGCAGGGCCAGCACCACCAGCACCGACGCACCGGCCGCCGGGCGGGCGCCCGGTGAGCGCTCCCGGGCCGTGTCGACGAGGAGGCGCAACGCGCAGACCGTGGCCAGCACCAGCGCGGTCATCGGCAGGAAGTAGGCCCGCTCCCCGCACACCGACGCGACGATCGGCACCCCCGCGGCGATGACGGCGGCCCCCGTCATCGACACCACCGGGTATGCCCGGTCCGCCCCCCACGCCTGCACGACCAGCACCAGCACCGCAGCCACCAGCGTCGCCGCCCCGAGCACCGAGGCCAGCGCCACCGGCGCCGTCGGCACGCCGGTGTCCGGGTCCGCGCACAGGGCCGAGATGACCGGCCAGGACCGCTGGACGAGCCACAGCACCACCCAGGCGAGGCTGCCCGCGAGCAGCACCACCGCCCGCGGCCGCCGACCCTGCAGCAGGATCCCGGCCACCGCCAGCGTCCCCAGCGCCAGCCACCACCACAGCGTCATCGACGCGAAGAGCACGGTGGTGCGCGAGAGCGCCTGCAGCAGCGGCAGCGCAAGCTCCGTCTCCTCCGTGCGGCGCCACAGCCCGGGCGCGGTGACCAGCAGCACGAAACCCACCCCGGACGCGCCCACCGCGGCCCACCGGGCCGGGTCCGCCGGGCGGCGCAGGAGCAGCGCCAGCACAGTCACCACCGCGGTCGCCACCGCGCCGACCTCGTGACCGAGGTGGGCGTAGACGACCACCGGGAGCACCCACCAGGTCAGCCGGCGCGGGAGCAGGCCGCTGACGGCGAGAGCCGCGACCAGGAAGGCCAGCGTGGACAGGGCGTAGTTGGCCAGCCCCGAGACCCAGAGGATGCCCTCCCCGGTGAGCCGGGGTGCCCCCTGGACGGCGAGGAAGGGGACGCCGGCCCCGAGCACCACCCACAGGGGCAGGGCATGCGTGCCGGGCGCGGCGCGCCGCACCCAGGCCCACGAGGCCAGTCCGGTGAGCACCATCACCAGCACCGCCACCACTGCGGCGCCGGTGCGCCCGGTGGCCAGCACCAGACGGGCCACCGCGTCCGCGGCCCGCCCGTTGCGGTAGCCGTGGTCGAAGGACCAGGAGGCCAGCCAGCCGGGAAGGGTGCGCACGTCACCCGGCTCCGCACCGGCGGTGGCGTGCAGGAAGTCGTCACCGTGCGGGAAGGCATGCCGGACGACCAGGGACCAGCCGAGCAGCGAGAGGGCGAGGGCCACCGCCAGCGCCACGGGCAGCGCGCGGGCCGACCTGCGTGACGGGGCGTGGTGGCTCATCGAGGGCCACTGTGCCAGACCCGCGCGCCCGGCACCCCCGCGCCACCACGGTGCTGGGGCAGAATCGTGCCCGTGACCCGACGAGCCGCGATCGCCGCACCGAACTCCTACGCGACCGAGGCCGCCGCCCACGCGCTGGCCGAGGGTGGCACCGCGGTGGACGCGGCGATCGCCGCCATGCTCACCGCCACGGTGACCGAGCCCGGGGTCATCTCCACGCTCGGTGGGTGCTTCGTCAACGTGTGGCAGCCCGGGCAGGAGCCGCTGGTGGTCGACGGCAACGTCGAGATGCCCGGGCGGGCGATGAGCGCCGACGTCCGGGGCAAGGGCCTGATCGAGGCGGCCTCGGACTACGGCGGCGGCATGGTCACCTACGTCGGGCCCGGCTCCGTCGCGACGCCCGGGATGCTCGCCGCGATGGGCTGGGCCCATCAGCGTTTCGGTCGGGCCCCCTGGGCCGAGCTGCTGCAGCCGGCGGCCGACGTGGCCCGGTCGGGCTTCCCGCTGAGCCGCACCGCCCAGTCCTACCTGGTGCTGGTCACCGACACGATCCTGGCCTGGGACCCGGCGACCCGGGCCCAGCTCACCGCGGACGGCGGGGCGCCGCAGGTCGGGCACCGGGTGCTCGCCCCCGAGCTGGCGGACACCCTGGAGCACCTCGGCACGCACGGTGCGGCCAGCGCCTACCGCGGTGACGTGGCCCGTGCCATCGACGCGGACATGCGGCGCCGCGGCGGGCTGCTCACGCTCGCCGACCTGGAGGCATACCAGCCGGTGGTGCGCAGCGCCCTGCGCAGCCGGCTGGGCCCGTGGGACCTGGCGTGCAACCCACCGCCCTCCATCGGCGGGCCCGTGCTCACGGCGCTGCTGCGCCTGCTCGCCGCCACCCCGGGCGCGCTGGACCCGGCCGAGGTGGCGCGCATCCTGCAGGAGGTGCTCGACATCCGCCTGGACCGGATCGACACCGCCGCCGACCTGGAGGCGGCCGGCGCCGAGCTGCTGGCCACGCTGCACCGGATCGGAGCGACCGGGCTGCCCACCTCGCCGTCCACCGCGCACGTGTCGGTGGTCGACGAGGACGGCGCCGCCTGCGCGCTGACGGCCTCCGCCGGCTACGGCTCCGGGATGACCATCGAGGGCACCGGGCTGGTCGCCAACAACTCGCTCGGGGAGCTGGAGCTGAACCGGTTGGGACTGCACGCCCTGGAGCCCGGGGTCAGGCTGGCGTCCAACATGGCGCCCACCACGGCGCGCCGCGACGACGGCGCGGTGCTGGCCGTCGGCACCCCCGGGGCGGACCGCATCACCACCGCCCTGGCCCAGGTGCTGACCCACATGGCCCGGCACGGCGCCGACCTGCAGGACGCCATCGACCGGCCGCGGATGCACCCACGGCGGCTGACCGACGGCAGCACCCGGATCGACCACGAGCAGGACGCGCAGATCGCCGCCGCGCTGGACGCCGCCGGGTTGGACCGCTTCGAGCACCCCCCGTCGTCGATGTACTTCGGCGGGGTGGGCGCCTCGCTGCGCGACGCGGGGGGTGCGCTGACCGCGGCCGCCGACGACCGGCGGGTGGCGGCGACGCTGGTGACCTGAGCGGCCGACGCCCGGGTATCCGTGGGAGCATGCGGAGATGGTCAACCTCACCCGGATCTACACCCGCACCGGCGACGACGGCACCACCGCGCTGGGGGACAACGGACGAACCTCCAAGACGGACGCCCGGCTCGCCGCCTACGCCGACACCGACGAGGCCAACTCCGTGATCGGGGTGGCGACCGCCTGCGGCAACCTGCCCGTGGAGGTGCAGGAGACGCTGGCCCGGATCCAGAACGACCTCTTCGACGTGGGCGCCGACCTGTGCATGCCGCTGCGCTCCAGCTACGAGTGGGAGCCGCTGCGGGTCCGCGCCGAGTGGGTCACCGAGCTCGAGGCCGACTGCGACCGCTACAACGCGGACCTGCCCTCACTGCGCTCGTTCATCCTGCCGGGCGGCACCCCCGGTGCGGCTCTGCTGCACCAGGCGCGCACCGTGGCCCGTCGTGCGGAGCGCTCCACCTGGCAGGCGCTGGAGGCCTACGGCGACCAGCCCGCCGGCGACGGCGCCGGCAAGGGCGAGGGCGGGGTGAACCCGCTGACCGCGACCTACCTCAACCGGCTCTCGGACCTGCTCTTCATCCTGGCCCGCGTCGCCGCGAAGGTCGGCGACGGTGACGTGCTGTGGACCCCCGGCGGAGGCCGGGAGCAGCGCGACCCTCAGGCGACCTGAGAGTTCCAACCCGGCGGGACGGCCTCCACCCAGGAGCGCAGCGCCGTGTAGTGCTGCTCGCCGAGGGCCAGCTCGAACCGGGCTGTGCCGTAGCTCACCGGCACCCGGATCAGACCCCCACGGCCCAACGCCGCCGCATCCTCCGCCCTTAGCGGGCCCGCGACGCCCAGGTCCAGGTTGCCCCGGACCCAGGGACCGGCAGCAAGACCGCCCGGCCCCTTGAGGGCCAGGCGGTCTTCGGTGAAGCGCAGCGTGCCGCGGCGCCACGGCACGTCGGCGGCGGTCCCGTCTGCGGTCCCGGCAGCGGCGGACCCGGCAGCGGGGCGGGCGCGGAAGGCCGCGGGCATCGGCGGACAGGTGGCACCACGCTCCCCCGCCACCCGGAAGGCGAACAGGCCGAACCCCATGATGACCAGGCCACCCACGGCGGCCATCAGCACGAGGAGCAGACTCTCGCTCAAGCGCGGACCTAGCGGGCCGCGGCGGCCAGCTGGCCAGCGTCGACGCGGTCGGCCACGACCACCACGCGGTCCTGGTCGACGGACAGGAACCCGCCGTCGATGGTGACGGACTCGGTGCTCCCCCCGGTCTCGATCCGGACCTCGCCCGCGACCAGCACGCTGAGCACCGGGGCGTGCCCGGGCAGGATGCCGATGTCGCCGTCGACGCTGCGGGCGCTGACCATCTGCGCCTCGCCCTCCCAGACCTTGCGGTCAGCGGCCACGAGCTCGACCTTGAGTGCACTCACGAGTTGGGTCCCTTCGAGATTGACGTCTGACACATTCTACCGGCCTGCTCAGGCGTCCCAGGACGCGCGGTCGACCTCCTGGCCGCGCCTGCTCGGGGCGCCCACCTGCAGGTGGTCCTCCCCGGACACGGCGCCGGTCACCCGGTTGACCGCGTGCATACCGTGGTAGACGAGGAGCGCCGCGGCCGTGCCCAGGGCGATGCCCTCGAAGGACAGTCCGCCCGGGCTCCAGGTGTAGTTCGCGATCCCCACCACCAGGGCCACCGCGGCGGTCGCCAGGTTGATCGGGTCGCCGAGGTCGACCCGGTGCTCGACCCAGATCCGGAAGCCGAGGACGCCGATCATCCCGTAGAGGACCGTCGCGGCACCGCCGAGCACCCCGACCGGCACCGTCTGGATGAGCGCCCCGAACTTCGGCAGGAAGGCCAGCGCCACCGCGGTGAGGCCGGCGAACCAGTAGGCCGCCGTGGAGTAGACCTTCGTCGCCGCCATCACCCCGATGTTCTCGGCGTAGGTGGTGGTCCCCGAGCCACCGCCGGCGCCGGCCAGGGTGGTGGCCAGGCCGTCCGCCATCAACGTGCGCCCGAGCATGTGGTCGAGCGCGTCGGAGGAGTCCTCCGTCATCTGGGCGACCGACTTCACGTGGCCGATGTTCTCGGCCACCAGGACCAGCACCACCGGCAGGAAGAGACCGGCCACCGACAGGTGGAACTCCGGCGCCATCAGCTCCGGGGCACCGATCCAGCCGGCCTCCCGGGCCGGGGTGAGGTCCACCTCCCCGCGGAGCAGGGCCGTCGCGTAGCCGACCAGCACCCCCAGCAGGATGGAGAGGCGTCCGAGCAGCCCGCGGAAGAGGACCGCGCTGAGCAGGATCGCCAGCAAGGTCACGAAGGCGGTGACCGGCGCCTGCTCCACGTTGCCCCAGGCGGCCGGGGCAAGGTTCAGCCCGATCAGCGCGACGATCGCACCGGTGACCATCGGCGGCATCAGCCGGCTCACCCACCCGTGCCCGACGACCTGCACGAGGGCTCCGACCAGGGCCAGCACGACACCCGCCATCACCACGCCGCCGAGGGCCCCCGCCGGTCCGTGCTCGGCCTGGGCCGCGGCGATCGGGGCCAGGAAGGCGAAGCTGGAGCCCAGGTATGAGGGCACCCGCCCGGCGGTGATGATGAGGAAGAGGAGGGTGCCGACGCCGCTGAAGAGCAGCGTGGTGCTCGGCGGGAAGCCGGTGATCAGCGGGACCAGGAAGGCGGCGCCGAACATCGCCACCACGTGCTGCATCCCGATGCCGATGGTCGGCACCCAGGCGAGCCGTTCGCGGGGCCCGACGACCTGCCCCGGCCCGATCCGGTACCCGTTGCCGTGCACGCTCCACATACCCATGCAGGTCTCCCCTGTGTCTTCGGAACGGCCCGGGTGCTCCTGATGCCCGGCGGGCCGCTGAGGAGCCTACCCCCGACCGGGCGTCGCCCGTGGCTGCCCCCAGCCCCACCGAGGAATGGCGAGGGAGGGGGTATGCCGACGGGCCGGCACCCGTGGGGGTGCCGGCCCGTCGTGGGTCCCGTCAGGGACGCCTCAGCTGTTCTTCTCCAGCTCGGCGGCCTGGCGCTCGACGTCGTCGAGGCCACCGCACATGAAGAAGGCCTGCTCGGGCAGATGGTCGAACTCGCCGTCCGCGACCCGCGTGAAGGCCTCGATCGTGTCGGACAGCGGCACGGTCGAACCCTCGATGCCGGTGAACTGCTTGGCGACGTAGGTGTTCTGCGACAGGAACCGCTGGATGCGACGGGCACGCCCGACGAGGATCTTGTCCTCCTCGGAGAGCTCGTCGATACCGAGGATCGCGATGATGTCCTGCAGCTCCTTGTACCGCTGCAGGATGGACTTGACCCGCACCGCGGTGTCGTAGTGGTCCTTGGCGATGTACCGCGGGTCGAGGATCCGGCTGGTCGAGGTCAGCGGGTCCACGGCCGGGTAGATACCCATCGACGCGATCGGGCGCGACAGCTCGGTGGTCGCGTCCAGGTGGGCGAAGGTGGTCGCCGGAGCCGGGTCGGTGTAGTCGTCCGCGGGGACGTAGATCGCCTGCATCGAGGTGATCGAGTGACCACGGGTCGAGGTGATCCGCTCCTGCAGGGTGCCCATCTCGTCCGCCAGGGTGGGCTGGTAACCCACCGCCGAAGGCATCCGGCCCAGCAGCGTCGAGACCTCGGAGCCGGCCTGGGTGAACCGGAAGATGTTGTCGATGAAGAGCAGCACGTCCTGCTTCTGCACGTCGCGGAAGTACTCCGCCATCGTCAGCGCGGACAGGGCCACCCGGAGACGGGTGCCCGGCGGCTCGTCCATCTGGCCGAAGACCAGCGCGGTCTGACCGAGGACCCCGGCCTCCTCCATCTCGACGATGAGGTCGTTGCCCTCACGGGTCCGCTCCCCGACGCCGGCGAAGACCGACACACCACCGTGGTCGCGGGCGACACGGGCGATCATCTCCTGGATGAGCACCGTCTTGCCGACCCCCGCCCCACCGAACAGGCCGATCTTGCCACCCTGCACGTAGGGCGTCAGCAGGTCGATGACCTTGATGCCGGTCTCGAACATCTGGGTCCGCGGCTCCAGCTGGTCGAACGCCGGTGCGCCACGGTGGATGCCCCAGCGCTCGGTGACCTCGAGGGTCTCCCCCTCGGGCAGGTTGAGGACGTCACCGGTGGCGTTGAAGACCCGCCCCAGTGTCACATCCCCGACGGGCACGGTGATCGGACCACCGGTGTCCTGCACCTGACCGCCTCGGACGAGGCCGTCGGTCGGCTGCAGGGAGATGGCGCGGATCATGTTGTCGCCGATGTCCTGGGCGACCTCCAGGTTCACTGTCCGGGACTCCCCACCGAGCTCGACCTGCGTCTTGAGCAGGTTGTAGAGCGCCGGCATCTGACCGGGGGGGAACTCGACGTCGACGACCGGGCCGATGATCCGGGCGAGCCGGCCCACAGCGCCCTGGGTCTGCTCCGCGGTGGGAGCGTCAGTGGTAGCAGTCATGGCTTGGGTGCTTCCCTCTCACTTCTTGGCGTCGGCGAGGGCGCTGGCGCCGCCCACGATTTCGCTGATCTCTTGGGTGATCTCGGCCTGGCGAGCCTGGTTCGCCAGCCGGGTGTACGTCTTGATGAGTTCCTCGGCGTTGTCCGTCGCCGACTTCATCGCGCGCTGACGGGCCGCGAGCTCCGATGCGGCGGACTGCAGCAGGGCGTTCCAGATGCGCGACTTGATGTAGCGCGGGAGCAGCTCGTCGAGCACCTCTTCGGCGTTCGGCTCGAACTCGTAGAGCGGGAACAGCTCACCATCGCTCGAACTGGTGTCCTGCTCGACGATCTCCAGCGGCAGCAGCCGGGTGACCTGCACCTCCTGGGTCACCATGTTGACGAACCGGGTGTAGACCAGGTGCAGCTCGTCGACCCCACCTGCGTCCGAGCCCTTGGTGAACTCACCGATGACCCGGTCGGCGATCTCGTCCGCCGCGTCGAACGTCGGCGAGTCGGAGAACCCGCTCCACGACTCCTCGAAGGGACGGTTGCGGAACCGGTAGTACCCCTCGGCCTTCCGGCCGGCGAGGAAGGACACCGCCTCCAGGCCCTCGTCCTCGAGGAGCTCACGCAGCTGCTCGCTGCGCTTGAGCACGTTGGCGGAGTAGGCGCCTGCGAGGCCGCGGTCGGAACTGATGATCAGTACCGCTGCCCGTCGTGGGTTCTCCCGCTTCATGGTCATCGGGTGGTCCACGTCCGAGTGGGACGCCACCGCGGCCGCGGCCTGCGTGATCGCCTGAGCGTAAGGCGTCGTCTCGACGACCCGCTGCCGAGCCTTGACCACGCGGGACGCCGCGATGAGCTCCATGGCTCGCGTGATCTTCTTCGTCGACTGGACGGACCGGCTGCGCTGGCGGTACTCCCGCTGCTGCGCTCCCATATCTCGCCTCTCCCGTCTTCGCTGGTGGTCTGGTGGTGCGCGGCGTCAGCCGCGCTTGACGGTGAGCTGCTCCTGGTCGACGTCCCCGCTGTCCATCGCCTCGACGTCGTCCTCGTCCTCGTCGCTGGCATGGATCTCGTGGCTGTCGTCAGGGGTGAACTCCTTCTTGAAGGCGCTCATCGCCTCACCCAGCGCCGCCGTGGTGTCGTCACCGAGCTTGCCGGTCTCCCGGATCCCGTCGAGCAGACCCTTCTGCTCACGGCCCAGGTAGTCGACCCACTCCGACTCGAAACGACGCACGTCGCTGACGGGGATCTCGTCGATGTGGCCGTTGGTGCCGGCCCAGATGATCGCCACCTGGTTCTCGACCGACACCGGGGACGACTGCGGCTGCTTCAGGATCTCCACCATCCGGACACCGCGGGCCAGCTGCGCCTTCGACGCGTCGTCCAGGTCGGAGGCGAACATGGCGAAGGCCTCCATCTCGCGGAACTGCGCGAGGTCGACCTTCAGGCGGCCGGAGACCGACTTCATCGCCTTCACCTGGGCGGCACCGCCGACACGGGACACCGAGACGCCGACGTCGATCGCGGGACGGACGTTGGAGTTGAACAGGTCCGCCTGGAGGTAGATCTGGCCGTCGGTGATGGAGATGACGTTCGTCGGGATGTAGGCCGACACGTCACCAGCCTTGGTCTCGATGATCGGCAGCCCCGTCATCGACCCGGCCCCCAGCTCGTCGGACAGCTTCGCGCAACGTTCCAGCAGCCGCGAGTGCAGGTAGAAGACGTCACCCGGGTATGCCTCGCGCCCCGGCGGACGCCGCAGCAGCAGGGACACGGCGCGGTAGGCCTCCGCCTGCTTCGACAGGTCGTCGAAGACGATCAGGACATGCTTGCCGTCGTACATCCAGTGCTGGCCGATGGCCGAACCGGTGTAGGGGGCCAGGTACTTGAAGCCGGCGGCGTCGGAGGCCGGAGCGGCGACGATGGTGGTGTAGTCCAGCGCGCCGTTCTCCTCCAGGGTGCTGCGCACCGAGGCGATCGTCGAACCCTTCTGACCGATCGCGACGTAGATGCAGCGCACCTGCTTGTCCGGGTCCCCGGACTCCCAGTTCTCCTTCTGGTTCAGGATGGTGTCGATCGCCACCGCGGTCTTGCCGGTCTGGCGGTCACCGATGATCAGCTGCCGCTGGCCACGACCGACGGGGATCATGGCGTCGATGGCCTTGATGCCGGTCTGCAGCGGCTCGTGCACCGACTTGCGTGCCATCACGCCGGGGGCCTGCAGCTCCAGGGCGCGACGTGCCTCGGTCTCGATCTCGCCCAGGCCGTCGATCGGCTGGCCGAGCGGGTCGACCACGCGGCCGAGGTAGCCGTCGCCCACGGCGACGGAGAGCACCTCACCGGTGCGCCGCACGGCCTGGCCCTCCTCCAGCCCGGAGAAGTCGCCGAGCACGATGACGCCGACCTCGTGGACGTCGAGGTTGAGCGCCAGGCCGAGGGTGCCGTCCTCGAACTCGAGCAGCTCGTTCGTCATCACCGAGGGCAGGCCCTCGACGTGCGCGATGCCGTCGCTGGCATCGGCTACACGCCCGACCTCCTCACGGGAGGCGGCGCCCGGCTCGTAGGACTGGACGAACTGGTCCAGAGCGTCCCGGATCTCCTCGGGACGGATCGAAAGCTCCGTCATGGTGTCTTCTCCTCGTCGTGGCCCTGGACTGGGTGCGGGGCCGGTGCTGTGGGGGTGTGGTGGGTGGGCACTGCTCAGCCGGTCATCCGGCGGTGGGCCTCGGCCAGCCGGTGGCTGATGGTGCCGTCGACGACCTCGTCGCCGATCTCGACCCGGATGCCACCGACGACATCACTGTCGATGACGACGTTGGTGTGGACCTGGCGGCCGTACTGCCGGCTGAGCGCGGACCGGAGCGTCTCGAGCTGGGCCTCGGTCAGGGGTATGGCGCTGGTCACCACCGCGTTCACCTGCTGCTGGCGCTCGGACGCCTGCTCCAGGAAGGCCCGAAGGCTTCGGTCGAAGCGCGCGCCGCGGAGCCCGGCCACCGCCTGGACGGCCAGGCTCACCGTCTCCGGCGCGGCCTTGATCGAGAGCAGCCGCTCGACGAGCGAGCGCTTGGCCGAGTCCTGTGCCCGCCGGTCGCTGAGCGCGGCCTGCAGGTCGGGCGTGCCTTCGACGATCCGGCTGAACCGGAACAGCTCGTCCTCGACCTGGGTCAGCCGACCGTGCCGCTCGGCATGCTCGAGCTGGCTCTCGACCCCGAGCCGCTGCAGCGCGGTGCCTACCGCGCCGGGGTCGGACCACCGCTGCGCGACGACGCCCTTGACGACGTGCACCGTGCCGTGGCTCACCTTCCCGGCGAGGACCTTCTCCGCCAGCGAGGCACGGTCGGAGCCCTCCCGGGACGGGTCGGCCAGGCTGCGGCGCAGGGCCGCGTTGCCGTCGACGAGACGCGCCACCGCCCACACCTCGTCAGCCAGGCGCGCCGGGTCGATGCTGCCGCCGTCGTGCGCCAACGCCTGTCCCAGCGCCTCGTGGGCACTGTGGTAGGCGCGACGGTAGGCGCTGTCCATCAGCGTCCCTGCTCGCCGACGCCGAGCTTCTCCGGCTGGACGGCACCGGAGTCCAGGTCAGCCAGGAAGCGGTCGATGATGCCGCGTTGACGCGCCTCCTGCTCGAGCGACTCTCCGACGATCTTGCTCGCGAGGTCGGTCGAGATCTGTCCGATCTCACCACGCAGCTGGACCATCGCCTGCTGGCGTTCGGCCTCGATCTGCTTGTGCGCGGTCTCGGTGATGCGGGCCGCCTCAGCAGAGGCCTGCTGGCGCATCTCGGCGATGATCTCGGCGCCCTGCTCCTTGGCGTGCTCGCGGATGCGGGCGGCCTCGGACCGGGCGTCGGCCAGCTGATCCTCGTACTGGCGGCGTGCCGCCTCGGCCTCGGCCTGGGCCTTCTCCGCCTTCTCCATACCGCCTTCGATAGCGGCGGTGCGGTCGGCGTACACCTGCTCCAACCGGGGGGAGATGACCCTCCGGATGAACACGTAGAAGATGAGGAAGGCCACCACCGCGAAGACGAGCTCCGGGATGTAGGGCAGGATCGGGCTCATCGCGTACTCGGGGTAGTCCGACGCGGACGCCAGCACCGACACCCCGGCAAGCTCAGCTACAAGCTGCACAGTTATCTCCTCGTTCTCCGGACCGACCGCAGCACGCGACGCCGACCGGTGGGGCAGTCGATCAAGCGATGAAGAAGAGCACGAAGCCCAGGATGGCCAGGGCCTCGGCGGCGGCGAAGCCGACGATGGTGAACGGACGCAGCATGGGTGCCGCCTCGGGCTGGCGGGCGACCCCGTTGAGGTACGCCGCGAAGATCATGCCCACGGCGATGGCCGGGCCCAGGGTCGCGAGGCCGTAACCGAGAAGGGTGATGTCACCGGTCATTGTGTGTCTCTCTCTCTGTGTTGTCCCTGTGCGGGTGGAGCCAGGGTCGATCGGTGGTCGGAAGGGTCAGTGGTCGTCAGCCAGTGCGGCGCCGATGTACGACGCGGTCAACAGGATGAAGACGTAGGCCTGGATCGCCTGGATGAGGGCTTCGAAGACGAAGACCAGCAGCGCACCGATCCAGGTCGGGAAGGCCAGCAGCGTCATCAGTCCGCCGGAGGTGAACAGCTCCCAGGCTCCGAGCGTCACCACCAGCACCAGCATGTGTCCGGCGAACATGTTGCCGAACAGTCGCAGCGACAGGGTCAGCGGGCGGGTGATGAAGAACGTCATCAGCTCGAGGATGAAGACGAAGGGCACGACGAGGACGGGCAGTCCGGCCGGCACCATGAACTTGAAGTAGCCCACGAAACCGTGCCGACGGAAACCGATGGCGTGGTAGAGCACGTAGACGATCAGCACCAGGGCGATCGCCATCCCTACCCGTCCGAAGGTCGGAAGGTTGACCGGCGGGATGATCCCCGCCCAGTTGTTGAAGAGGATCACCACGAACAGGCTGAACAAGAAGGGCACGTACGGCAGGTAGTGCTGGCTACCGATCATGTCCCGTGCCACACCGTTGCGGACGAACCCGTGCACCTGCTCGGTGAGCCACTGGCCCTTGCCCGGCACAGTGGCCACCCGCCTCGTGGTCAGGTGCAGCCAGAGCCCGATGAGCACCATGCTCAGGGTCAGCACCACCATCGGCCGGGTGATGGCCAGAGTGACGTCCAGGCCGAACAGCTGGACCTCGCCGAAGACGACCCAGGGTTGCCAGAAGGTCCCGGGGGTGGGCGGGAAGTCTGCGGCCAGCACGGCCGCGGACGTCGGGCCCGCTGGGGCGATCAGGCTCACTGCTGCTCCTCACGCAGGGAAGGGGAGTCGAGGTGGTGCGGGGTGACGCCGGTGACCGGTGGACACAGCCAGGCGACGGGGATCGGCGTCATGCCCTACCGTACCGGAGCCAGATGACGTAGAACGCCAGACCCATACCGGACAGCATGCCGACCACGCCCAAGAAGGACGTCCCCCACCAGTTGTCCAGGCCCCAACCGATGAGGCCGAAGGCCAGCGGACCTGCGAGCAGGTAGGCCAGCACGGAGTGGGCCGGGCCGACACCCTGGGAGAACTGACCCATGACACTCGTCTCGTGGTCGTCCCGAGGCGCAGAGGAGGTGGGACGCTCGCTCATTCCTCACTCACCTCAGCATCCTCGTCGACGTCCCGCCGGACGCTACCATCCTCGACTCCCGCGGTAGTCAGGGTGATCCGTGCCCGCAGCGCACCGACGGCGAGCCCGCCCTGGAACACGATGCCGACCAGGACGAAGGACACGCCCACGACGACCGTCTCCAGAGGACTGGCCCGGTCCACGAGCAGGAAAGCACCGAGGGTCAGACCGAGCTGGGCGAAGAGCACGGCGAACGCCCCGGCCATCGCGCCGGCCCCGGGCCCGGAGAGCAACCCTCGCACCGCCACCACACCGAGGGCGAAGACGAGGACCGAGAGGACCGCACCCACCAGGACCGAGGCACCGGTCACCAGGTCGGTCATGGCCCAGGTCACCAGGGCTATCACGGGGGCGACCGTCAGGGTGGGTAGCACGGACCACCGCAGCATCAGCAGGGTCGGGCGCTGCCGGATGTCCGGTCGGGCCGACGCTGCGGTCGCGGTGGTCGTCATCGGGTGCTCACTCATCGCGGGATGGGAAACGGGCGCTTGTGAAAGTTATCACAAGCAGGTCGAGGGCTGCGAACCTGCAGGTCCGCGGCTTAGCGCGGCGGGTGCGGGACCGTCACAGGTGCCGCGCGGCGGGTGAGCGCGATGGCGACCACCAGCAGCACCGCGATGCCGACCGCGGACACCCAGGATGGCAGAAAGGCGAAGGACACCGTGCCGGCCGCGATCAGCAGCGACCAGAGGTAGAGCAGGACGACCGCCCGACGGTGGCTGTGCCCGATGTCCAGCAGGCGGTGGTGCAGGTGCCCCCGGTCCGGTTTCCAGGGCAGCTGCCCGGCCCGGGTGCGGCGCAGCACGGCGAGCAGGATGTCCAGGAAGGGCAGCGCCAGGATGGCCAGCGGGATGAGCAGCGGGAGCAGGATCGCGGTGGCCGCCGAGGCGCTGGCCAGCGAGGAGTTGGGGTCGACCGAGCCGGTCATCGAGATGGTGGCCGCGGCCAGCAGCAGCCCGAGCAGCAGCGCCCCGGCGTCACCCATGAAGAGCCGGGCCGGGTGGAAGTTGTGCGGCAGGAACCCCAGGCATACCCCGATCAGGGCGGCGCTGATGAAGGTGGCGACCGAGAACACGTTGGGTGGGTCGAAGTTCCGGCTCACCAGGTAGGACCAGCCGAAGAACGCCGACGCCGCGATCAGGACCACCCCGGCGGCCAGGCCGTCCAGCCCGTCGATGAAGTTCACCGCGTTGGTCGAGATGACCACCACCAGGACGGTGAGGGCCACCATCACCGGCTCGGGCAGCACGGTGACGCCCAGGATGGGCAGCGACAGCAGCCGCACCCCGTAGAACGCCATGATCCCGCCGGCCAGCACCTGCCCGGCCAGCTTGGTGAGCCAGTCCAGGTCGCGCACGTCGTCCACCGCACCCAGCAGGGTGATGATGGTGGCACCCGCCAGCACCCCGTAGAGCGCGGGGGTGTCGTCGAAGAGCTGCCCGTGGTACGGCAGCTGGGAGCCCAGGACCACCGCGGCGGCGAAGCCGATGAGCATCGCCAGACCCCCGAGGCGCGGGATCGGCACCGAGTGCACGTCCCGGTCCCGGACCGCGGTGATCGCACCGATGCGCAGCGCCAGCCGCCGCACCAGCGGGGTGGCCAGGTAGGTCACGATGGCCGCGGTCAGCAGGACCATGAGGAACTCGCGCACAGGTGTCTCACTCCTCCCGTCGGTCCGGCGCCGTGCGGCGTCGCCCGCGGCTCAGCCGGCCGACGGCTCCGGGTATGCCGGGTGCGCGGTCATCAGTTCGGTGACCTGGGCGCGCACCTCGCGCGCGACCGCGTGCTCCGGGTCGCCGTCTCCCTGGGTGACGGCCCGGTGGATGAGGTCCGCGACGACCTCCATCTGCGGCACCCCCATCCCCTGGGTGGTGACCGAGGGGCTGCCGACCCGGATGCCGGAGGCGATGTTGGGCTTGGCCGGGTCGAAGGGGATCGCGTTCTTGTTGAGCACGATGCCTGCCGCGTCGCAGCGGGCCTCGGCGTCCCGGCCGCTGACGCCCACCCCGCGCAGGTCGTGCAGCGACAGGTGGGTGTCGGTGCCGCCGGTGATCGGCCGGATCCCCCGCGCGTCCAGCCCCGCGGCCAGCGCCGCCGCGTTGTCCAGCACCTGCTGGGCGTAGGACCGGTAGGCCGGGGTCATGCACTCGGCGAAGTTGACGGCCTTCGCGGCCACCGCATGCATCAACGGTCCGCCCTGCATCATCGGGAAGACGGCCCGGTCGATCTTCTTGGCGTGCTCCTCGCGGCACACGATGGCCCCGCCGCGTGGACCGCGCAGCACCTTGTGGGTGGTGAAGGACACCACGTCCGCGTGCGGGACCGGGGAGGGGATGACGCCCCCGGCCACCAGCCCGATGAAGTGCGCGGCGTCGACCCAGAAGATGGCCCCCACCTCGTCGGCGATCGCCCGGAAGCGCGCGAAGTCGATCAGCCGCGGGATGGCGGAGCCGCCGGCCAGGATGATCTTGGGCCGGTGCTCCCTGGCCAGCGCCTCGACCTGGTCGTAGTCGATGTTCTCGGTGTCCGCGTCGACCCCGTAGTGCACGGCGTTGAACCACTTGCCGGAGAAGCTGACCTTGAAACCGTGGGTGAGGTGGCCGCCGTGGTCCAGCGACATCGCCAGGATGGTGTCGCCGGGCGAGGCGAACGCGCCGTAGACCGCCTGGTTGGCACTGGCGCCCGAGTGCGGCTGGACGTTGGCGTGGTCGGCGCCGAAGAGCTCCGTGGCGCGGGCGAGCGCCAGCTTCTCGACCTTGTCGACCTCGACGCAGCCTCCGTAGTAGCGCGCGTCCGGGTATCCCTCGGCGTACTTGTTGGACAGCGTCGACCCGAGTGCGGCGAGCACCGCCGGGCTGGTCTGGTTCTCGCTGGCGATGAGCTGGAGCCCGGCCCGCTGCCGGTCCAGCTCGGTGACGAGCAGCTCGGCGATCTGGGGGTCCTGCTCGAGCAGGGCGCCGAAGGACGGGCCGTAGTAGGTCTCCGGGTGCACGGGCGTCGACATGGGCACCACCCTAGGGGGTGGGCACCTGCTGCGGACCGCTGGGCGACCGGACGAGCCGGACCGCCTCGGCGGGCACGGTGAGCCCGCTCGCCGTGACCGAGCCGAGCAGCAGCGCCGAGCCCGGCTCGTCGCCCGCCTCCTCGTCCGTGGGGGCGTCGCCCGCCTCCTCGCTCGCGGGGTCGTCGGTCACGGCGCCCGCGGCGGCAGCGGCCTCCGCCGCGGCGGGGCTGTCGTGCAGGGGGGTGGCTCCGAGCACCTCGCGCAACCGCTCGCCCGACAGGGCCCCCAGGCGCAGCACGACGGGCTCGGCGCCGGTGCAGTCCAGGATCGTCGAGGGCTCACCCCCGGTGCGCGCTCCCCCGTCCAGGTATGCGCTGACCGCGCCGCCGAGCTGCTCCATCGCGTCCTGCGCGGTGGTGGCGGCCGGCTGGCCGGTGACGTTGGCGCTGGTCACGGCCATCGGCCCCACCTCCGCGAGCAGCGCCAGCGCGACGTCGTCCTCCGGCATCCGCAGCGCCACCGTGCCGTTGGTCTCCCCCAGGTCCCACTGCAGCGAGGGCTGGGCCTGCAGCACCAGCGTGAGCGGCCCCGGCCAGAACTGGCGCATCAGGATGCGGGCGTACATCGGCACCCCGGTCGCCAGCCCGTCCACGGTGCGCGGGTTCGGCACCAGGACCGGCGGCGGCATCTCGCGGCCGCGGTGCTTGGCCGCCAGCACCATGGCGACCGCCACCACGTCGAAGGCGTCGGCGCCGACCCCGTACACGGTGTCGGTGGGCAGCACCACCACCCGGCCCTCGCGGACCACGTCGGCGGCACGCTGCACGGAGGCCTGGGTGGTCTCCTCGTCGGTGCAGTCGAGCAGCCGTTCCTGCAGCGGCGACGGGCCTGGCATAGGAGTTCCTCCCGGTTCGTGGTGACGCCGCTCATCATCCCACGGGGTGGGGCGGGGCGATTCGAGTTGCGTTCGGCACCCCGAACGAGTTCAGTGGGTGGCCGATGCGGACACTCCCTGGTGTCCGCGCACACACGAAGGAGCGATTCACATGCGCGGAAGCGGCCTCATCTGGACCATCGTCGGCATCCTGCTGATCATCGCGCTGCTGATCTTCATCTTCTGATCACAGGCATCACCCGACCACGACCCCCGGCGTCCGCGCCGGGGGTCGTGGCGTGTCCGGGCTCAGGTCGTGGCGTGTCCGGACTCATCCGGCGGCAGCCGCCCGCTGCGCCCGGGCCACCCGCGGCCGGCCGTTCAGGTCCGGGTGGTCGCGCACCTGCTCCCAACCCTGACCCCGCAGCAGCCCGGTGAGCTCCTCACCCTGCACGTCGGCGTGCTCCATCAGCAGCACACCGCCCGGGCGCAGCAGGTGGGCGGCCCGCGCCGCCACCTCGCGGGGCACCAGCAGACCGTCCGCACCGCCGCCGTAGAGCGCCAGCTCGGGGTCGTGGTCACGCACCTCCACGTCCACCGGGACCGCGTCCGGGGGGATGTACGGCGGGTTGCTCACCACCATGTCCACCTGGCCGGCCCAGTCGCCGAAGGCCTCCTGCGCCCGGCCCAGCCGCAGGTCCACCGTCAGCCCGCTGGCCGCGACGTTGGCGGCGGCATACCGGTGCGCCTCCACGGACAGCTCGACGGCGCCCACCCGCGCCCCGGGCAAGGCGTGCGCGAGCGCGAGCGCGATCGCCCCGCTGCCCGTGCACAGGTCCACGACCGTGGGGGCTGACGTCTCGCCCAGCGCCTGCAGCGCCAGGGCGACCAGCGCCTCGGTCTCCGGACGCGGCACGAACACCCCCGGCCCCACCAGCAGGTCGACACCGGCGAAGTGGGCGCTGCCGGTGAGGTGCTGCAGCGGCACCCGGGCGGCACGCCGCCCGAGGAGGTCCTGGTATGCCCTCCGGTCACCGTCGGAGACCGGGGCACCGAGGACCCGGGCGCGCCGCAGCTCGCCGGGCTCCATCCGCAGCACTTGCGCCAGCAGCAGCTCGGCGTCCACCTGCGCGCTGCGGATCCCGGCGCCCTGCAGCAGCGCGGTCCCCGCACGAACCTCGGCGTCCAGGCTCACGGCTCGCCCGCGGCGGAGAGCTGGGCCGCCTCGTCGGCGTCCACCGCCGACTGGACGACCGGGTCGAGGTCCCCGTCCAGCACCTGGTCCAGGTTGTAGGCCTTGAACCCGGTCCGGTGGTCCGCGATCCGGTTCTCGCCGAAGTTGTAGGTCCGGATCCGCTCGCTGCGGTCCACCGTCCGGACCTGGCTGCGGCGCGCCTCGCTGGCGGCGGCCTCGGCCTCGTCCAGGGCGATCTGGTGCAGCCGGGCGCGGAGCACCCGCAGGGCGGACTCCCTGTTCTGCAGCTGGCTCTTCTCGTTCTGGCAGGACACCACCAGGCCCGAGGGCAGGTGGGTGATCCGGACCGCCGAGTCGGTGGTGTTGACCGACTGCCCGCCAGGACCCGAGCTGCGGAAGACGTCAATCTTCAGGTCGTGCGGGTCGAGCACCACCTCGGTGTCCTCGCCGTCGTCCAGGTCCGGCATGACGAGCACCCCGGCGGCCGAGGTGTGCACCCGGCCCTGGCTCTCCGTGACCGGCACCCGCTGCACCCGGTGCACCCCGCCCTCGTACTTGAGCCGGGCCCAGGGTGCCTCCCCGGGGCCGGGGGCGCCGGTGGCGGCGACGGACACCCGGGCGTCCTTGTACCCGCCCAGGTCGGACGCGGTGGCGTCCAGCAGCCGGGTGCGCCATCCGCGCCGCTCGGCGTAGCGCAGGTACATCCGCACCAGGTCGCCGGCGAACAGCGCGGACTCCTCGCCCCCCTCCCCCGCCTTGACCTCGAGGATCACGTCCCGGTCGTCGTCCGGGTCCCGGGGCACCAGCTGGCGGCGCAACCGCTGCGCGGCCTCCTCGGTGCGGCGCTCCAGCGCGGGCAGCTCCTCGGCGAACGTCGGGTCCTCGGCGGACAGCTCCCGGGCCGCCTCCAGGTCACCGGTCGCCACCTCCCACGCCCGGTATGCCGCCACCGTGGTCCCGAGCGCCGCATACCGCTTGTTCAGGCGGCGCAGCGCCGTCGGGTCACCGTGCACGGCCGGGTCCGCGAGCTGGCGCTCGATGTCGGCGTGCTCGGCGAGCTGGGGCCGGGCGGACTCGAACATGGTGCTCAGCCTTCGTCGGAGGTGGGGGCGGGAACGGCGAACGCCGGCCCCGCGAAGTCGTTCGCGGGGCCGGCGTCATGCAGGTCCTACTGGTCGGCCTTCTTGCCGTAGCGCTGCTGGAAGCGGGCGACGCGGCCACCGGTGTCCATGATCTTCTGCTTGCCCGTGTAGAAGGGGTGGCAGTTCGAGCAGACGTCGGCGCTCATCTTGCCGGAGGTCTCGGTGCTGCGGGTGGTGAACGTCGCGCCGCAGGTGCAGCTGACCTGGGTCTCGACGTACTCCGGGTGGATGTTCTTCTGCATGGTGTCTCCTAGAGGTGGCGATGTCCCCGGGTCGCCGACGCGTCCTGCGTCGACGTGAACCGGTGGGCCGAGGCGAAAATTCTACAGCGCCGAGCCGGATGCTCGGGTCAGTCGTCGTCGTCCAGGCCGGCAGAGCTGGTCTGCTGGACCTGGGTGAGGAACTCGTAGTTGTGCTTCGTCTTCTTCAACCGGTTGAGCAGCAGCTCGATTCCCTGCTGCTGGTCGAGGGCCGAGAGGACGCGACGGAGCTTCCACATGATCTTGAGCTCCTCGGCGGACATGAGGATCTCCTCACGTCGGGTGCCCGAGGCGTTGACGTCGACGGCCGGGAAGGTCCGGCGGTCGGCCAGGTGGCGGGAGAGCTTGAGCTCCATGTTGCCGGTGCCCTTGAACTCCTCGAAGATGACCTCGTCCATCTTGGAGCCGGTCTCCACCAGGGCGGTCGCCAGGATGGTGAGCGAGCCACCCTCCTCGATGTTGCGGGCCGCACCGAAGAACTTCTTGGGCGGGTAGAGGGCGGCCGAGTCGACACCACCGGACAGGATCCGGCCCGACGCGGGGGCGGCCAGGTTGTAGGCCCGGCCCAGGCGGGTGATGCCGTCCAGCAGCACGACCACGTCCTGGCCCAGCTCAACCAGACGCTTGGCCCGCTCGATCGCCAGCTCGGCGACCATGGTGTGGTCGCTCGCCGGGCGGTCGAAGGTGGAGGAGATGACCTCGCCCTTGACGCTGCGCTGGAAGTCGGTGACCTCCTCCGGGCGCTCGTCCACCAGGACGATCATCAGGTGCACCTCGGGGTTGTTGGTGCTGATCGCGTTGGCGATCGCCTGCATGACCATCGTCTTGCCCGCCTTGGGAGGGGAGACGATGAGGCCGCGCTGCCCCTTGCCGATGGGCGACACCAGGTCGATGACGCGGGTGGTGACGTTCTTCTGCTCCGTCTCCAGACGCAGCCGCTCCTGCGGGTAGAGCGGGGTCAGACTGGAGAAGTCGGGACGGCGGCGGCCCTGCTCCGCCGGCTGGCCGTTGACCGTGTCCAGGCGCACCAACGCGCTGAACTTGCTGCGGTCCCGCTTGTTGCCGGTGGAGGAGACGGTGTGCTGACCGATCTCGCTGCCGTCCTGCGGGGCCTTGATCGCACCGACGACGGCGTCGCCCTTGCGCAGCCCGTGCTTCTTGACCATGCCCAGCGGCACGTACACGTCGCTGGGGCCGGGCAGATAGCCGGTGGTGCGGATGAAGGCGTAGCTGTCGAGCAGGTCGAGCACACCACCGACGGGGACGAGCACGTCCTCCTCGGAGTAGCCCTCCTCGTCCTGCTGGCTGGACTGACCCGGCTGACCCGGCTGGCCGCCCGGCTGGCCACGACCGCGCTTGCGGTCCCGGTTCCGGTTCCGGTTGCGGCGGCGCCCGCGGCGGTCGTCCTCACCGTCGTCGTCGCGACCACCCTGACCCTGGTTCTGGTCACCACCGCGGTCGTCGCTGTCGTTCTCCCGGCGACGGTCCTCACGGGGCTGGCGGTCCTCGCGCGGCTGACGGTCCTCGCGCGGCTGACGGTCCTCGCGCGGCTGACGGTCGTCCTGGCGACCGCGCTCCCCGTCCTGCTGCCGGTCGTCCTGGCCCTGCTGGTCGTCCTGGCCCTGCCGGTCGTCCTGCTGCGGGGCCTGCTCGCGCCCGGCGGCGGGCTGCTGCTCCTCACTCCCACCCGAGCGCGGGGCGCCGGCACCGGAGCCGGCACGCCGGCTGCGACGGGTCCGGGTGCGGCCCTGGGAGGACTCGTCGCGCTCGGCCTGGGCGCGGTCCAGAGCGGCCTCCAGGCCACCCTGCGCGTCGTCGGGGGCCGACCCGGTCGTGGTGGTGTCGGGCGCGGTCGTGCCGCTCGCAGTGGTGTCGGGCGCGGTGGTGTCGGGCACGGTGGTGTCGCTCGCACCGGCACCGTTCTGGTCGGTGCTCGGGGCCCCGCCACGGCGCTCGCGGATGGCGGACACCAGGTCGGCCTTGCGCATCTTGGGGTTCACGGTGATACCCAGGCCGGACGCGAGCTCCTGCAGCTCGGCCAGGCGGAGGGTGCTGAGCGACCCGGTACGGGTCGCGGCAGCGTCGGTGATCTCAGTCACGTGGGATTCCTTCCCCCTCGGTCGAAACCGGATGTGGGGTCTCAGGTGTGTGCGGTGCACAGATGCACCACGGTCGGACTCAACACGGGGACAGCCGGACGAGCGGCCTGCAAGGTACGTCGCGGAGGCCGAAGGCCCGTGCGTGGAGTGCCTCGGAGCAGATCAGCGAAGACGGCTGCTCGTCACGAAGCATCTTCAACATAACATGGGCGCGCTCGCGTCCCGGCCCCCCGGCCACGGCCTCAGCAGCGGCGGGCGGCCCGCAGGACGTCACCCAGCACCGCCGAGGCGGTCTCCTCACCACCGGCACCGGCCCCGACGAGGCGTAGCGGCCCGGCCGAGACGGCGTCGACCTCCAGGATGTTGGTGCCGCCGCGCACCTGCGCCAGCGGGTCCTGCAGGGGCAGGGAGCGGGGGGCCACCTCGACCCGGACCCCTCGCTGGTCGTCGCGGGTGGCGGTGGCCACCAGCTTCAGCACCTCGTCCCGTCCGGCCGCGCCCGCGAAGTCCGCGTCCGTGAGCCCCGAGATCCCGGTCACCGCGACGTCCTCCAGGGCGACCGGCAGCCCCCATGCGGCCCGCGCCAGGATCACGATCTTCGCAGCGGCGTCCAGGCCCTCCAGGTCCTCGGTGGGGTCGGCCTCCAGGTAGCCGAGCTCGCCGGCCTGCCGGACCGCGTCGGCGAAGGGGACCCCCTCCCGGGCGACCAGGTCGAGCACGTAGTTGGTGGAGCCGTTGACGACACCCCGGATGCCGAGCACCTCGTCCCCGGCGAGCGCCTCCCGGACCACCGCCAGCACGGGCACGGCCGCCATCACCGCCGCCTCGTAGTGCAGCCCGCCCCCGGCCTGCGCCGCGAGGGCCTCCAGCTCGGGACCACGGCGGGCGATCAGCTGCTTGTTCGCGGTGACGACCTGGGCCCCTCGCCGCAGCGCGGACCCGATCAGCTCACCGGCCGGCTCGAGGCCGCCCATCACCTCGACCACCACGTCCGCCCGCGCGGCCAGGGCGGCGGCGTCGGAGGTCAGCAGAGCCGGGTCGATCCCCGGCCGGTCCCGGCCGGTGTCCCGGACGGCGACCCCGGCCAGCTCCAGCGGGCGTCCCAGGGCGTCGGCATACCGCTGACGGCGCTCGTGCAACCGGTGGGCGACGGCGGATCCGACGGTGCCGGCACCGAGCAGGGCCAGCCGCAGGGGCGGGAGGGAGGGGACCACGGGGACGCTCCAGGGGTTCGGGCAGCAGCTGCCGGGCGTGCGGACGGTGCGGGGCTACATGCGGTGCGGCGCGCCGACCCCGAGCAGGCCGAGGCCGTTGGCGAGGACCTGACGGGTGGCCAGGTTCAGCCACAGCCGGGACCGGTGCAGGTCGGTGATCTGCTCGTCGGCGCTGGTCGGCCGGACCCGGCACTCGTCGTACCACTTGTGGAAGTGTCCGGCCAGGTCCTCCAGGTAGCGCGCGACGCGGTGCGGCTCGCGCAGCTGGGCCGACTGGGCCACCACCCGCGGGAAGTCCCCGAGCGCGGCGAGCAGCACCGACTCGGTGGGGTGCTCGAGCAACGAGGGGTCGAAGCCCTGGGTGTGGTCGACCCCGTCCTCGGCGGCCAGCCGGGCCACGTTGCAGGTGCGGGCGTGCGCGTACTGCACGTAGAAGACGGGGTTGTCGTTGGTGCGCTTGCGCAGCTCCTCCCCGTCCAGGTCCAGCGGGCTGTCCGCCGGGTAGCGTCCCAGGCTGTAGCGGACCGGGTCGGCGCCGATCCACTCCAGCAGGTCGACCAGGAAGATGGCGTTCCCCCGGCGCTTGCCCATCCGCTCGCCCCGGATGTTGATGAGCTGGCCGATCAGCACCTCGATGTTGACCTCGGGGTCGTCCCCCGCGCAGGCCGCGATCGCCTTGAGCCGACCCACGTAGCCGTGGTGGTCCGCGCCGAGCATGTACACCTTCTCGGTGAAGCCGCGGTCCTTCTTGGACAGGTAGTAGGCGCAGTCGGCGGCGAAGTAGGTGGGCTGCCCGTTGGCCCGGACCAGCACCCGGTCCTTGTCGTCGCCGAAGGTCGTCGTGCGCAGCCAGATCGCCCCGTCCGCGTCGTAGACGTGGCCCTGCTCGCGCAGCCGCTCGACAGCCTGGCCGACGGCCCCGCTCTCGTGCAGGGTCCGCTCGCTGAACCACACGTCGAAGTGCACGTGGAAGTCGGCCAGGGTCCCCTCGATCTGGGCCATCTGCAGGGCGTAGCCCCGCTCCAGGCATACCTGCAGGGCCGCGTCCTCGTCCAGCTCCAGCAGGTCGGGCCGCTCGGCCATCAGCTGCGCCGCGAGCTCGTCGACGTACTCGCCGGGGTAGCCACCCTCGGGCACCTCGGTGCCCCGGGCGCGGGCCAGGATCGAGGCGGCGAACTTGCCCATCTGGGCACCCGCGTCGTTGGTGTAGTGCTCCGCCGTGACCGCGGCCCCGCAGGCCACGAAGAGCCGGTGCAGCGCGTCCCCCAGGGCGGCCCAGCGGGTATGCCCGATGTGCAGCGGTCCGGTGGGGTTCGCCGAGACGAACTCCAGGTTGATCGTGCGACCAGCCATCGAGGTGTTCCGGCCGAAGGTCTCCCCCGCCTCGACGATGGTGCGGGCGAGCCCGCCCGCACTCGCGGCGTCCAGGCTGATGTTCAGGAAGCCCGGCCCGGCGACCTCCACGGCGGAGATCCCCGAGGTCCGTTCCAGCCCCTGCGCCACCAGCTCCGCGAGCTGTCGCGGCGGCATACCGGCCGTCTTGGCCAGCTGCAGGGCGACGTTGCTGGACCAGTCGCCGTGCTCCCGGCTCCGGGGGCGCTCCACCCGCAGCCGCTCGACCGGCGGGACGTCCTGGCGCGCCAGCGGGAGGTCGCCGTCGTCGGCCGCCGCGGCGAGAACGGCATGGATCGCTTCAGCGAGCTGTTCGGGGGTCACTCGGTCCAGTCTAGGGGCGGGCCGTCGGGGGTCCGCACACGGATTGTGGCCTGCGAGCGCCCGACTGCTAGAGTTTCTCGCTGTTGCCCCCGTAGCTCAGGGGATAGAGCACCGCCCTCCGGAGGCGGGAGCGCAGGTTCGAATCCTGCCGGGGGCGCCCATCCTCGTTCCGAGGCCGGCGCCGGTGACACCGAGGCCCCGCCCGTGGCGACCCGGACCATCGCACGGCATACGGTGATCCCCATGACGTCGCCCACCTTGGCGCTCGTCGGCGGCGAGAGCCTCCCGGCCCAGCGCACCTACGACAACCTCGACCCTGCCGACGGCAGCCTCATCGGCACCGTCGCCCGCAACGGCCCCGCCGAGGTGGACCAGGCCGTGCAGGCCGCGACCGCCGCCCAGCCTGGGTGGGCCGCGGTGCCCACCGAGCAGCGCGCGGACGCGCTGGCCCGGCTGGCCGACCTGGTCGACCGGGACCGCGAGCAGCTGGCCCGCACGGAGTCCCAGGACACCGGGAAGCCGCTGAGCCAGGCCCGGGCCGACGCGACCGTCGCGGCCCGCTACTTCCGCTTCTACGGCCGCGTCATCGAGGCCCACTACGGCCAGACCATCCCGCTGGGCCCGGACACGCACGTCTACACCCGGCACGAGCCCTACGGGGTCGTCGGCAACATCGTGGCCTGGAACTACCCGCTCCAGCTCGCCTCCCGGTCGGTGGCGGCCGCCGTCGCCACCGGGAACGCGATCGTCCTCAAGCCCGCCGACGAGACGCCCCGGACCGCGGTCGCGCTCGGCGCGCTGGCCATCGAGGCGGGGCTGCCCGCCGGGCTGGTCAACGTCGTCCCCGGCCTGGGCGCAGAGGCGGGGGCCGCGCTGTGCGCGCACCCCGGGGTCTCCCACCTGGGCTTCGTGGGGTCCACCGAGACCGGCTCGTTGATCGCCCACGCCGCCGCCGACCGGGTGGTGCCGACCGTGCTCGAGCTGGGCGGCAAGTCCGCGCACGTCGTCTTCGCCGACGCCGACCTGCAGGTGGCGGCGGACGCGATCACCCGGAGCATCCTGCAGAACGCCGGCCAGACCTGCTCGGCCGGGTCCCGGCTGGTGGTGCACTCCAGCGTCCGCGCGGAGCTGGTCGCCGCCCTCGCCGAGCGTTTCGCCGCCACCTCGCTGGGGGCAGGGCTCACCGACCCCGACCTGGGCCCGCTGGTCTCGGCCCGCCAGCAGGACCGGGTCCGGGGCTACGTGGACGGGGTCCGACGGGGCGAGGTCGTCGTCGGGGGCGGGGCACCCGAGGACGAGCGCCTCGCCTCCGGGTCGTTCTGGCTGCCGACCCTCATCGACGGCGTGGACCCGCAGGAGCCGATCGCGCAGGAGGAGGTCTTCGGCCCGGTGCTGGTCACCCTCCCCTTCGAGGACGAGGAGGAGGCCCTCGCCCTGGCCAACGGCACCCGCTACGGCCTGCTGGCGGCGCTCTGGACCCGTGACCTGTCGCGTGCCCACCGGTTGGCCGGGCGGCTGGAGGCCGGTCAGGTCTTCGTCAACACCTTCGGCGCAGGAGGCGGCGTCGAGCTCCCCTTCGGTGGCGTCAAGGACTCGGGCTACGGCCGCGAGAAGGGCATCGAGGCGCTTGCCGCCCTGACCCGGACCAAGACCGTGGTGGTGCGGCTGAGCTGAGGTCCCTCCTCCCCGTGACGGAGCCGGCCCACCCCAGGATCAGCCCTGGGGACGATGCACCAGGGCCTGCCGCGATGTTTGACTCTTGCCATGACGACGACAGCCATGCCCCCGAGGCAGGGGACCGGCATCAGCGTGCAGGGCCTCTCCAAGACCTTCGGCTCCTTCCGGGCGGTCGACGACCTCACCTTCGAGGTCGCGCCGGGCCGGGTCACCGGCTTCCTGGGCCCCAACGGAGCCGGCAAGACCACGAGCCTGCGGATGCTCCTGGGACTCATCCGCCCGACCTCCGGCCAGGCCCTGATCGGCGGGTCCCGGTATGCCGACCTGGAGCAGCCGATGCGCACGGTCGGCGCCGCGCTGGAGGCCACCGGCTTCCACCCCGGTCGCAGCGGCCGCAACCACCTGCGGGTGCTGGCGGCCGGCCACGACATCCCCGACTCCCGTGTCGACGAGCTGCTGGAGCTGGTGGGGATCCCTGGCGCCGCCCGCAAGAAGGCCGGCAACTACTCGATGGGGATGCGCCAGCGCCTCGGTCTCGCCGCCGCCCTGCTGGGTGACCCCGACGTCCTGCTGCTGGACGAGCCGGCCAACGGGCTGGACCCCGAGGGCATCCGGTGGATGCGCGGCTTCATGCGCCACCTGGCGCAGGAGCAGGGCAAGACCGTCCTGGTCAGCTCGCACCTGCTGGCTGAGGTCGAGCAGACCGTCGAGGACGTCATCATCATCGCCAACGGGCACCTGGTCCGTCGCGGCACCATGGACGAGCTGCACGGGGACCCGGCCGCGCTGGTGCGGACCGCCGACCCGGCGGGCCTGGCCCGCGCACTGCAGGAGGCCGGGATGAGCGTCGAGCCCGAGGACGGTGGCCTGCGGGTCGCCGGGGACGACCTCAGCCGGATCGGCGACGTCGCGCACGCCGCGGGTCACCCCCTGCACGAGCTGCGCCCCCTGCGCACCGACCTGGAGCAGCTCTTCCTCGATCTCACCGAGTCGCCCGAGCACCGCAACCGCAACCTCTCGAACGGCACGGAGGCCGCCTGATGATCTCGTTGGTCCGCGCCGAGCTGCGCAAGAACTTCACCACCCGGCTCTCCTGGTCGATGCCGCTGGCGATGCTGATCCTGGGTGCCGCCTTCGCGGCCCTCCAGGGGCTCTTCCTCGCGGTCATCGGACAGTTCCCCGGTCCCGACGGCGAGCTGGTGCGTCCGGCCGAGCTGTTCGGTGACGAGGCCGTCGCCCGGCTGGTCTACACCGGTGCCGTGCAGATGGGCTATCTGCTGGCCCTGGTGCTGGGCATCCTGTCGATGAGCGGGGAGTACCGGCACAAGACCATCACCTCCTCGTTGCTGTCCGCTCCCCGCCGCGGTCGGCTGATCGCCGCCAAGGTGAGCGCGCTGGTCGTCATCGTGCTGATCAGCTCGGTCGCCTTCCTGGTCGGCAGCCTGCTGGGCGGTGGCGCGACACTGGCAGCCGCGGACCTCCCGCTGCTGCCCGACCCCGCCGGTCTGGCGGCCACCTTCGCCCGGATGATGCTCGTGCTGGTCCTCTGGGGGCTGATGGGCTTCGGGCTGGGGGTGCTGATCACCAACCAGGTGGTGGCGCTCTTCGTGGGGGTGGGGGTGACCCTGCTCGTCGAGCCGCTGCTCGGGGTGGGCCTCACCTTCGTCGACGCCCTGGCCGACCTGGCCCGGTTCTTCCCGAGCCAGGCCAGCACCAGCGCCCTCGACCTGTTCGCCGGGATCGACCCCGGTGCCGCCCAGAGCCTGGGCGGCGGCGACGACCCGCTCACCTGGTGGGTGGGTGCGCTGACGCTGCTCGGGTACGCCCTGGTGATGACCTTCCTGGGCTGGCTGCTCACCAGCCGGCGCGACGTGACCTGAGGTCGGCCCGCCTCGCGCGTGTCGAGGCCCGGGACGATAGGCTGGTGGCGCACGTGCACCGAGTGCCGTGCGCGGCAGCCCCCAGACGTTGAGAGAAGGCGCAAACTCCGTGGCCAACCCGCAGAGCAGCGACACCACGACCGACTTCGGAGCCAACGAATGGCTCGTCGAGGAGAAGCGTGAGCAGTTCGACCAGGATCCGGGGTCGGTCGACCCTGCCTGGCGTCGGTACTTCGAGCAAGGGACGCCGAGCAGCAACGGCTCCGGGGGCAGCGGTGGCGGCACGTCCGGCGGGTCGGGTGCGGACCCGGCCGTGAGCAGCGGACCGAGCGACGACCCGGGCGCCGCACCCGGTCCCGCCCCCCGCACCGCCAAGGTGGCGCCGGCGCCGCCCCGGAAGACGTCCGGCGCCGCCGCGACGACGACGGCGAAGGCCGACCCGGCACCGGCGAAGAAGACCGAGCCGAAGGCCGAGCCCGCAGCGCAGGAGCAGGACACGACCCGGGCGGACACCGAGAAGGGCACGCAGGAGAAGAAGGACGGCGAGAAGGACAGCAAGGCGACACCCATGGCACGCGAGGCCCCCGCCCCCAAGTCCGCAGGACCGCAGTCCGAGGTCACCCTGAAGCCGCTCAAGGGTGCGGTGGCCCGGGTGGTGACCAACATGGAGTCCTCGCTGGAGGTCCCGACCGCGACCAGCGCCCGCAACCTGCCGGCCAAGTTGCTGATCGACAACCGCACGGTGATCAACAACCACCTCTCCCGCAGCCGTGGCGGCAAGGTGAGCTTCACCCACGTCATCGGCTACGCGATGATCCGGGCGCTGCGGACGATGCCCGCGATGAACAACGGGTTCGCCACCGAGGGCGGCAAGCCCATGCTGGTGGAGCCGGCGCACATCAACCTCGGTCTGGCCATCGACGTCCCCAAGCCGGACGGGACCCGGCAGCTCCTGGTGCCGAGCATCAAGAGCGCCGAGGAGATGACGTTCTACGAGTTCTGGACCGCCTACGAGAAGATCGTGCGCAAGGCCCGGGACAACAAGCTGACGATCGAGGACTTCCAGGGCACCACCATCAGCCTGACGAACCCCGGTGGCATCGGGACCCTCCACTCGGTCCCGCGGCTGATGAAGGGCCAGGGCACCATCGTCGGGGTGGGTGCGCTGGACTACCCGGCCGAGTGGCAGGGCGCCGCCACCGAGCGGTTGCTCGACAACGGCGTCAGCAAGATCCTCACGCTCACCTCGACCTACGACCACCGGATCATCCAGGGCGCGCAGTCCGGTGAGTTCCTCAAGATCATGCACGGCCTGCTGCTGGG
Source organism: Serinicoccus shuyuelongi (assembly GCF_045032955.1). Lineage (NCBI taxonomy): Bacteria > Bacillati > Actinomycetota > Actinomycetes > Micrococcales > Ornithinimicrobiaceae > Serinicoccus > Serinicoccus shuyuelongi. The sequence continues at coordinate 845,889 of NZ_JBJFZU010000002.1, read as the reverse complement.
TGACGACGGCTTCTACGACGACATCTTCACCTCGCTGCGGATCCCCTACGAGCCCATCCGCTGGGCCCCGGACATCTCGGCGACCCACGACGACGACATCTCCAAGCCGAGCCGGATCCAGGAGCTGATCCACGCCTACCGGGTCCGCGGCCACCTGATGGCGGACACCGACCCGTTGGAGTACCGGCAGCGCCGGCATCCCGACCTCGCCATCGAGAACCACGGGCTGACCCTCTGGGACCTGGACCGGGAGGTCCCCACCGGGGGCTTCGGCGGCAAGCCCCGGCTCAGCCTGCGCCGCATCCTCGGCATCCTGCGCGACTCCTACTGCCGCACCGTCGGGGTGGAGTACATGCACATCCAGGACCCCGAGCAGCGGGAGTGGTTCCAGAAGAAGCTCGAGGTCCCCTTCGAGAAGCCGGCCCCGGCCGAGCAGCTGCGCATCCTGCGGCGGCTGAACGCGGCGGAGGCCTTCGAGACCTTCCTGCAGACCAAGTTCGTCGGCCAGAAGCGGTTCAGCCTGGAGGGCGGCGAGTCGGTCATCGCGCTGCTGGACAAGGTGCTCAACCGGGCCGCGGACGACGGGCTCACCGAGGTCACCATCGGTATGCCGCACCGCGGCCGACTGAACGTGCTGGCCAACCTGGCCGGCAAGTCCTACGGCCAGATCTTCCGCGAGTTCGAGGGCAAGCACGCCCCGGGGTCGGTGCAGGGCTCCGGCGACGTGAAGTACCACCTGGGCACCGAGGGTGAGTTCACCACCGAGGACGGCAAGACCACCCGCGTCTACCTGGCCGCGAACCCCTCCCACCTGGAGGCCGTCAACCCGGTCCTGGAGGGCATCACCCGCGCCAAGCAGGACCGGCTCAGCCGGGAGACCGGCCAGGACCCGTACTCGGTGCTCCCGGTGCTGCTGCACGGGGATGCGGCCTTCGCCGGCCAGGGGGTGGTGCTGGAGACGATCCAGATGTCCCAGCTCCCGGCATACCGGACCGGCGGGACGCTGCACGTCGTCATCAACAACCAGGTCGGGTTCACCACCGCGCCGCAGCACTCGCGCTCCTCGGTCTACTGCACCGACCTGGCGCGGACCGTGCAGGCGCCGGTGTTCCACGTCAACGGCGACGACCCCGAGGCCGTGGCCCGGGTCGCCGAGGTGTCCTACGAGTTCCGGCAGAAGTTCGGCAAGGACGTCGTCATCGACATGGTCTGCTACCGCCGCCGGGGCCACAACGAGGGCGACGACCCCTCGATGACGCAGCCGCTGATGTACGACCTGATCGAGGCCAAGCGCTCGGTCCGCAAGCTCTACACCGAGTCCCTCATCGGTCGTGGCGACATCTCCGTCGACGAGGCCGAGGCGGCGCTGCGCGACTACCAGCGCCAGCTGGAGAACGTCTTCACCGAGACCAAGAAGGCGCTGCGCGAGGGAGACGGCACCCAGGGCCTGGAGCGCCCGCACGCCCAGGACGAGGGCGACCAGGCCACCCGGCCCCGGCCGACGGCGATCAGCGAAGGCGTGCTGCACGCCATCGGCGACGCCTTCGACACCCCGCCCGAGGGCTTCGTCGTGCACCCCAAGCTGGCCAAGCTGATGGCCTCGCGCAAGGCGATGACCCGCGACGGCGGCATCGACTGGGCGATGGGAGAGCTGATCGCCTTCGGCTCGCTGGTGATGGAGGGCACACCGGTGCGCCTCAACGGCCAGGACAGCCGACGCGGCACCTTCGTCCAGCGGCACGCCGTCCTCACCGACAACAAGGCGGCGCACAACTGGACCCCGCTGCACCACCTGTCGGAGGACCAGGCCCCGTTCGAGATCTACGACTCGCTGCTCTCGGAGTTCGCCGCCGTCGGCTTCGAGTACGGCTACTCGGTGGAGAAGACGGACGCGCTGGTGCTCTGGGAGGCGCAGTTCGGCGACTTCGCCAACGGCGCGCAGATCATCGTCGACGAGTTCATCAGCTCCTCGGAGCAGAAGTGGGACCAGCGCAGCTCGGTCGTGCTGCTGCTGCCGCACGGCTACGAGGGCCAGGGACCGGACCACTCCTCCGCCCGCATCGAGCGCTACCTGCAGCTGTGCGCCGAGGACAACATGATGGTCGCCTACCCCTCGACCCCGGCCTCCTACTTCCACCTGCTGCGCCAGCACGCCACCGCCCGGCCCCGCCGTCCGCTGGTGGTCTTCACCCCGAAGGCCATGCTCCGGCTCAAGGCCGCGGCCAGCGCACCGCAGGACTTCACCGAGGGCACCTTCGAGCCGGTCCTGGCGGACCGGGCCGAGCTGGACCGCGACAAGGTGGAGCGCGTCCTGATCGCCTCCAGCAAGCTGGTGCACGACCTCGAGGACGAGCGGTCCACCCGGGAGGACGAGCGCACCGCGATCGTCCGGGTCGAGCAGCTCTACCCGATCCCCGGCAAGCAGCTGGCCGACATCACCACCAGCTACCCGAACGCCGAGCTGGTGTGGGTCCAGAACGAGCCGAAGAACCAGGGTGCCTGGCCGTTCATGGCGCTGAACCTGCCCGACGAGCTGCGCCGGCACGGGGAGGAACGTCCGTTGCGGGTCGCCAGCAGACCGGCCTCGGCGGCCCCGGCCACCGGGTCGGCCAAGGTGCACGCGGTCGAGCAGGCCGCGCTGCACGACGAGGCCTTCTCCGCGCGCGCATGACCGGCGCGACGACACCCCAGCCGTCCCTGCCCGCGGGCTTCACCGCCTCGGTGCCGGGGGACGAGGACATCGACGACCTGGTGCGTCTGCTGCGGCGGCACGAGCTCGAGGCGCGCGGCTGGCCCGGCGCCCAGTCCGACTCGGTGGCCGCCGAGGTCAGCGGGCGCGGGGCGAGCACCCACCGCCACGAGATGGCGCGGGACGCGCAGGGCCAGGTCCGGGTCTGGATCAGCCTGCACGACCGGGCGGCCGGCCGGATCCTGGTGGGCGTCACGGTCGATCCCGACCTGGAGGACGACGTGGCCGACCCGTTGGCCGCCTGGGCGTACGCCCGGGTGCGGACCCTGGGAAGGGAGATCCTCGCGGACCGGGGGATGACGCAGACCCAGCTGGACTCCGGGGCGTTCGCCGACGACCCGCGCCAGCAGCGGTGGTTGCGGGCCGACGGGTACGAGCACGTGCGCGACTGGTGGCAGATGAACCGCCCCACCGACCCGGAGGCGGACGCCACCCCCCCGACCCTGAAGGAGGGCGTGGAGATCTTCCGTGTCCGCCAGGACGGCGGCGCCGGTATGCCGCACGAGGACGACCTGCGCTCGGTGCACCTGGTGCTCGAGGAGTCGTTCGCCGACCACTTCAACTCCTACCGGGAGACCTTCGACGAGTTCCTGTCCCGGCTCCGTGAGGACCCGGGGCACCGCTGGGACCACTGGTGGCTGGCGACCGTCGACGGCGAGCCCGCCGGGGCGGTCATCGCCTCGATCAGCAGGGGCAGCGTCGGCGATGACGGCCTGGCCGCCCCCGACAGCTCCTACATCGACTACATCGGCGTGCACCGTCGGGCCCGGGGCCGCGGGGTGGCCAAGGCCCTGCTCCGCACGGTGATCACCGACGCCGCGGTCCGGGGACGCTCCGGGGTCGCGCTCGAGGTGGACGCCGTCTCCCCCACCGGGGCGGACGGCCTCTACCGCTCGCTCGGCTGGGAGACCCGGTACGAGACCCAGTCGTGGCACCGTGACCTGCACGACGAGGACAAGGACGAGCAGCAGTGAGCAGCGACGTACGGGAGGACCGGGTCGAGCTGGAGTACACGCCCAGCGCGGACTTCCAGGCAGGCGACGGACCCCGCGACGTGGGTCTGTGCTTCATCGGGGACGGCTTCATCTCCGGCTACGGCGACCCCAAGGCCCTGGGCTGGGTCAGCCGGGTGGTGGGCCGCAGCGACGTCGCCGCGGCGGGGGCCGACCTCACGGCATACAACCTGGGGGTGCGCGGGGCCAGCTCCGCGGACGTGATGACCCGCTGGCGCACCGAGTGCCCGGCGCGCTGGGAGGGTCGGTCGGAACGGCGCCTCGTCGTCGGTGTCGGGGGTGAGGACGTGGCCCAGGGGATCACCACGGCGCGCTCCCGGCTGAACCTGGCCAACGTCCTGGACGAGGCCAGCTCCACCGGCATCTCCACCTTCGTGGTGGGGCCCACCCCGACGCTGGACAGCGAGGTCAACGAGCAGCTGCGGGTGCTGGCCGCGGCGCAGGCCGACGTGTGCGCCCGCCGCGACGTGCCCTTCGTCGACTGTTTCGCCCCGCTGCTCAGCCACGACCAGTGGCAGTCGGACCTGGCTGCCGGGGACACCGTGCACCCCGGCCAGGCCGGCTACGGGCTCATCGCCTGGCTGGTCCTGAACGGCGGCTGGGCCCCCTGGCTGCGGCTCTGACGCCGACCTGCTGACCCGCGTCAGCCGCGGGTCGGTCGGGCGAGCCCGGCCAACCAGGCGCCCGCCTCCTCGTAGGCCTGTTCGTCGGCGTGCAGCGGCACGGCCGGGACCCGGCCGTCCGCCCGCGGGTAGGACCCGAGGAAGCGCACGTCACGGCAGGTGCGTCGGAGTCCGAGCAACGCCTCGGCCATCCGCGGCTCGTCCAGGTGCGCGTCCGCGTCGATCCAGAAGCAGTACTCCCCCAGCCCCTCGCCGGTGGGCCGGGACTCCAGGCGCGTGAGGTCGATGCCCCGCACCGCGAACTGCTCCAGCAGCTCCAGCAGGGCACCGGGGCGGTTCTGCCAGATCAGCGCCACCAGGGTGGTCCGGTCCGCGCCGGTCGGTGGCGGCACCGGGGCGCCGTCGCGGAGCACCACGAAACGGGTCATCGCCCCGGCCCGGTCGGCGATCCGCTCGGCGACCGCCTCCAGTCCGTAGGCCCCGGCCGCCCGGGGGGCCGCCACGGCCGCGTCGTAGGAGCCCTGGGCCACGGCCTGGGCGGCCCGGGCCGTCGAGGACTCCGGGACCAGCGTGGCCGCGGGCAGCTCGGCCGCCAGCCAGTCCCTGGTCTGCGCAGCCGCGTGCGGGTGGGTGGCCACCACCCGCACGTCCTCGAGCCGGACGCCGGGCCTCGTCAGCAGGCTGAACTGGACCTCGACCAGCACCTCCTCGACGATCCGGACGCTCGGGTCGTCGGTGAGGGCGGCCAGGGTGGCCGGCACGGACCCCTCCACCGAGTTCTCGAACGGGACGACGGCGATGTCCGCCGTGCCGTCCCGCAGGGCGGCGATCGCCGCCGGGACGGTCGGTGCCGGCCAGGTGGTGTGCCGCTGGTCGGCGTCCCACTGCCGGACGGCCTGCTCGGTGAAGGTGCCCTCGGGGCCGAGGTAGGCGATGCGGGTGCTCACGCCTGGCACCCTATCCGGCACCAGCGGGTCAGTAGGCGCCGCTCTTCTCGGGGTTGAGCACGACCATCGCGGTGCGCCACAGGATCATCAGGTCCAAGATCGGCGTCCAGTTCTCCACGTAGTAGAGGTCGAGCCGGACGGCCTCGTCCCAGGCCAGGTCGCTGCGGCCGCTGATCTGCCAGAGGCCGGTCATCCCCGGCCGGACCAGCAGGCGGCGACGGGTGTCGGTCTCGTACTCGGCGACCTCACGGGGCAGCGGCGGACGGGGGCCCACCAGGCTCATCTCGCCGCGGACGACGTTGAGGAGCTGGGGCAGCTCGTCGAGGGAGAACTTGCGGATGACCGCGCCCACCCGGGTGACCCGCGGGTCGTCCCGCAGCTTGAACAGCGGGCCGGCCCCGTCGTTCACCGACGCCAGCTCGGGGAGCCGGTCCTCGGCGTCGGTCACCATGCTGCGGAACTTGAACATCCCGAAGCTGCGGCCGTCCCGGCCCACCCGGGTCTGCCGGAACAGGACCGGGCCACCGTCCTCGAGGCGGACCGCGATGGCCACCCCGATCAGCACCGGGGCCAGCAGCAGCGTGATGACCAGGGCACCGAAGCGGTCGCTGATGCTCTTGGCGATCCGCTGCGGGCCGTCGAAGGTCGGCGCCTCGACGTGGATGAGGGGCAGCCCCTGCACCGGCCGGGTGAGCACCCGCGGTCCGGCGACGTCCATGATCCCCGGTGCCACGACCAGGTCGATGTCGGTGGACTCCAGGGCCCAGCCGAGCCGGCGCAGCCCGGTGCCGCCCAGGCCGGCGGAGGAGGAGACGGCCACCACGTCGACGTCGAGCTTCATCGCCTGGATGAGCACGTCGGACTCCGGGCCCAGGACCGGCACCCCGGGGATCTCTGCGCCGGCGTTGTCCACACAGGCGCCGAGGACGTTGTAGCCGGCGTCCGGGGAGCGGCGCAGCGCGGTCACCAGGTTGGTGACGTGGTCGTAGTCACCGACCAGCAGCACCCGGTCCGAGAGCAGGCCACGCTGGCGCTGACGGACCAGCCACCGGCGGGCGATCCATCGGGACTGCAGCAGCAGCAGCGTGCCGAGCGGGAAGGCCAGCAGCACGAAACCGCGGGCGAACTCCAGCTGGAAGGCATACCCGACGATCGCGAGCAGCACGAAGAGCCACAACGAGGCCTGGAATACCTGCCGGTACTCCTGGACGCCGTGCCCCACCAGCCGTCCGTCGTAGGAGTTCTGCAGGTGCAACGCCATCATCCAGAAGGCGACGAAGGCGACCGCCAGGTACTCGTACCGGATCTGCAAGGTCCCCAGCACGGCCGGATCGGTGCCGAAGCGGCTGACGTAGGCCGCCAGCACCGCCAGCGACACGGCGACGAGGTCGAGGATGCGCACGGTCCGCAGGTACCCTGACAAGTACCGACGGGCGCGGTGCGGCATCCTGCCGACACCGATCCGGTCGGTGCCGGCCCCCATCCCCTCCGGCATGACGAACTGCGGGTAGGCGTGTGCGACGGACGACGTGTGGCTCTGGTTGAGCAACTTGTCGGCGGAAGCGTTGGTCAACGCGGTCACGGAATGTCCCATCTGTCCCAGAAGGAACTGTGTGCCCGCCCCACGAGCCGAAGTTCCTTACCATTTCTTTACTTACTTCACAGTAAGGCACGGGAGGGCTCCCGTCCACCCTTCCGGATGAGGTGTTTTGGGGAGAGATACATCTTTTAGGCTTCCGGGGTGTCCCTGACCCGTTCTTTTCCCCCGCAGATCGGTCTGGCCCGGGTCAGCGGTGCCTCCATGCTCCCCACCCTGCGCGCGGGTGACCGGCTCCTGGTGCTGCACGGCGTCCACCCCCGGACCGGCGACGTGGTGGTGGTGCGGCTGCCCCCCGCGGCGCACGGCCCCCGCCCGCTGGCGGTGAAGCGCCTGGACCACGTGCTCCCCGACGGCTCGTGGTGGGTGACCTCGGACGGCGTCGGCACCGACTCGACGGAGCTGGGCGCTCTCCCCGCGGGGGCGCTGCTGGCCGTGGCCGTGCTCCGGCTGCCCGCCCGCGGCAGACGGCTCAGCTGGTTGCGGCCCCGCCGCTGAGCGCCCGCTCCAGCGGGCCCAGGGCGGCCCGGACCTGGTCCCGCACCTGGACGTACACCTCGTCGCCCCGCCGGTACGGGTCCACGATGTCCAGGTCGAGCGGTCCACCGGTCAGCAGCGCGCCACGGGCGCCCCGCGCCCCTTCGGTCAGCTGCCGCAGGGCAGCGCCCGGGTCCTCCCAGGAGGGGAGCTCCTCGGCCGGCACGTGCCGCAGCAGGGCCGCGAACTCGCGCACCGTGAACGTGCGGCGCAGCGCCCGGGGATCGAGGCGGACCACGTCCGCGCGGTGCTCCCGGGCCGCCGTCAGCACCAGGGCCGCCTCCTGGACCATCCCCGCGGAGAGCCGGCGTGCGGTGAAGTCACCCGCGGGACCACCGCCCAGGTCGCCCAGCAGGGCAGCCGAGCGGACGTCCATCCCGCTGCCCACCAGGGCTGCGGTCCCGGCGGACCGGACCCGCACCGAGCCTGGTCCCGCCGCGCTGTCGAACCGGTCCTGCAACACCCTCTCCAGCAGGGGCGAGCGGCACACGTTCCCGGTGCACACGACCAGGACGACGGGCGTGCTCACGACGACCCCAGCCGGTCCAGGGGCACCCCCGCCCACCGGGGACCCACACCACGTAGCAGGACCGTGCGCACCTGGTCGTGCTCGTCCTGGCTCGCGGAACGGCGCAGCACCAGCTCCAGCCGGTCCGCCGCCAGCGTCTCGGCCAACCCCTCACCCCACTCGACCACCGTCACCGACTCCTCCAGCGAGGCGTCCAGGTCGAGGTCGTCGAGCTCCTCCACCCCCCCGAGCCGGTAGGCGTCCACGTGCACCAGCGCGGGTCCGCCGCTCAGGCCGGGGTGGACCCGCGCGATCACGAAGGTCGGTGAGGTGATCGGGCCGCGCACCCCCAGGCCCTCGCCGAGCCCCTGGGTCAGCGTGGTCTTGCCGGCACCCAGGTCGCCGGTGAGGACCACCAGGTCACCGGCCCGCAGCAGGCCGGCCAGGGCACGCCCGAGGTCCTGCGCGGCCTCCGCCGTGGCCACCTCCAGCCGCACGCCCGACGCATCCGCGCTCATGCCCCCACCCCCTGGTACACCCGGGGGACCCGCGGCCCGAACCGGGTGACGATCTCGTAGCTGATGGTGCCGACGGCTTCGGCCCAGTCCTGCGCCGTGGGCTCCCTGTCGTCCCCGGCGCCGAAGAGCACGACCTGGTCACCGGCCGCGACCTCCAGGTCGCCCACGTCCACCACCACCTGGTCCATGCAGACCCGACCGGAGAGGGTGAACCTGCGCCCATGCACCTGCACCGGCGCCACCCCGGACGCGTGCCGGGGTATGCCGTCGGCATACCCCAGGGGGACGTCGATCACCGTGCTCTCCTGCCGGGGCGCGTAGGTGTGCCCGTAGGAGACGCCCTGCCCGGCCCGGATCCGCTTGGCGAGCGCCACCGTCGCGGTCACCCGCATCGCGGGACGCAGCCCGAGCTCGGCCGCGCTGGCCAGCTGCGGGACCGGCGACAGCCCGTAGACCGCGAGCCCTGGGCGCACCATGTCCCACACGGCGGTCGGCTCGGTGAGGGTGGCGGCGGAGTTGCTCAGGTGCCGGACCGCCGGGCGCAGGCCGGCCCGCTCCGCCTCGTCCACGGCAGCGGCGAAGGCGTCCTGCTGGGCCCGCACCGAGGGGTGCCCGGGCTCGTCGGCGCGCGCCAGGTGGGAGAAGAGGCCCACCACCTCGAGCAGGCCGGTGGACTCCAGCCGGGCCGCGTGGGTCACCAGGTCGGACCAGTCCGTGGCGCCTCCTGCCGCGAGCGGGAGGGCGTAGGCACCGTTGCGGGCCAGCCCGGTGTCCGCCTTCAGCTGGGTCACCGCCGGGCGTCCGGCCGCCCGGGACGCGGTGACCAGGGCGTCCAGCACCCAGGGGGCGGCGGCGGCGACCTGCACATCGGCGGCGACCAGCGGGGTGAGGTCGGCCCCGTGCGGCACCAGCCAGCACAGCACCGGCGCCTCGACCCCCGCCTCCCGCAGGGCCAGTGCCTCGGTGGGCTGCGCCACGCCCAGCACGCTCGCGCCCCCGGCCAGCGCCGCGCGGGCGGCCGGCACCAGACCGTGCCCGTAGGCGTCGGCCTTGACCACCGCCATCAGGGCGGCGCCACCGGCCCGCTCGCGCAGCACCCGCACGTTGTGGGCGATCGCGTCCAGGTCGATGCTGGCCGCGGCGGGCCAGAGGTCCCTCACGCAGACATCACCCGCGCGAGCTGGCTCATCAGGCTGTTCTCCACGACCGGGGCACCGCCCTCCCGCACGGAGCCGGCGATACGCTCCCCCAGCTCCCGGGTGCTGGCACCCATCCCCTCCCCGGCGAGCGCCGGCATACCTGCCAGCACGCCCGCGGTGGCGGACTCGACGGCGGCGGCGGCCTCGCCCTCGCCGAGGTGGCCCAGCATCAGCGCCAGGGACAGGCAGGCCCCGGCCGGGTTGGCCCAGCCGCGCCCGGCGATGTCCGGCGCCGACCCGTGGATCGGCTCGAACATGCTGGGGGCCTGGCCGTCCAGGTGCAGGTTGCCGCTGGCCGCCACCCCGAGACCGCCCTGGAGCACGGCGCCGAGGTCGGTGACGATGTCGCCGAAGAGGTTGTCGGTCACCACGACGTCGAAGCGCTCCGGGCTGACCGGCAGGTGCATGCACATGGCGTCCACGTGCACGTAGTCGGTCTCCACGTCGGGGTAGCGCTCCCCCACGGCCTTCATCACGTCGACCCAGAGCGCACCCGCCTCCACCAGCACGTTGGTCTTGTGGCACAGGGTCAGCCGGCCGCGCCGCTGGGCGGCCAGGCGGTAGGCGAAGTCGACGGCGCGCTCCACCGCGAACCAGGTGTTGATCGACTCCTGGACCGCCACCCGCGAGGTGGTCCCGCGGTGCACGGTGCTGCCCTGGGCCACGTAGGCGCCCTCGGTGTTCTCCCGCACGATCACCAGGTCGCAGCGCTCCGGCGTGAGCCCGGCGATCGGGGTGGGCACCCCGGGGTAGAGGCGCACCGGGCGCAGGTTGATGGCCTGCCGCATGGCGCCGCGCAGCGCCAGGATGATGCCGCGCTCGAGCACCCCGGGGGTGACGTCGGGGCTGCCGATCGCGCCGAACAGGATGGCGTCGTGGGTCCGCAGCTCGGCGACCATCTGCTCGGTGAGCAGCTCGCCGGTGCGCAGGTAGTGCTCAGCTCCGAGCGGGACCTCGGTGCGCGCCGTGCTGAAGCCGAACCGCTCCTGGGCGGCGTCGAGCACGGTCAGGGCGGCCTCGGTGACCTCGGGCCCGACGCCGTCCCCGGGGAGCACGGCAAGGGTGTGGGAGCGCATGATCTGAAGGGACCTCCGTGACGTGGCGTCAATGTCGGGGATTACAGTGACCGCATTGTCTCTCACCCACCGCCGGCAGAAGGAAGGGGCCGACCCATGACCGGGCAGACCATGGCCGAGAAGCTCTGGGCACAGCACCTCGTGCGTGCCGTTCCGGGAGAGCCCGACCTCCTCTACATCGACCTGCACCTGGTGCACGAGGTCACCAGCCCGCAGGCCTTCGACGGTCTCCGCGCCGCCGGGCGGCCGGTACGTCGTCCGGACCTGACGCTGGCGACGGAGGACCACAACGTGCCGACCACCCTCGGCCCGGTCGTCGACCTCACCTCCCGCACCCAGCTCGAGGCCCTGCGCACGAACTGCGCCGAGTTCGGCATCGTGCACCACGAGCGTGGCCGTCGCGGCCAGGGCATCGTGCACGTCATCGGCCCCGAGCTCGGGCTGACCCAACCGGGGATGACCATCGTCTGCGGCGACAGCCACACCTCCACGCACGGCGCCTTCGGGGCGCTGGCCCTCGGGATCGGCACCTCCGAGGTGGAGCACGTACTCGCGACCCAGACGCTCCCGCTGCGGCCCTTCCGGACGATGGCGATCACGGTCGAGGGCGAGCTCCCCGAGGGGGTCGCGGCCAAGGACATCATCCTGGCGGTGATCAACCGGATCGGCACCGGCGGCGGGCAGGGCTACGTGCTCGAGTACCGCGGCTCCGCCATCGAGTCCCTGTCGATGGAGGGACGGATGACGATCTGCAACATGTCCATCGAGGCCGGGGCCCGGGCCGGGATGGTGGCCCCCGACGAGACCACCTTCAGCTACCTGCAGGGACGGGCGCACGCACCCCAGGGCGCCGACTGGGACGCCGCGGTGCAGGCCTGGCGGGAGCTGCGCACCGACGACGACGCCGTCTTCGACGCCGAGGTCGTCATCGACGCCGGCCAGCTGTCCCCGTACGTCACCTGGGGCACCAACCCGGCCCAGTCGGTGCAGCTGGGGCAGGCCGTCCCGGACCCGGCGGACGCCGGGGACGACGACGCGCAGGACACCGCCCGTCGGGCGCTGGAGTACATGGGCCTGAACGCGGGGACCCCGATGCGGGAGATCGGCGTCGGCGCCGTCTTCCTCGGCTCCTGCACCAACGGCAGGATCGAGGACCTGCGGGTCGGTGCCGAGGTGCTCCGCGGACGGCACATCGCCGACGGGGTCCGGATGCTGGTGGTGCCGGGCTCGCACGCGGTCCGTCAGCAGGCCGAGGCCGAGGGCCTGGACCAGGTCTTCCTCGAGGCCGGTGCCGAGTGGCGCCTCGCCGGGTGCTCGATGTGCCTGGGGATGAACCCGGACCAGCTGGCCCCGGAGGAACGCTGCGCCTCCACCTCCAACCGCAACTTCGAGGGCCGTCAGGGCGCCCGCGGGAGAACCCACCTGGTCTCCCCGGCGGTCGCTGCCGCCACCGCCGTGCGCGGCACCCTGTCCGGCCCTGCCGACCTGGAACCCGCCACCGCCCGGGAAGGGGCACTGCTGTGATGGAGCCGTTCACCACGCATACCGGCATCGGGGTCCCGCTGCGACGCTCCAACGTCGACACCGACCAGATCATCCCGGCGCACTGGCTCAAGCAGGTCTCCCGCACCGGGTTCGAGAAGGGGCTCTTCTCCCGCTGGCGCGAGGATCCGTCGTTCGTGCTCAACACGCCGCCCTACGACCAGGGGTCGGTGCTGGTGGCCGGTCCCGACTTCGGCACCGGCTCCAGCCGTGAGCACGCGGTCTGGGCGCTGCAGCAGTACGGCTTCCGGGCCGTGCTGTCCAGCAAGTTCGCCGACATCTTCCGCGGCAACTCCGGCAAGCAGGGACTGCTCACCGCCCAGCTCGACCAGGGCGACGTGGAGCTGATCTGGAAGCAGCTGGAGGCCGAGCCGGGCACCGAGGTGAGCATCGACCTGCCCGCGCGCAGCGTGGTCTGCGGCGACGTCACCGCACCCTTCGAGGTCGACGACTACGTCGCCTGGCGCCTGGAGAACGGGCTGGACGACATCTCGCTCACCCTGCAGCACGCCGAGGACATCGCCGACTTCGAGGGCCGGCGCCCGACGTGGAAGCCCGTCGTCACCGCCGCGGTGGACTGAGGAAAGGTGCGGGTTGACCCGGCGTCAGGAGTGTGGGCTAGAGTGCTGAGCATGACGCACCAGCTCCTTCTTGGCTGCCGCAGCGAGACCACCTAGGTCCGGCCCTCGCTGCGGAGTCCTGCTGTCCCCGGACCATCAGCCCCCAGCGAGAAGCGAGCCAGACAGATGAGCGTCACCACCCCCGCCGCCGGCAGCCACGTCGTCCGCGCGAACCCCCAGCAGCCCAGCGGTATGCCCTTCGCCCGGTACACCCCGTTCCCGGCGGTCGACCTGCCGGACCGCACCTGGCCCACCCGGACCATCACCCAGGCACCGCGCTGGTGCGCGGTGGACCTGCGGGACGGCAACCAGGCGCTGATCGACCCGATGACCCCGGACCGCAAGCGGCGGATGTTCGAGCTGCTGGTGCGGATGGGCTACAAGGAGATCGAGGTCGGCTTCCCGGCCGCCAGCCAGACCGACTTCGACTTCGTGCGGATGCTCATCGACGAGGACCTGATCCCCGACGACGTGGTCATCCAGGTGCTGACCCAGGCGCGGGAGCACCTGATCGAGCGCACCTACGAGGCCATCGCCGGGTGTCGGCAGGCCATCGTGCACCTCTACAACTCCACCTCCACGCTGCAGCGACGGGTGGTCTTCGGCGCGTCCGAGGACGAGATCGTCGACATCGCTGTGCGTGGTGCGCGGGCCTGCAAGAAGTACGAGGAGCAACTGCCCAGCGGCGCCGAGATCTCCTACGAGTACTCCCCCGAGTCCTACACCGGCACCGAGCTGGAGTTCGCCGCCCGGGTCTGCAACGCGGTGATGGAGGTCTTCGTGCCCACCCCCGACAAGCCGGTCATCATCAACCTGCCGGCCACCGTCGAGATGGCCACCCCCAACGTCTACGCGGACTCGATCGAGTGGATGAGCCGGCACCTGGACCACCGGGAGAACGTGGTCCTCTCGCTGCACCCGCACAACGACCGGGGCACCGGGGTGGCCGCCGCCGAGCTCGGCTACCTGGCCGGGGCGGACCGGATCGAGGGCTGCCTGTTCGGCAACGGCGAGCGCACCGGCAACGTCTGCCTGGTCACCCTGGGGATGAACCTGTTCACCCAGGGCGTGGACCCGCAGATCGACTTCTCCGACATCGACGAGGTGCGCCGCACCGTGGAGCACTGCAACCAGCTGCCGGTCCCGGAGCGTCACCCCTACGGCGGTGACCTGGTCTTCACCGCCTTCTCCGGCAGCCACCAGGACGCCATCAAGAAGGGCTTCGAGGCCCTGGAGCGGGACGCCGCCGCGGCCGGGGCGCCGGTCGCGGACGTCGGCTGGGAGGTGCCCTACCTGCCGGTCGACCCGAAGGACATCGGCCGCACCTACGAGGCCGTGATCCGGGTGAACAGCCAGTCCGGCAAGGGCGGTGTCGCCTACGTGATGAAGTCCGAGCGCAAGATGGACCTGCCACGCCGCCTGCAGATCGAGTTCAGCGCCGCCGTGCAGCGGCATACCGACAGCGCCGGTGGGGAGATGACCCCGGCCCAGATCTGGACGTCCTTCCAGCACGAGTACCTGGAGCAGAGCGGCCCGGTGGTGCTGCACGACTTCACCAGCTCGCACGTCGAGGGCGACCAGGTGCGGCTGGAGGCCCAGGTCAGCGTCGACGGGCGGGACCACGAGGTGACCGGTCAGGGCAACGGCCCGATCGCTGCCTTCGTCGACGCCCTGGGCTCGCTGGGTCTGGACATCCGGGTGCTGGACTACGCCGAGCACGCGCTCTCGGCGGGTGAGGACGCGCTGGCGGCGGCCTACCTCGAGTGTGCCGTGGACGGTGCCGTGCGCTGGGGCGTCGGCATCAACGCCTCCACCATCCGGGCCTCACTGGCCGCGGTCTGCAGCGCGCTGAACCGGCCCGCCGGCTGAGCTCAGCCGCGACCGTCGCCCAGCAGGGTCCGGCCGTCCTCGGTCACCGTCCAGTACGGGTTGTAGGCGATCTCCCAGACGTGCCCGTCGATGTCGGTGAAGACCCCGGAGTAGCCGCCCCAGAAGCGGGTGCAGGGGTCCCGGAGCACGGTGGCGCCGGCCTGCTGGGCGTCGGCGAGCTGCTCGTCCACCTCGGCGGCGCTGGCGACGTTGAGGCCGAGCAGCTTGCCGCCCCAGGTGTCTCCGCTGCCCGGGGTGTCCTCGGTGTCGTCCGCGATGTCGATGCCGGAGTCCACGGCGAGCGCGGCCCGCTCCCAGAGCGCGACCACCATCCCCCCGGTCTGGAAGAAAGCGATGTGCTCCGGTGAGGGTCCGGGGGTCCAGCCCAGGGACCGGTAGAACTCACGGGCACGCTCGAGGTCGCTGACACCCAGGGTCACCAGGGAAACTCGCTGCTCCATGGCTGACAACCTACACAGCGAGCAGGTCGGCCACCGTCGCGGGGATCGCGGCCGCCACCGCACGGGCCCGGACCGGGCCACCGGGGTTGGCACGGTGCGCGGCACGGCCGTGCAGGTATGCCGCCAGCGACCCGGCGTCCCGCGGCGCGAGGCCTGCGGCGAGCAGGGCGCCGGCGACACCTGCCAGCACGTCGCCGGCCCCGGCGGTGGCCAGCCAGGCGGGGGCGTCCGCCTGCACCCGCACCGGCACGGCCGGGTCGGGGTCGACGACCAGGGTGCTGGAGCCCTTCAGCAGGACCACGGCCCCGGTCAGGGCGGCGGCGCGGCGCGCGTGCCCGACCGGGTCCTCCTGCACCTGATCACGGGTCACCGGTGCTTCCTCCACGGTGCTGAGGAAGCTCGCCAGCTCGCCGGCGTGCGGGGTGAGCAGCGTGGGGGCGGTGCGCCGGCGCAGCTTGCCCTCCACCGGCACACCGTCGCGGCCGGACTGACGCGTCCAGAACGCCAGGGTCTGCAGACCACCGGCGTCCACGACCAGAGCCGTGTCAGCGTCCAGGGCCTCGCGTACCTTCTGCACCTGCCCGTCGGAGCACTCGGGCTCCTCGCATCCCTGCGGGTCGATCCCTGGCCCCACCACCGCTGCCTCCACCCGCCCGGGTCCGGGCACCGCCTCGGGGCAGCTGGCCAGCACCAGGTCCTCCGCCCTGCGCGGCCCCAGGTAGCGCACCATCCCGGTGCCGGTCTCCAGCGCCGCGGTGACGCACAGCACGGCCGCACCGGGGTAGCCCTCGCTGCCGGCCACGACACCCACCACGCCCCGGGTGTACTTGTGGTCGGCCGGCCCCGGCACCGGCCAGAGGTCAGCGGCATCGGTGTGCTCCAGGCGCTCCACCGCGGGGGGCACCTCCATCCGGACACCGATCTCCACCACCGTCAGGACACCGACGGCCGGCTCGGTCGCGGGCAGCAGGTGCACCGGCTTGAGCATCGAGAAGGTCACCGTCTCGTCGGCGAAGACCGCTTCACCGAGCGCCTCCAGGCCGGCCGGGTCAGCACCGCTGGGCAGGTCCACGCTGAGCAGGTATGCGCCGTCCGGCACCGCCCGCACGGCAGCGGCCATCGCCCCGCGCAGCCCGGCCCGACCGCCGATCCCGAGCAGACCGTCGACGACCAGGTCCGCCTCGGCGAGGGCCGCGAGCGCCGCCGGCGGCAGCAGCTCGGCGTCCGCCTCGGGGTCGACCAGGTGCACGCTGACCCCTGCCCGGTGCACCGCCTCTGCCGCCGGTTCGTGCAGGGCGGTCGCGATCCCGATGACCTCGACCGCGTGCTCGCCGGCCAGCATCCCAGCCGCGTAGAGCGCGTCCGCGCCGTTGTCACCCCCACCGGCCAGGACGACGATCCGGGCGGCGTCCTGCTGCCGGGCACGGATCGCGACCACCTCGGCCAGTCCGCGGGCGGCACGCAGCATCAGCTCGCCATCCTCGAGCCCGGCGCGCACCCGGTCCTCGGCGGCGCGCACGTCGGCGACGGCATACCCCTGGATCATCTCAGTCCTCCTCCTCGAGGGTGACGGGCTCGCCCTCGGCGATCACCACCGCCGAGGCGATCCCGGCGTCGTGCGAGAGCGAGAGGTGGAAGCGTTCGACGCCCAGCCGAGCCGCCCGCGCCGCCACCGTCCCGGTGGTGCGCAGGTGCGGGCGACCGTCGCCGGCGCGCACCACGGTGGCGTCCGTCCAGCGCAGCCCGACCGGGGCGCCCAGCGCCTTGGCGAGCGCCTCCTTCGCCGCGAACCTGGCCGCCATCGACGCAGGTCGCAGCCCGAGCTCCTCCTCGGTGAAGAGACGCTCCCCCAACCGGGGGTTCGCCTCCAGCCGGGCGGCGAAGCGCGAGATGTCGACGACGTCGATCCCGACGCCGACGATCACCGGCCACCACCGCCCCGCAGCACCGGCGGCCTACTCGACCGTGACCGACTTGGCCAGGTTGCGCGGCTGGTCCACGTCCAGCCCCTTCGCCGTGGACAGCTCCAGGGCGAAGACCTGCAGCGGCACCACGGTCAGCAGCGGGGCCAGCAGCGGGGAGGTCTTGGGCACCCGGATGACCTCGTCGGCGAAGGGGACCACGTCCTCGTCCCCCTCCTCGGCGATCACCAGGGTGCGGGCGCCACGAGCGCGGATCTCCTGGATGTTGGAGACGACCTTGCCGTGCAGCCCGTGCTCGCTGTCCGGCGAGGGGACCACGATGAAGACCGGCTGGCCGGGCTCGATCAGCGCGATCGGGCCGTGCTTCAGCTCACCCGCGGCGAAGCCCTCGGCGTGGATGTAGGCGAGCTCCTTGAGCTTGAGCGCCCCCTCCATGGCGATCGGGTAGCCGACGTGCCGGCCCAGGAAGAGCACGGAGCGGGAGTCCGCCATGAAGTAGGCGATCTCCTTGACCCGGTCCATCGTGGTCAGCAGGTGCTCGATGTGGCCCGGGATGGTCTGCAGCTCGGCCATGATCTCGGCGGCGTCCCGGCCGTAGGACTCCCCCCGCAGCGAGGTGAGGTAGAGCCCCAGGATGTAGGAGGCGGTGATCTGGGCGAGGAAGGCCTTGGTGGAGGCCACCGCGATCTCCGGGCCGGCGTGCGTGTAGAGCACCGCGTCGGACTCGCGCGGGATCGTCGACCCGTGGGTGTTGCAGATGGACACCGTCTTGGCGCCCAGCTCCTTGGCGTGCCGCACCGCCATCAGGGTGTCCATCGTCTCCCCGGACTGGGAGATGGAGACGACCAGGGTCTGCGCATCGACGACCGGGTCGCGGTAGCGGAACTCGTGCGCCAGCTCGACCTCCACCGGGATCCGGGTCCAGCGCTCGATGGCGTACTTGGCGACCATGCCCGCGTAGGCCGCGGTACCGCAGGCGACGATGACGATCTTGGTGACGCCGCGCAGCTCCTCGACCGGGATGTGCACCTCGTCCAGGATGAGGTTGCCCTCGGCGTCGGTGCGGCCCAGCAGGGTGTCGGCCACCGCGTGCGGCTGGTCGTGGATCTCCTTCTCCATGAAGGTGTCGAAGCCGCCCTTCTCCGCGGCCGCCGCGTCCCAGGTGACCTCGTAGGCCTTGCCGTCGCTGGGGGTGCCGTCGAAGTTGATGACGGTGTAGCCGTCCGGGGTGATGGTGACGATCTGGTCCTGGGCCAGCTCCAGGGCGTGCCGGGTGTGGCCGATGAAGGCGGCCACGTCCGAGCCGAGGAAGTTCTCCCCCTCGCCCAGACCCACCACGAGCGGGCTGTTGCGCCGGGCCCCGACGACGACGCCCGGCTGGTCGGCGTGCACCGCGAGCAGGGTGAAGGCGCCGTGCAGGGTCCCGACCACCTCGCGCATCGCCTCGGTCAGGTCCTGGGTCCGGGCGAAGGCCCGGTCGACGAGGTGGGCGACCACCTCGGTGTCGGTCTCGGAGGTGAAGCTCACCCCGTCCTCGAGCAGCGCACCCTTGAGGGCGTGGAAGTTCTCGATGATCCCGTTGTGCACCAGGGCCAGCTTGCCGTCGGCGCCACCCCGGTGCGGGTGGGCGTTGGCGTCGGTCGGCCCGCCGTGGGTCGCCCACCGGGTATGCCCGATGGCCGTCGCGGTGTCCGCCAGCGGGGCGTCCTCCAGGGCGGCGACGAGGTTGCTGAGCTTGCCGGCGCGCTTGCGCGTCCGGACGGCGTCACCGTCGACGACGGCCACCCCGGCGGAGTCGTAGCCGCGGTACTCCAGCCGCCCCAACCCCTCCATCACGACCCCGAGGGCCTTCTCGCTCGTCACCGGGCCGACGTAACCGACGATTCCACACATGGGGGCAAGCCTACGGGGGTCCGGACGGTATCCCCGCCTGCGCCACGGCACCGGCCTCGCGCGCGCCCCCGACGACGCCTTGGCAGAATGCCGACATGTCCTCCCACGGCAACGCCGGCCTGCCCTCCCCCTACGTCGAGCTCGACCGCGACGACTGGGCCCGGCTGCGCGAGGAGCACCCCATGCAGCTGGACCTGCACGACGTCGAGCGGCTGCGCGGCCTCGGGGAGCGGCTGGACCTGGCCGAGATCGAGCAGGTCTACCTGCCGATCAGCCGCCTGCTCTCCTTCTACGAGCGCGCCACCGAACGGCTGCACCACGTCACCAGCGACTTCCTGGACGAGCGGCACGAGCGGACACCCTTCATCATCGGCGTCGCCGGCTCCGTGGCGGTCGGCAAGTCGACCACCGCACGCATCCTGCGCGAGCTGATCTCCCGCTGGGACTGGCAGCCCCAGGTCGACCTGGTCACCACCGACGGTTTCCTGCTGCCCAACGAGGTCCTCGAGCGGCGCAACCTGATGGCTCGCAAGGGCTTCCCCGAGTCCTACGACCGGCGGGGCCTGCTGCGCTTCGTCAGCGAGGTGAAGTCCGGCAAGGCGGAGGTCTCGGCCCCGGTCTACAGCCATCTGGTCTACGACATCGTGCCGCAGGAGCGCACCGTGGTCCGGCGGCCGGACGTGCTCATCGTGGAGGGGCTCAACGTGCTGCAGCCGCCGCGGGCCGACGAGAATGGTCGGACCGGGATGGCGGTCAGCGACTTCTTCGACTTCTCGGTCTACGTGGACGCCCACGTCGGCGACATCAAGAAGTGGTACGTGGAGCGGTTCCTCGAGCTGCGCAGGACCGCGTTCGCCGACCCGGACTCGCACTTCCACCGGTATGCCTCGCTGAGCGACGACGCGTCCGTGGACATCGCCGAGAACATCTGGGACGCGATCAACGCACCCAACCTGATGGAGAACATCCGACCCACCCGGAGCCGGGCCACCCTGGTGCTGCTCAAGGGAGCCGACCACAGCGTGGACCGGGTGCGCCTGCGCCGCCTCTGACCGTCACCACGGACGGGCACCACCGCGCAGGGACACCCGCCCCTACATCCGGGCGTAGCGGGCCCGGATGACGCTGTAGACGCCGAAGAGGATGAGGCCGAGGGCCACCGCGAGCAGCAGCACGGTGCCGAAGGGCTGCTCTGCCAGGGCCTTGAGGGCAGCGTCCAGCCCGGCCGCCTCGTCGGCGTCGGCCCGCCAGGCCGCCACCCCGAAGAGCCCGCCCAGCACGACCAGGGCGACCCCCTTGGCGGCATACCCGAGGGTGCCGGTGACGACGATCGCCCGGCCCAGGTCGCCACCGCCGGAGGACCGCAGGTCCTCCAGGAAGCGGTGGGTGAGGCCCTTGAACACGTGGTAGGCGCCGACCGCCGCGACCGCGACCCCGACCGCGGCCACCAGCCACCGGCCCAGCGGCGCCTGCAGCAACGTCGCGGTCAGGTCGGTGGTGCTCTCCCCGCTGTCGCTGCTCCCGCCCCGCGCGTAGGTGAAGGTCGTCACCCCGAGCGCGGCGTAGAGGATGCCCTTGCCGACGGCCTTGAGCCGGTCCGTGAGGTCGGGCCCGCCGAGGACGCCCTCGACCAGCTGGAAGATCGCCAGCGTCGCGAAGCCGACGACGCAGACCCAGAGCAGTACGCCCCCGGCAGGGGCCTCCCGGACCGCGGCCAGCGCTCCTCCCTGGTCGGCCTCGCCACCACCCCCGAGCGCGACCCGCGCCGCGATCCAGCCGATCAGCAGGTGGATCAGCCCGCTGCCGGCGAACCCCAGCCGGGCGACCCGTTCGAACCAGCGGTGGTTGGTGGCCTGTCGGGCGGCGCGGGCGCCCTCGTCGACGATGTCGTTCACCGCCCTACTGTGACGTACCCCCGGCCGCTGGGCGACCGGGGGTACGTCAGGACGGTGGAGCGGTGGGGCTCAGTACCAGTTGTTGGCCTGCGAGTGCGCCCAGGCGCTGCAGGGGCTGCCGTAGCGGCCCGAGATGTAGGTCAGGCCCCACGAGATCTGGGTGGCGGGGTTGGTCTGCCAGTCGGCCCCGGCGCTGGCCATCTTGCTGGCCGGCAGCGACTGCGGGATGCCGTACGCACCCGAGCTGGGGTTGGTGGCGCTGGGGTTCCAGCCGGACTCCTTCTGCCACAGCGAGTCCAGGCAGCCGAACTGGTCCTGGCCCCAGCCGTAGCTGCCCAGCATCGACTGCGCGATGGAGCGCGGGTCGCCGGAGGGTGCCGGGGCGGGAGCAGGGGCCGGGGCAGGCTCGGGCTCCGGTGCGGGAGCGGCCTCACGGGCGGTGGAGCGCGAGGCGACCTCCTCGGCGGCGACCCGGTCGGCGGCCTCCTGCTGGGCGCGCTCGGCGGCGGCGGCCTCCTCGGCAGCAGCCTCCTCGGCGGCGGTCTCCGCTGCAGCAGCCTCCTGGGCGGCGCGCTCGGCAGCAGCCTCTTCCGCGGCCTTCTCGGCAGCGGCACGCTCCGCCGCGCGCTCGGCGGCCATCTCGCGGGAGATCTCGTCGGACTGCTCGCGCAGGGTCGACACGCTCTCGCCGAGGATGCCCGTGGAGACCCCGAGCGCCTCGTCGGCCTGCTGGGCGCGCAGCTCACGGGCCTCGGCGAACATGCCGGTGGACTCGGTGGCGGCGGTCGTGCTGAGGGCGGCGACGGCATCCGCGGCGACGGTCGGGGAGAACTGGCCGACCGAGGCGCGAAGGTCCGCGGTGGAGTCCTCGGAGGTGCCGGAACCGGCGGTGGCGGCGTACGTCGCGAGTGCCAGGGACCCGGCGGCGATCGAGGCGGTCACCGCGGTGGCGGCCGGGGACATCCGGCGACCGCGGGCGTGGCGACGCGCGGTGGCGTCCGTCTTCGGGGCAGGGCTCATGGGGGAAACTTCCTCACTGGGCAGGCGGCCGCCGTAGGACAGACAGGGAGCCCGACGTCAGGGGGACACGTGTCGGGACGACACGCTCGGGCGCACGGCGTTACCACATCGTGATCTTTCCACTCCACCGTGCCCGGCCTGCACCGGTGGCGTCAAACCCTCACCCCCGAGAGTGGCGAACGTCACACTTCAGCACGAACTCACGCCTCAGGAGACTTTGTGCGCCACATCCGTCACAACAACCCCTCGTTACCCTCCAGCATCTCCGTGACCAGAGCAGCGATCGGGCTCCGCTCGCTCCGCGTCAACGTGATGTGCGCGAAGAGCGGGTGCCCCTTGAGCGCCTCGATGACCGCCGCCACGCCGTCGTGCCGTCCCACCCGCAGGTTGTCGCGCTGCGCGACGTCGTGGGTGAGCACCACCCGGGAGCTCTGGCCGATCCGGGACAGCACGGTCAGCAGGACGTTGCGCTCCAGGCTCTGGGCCTCGTCGACGATCACGAAGGCGTCGTGCAACGAGCGCCCGCGGACGTGGGTCAGCGGCAGCACCTCGAGCATGTCCCGGTCGAGCACCTCCTCGACGACCTCCTTGGAGACCACCGCGCCGAGGGTGTCGAAGACCGCCTGGGCCCACGGGCCCATCTTGTCGTTCTCGGACCCGGGCAGGTATCCCAGCTCCTGCCCGCCCACGGCGTAGAGCGGGCGGAAGACGATGACCTTGCGGTGCTGCCGCCGCTCCATCACGGCCTCCAGACCCGCGCACAGGGCGAGCGCGCTCTTGCCGGTGCCGGCCCGACCGCCCAGGCTGATGATGCCCACGTCCGGGTCGAGCAGCAGGTCCAACGCGATCCGCTGCTCCGCCGAGCGCCCGTGCAGGCCGAAGGCGTCCCGGTCCCCGCGCACCAGCCGGATGGTGCGGTCCGGGGCCACCCTGGCCAGCGCGCTGCCGGAGGGTCCGAGGACGGTCAGCCCGGTGTGGATCCGCAGCTCCTGGGCGCTGGGGTGCTCCAGCCGACCCAGGTCGTACAGCTGGCGCATCTGCTCGTCGTCGACCTCGATCTCGCCCATCCCGGTCCAGCCGCTGTCGACCGCGAGCTCGGCCCGGTACTCCTGGGCGTCCAGCCCGACCGCGGAGGCCTTGACCCGCATCGGCAGGTCCTTGCTGACCACCGTGACGTCCCGCCCCTCCCCGGCGAGGTTCGCGGCGACCGCCAGGATGCGGGTGTCGTTGTCACCCAGCCGAAACCCGGCGGGCAGGGAGGTGACGTCGCTGTGGTTGAGCTCGACGCGCAGCGAGCCCCCCGCCTCACCGACCGGGATGGACTCGCTCAGGGTGCCGTGGTTGACCCGCAGGTCGTCCAGCATCCGCAGCGCCTGCCGGGCGAAGTAGCCGAGCTCGGGGTGGTGCCGCTTGCCCTCCAGCTCGGTGATCACCACCACCGGGAGCACCACCTCGTGCTCGGCGAAGCGCAGCAGCGCCCGCGGGTCGGAGAGCAGGACGGAGGTGTCCAGCACGTACGTCTTGCGGCCGGTGTCCGGCAGGGCGTCGAAGGGGGTCACGGACCGTTGGTCCAGCAGGTCGGTGGACCGGGTGCTCGGGCTGCTGCTCATGCTCACTCCCTGTCAGACGCGTGCCGGCGGGCTACGCGGCTGGGCGGTGGACTGGCCGGGACCGGGCCGCACCACGAGGGTGGGTGCCGGTGCCGGCCCTCCCCCGTGCACGCATGCGCTGCATGTGGTGGGCCTCCCGAGAGGCGGGGCGGGATGCTCCGCGTCTGCCTCGACGGTATGCCGCCGCACCGGCGACGCCACGGCATACCGCGGCGTGTCGCTCAGCTGCCGAATCGGCGCTCGCGCTCCGCGTAGGCGCGCAGGGCGCGCAGGAAGTCCACCTTGCGGAAATCCGGCCAGTAGGCCTCGCAGAAGTAGAACTCGCTGTGCGCGCTCTGCCAGAGCAGGAAGCCACCGAGGCGCTGCTCGCCCGAGGTGCGGATCACCAGGTCGGGGTCGGGCTGGCCGCGGGTGTAGAGGTGTGCGGCGATGTCCTCGACGGTGACCGTGCCGGCCAGCTCCTCGAGCGTCGACCCCTTGCCGGCGGCGTCCTGGAGCAGCGAGCGCACGGCGTCGGCGATCTCCCGGCGGCCGCCGTACCCGATGGCCACGTTGACGGCGATGCCGTCGACCTCCTCGGTGCGGGCGGCGGCCTCGGTCAGCCGGCGCGCGGTGTCCTCGGGCAGCAGGTCGAGGGCGCCGACCACCTGCATCCGCCAGCGCCCCGCGGCGGCGAGGTCCACGACCACCTGCTCGATGATGGACAGCAACGGCTCCAGCTCGGGCGCGGCCCGGTTGAGGTTGTCGGTGGAGAGCAGCCACAGGGTGACCACCTCGACGCCCGCCTCCTCGCACCAACCGAGGAAGGGCGCGATGTTCTCGGCACCGGCGCGGTGCCCGTCGGCCGAGGCCGCTCCCCGTCGCCGGGCCCACCGGCGGTTGCCGTCAAGCATCACCCCGATGTGCCGCGGCAGCCGTTCGCTGGGCAGATGCCGACGCAGGGAGGAGGTGTAGGCCCGGTAGACCAGGTCCCGAGGCGTCTGCATGGGGCCAACCTACCGGTGACCGCCCGCCCCGAAACCTACGGTTGCGTAACCTACGGTTGCGTAGGTTACGCTGGGGCGATGACGAGGAGAGCGCCCGTGCCCGGGGATGGCAGCCCGCTCGCGAGCGTCGTGGAGCAGGTCAAACCGCACCTTCGCGGGTGGCTGCACCTGGGCATGGTGCCGCTCGCGGTCGCCGCCTCGGCGGTGCTGGTGGTGCTCGCCGAGGGCACTGCGGCCCGCACCGCGGCCGTGGTCTTCGGCATCTCGGCGGTGCTGCTGTTCGGCACCTCCGCGGTCTACCACCGGGGCCGGTGGAGCCCGCGGACGGCGCGCATCCTCAAGCGCTGGGACCACGCCAACATCTTCGTGATCATCGCGGGCACCTACACCCCCTTCGCGGTCATGCTGCTGCCCGAGGGACAGGCCCGTCTGCTGCTCTGGACGGTCTGGGGAGGCGCGCTGGCCGGGGTCTTCTTCCGCGTCTTCTGGGTGGGCGCCCCGCGCTGGCTCTACACGGCCGTCTACATCGCGCTGGGCTGGGTGGCCGTCTTCTTCATGGTGCCGTTCTGGAACAACGGCGGCCCGCTGGTCGTCGTCCTCATCGCCGCCGGCGGACTGCTCTACACGCTGGGCGCCGTGGTCTACGGCACCAAGCGCCCCAACCCCTCGCCGCGGTGGTTCGGCTTCCACGAGGTCTTCCACGCCTTCACCGTCGCCGCCTTCGCAGCGCACTGGGGGGCCGCCTACCTCAGCGTCACCGGGCCCCCGGCGGCCTGACCGCGGTCGGGCCGCTGCTCAGCCGATCGGGTCACCCTCGTCGGAGCCGTCGGCCGGACGCCCCTCCTCGCGGGTGCGGCGCAGGGCGGCCTCCTGCTCCAGCCGCCGGTCCTCGGCCCGCCGCATCCGCCGCAGCCGGCGGGTCAGGTCGCGCCCCAGGAACCAGACCGCGAGCGCCAGGGCGAAGACGACCAGGAAGCCGCCCAGCCCTGCGGTGACCTCCACCCCGGTGGCATTCACTCCTCGTGACCTTCCTGGCGTCGGACGTCGTCCACCCCGTCACCGTCGGCGTCGTCGTCGACCGGCACACCTGTGGGCGCACCGGCCTCCTCGGGCTCCAGGGGCGGCAGCGGCGGCTCACCGCGGTGCTCCAGCACCAGCTCGCCCCCTTCGTCGCGGGGGTGGACCCGGGTGCAGCGACGGTCCAGCTCGTCGACCTCGAGCTCACGCAGCCCGGCGAAGAGGTCGTCCTCGGGGACGTCCACCGGGACCAGCGATCGGGCCAGCTCGAAGTCCTCGTGCGGCCAGACCCGGCGCTGGATCTCCATCGGCACCCGGAACCAGTGCCCGTCCGGGTCGACCTGGGTCGCGTGCGCGCGCAGCGCGTCGTCCCGGGCGCCGAAGTGGTCGGCGCAGGGGACGCGGGTCGTGATGACCCGGCGGGGGCGACGGCCCAGGTGCTTGCGCCAGTCGGCGAACGGCTGCTCGAGCCCGGCCGCCTCCATCGCCTCGTCCAGCCTGATCATCCGCTCCGGCGCCCACCCGTTGTAGTAGACCTTGAGCGGCTGCCACGGCTCGCCGGCGTGCGGGAACGCGTCCGGGTCCCCGGCCGCCTCGAAGGCGGCCATCGTCACCGTGTGGGTCATCACGTGGTCGGGGTGCGGGTAGCCGCCGTTCTCGTCGTAGGTCGTCAGCACGTGCGGACGCACCTCCCGGATGACCCGGACCAGGGCCTCGGTACTGACCTCCAGCGGCTCCAGGGCGAAGCACCCCTCGGGCAGCGGTGGCAGCGGGTCCCCCTCCGGCAGACCGGAGTCGACGAACCCGAGCCAGATGTGCCGGATCCCCAGGATGGAGGCGGCGAGCGCCATCTCGTCCCGGCGCACCTGCGAGATGTCGCGCAGGATGTGCGGGTCGTCCTTGAGCCTCTCGTTGAGCACGTCCCCGCGCTCCCCGCCCGTGCAGGAGACCACGCTCACCTCGACGCCCTGCGCCACGTAGTGCGCGCTCGTCGCGGCTCCCTTGCTCGACTCGTCGTCGGGGTGGGCGTGCACCGCCATCAGGCGCAGCCCGGTTCCCGTACGTGCCATCGCGCTCGTCCTTCCTCGCTGCTGCGTCGGCGACGCGCCCCGGCACGAGGCCGGCCGGCGCGTGCCGGACAATGGGTGACGTGCCGTCCTGCGGCACCGACCTATTCTCTCACCGCCCGGAAGGCGAGGCGCACGTGACCGCACCAGGGACCTCGGACGAGGGCCGGAGCCCGGACTGGGACGAGATCGAGGCGGAGGCCGAGGCGACCCCCCGCACCGGCAGCCGTCGCTGGTGGGTGATCGGCGTCGCGGCCGTCCTGGTGATGAGCGCGCTGGCGGTGGTCTGGGGGGTGTCGGCCACGCACGGCCGGGTGCACTGGGTCTACACCGGTCACCAGGTGGTCTCGGACACCGAGGTGGAGGTCCGCTTCGACCTGCGGCGGGACCCTGCCCGGGCGGTGACCTGCCGGATCGAGGCGCAGGCGGAGACGCACGTGGTGGTGGGCAGGACCGAGGTGGACGTCGAGCCCACCGAGTCCTCACCCAGCCGCCACATCGTCGGCGTCAGCACCGCCTCCCCCGCGATCACCGGCTACGTCGACCAGTGCTGGTATGCCGACGAGGCGCCCCGCAGCTGAGCTGCGGGGCGCCTCGGGGACCGTCGAAGGGTCGGCTCAGGCCTGGTAGGGCACGGCCTTGACGACCTTCACCTCGACGGTGCTGCCGTTCGGGGCCTCGTAGCTCACCGTGTCACCGGTCTTGGCGTTGAGCAGGGCCGCGCCGAGCGGGGAGCGCTCGCTGTAGACGACCAGGTCGCTGTCGTCGGCGATGATCTCGCGCGAGCCCAGCAGGAAGGTCTCGGTCTCCTCGAACATCTCGACGGTGACGACCATGCCGGGCTCGACGATGCCGTCGTCCTTGGGGGAGGAGCCGACCACCGCGTTCTGCAGCAGGTGCTCGAGCTGGCGGATCCGGGCCTCCATCTTGCCCTGCTCCTCCTTGGCCGCGTGGTAGCCGCCGTTCTCCTTCAGGTCGCCCTCCTCGCGGGCGGCCTCGATGCGTCCGCTGATCTCGGAGCGTCCCTCACCCTTGAGCTGGGACAGCTCGGCCTGGAGCCTGTCGTGGGCTTCCTGGGTCAGGTAGCTGGCTGCTGCGGTCTCGGTCACGTCGCTCTCCTTGTGGTGCATCGTGTGGCCAGGGCCTTCCCGGCCGCCGGCACGCGATCATGGGCATGAGGGTGTTCTCTGCCCCATAGACAAGGTCCGGGCACCAGGGCCCGGACCGTTGCGTCGAACCTCCAGTTTAGCCCGCGGCCGCGCGGGAGTCGACCCCATCGGGCCGGGCGGGCCCCTCCCCGCCCGGTCCGGCCGCTCGCGGCGGGGCGTGGGAGAATCGAAGGTATGCGCACCCACACCCTGTCCGGACGGCCCGACCCGCTGCCTGACATCCCGCGCGAGCACGTGGTGCTCGGCACCTCGATGCACGCCCCGTGGCCCGAGGGCACCGAGCTGATGACGGTCGCGATGGGCTGCTTCTGGGGTGCCGAACGGATCTTCTGGTCGCTGCCGGGCGTGGTCTCCACGGCCGCCGGGTACCAGGGCGGCAGCACCCCGAACCCGACGTACCAGGAGGTGTGCACCGGACTGACCGGGCATACCGAGGCGGTCCTGATCGCCTACGACCGGTCCCGCACCGACCCCGAGCGGCTGCTGGCCGCCTTCTGGGAGAACCACGACCCGACCACCCGGGACCGGCAGGGGAACGACCGTGGGACCCAGTACCGGTCGGCGATCTACTGGACGACCCCGGAGCAGGAGCAGGCCGCCCGCGCCACCCGGGAGGCCTTCGGCACGGTGCTCGCCGAGGCCGGCCATCCCCCGATCGTGACCGAGATGCTGCCCGCCGAGCAGGCCGGTCCGTTCTACTACGCGGAGGCGTTCCACCAGCAGTACCTGCACAAGAACCCGGGTGGCTACTGCAACCACGGCCCGAACGGGTACACCTGCCCGGTCGGGCTGCTGGCCCAGGACCAGCTGCCCTCTCAGACCTCCATCGCGCCGCCGGACTGACCGACCCCTGCTGTTCACCCCCTAGACTCCTGCCAGTCAGATCCGGTCGAGGACAGGGGCGAGCTTGGGCGACACCACCAGCTCCCGCCGTCCCGGCCGACCCTCGCTGGCGCAGGTCCGCGCCGTGGGGCAGCCCCCGGAGGTGCTGGCCCGTGGGAGCGCGGAGCACTGGACAGGTGATCTCTACCTGCGCCGGCTCTCCCCCCACCTCACCCGGCTGTTGATCCCGACCCCCGTCACCGCGAACGGCGTGACGGTGCTGATGATGGTCGCCGGCTGGGCCGCCGCCGGGGCGTTGCTGCTCCCCGGCCTGTGGGGTGCCCTGCTCGGCGCGCTGCTCGCCCAGCTGCAGATGCTGCTGGACTGCTCGGACGGCGAGGTGGCCCGCTGGAAGGGCCTGTCCGGTCCGGTGGGCGTCTTCCTGGACAAGGTCGGGCACTACACCGTCGAGGGCGCGATCGCGCTGGTCCTCGGCTGGCGCGCCGCCGGGATCGTGGCCGGTCAGGAGCAGGACCCCGCCACCTGGTGGCGGTATGCCTTCCTCGGCGCCCTGCTGGCCGCGGTCCTGGTCCTGAACAAGGCCCTGAACGAGATGGTGCACGCCTCCCGGGCGTCCGCCGGTCTCGGACCCCTGCCGGACACCGCCGCCTCCCGGGCGGTCCCTCCCCGCACCCTGCTCGGTCGGGTGCGTCGGGTCGCGGGCCTGCTGCCGCTGCACCGGATGTTCCACTCCATCGAGATGACGTTGGTCACGCTGGCGGTCGCCGTGCTCGGCCTGCTGCTGGGCGAGGAGCTCGCCGCAGCCCGGGTCCAGCTCGTGGTGATGACCGTGCTCATCGTCCCGGTGACGGTGGGCCACGCGCTGGCGATCCTCTCGTCCCCCCGGCTCGCCCGGGAGGACGCGTCGTGAGCCGCCCCAGCTTCGCGGTGGTGGTCCTCACCCAGGGGCGTCGCCCGTCGGAGCTGACCCGGGGGCTGGAGTCGCTGCAGCGCCAGCAGGGCGTCGACCTGGACGTCGTGGTCGTCGGCAACGCCTGGGTCCCCGTCGGGCTGCCGGACGACGTGAAGACGCTGGCCCTGCCCACGAACGTCGGCATCCCCGCCGGGCGCAACGCGGGGGTGCCGCACGTCGACGGTGAGTTCCTCTTCTTCCTGGACGACGACGCCTGGCTGATCGACGACGACGTGCTGGCCCGGGCCGCGACCTACCTGCGCGAACACCCCGAGGTGGGGCTGATCCAGCCCCTCGTGGAGGACCCCACGTCCCTGGACCCCACCCCCGGCCGGTGGATCCCCCGGCTCGGGGCCGGGCACCGGCACGCCGAGTCGGACGTCTTCAGCGTGGTCGAGATGACGGTGGCGATGCGACGGGACGCCTTCGCGGCCACCGGCGGATGGCCCGGCATCTTCTTCTACGCGCACGAGGGCATCGAGCTGGCCTGGCGGGTGTGGGCCGCCGGGTTCCGGGTCCGGTACGTGCCCTCGCTACGGACCGGGCACCCGGTGGTCGACCCGCGCCGGCACCCCGACTACTACTTCAAGAACGCCCGCAACCGGGTCTGGCTGGCCCGCCGCAACCTGCCCTGGCCGCTGAGCTGGGCCTACGTCGGCAGCTGGACGGGGGTGCAGCTGGCGCGCTCCGTGCGTCGCCCGGAGGGCCTCGGCTCCTGGTGGGCCGGCTGGCGGCACGGGTGGTCCTCCGACCCGTGGGAGCCGGACGAGGACCGTCGTCGGCTGCGCTGGCGGGACGTCGCGACGATGGCGCGGCACGGCCGGCTGCTGATCATCTGAGCCGCTGCCGGGCATAATCCGCCGTACCCACAGAAGGAGGAACCACCCAGTGCGAGTCATCACCTACGGGACGTTCGACCTGTTCCACGAGGGGCATCGTCGTCTGCTCGAGCGAGCCAGGGCCCTCGGCGACTACCTCATCGTGGGGGTCACCACGGAGAACTACGACGACGCACGGGGCAAGCTCAACGTCCAGCAGAGCCTGATGACCAGGATCAAGAACGTCGAGGAGAGCGGCCTCGCGGACAAGATCATCATCGAGGAGTTCGAGGGCCAGAAGGTCCAGGACATCCAGAAGCACAAGGTCGACGTCTTCGCCATCGGCTCGGACTGGGTGGGCAAGTTCGACTACCTCGGCGACTACTGCGAGGTCACCTACCTGGACCGCACCACCGGGATCTCCAGCACCCAGCTGCGCAACGAGGCCGGCGTCATCAAGCTCGGCCTGGTGGGGGCCGGGCGGATCGCGCACCGCTTCGTCCAGGAGGCCAGGTTCGTCAGCGGGGTCAGCGTCGAGGGGGTGCACAACCGGACGTTCCGCACGGCGCAGGAGTTCACCCGCGAGCACGAGCTGGACCAGGCCTTCGAGGACTACGACAGCCTGCTCGAGTCGGTCGACGCGGTCTATGTGGCGACCCCGCACGAGACGCACGAGGGGTATGCGCGGCGGGCCCTGGAGGCCGGGGTGCACGTGCTCTGCGAGAAGCCGATGACGCTGACCCGGGACGAGACGGAGCGCCTGTTCGCGCTCGCCGGGGAGCGCGAGCTGGTCCTGATGGAGGCGATCAAGACGGCTTTCGCCCCGGGATTCCAACGGATGGTGGCAGTGGCCCGCAGCGGTGCCATCGGCCAGGTGCGCTCGGTCGACGCCACCTTCACCAAGCTGGTCGACGAGGGGCGGGAGCTGCATCCGCCGGCCGGTGGCAGCATCTCTGAGCTGGCCAGCTACCCGCTGGTGGCCGTGGTCAAGCTGCTCGGTACCGACGTCACCCACGTCGCCGCCAGCTCGCTGCGCCCGGAGGGTTCGGAGGTCGAGGTCTACTCCCGCATCACCGTGGAGTTCGCGCACGGGGAGGCGACGGCACGCACCGGTCTCGGGGTCAAGGCCGAGGGCGACCTGGTCGTCGCCGGCAGCGAAGGCTACCTCCACGTCCCGGCACCGTGGTGGAAGACGGAGTACTTCGAGGCCCGGTTCGAGGACTCGCGCAACAACAAGAAGTACTACTACAAGTTCGACGGGGACGGGCTCCGGTACGAGCTTGCCGAGTTCGCGTGGCTGATCCGCAACCACAGCCCCGAGTCCTACAAGCTGCGCGCCCGGGAGTCGGTGGCGATCGCCGACATCATCGAGCGCGCACGGACCCAGGCCCGGACGTTCTCCTGATGGCCCGCCCCATCACGCCCCGCGCCCTCACCCGGGCCCGGTTGCTGCTCACCGAGAGCGCCGACGTGCTCGCGCTGCGGGCCCGCAAGGAGCTGCGCCGCCAGCTGACCGCCGTGTCGTCCTCGGACAGCCCGCGCCGGCGCCGGGCATACCAGGTGGGGCGGCAGGCCGCCCGCCGCGGCATCAACACGCTCACCCGTCGCCAGGTGGGCTGGGTGGCGACCCTGTGGCGTGCCCGCTGGCTCGCGGACAACCGGTACGAGATCACCGGCTGGGCCTACGAGCGCGGCTACGGCTACCCCACCCCGCCACGGTTCCGGGTGTTCCTGCGGCGTCCGGGGTCCCGGCTGCGTGTCCAGGCGCAGGTGCGCACCGTCTCCGAGATGGAGATCAACGGGTTCGCCACCCGGGCGGAGTTCGACTACGCCAACACCGGCTTCGTGGCAACCTTCGACCTCGCTCCGCTGGTCGCCGACCCCTCGCCGGAGAAGTGGCAGGTGCACGTCGAGGTCACCGGGGCGGACGGACGGACCCGGTCGGGGACGCTGAAGTACCGGCACCGGCGCGGGTCGGCCCGGGTGCTCGGGGCCGGGACCGACGCCTCCGGTGTCCAGCTGGTCCCGAGCTGGCGTCGCCGGCGGGGTCTCTTCTTCGCGCGCAAGGTGCCGACCGCGCTGGCCACCGGCCTGCGGCTCGACCGGCGCCACGTGCAGCTGGACGTGGGCCTGCGCGGGCTCGCGCCGGTGCGTGCGGAGCTCGTCTCGCGCCAGGCCCGGCGCCCGCTCCGGATGGAACGGACAGCGGCGGGCACGGTGCGGCTGGACGCCGACGTCCCCGAGACCTGGGTGGTCACCCAGGCCGCCGAGGAGCTGGAGGCCGAGACCGAGGAGAGCGCCCTGGACCGGGGACGACGCCTCGGCGACGAGAGCGAGGACGCGATCGAGGAGGTGGGCTCGGAGCAGGGCGGGGACGAGCGGTCGGCCGCCACCGTGCAGGAGCGTCTCGGTCAGCAGCTGGTGGCCCAGACCTACCGGGTGGTGCTCACCGACGCCGACGGGTCCGAGCACCGGGTCGCCACCGCGCTGGGCCAGGGCGACCCGGTGCAGAGCACCGGGTCGGGGCTGATGGCCTATGCCGGCGGAGGCGGCCTGCTCTACCTCAGCGACACCTCCTCGCGGCTGGTCGTCACCGAGGTCCGGCTGGAGCCGGGCGAGGCACCGCGGCTGGAGCTCGGGGGCACCTGGGGCGGCACCCTGGACGCCGTCGAGATGACCCTTCGGGGGCGGCGCCAGGAGCTGCCGGCTCAGGCGGTCCTGCACCCCGACGGCACCTGGACGGCGAGCGTCGAGCTGCTCCGCAGCCAGTGGGGCGGCCCCGAGCAGCTCCCCCGCACCGGCACCTACACGCTGCGGGCCACCGACCCCGCCGGCGGTTCGGTGCGGATGATGTCCAGCCCCGCCGTGGTCGCCCGCACCCCGGAGAAGCTGGACGTCCCGCAGGCCCGGATGCGGCTGGAGATCGGCAAGGGCCGGGCCCTGGTGCTGCGGGTCGGGCTGACCCGCGGCGAGCACGAGCTCGGGTCCTTCCACCAGCGTCGGATGGACCGGGCCTACCTCGAGGGCGAGCACGCGCCGCAGCGTTCGGTCTACCTGGAGAGCTTCTACGGCCGGCTGGCCACCTGCAACCCCTACGCCATCGACCGGGTGCTCGCCCGCGACCACCCGGACTGGACCCGGTACTGGGGCGTCGCCGACATCTCGGTCCCGGTCCCTCCGGGGGCGGTGGCGGTGGTCGAGGGCACCCAGGCCTGGTTCGACGCCCGGGCCCGTTCCCGCTACGTGGTCGTCAACGACTGGCTGCGTCGCCGGTTCGTCCCGCAGCCGTTCCAGACGGTGCTGCAGACCTGGCACGGCTCCATGTTCAAACGGATCGGGCTGGACCGCCCGAACGTCGGTGCCTCGACCCGCCAGGCGCTGGAGACCGAGCGCGACAAGTGGGACGTCCTGCTCAGCCAGAACGCACACAGCACCGAGATCCTCCGCAGCGCCTACGGCTGGACGGGGACCTTCTACGAGGAGGGCTACCCACGCAACGACGCGCTGGTGCAGGGGTCCGGGGAGGCGGTCCGCGCCGCCCTCGGCATCCGTCCCGAGCAGAGGGCGGTGCTGTACGCCCCGACCTGGCGGGACAACGCCGCCGGCCTGGTCGTCTTCCTCGACCTGCACCGCCTCACCGAGGAGCTCGGCGACGACTACGTAGTCCTGCTGCGCGGGCACTCCCGCACGGTGGGCCACGGGGCGAGCGTGCGCCAGGCCGGGGTGATCGACGTGACCACCTACCCGAGCATCACCGAGCTCTTCCTGGCGGCCGACGCGATGATCACCGACTACTCCTCGGTGATGTTCGACTTCTCCGTGACCCGACGGCCGATGATCTTCTACGTCCCCGACCTGGACGCCTACCGGGACGACATCCGTGGCGTCTACTTCGACCTGGAGGAGCACGCGCCGGGTCCCGTGGTCGCCACCCAGCAGCAGGTGGTCGCGGCCATCCGGGCGATGGACGACCCTGCGCCCTACGCCGGGCGCTACGCGCGCTGGGTCGAGCGGTTCAACACCCTCGACGACGGGCACAGCGCCGACCGCGTCGTCGCCCGCCTGCTCGAAGGTCTCGAAAGCACCGACGGGCCCTGACCCGCCGGCCTCTCAGAGCATCGCGGCGACGATCCCCACCAGCGAGCGGTTGCGGCGCGACGGTCCGACCGTTCCCGGGACCGGCGGGACCCCCTTGGCCGGCGGCGCGACCGCCGGAGCGCTCCCACCCCACGCCAGGTCGTCCACCGCCCGCCGCAGGCTGATCTCGGACACCGGCTCGAAGAGCACCACCGAGGCCGGGGCCAGCTCGGGAGGAAGGCTGCCGTCCTCGACCAGCACGACGTGCGGGATGCCCCGCTCCACGCAGCGCGCCCGGTCCTGCTGCTGGGCCGGCCACCGGATCATCCGTACCGGCACCCATCCTGATGACATGAGGCTGGTCCTTCCGGGTGGGACGTCGACGTGCGTGCCGTCCCAGTCTGACGCGGCGTGGAGGGTGCCGGGGGCCGGATCCGCCCCGATCGGGGAAGGTTCACGGCCCGTTCACCGCGGCGTCGGGCCCCGGTCCCCCGGACGACGCCGGAGGGGCCGCGACCGTGCTGGTCGCGGCCCCTCCGGGCGTCGTGCCGTGCGGGCTCAGCCGTCGCTGCCGGACCCCGGCATCTCGTCCATCTCCATCACCTGGTCGGCGGCGGGGGCCTCGATGCTCTGGTCCTGGCCCCAGTCGTCCATCGACATCTCCACCATGACGCCCTCCAGGTCGAAGGAGAGCTGGCGCATGAGGTTGTCCTGGTCCAGCCACACGTCGTAGACGATCGTGTCCGTCCCGCTCAGGGCCTCCGCGTCCTGACCCATCGCCTCCGCCGCCGCGGCGGGGTCCACGGTGACCTGGTAGTGGCCGAGCTCGGTGCCGTCCAGATCCTCGTCCCCGAGGAACCGGACCTCCTGCGCACCCTGCTCCCAGGCCTCCCACTGGGAGCTCACGTCCAGCTCGTCCAGCGCCCCGGCCTCCCCCAGCATCTCCTCCGAGGCCTGCATGTACATGCCCTCAGGGGTGACGCCCGGCATCGCCAGGAAGATGTCCCCGCCCACCGTGATCATCTCGATCTCGCCCAGCTCGGCCATCGTCATGGTCATGTTCATGGCGGGCTGGTCGCCGCTGAGGTCGACCGCCCCCTGGGCCTCGATGTCCTCGCCCTCGGCCTGCATCGCCATCGTCATCGTGTAGCTCGCCAGGGTCTCCTCGCCCGGCTCCTGCAGCATGGCCAGGAACTCCTCGATCGGCACCTCCTCGCCCTCGCCGGCGGCGGCACCGGGGTCCTCCTCTGCTGCCGAGGTGGTCGCGGCGTCGTCATCGGCGGCGGGGGCCTCGCTGGTCTCGGCCGCGGTGTCCTCCACCGCCTCCTGCGTGTCCTCGGCGGCACTCGAGGTGCCCGGGTCGTCCCCGGTCTCGTCGCCCCCTCCGCACGCGCTGAGCCCCAGACCCAGCACCCCCGCGGTGACCAGTGCGCCCAGGCGCCTACGAGTCGTCGTCATCGGTCTCTCCCTCTTCCCAGCGGCCCGGCCGGGGCCGTCGACGGTATGCCCATCGTGACACAGGGGATCGGTCCATTCTTCCGACTCGGCCCCGCTGTGGTCGAATGGTCGTCTGTCCCGTCACCCCTTGAGTCAGACCGAGGCCCCCTTGAACGGCAACGCCACCTTCCGGCACCGCGACACCGCTGTGCTCTCCGTCACCGCCGTCGACGCCCCCGTGGTGAAGACCTCGGCCGAGTTCGACGAGGTGATCGGTGACTCCTACCGGCGCAACGGTCTGCGGCCGGGCATGCTGGCACAGCTGGCCGGCATCGAGGAACGGCGCTGGTGGGGCGAGGACCAGACGTTCGTCGACGGAGCCGTCGAGGCGGCCCGGGCGGCGCTGCAGCAGGCCGGGGTGGACGCAGGTTCGGTCGGGCTGCTGATCAACACCTCGGTGAGCCGCGAGCACCTCGAGCCCTCGATCGCCGTGTCGATCCACCATGACCTGGGTCTGCCGTCCGCGTGCCTGAACTTCGACCTCACCAACGCCTGCCTGGGCTTCGTCAACGGGATGCAGCTGGCGGCCACGATGATCGACGCCGGGCAGATCGACTACGCCCTGGTGGTCTGCGGGGAGGGCTCGCGATCCCCGCAGGAGCGCACCCTGGAGCGGCTCGCGGCCGACGACTCCACCGCAGAGGACATCCTCTCCCAGTTCGCCACGCTGACCCTGGGCTCGGGAGCGGCCGCGATGCTGCTCGGACGGGCCAGCGAGCACCCGCAGGGCCACCGTGTGGTGGGCGGGGTGACCCGTGCGGCCACCGAGCACCACGAGCTGTGCGTCGGCGACTTCACCGAGATGCGGACCGACGCCCAGGGCCTGCTGGTGGCCGGGGTCGGTCTGGCCACCACCCTCTGGCAGGACGCGGCCGAGGAGTTCGACTGGGACGACATGGACCGGTACATCGTCCACCAGGTCTCGCGGGTGCATACCAGCAGGACCGCCGAGGCGCTCGGTCTGGACCAGTCGCGGATCCCGCTCACCTTCCCCACCTACGGCAACGTGGGTCCCGCCGCCGTCGCCATCACCCTGGCCAAGGAGGCGGACTCCCTGACCCGCGGGGACCGGGTCCTGATGATGGGGATCGGCTCCGGGCTCAACATGACCTGCCTCGAGATCGAATGGTGAGCTGAGGGCCGCGTGTCCAGCAGCAAGCAGCCCGCGAACCACCGGATCCACGACCCGGCCCGGGCGCAGACGCAGCACCAGGTCGGGCTCCCGGCAGGGACGCTGCCCGGCCTCGAGCGCGGGTGGTCCCGCGTCGTCCTGGCGAGGGACGCCGAGGGCCTGACCCGGCGCTGGCACGTGCTGGACAACGGTCCGGCGTTGGAGGAACGCGGCGAGCAGGCGCACACCACGGTGCTCGCCGTCCACGGCAACCCGACCTGGTCCTACCTGTGGCGCCGGGTGATCGCCCAGGCGCCCCCCGGGTGGCGGGTGGTCGCCGTCGACCAGCTCGGGATGGGCTGGTCCGAGCGGCCCGGCCGGGCCCGCAACCTGGGTCAGCGGATCGAGGACCTGGGCGGCCTGACCGACGCCCTGGGACTCACCGGTCCGGTGGTGACGCTGGCGCACGACTGGGGCGGCCCGGTCAGCCTCGGCTGGGCGCAGCGCCACCGGACGCAGCTCGCCGGGGTGGTGCTCACCAACACGGCGGTCCACCAGCCGGCCGAGCACGCCCCGCCCCCGGTGATCCGCCTCGCCCGGGCCCCCGGCCTGCTGGCGCAGGTGTGCCAGCGGACCCCCGCCTTCGTCCGGGCGACCACCGCCCTGTCGTTGCCGCCGCTGCCGCGCGAGGTGCGCGCCGCCTTCGCGTCGCCCTACCGCACGGCCACCCGCCGCGCCGCGGTCGCCGACTTCGTCCGGGACATCCCCTTCGAGGCCACCCATCCCAGCCGGCCCGCCCTGGACGCCGTCGCCGAGGGACTGGACGGCCTGCGCGACGTACCGGCGCTGATGGTCTGGGGACCGCGCGACCCGGTCTTCTCCTCCCGCTACCTGGAAGACCTGCTCACCCGCCTGCCGCAGGCGGACGTGCAGCGCTACGAGAGCGCCTCGCACCTGGTCCTGGAGGACGCGCCGGAAGGGGTGGGGGTGATCTGGGACTGGTTGCAGCGCACCGTCGCTCCCGGTGACGTGACCGACGTGACGCCTGCCGGCGAGGCGCAGGACAGTGAGACGCCGGTCGACGAGGTCCCGATCCATGTCGACGTCCGCCGCCCGGAGGAGGTGGCCGTCGTCGAGCTCTCCGGCGCCGGCCGCAGGATCACCTTCGGTGAGCTCGCCACCCGCGTCGACGACGTGGCGCGTGGCCTCGCGGCGCGCGGTGTGCAGCCCGGGGACCGGGTCGCCGTCCTCGTCCCCCCCGGGATCGACCTCACCACCGTCGTGTATGCCGTGTGGCGGCTGGGTGCCGTCGTCGTGGTCGCAGACGCCGGCCTCGGGCTGGGGCGGCTGGGAGCAGCCCTGCGCAGCGCCGGGCCGCGGCACGTCATCGGGATCCCGTCGGCGCTGGCGCTGGCCGCACTCACCCGCGTCCCCGGCACCCGCATCCGGGTGGAGCCCGACGGCGCCGCCGTCGACGAGCTGGCCGCACAGGGGGCCGACGACGGGGCACCGCTGCCCGACCCGCAGAGCCTGTCGGAGAGCGCCGACGGCGCCGTCCTCTTCACCTCCGGGGCCACCGGGCCACCCAAGGGCGTGGTCTACACCCGGCAGCGGCTGGCCGCCCAGGTCGGTCTGCTGCGCACCGCCTTCGGCTTCGGGCCCGGCGAGCGGTTCGTGGCCGCCTTCGCCCCGTTCGCGCTCTACGGCCCGGCCCTCGGGCTGCCCAGCGCCGTCCCCGACATGGACGTCACCGCCCCGCACACCCTGACCGCCGCCGCCCTCGCCGAGGCCGTGGCCGCGGTCGACGCGAGCATGGTCTTCGCGGCCCCGGCGGCCCTGCGCAACGTGGCCGCGACGGCGCCCTCGCTCACCCCCGGACAGCGCACCGTACTGGCCGGACCCCGACTGGTGCTGTCGGCGGGGGCACCGGTCCCGGTGGAGCTGCTGCACCAGGTGCGCGAGGTGCTCACCGCAGCGGAGACCCAGACCCCGTACGGGATGACCGAGGCGCTGCCGGTGGCCAGCCTGGACCCGACCGGGCTCACCGAGGAGGACCGGCGCAGCGGGGAGGGCGTCTGCGTGGGGCAGCCGCTGCCCGGCGTGCAGGTCCGCATCGCGCCGCTGGGCGCGGACGGCATACCGGCGCAGGACCTGGGGTCCGCACCGTCCCCGGGCGTGGTCGGGGAGATCGTGGTGCGCGGACCGCACGTCAAGGACCGCTACGACCGGCAGTGGGCCGCCCAGGCGCGCAGCGAACGACCGGCCGGCTGGCACCGCACCGGAGACGTCGGCCAGCTGGACGGTGACGGTCGGCTCTGGGTGCAGGGGCGCCTGGCACACGTCATCGACACCGCGGACGGCCCGCTGACGCCGTACCCGGTGGAGAACCGGGTGCGTCGCCTGCCCGGGGTGGCCGACGTCGCCGCGGTCGGCATCGGGCCGGCCGGGGCGCGACTGGTGGTGCTGGTGCTGGTCCCGGAGGCCCGCGGCGGCTGGTCGACCCGGCTGCGCGGGGCGGCGCCCGGAGCCGGTGCGCTGGCACCGGCGGACCTGGCCGCGGCGGCACGGGAGGCTGCGGAGGTCCCGACCCCGGTCGCGGCGGTGCTGGTGCGGGACTGGTTACCGGTGGACGTGCGGCACGCCAGCAAGGTCGACCGCACGGCCCTGGCCCGATGGGCCGAGGGCGTGCTGCACGGACGTGGCGCGCGGGAGCGTGCCGGTGGCCTGCTGCGGGGGCTGACCGGTCGGCAGGCGCCCCGGACCAGGAGCCGCTGATGGCAGGCCGGGTGCTCGTCACCGGGGCCAGCGGCATGCTCGGCGGCGCGGTCGCCGACCTGCTGGCCACCCGCGGCTGGGAGGTGACCGTGATGCAGCGCCGCACCGCCGGCGGACGGCACCGCGAGACGCTCGGTGACGTCCGGGACCCCGAGGCGGTCCAGCGGGCGGTGCGTGGTCAGGACGCCGTCGTGCACCTCGCGGCCAAAGTGGACGTGGTCGGGCCCTGGCGCGACTTCGTGGACGTCAACGTGCGCGGCACCCGGCGGGTGATCGAGGCCCTGCGCGCCCAGGGTGGCGGCTCGCTGGTGCAGGTCAGCTCGCCCTCGGTCGCGCACACCGGCAGCTCCCTCACCGGCGCGGGGGCGGGGACGGCCACCCCCATGCACGCCCGCGGCTCCTACGCCCGGACCAAGGCCGCGGCCGAGCTCTTCGCGCTGGAGGCCGACCGGGACGACCTGGCGGTGACCGCCGTGCGCCCGCACCTGGTCTGGGGCCCTGGGGACACCCAGCTGGTCGGCCGCATCGCCGAGCGGGCCAGGCAGGGCCGGCTGGCGCTGGTCGGCTCCGGGACGGCCATGGTGGACACCACCTACGTGGACAACGCGGCCGCGGCGATCGTCGCGGCGCTGGAGCGGATCGACGTGGCCCGGGGCGAGGCCCTCGTGGTCACCAACGGTGAGCCGCGCCCGATCGGCGAGCTCATCGGCGCCATCTGCCGTGCCGTCGGTGCTCCCGAACCGCGGCTGCACCTGCCGGTGCCGCTCGCCTGGGGGCTGGGCGCCGTGGTCGAGGGTGCGGTCGCCCTGTCCGAGCGGCTGCCCGGGGTCCCGGCGATCACCCAGCCGCCGATGACCCGGTTCCTGGCCGAGCAGCTCTCCACCGCGCACTGGTTCGACCAGCGACGGACCCGTGCGGTGCTGGGCTGGACCCCGGAGGTGAGCCTGGACGAGGGGCTGCGTCGACTGGCCGACGCGAGCTCGTCCTAGACTCCGGGCATACCGCTGCCGTCAAGGAGGACACCATGGCCGAGGCCGTCATCGTCGCTGCCGCCCGCACCCCGATCGGGCGTGCGTTCAAGGGTTCGCTGACCACCGTCCGACCCGACGACCTGGCCGCCGGGGTGATCCGGGCCGCGCTGGAGCAGGTCCCCGGCCTCGACCCCACGGACGTGGAGGACCTGTACCTGGGGTGCGCGGAGCCCTGGGGCGAGCACGGCTTCAACATGGCCAGGGTGGTGAGCGTGCTGCTCGGCCTGGACGAGCTGCCCGGGGCGACCGTCAACCGCTTCTGC
Source organism: Serinicoccus shuyuelongi (assembly GCF_045032955.1). NCBI lineage: Bacteria > Bacillati > Actinomycetota > Actinomycetes > Micrococcales > Ornithinimicrobiaceae > Serinicoccus > Serinicoccus shuyuelongi. Next base: position 804,684 of record NZ_JBJFZU010000002.1, on the reverse strand, counting down.
GCCAGCTCGGTGCAGACCACCCGGCAGGCCTTCCACGCGATCCGCGCCGGTGAGGGCGAGATCTTCATCAGCGCCGGGGTCGAGTGCGTCTCGAGGTATGCAGACTTCACCGGCGCCGGTGGCGGCAAGGAGTCCTGGCGCAACCCGCTGTTCGCCGACGCGGTCGCGCGGACCGAGGCGATCGCCGCGGAGAACCGCGGGTGGACCGACCCCCGGGACGAGGGCCTGCTGCCGGACGTCTACGTCGCGATGGGGCAGACCGCGGAGAACGTCGCCACCTCGCTGGGGATCTCCCGGCAGCGGCAGGACGAGTGGGGCGTGCGCAGCCAGAACCGCGCCGAGAAGGCCATCACCGACGGTGTCTTCGCGCGGGAGATCGCGCCGGTGACATTGGCGGACGGGACGGTCGTCAGCACCGACGACGGTCCGCGCGCGGGGGTGACCCTGGAGAAGGTGAGCCAGCTGCAGCCGGTGTTCCGCGAGGACGGGACGGTGACCGCGGGCAACTGCTGCCCGCTCAACGACGGTGCCGCCGCGCTCGTCGTGATGAGCGACACCCGGGCCCAGCAGCTGGGGCTGACGCCGCTGGCCCGGATCGTGTCCACCGGGGTCTCCGCGCTCTCGCCCGAGGTGATGGGCCTGGGCCCCGTCGAGGCGTCCCGGCAGGCGCTGGCCCGCGCCGGGATGGGCATCGGGGACATGGACCTCTACGAGATCAACGAGGCCTTCGCCGTGCAGGTGCTGGGCTCCTCGGACGCGCTGGGGATGGACGAGGACAAGCTCAACGTGCACGGCGGTGCGATCGCCCTGGGGCACCCGTTCGGCAGCACCGGGGCCCGCATCTCGACCACGTTGATCAACGCCCTGCAGACGCACGACGGGCAGTACGGGCTGGAGACCATGTGCGTCGGTGGCGGGCAGGGAATGGCGATGGTGATCGAGCGCCTCTCCTGACCGAGCGTCTCGTCGTGCCGGACCAAGCGTCCCGGTATGCCCGACCGGACGTCTCGTCGTGCCGGTCCGGGTGTCCCGGTATGCCTGACGGAGCGTCTCGTCGTGCTCGACCGGGCGCGGGTGGGACGGCATACCCGGCTCGGAGGAGTAATCTGACGCGGTCGATCCCCCTGTCACGTGAGGTGCCTTGATGGCCGCTGGTCTTGCTGCTCTGCTCGACGACATCGCGGCGATCGCCCGGGTCGCTGCCGCGTCCGTGGACGACGTCGCCGCCGCAGCCGGTAGGGCGAGCGCCAAGGCCGCCGGCGTGGTGGTCGACGACGCAGCCGTCACGCCGCGTTATGTGACCGGGTTCGACCCGAAGCGGGAGCTGCCGATCATCCGCAAGATCGCGATCGGGTCGATACGCAACAAACTGCTCTTCATCCTGCCGGCGATCTTGCTGCTGAGCCAGTTCCTGCCGTGGGTGGTGACGCCGCTGCTCATGCTGGGCGGGGCATACCTCTGTTACGAGGGTGCACACAAGGTGCTGGAGTGGTTCGGGGTGGGTCACCACGACGCCGAGGCGGAGACCCCGGTGGTCGAGCAAGGCCCCGAGCAGGAGAACAAGATGGTCAAGGGGGCCATCCGCACCGACTTCATCCTCTCCGCCGAGATCATGGTGATCGCGCTGCGCGAGGTGGCGGCCGAGAGCTTCGTCTCACGCGCGGTCATCCTCTTCGTGGTGGCCATCGGGATCACGGCGCTGGTCTACGGCGTGGTCGCGCTCATCGTCAAGATGGACGACGTGGGGCTGCACCTCGCGGGTCGCGAGTCCGCGACCACGCAGCGTCTGGGCCGCGGGCTGGTCAAGGGTATGCCGGTGGTCCTCACCGTGCTCTCCACCGTCGGCGTCGTGGCCATGCTGTGGGTCGGCGGGCACATCATGCTGGTCGGCATCGACGAGCTGGGCTTCCACCCGATCTACGACTTCGTGCACCACGCGGAGGAGCTCGTCACGGGCTGGATCCCCGCCGTCGGCGGGGCCCTGGCCTGGCTGACGAACACCCTGTTCTCCGCGATCCTGGGGCTGGTCATCGGGCTCGTGGTGGTCGGGGCCGTCACCCTCGTGCAGCGCGTCCGGCGTGGGGACGACGCCGCGGTGGGCGCACACTGAGCGTCCGGATGTGCACGCCGAGACGCTCGGCTCGGCATACCGGGACGCTCGGACCGGCACTCCGATACGGCCGGACCGGCATACCGGGACGCTCAGACCGGCATACCGGGACGCTCGGACCGGCATACCGGGACGCCCGGATGGGCACGCCAAGACGCTCGGTCAGGGGAGGGAACGGCGCAGCGCCGTGAGCCGTTCTGCCAGGCCCTCTCCGCAGTCCTCTTCTCCGAAGTCCCCGCCGTCGGGATCTCCGTCCTCCTGCTCCTCGTCCCCCGATCCCCCGTGTGCCTGCTCCCCCAGGCTCCCCTCGCCCTGTGCCGGCAGCCCGGCGGCCTGCCAGTCGTAGGCCATCACCTGCAGCTGGTCCATCAGGACGGCCGGCCCCAGGTCCGGCACCTGCGTGCACGGCAGCCCCTGCGCCGCGGCCACCCGGTCGGCGAGCTCCTGCACCACCAGGCGCACCCCCGGGACAGCAGAGAGCGCGTGGTCCAGCGGCAGCTGCTGCCACCGTCGGACCACGCGCTCCAGCTCGGTCTGGACCAGGGCCGCGGCGGTGTCTCCACCTGCGGCACCCGGTCCAGCGCCGGTCATCTCAGTCGCTGCTCTGCAGGATCGCGAAGAGCCGCAGGAACTCGATGTAGAGCCACACCAGGCTGGCGATCAGGCCGTGGCCCAGCAGCCAGGAGTACTTCTCCGGGGCGCCGCCGCTGACCGCGCGGTCCACCGAGTCGAAGTCCACCGCCAGCGAGTAGGACGCCAGCGCCACACCCAGCAGCGCGATCAACCAACCCCACTCACCGCCGTAGATGCCCCAGCCGTCGCCGAAGCCCAGGAACGAGGCGCCGACGTTGACGAGCATGAACACCAGGTAACCCATGGCGACCATGCCGAAGATCCGGCGCGACTTGCTGGTGACCCGGATGAAGCCCAGCTTCCAGCCGATGAACATGCCGGCGAAGGTCGCCATGGTGGCGACCACCGCGGTGGCCACGACACCGGGGAACATGGAGTTGAAGGTGACGCTCACGGCGCCCAGGAACAGGCCCTGCAGCACCGCGTGGGTGAGGATGAGGCCGACGTTGACCTTCTTGCTGAAGCCGATGGCGAAGCTCAGGCCCAGTGAGCCGAACATCCCGAGCAGCCAGACCGGCATCGCGATCCCGGGCTGCTCGCCCACGAACAGCCAGGTCCCGACGGTGACGGCGAGCACGATGCCGAAGAGCATCAGCGACTTCATCACCACGTCGTCCAGGGTCAGTCGACCGGTGTCCACCGGGCCGGCGGACGCCTGGTTGTACATGTCCTGCAGCTGCTGCTCGGACATGGTCTCGCTCGGGCCGGCGGGGAACGCCGGGGAGCCCTGCGGGGCGGCGTACCCGTGCGGCTGGGGCTGCTGCTGGCCGAAGCCGGCATACCCGCCCTGGGCTGCTTCCCTGTCGATGCGGCTGAAGGCCGGATTCATGGCCATGGATCCTCCAAGTCGTGCGGCACCGTGACCGAGCGGCCACGATGTCTGTCTCACCAGGATAAACGTGCAGACCCCGCCAAGGATTCCGGCATACCGACTCATCCACAAGGGTGGCCCCTCCGCAGCGGCAACCGGTACCCTGACCTGCGGACTTCATCGTGCACAGAGGAGAGGTATGGCGTACCCCCGGCGGACCGTGACGCTCACCGCAGCGCTGGCGCTGGCGCTGCCGACCGGCGCCACGGTGCTCGGCACGCCCACCGCCTCCGCCGGGGCGCACCCCGCCGCGGCCCTCTCGCGGACCACCCCGCTGCAGCCGGCGCTCCCGTCCACCTCGGAGGCCGCCTACCCCCGTCAGGACCCGCTGCCCGAGCCCCCCGTGGACGAGACGGACGCGGCGCTGCGGCTCGGCGCGACCCCGTACCACGACATCTCCCGCCGGCTGAACGCGGCGATGGCGGACTCGGACCGGGTCTCCGCCGAGGTCATCGGCACCACCGGGGCCGGCAGGGACCTCGTGCTGGTCACCCTCACCGCGCCGGAGAGCGAGGCCGAGGTCCGCCGGCAGAGCCGGATGCGTGACCGGATCACCGAGCGCCCCGCCCAGGCCGCCCGGGACCAGGGGCTGGCCCGCTCCTACAAGCTGCCCGTCCTGGTCAACAGCAACATCCACGGCAACGAGTTCGAGGGCACCGACGCGGCGCTGCGGCTGGTGGAGGACTACGCCGGCAGCGAGGACCCCGCCGTCACGGACCTGCTGGAGACCTCCCGCATCCACCTGGTCATCTCCGCCAACCCCGACGGACGGCACGACAACACCCGCCGCAACAGCGCCGGCTTCGACCTCAACCGGGACATGGTCACCGCCAGCCAGCCGGAGACCCTGGCCCTGCGCGACACCCTGGTCGGGACCCAGCCGGTGCTGATGCTGGACCTGCACGGCTACGTGAACGGCACCCTGGTCGAGCCGACCACACCGCCGCACGGCGAGAACTACGAGTACGACCTCTTCGTGAAGCACGCGTACCCGAACGCCCTGGGCATCGAGGAGGCGATCGCCGACCTCGGGCTCGACGAGGACGAGGACGGGGTGCGCCCGGTGCAGGTCCCGCTGCGGGACTGGGAGGAGGGCTGGGACGACTGGCCGCCGATCTTCACCCCCCAGTACGCGGCCCTGCACGGTGCGGTCGCGCATACCATCGAGCTGCCGCTGCGGGTCAACAACGCCTCCTACGAGCTCCCCGAGGCCGAGCTGCAGCGTCGCGCGGCGATCAACACCGACATCGCGGAGGCGAGCATCCTCGCCACCCTGGGGTATGCCGCCGAGCACCACGACGCGCTCCTCGCCGACCAGATCGAGATCTTCCGCCGCGGCGTGGACGGGGAGCGGCAGAGACCGGTCGAGGACGGCCTGTTCGACGTCATCGGACCCGAGGACGTCTGGACCACCGACTACCCGCGCGCCTACGTCATCCCGGTCGGCGCGTCGCAGCGCTCCGCCCCGGCCGCCGCCCGCCTGGTGGACCACCTGCTCGCCAACGACGTCGAGGTGACCCAGCTGCGCCGGGACAGCACCATCGCCGGCCGCAGCTACCCCAGCGGCAGCTACGTCGTCGACCTGCACCAGGCCAAGCGCGGGATGGCCAACACCCTGCTGGGCCGCGGCAGCGACCTGTCCGACCGGGTGGACGCGATGTACGACATCTCCGGCTGGAGCCACGCCCTGCTCTGGGGCGCCGACGTGGACACCGTGCCCGACGGCGACCCGCTGCGGGTGGTCGGCACCCCGGTCACCCGGACCGACCCGACCGGCGACCTCGCCGACAGCGACACCGGCTGGCTGCTGCAGATGGAGGACCCCGCCGACGTGCAGGCCCTGAGCACGCTGCTGGAGCAGGGGGTGCCGGTCGAGCTGCTCGAGGACGGCACCGTCCTGGTCCCCGCCGCCTACCCGTGGGCCGCCGGCAACGCCGCGGACACCTACGGCGTGCAGCTCGCCGCGGCCCCCGAGCAGGCCACCGGCACGATGCTCGACCCCGGCGACCGGGTGGTCGGGGTGGCCGGCACCGCCGAGGAGCGCTTCGCCCTGGAGGAGATGGGCCTGACCGTGCAACCGGTCGGCACCGACGACCTCAACGAGGGCCTCGAGCTCTCCGGGCTGGACGCGCTCTACGTCTCCTCCGGCCTGTCCTGGCGTGACCTGGACGAGGACGCCCGCGAAGAGCTGCAGGGCTTCGTGGCGGACGGCGGCGGGATCGTCGGACGCGGCACCCGCGGGGTCGCCCTCAACGACGCGCTCGAGCTGCTGGACGTCGGCACCGAGAGCGGTCGGGGCGACGCCAACGGTGTGGTCCGGCTGGACAGCAACCCGGGGAGCCCGGTCGCCTCAGCGGCCACCCGGCACTCCTTCGTCTACTCCCCGCTGTGGTTCACCGACCTGGGCGAGCAGGTGCGGGTCGACCAGCGTCTGGCCGAGGGCCCGCTGGTCAGCGGGCACTGGCGCCCCGACACCGAGGGTGAGGGCGGTCCCGAGGACGCCGCCGGCCAGGCGCTGGTGGTCAGCGGTGAGGTCGACGGCTCCCGGGCGGTGCTCTTCGGCTCCGAGCCGCTCTTCCGCGCCCACCCGAAGGGTCAGTACGCCCTGGTCGCCCGCGCCCTGATGTGGGTCGGCGCGGCCGGTGGACCCACCGGCTGACACGGCTGCCTAGACTCCTCAGGTGCCCGCCCCCGTAGCCCAACCGGCAGAGGCAGCCCACTTAAAATGGGCACAGTGCGGGTTCGAGTCCCGCCGGGGGCACCAGGACCAGGAGGGCCGGTATGCCTGACCCGCACCCGATCACCGGGGAGCCGTTCGACTCCCCGGTCCGGCCCGGCGCCGGTTGGCCGGGTGACCCGGCCCCGGCCGGTACCCGGGTGGCCAGGACCTCGGCAGGTGTCCGCCGGTCCGCCGCGGGTGCCCGCGACCTGGCCGAGCTGGACGCGCGGGTGAGCGTCTGCGGCGCCTGCCCCCGCCTGGTCGGCTGGCGCGAGGAGGTCGCGCACACCCGCAGGTCCGCCTTCGCCGACCAGCCCTACTGGGGCCGTCCCGCCGCGGGCTTCGGGGACCCGGCCCCGGCGGTGCTGGTGGTCGGCCTGGCGCCGGCCGCGCACGGGGCGAACCGCACCGGCCGCATCTTCACCGGGGACCGCTCCGGGGACTGGATCTACGCCGCCCTGCACCGCGCGGGCTACGCCTCCCAGGCCTCGTCCCGGCACGCCGGCGACGGGATGGCGCTGACCGGCGTCCGGATCACCGCCGCGGTGCACTGCGCGCCGCCCGGCAACGCCCCGACGACCGCGGAGAAGGCGACCTGCAGCACCTGGCTGGAGCGGGAGCTGGCGCTGGTGGAGCCGTCGCTGCGCTCGGTGCTCGCGCTGGGTGGGATCGGCTGGGACGCGTTCCTGGCGGCGGCCCGGGCGTCCGGGTGGCAGGTCCCCCGGCCCCGGCCGCGCTTCGGCCACGGGGCGCAGGTGGACCTGGTCACCGCGGCGGGGCGCCGGGTGCGGCTGCTCGGCAGCTACCACGTGAGCCAGCAGAACACCTTCACCGGGCGGCTGACGGAGCCGATGCTGGACGAGGTCGTCGCCCGCCTCTGAGTGTGTGTGGCTCAGGCCTGACCCGGCCCGTCTCAGGCCTGGGAGAGCGCGATGCCGTCCAGGATGTCGGTCTCGGAGGCGCGCACCCCGGTGATCCCGGCGTCGTGCGCGACCCGCTGCACGACGGTTCGCCAGACCAGGGCCCCGGCGCCGATCACGTCGACCCGCCCCTCGTGCATGAACGGCAGCGTCCGCCGCCGCGACCGGGGGCTGAGCAGCAGGTCGGTGCAGGTGTCGATGACCTGCTCCACCGGCAGGCTCGCGCCGTGGATCCGCTCGGGCAGGTATGCCGGCAGCTCCAGCGCGTGCGCAGTCACCGTGGTCACCGAGCCGGCGAGCCCGACCAGCGTGCCGACCCGGGACAGGTCCACCGTTGCGGCCGCCTCGTCGATGCCACGGACGATGTCCGACAGCGCCGCCCAGACCTGGTCCTCCCCCGGCGGGTCGTCGTGCAGGTGCCGCTCGGTCAGCCGGACGCAGCCGATGTCGACCGACCGGGCCGCCGCCACCCCGGTGCCCGCGTCGTCCCCGAGCACGAACTCGGTGGAGCCACCGCCGATGTCGACGACCAGGAACGGGCCGGGTGCCGACGCCGCCCGCAGGGCGCCGGTGGCCCCGGCGAAGGACAGAGCCGCCTCCTCGTCCCCGGTGACGACCTCGGGCGCCACGTCCAGGTCGCCGAAGGCGGCCCGGACCCCGTCCACGAACTGCTGCGCGTTGGAGGCGTCCCGGGACGCGGAGGTGGCCACGAACCGGACCGAGGTGCAGCCGGCCTCCCGGCAGCGGGCGGCATACTCCCCGGCGGCGCTCAGGGTACGGGCCATCGCCGCGTCGCTGATCGCGCCGGTGGCGTCGATCCCCTCGCCGAGGCGCACGATCCGCATGTCCCGCTCGACCTGGGTCAGCCGGGGCAGACCGTCGGGGCCGACGTCCAGGTCGGCGATGAGCAGCCGGATCGAGTTGGTGCCGCAGTCGACGGCGCCGACCCGCCTCATGCGGTGGCCTCGCCGTCGCCCTGGGCGGGCTCGTCGATCCGGTCGATGGGGTGGTGCTTGGGGCAGGTGTTGCCGCGCGACTCCTGCACGAGCTCCGGCTCGCTGCAGCAGCCACCCTCCCACCAGTCGGGGAGCGCGGTGATCGCCTCGTCACCCAGCGGGTTCACGCCCGGCCCGGCCGCCAGGCTGTGGGCCACCAGCACGTGCAGGCACTTCACCCGGTTCGGCATCCCGCCGGCGCTGATGCCGGCGATCTCCGGCACGTGGGCGAGCTCCTCGCGGCGGCGCAGGTAGTCGTCGTGGGCCTGGGCGTACTCCCAGCGCAGGCTGTCCTCGGCGGTGAGCCGCTTGGACATCTGCTTCATCAGGCCGTCGCTCTCCAGGGTGGAGATGGCGCCGGTCAGCCGGGGGCAGGTGGCGTAGAAGCTGGTCGGGAAGGGCGTCCCGTCCGGCAGCCGCGGCTCGGTGCGGACCACGGTGGGGCATCCGCACGGGCAGCGGTGGGAGATCGAGATCACGCCTCGGGGCTCACGGCCCAGCTGGCGTCGGATGGTCTCGAGGTCCTCCGGGGTGGGGCTCTCCTCGAGCGTGGTGCGATCGAGTTCCGTCATGTCTCCGTCTCAGAGGAGCCGGGTGTCAGGGCTCCGTGGTCTCGGGGAGGCCCTCGTTCGCGATCTTCACGGATTCCCACACCTGGCCGTACCAGGGACTGTCGGCAATCACGTCATCACTCACCGGGGCCATTCCGGGCAGCGACTCAGTGTAGTCGCTGCCGGTGTCGTCGATGACCGTGAAGGCGGTCTCCCCCTCCTTCACGAAACGCAGCCGCTCACGGGCCTGCTGCTCCACGTAGTCGGAGTCCTGCCAGCGCTCCAGCTCGGTCTCCAGCGCGGCGATCTCCCGGCGCTCCGCCTCGATCTCGCGCTCGGCCGCGGCGATGTCCGAGCGTTGGCTCAGGTAGCCGGACAGGGCCGGGGCCAGCACCAGGGCCATCACGACCAGCAGCGCGCCCAGGGCGATGAGCCGGCGCACGTGCGGCGGCGCCGGCCGGGCCGGCACGGTCGCCCCCGCGCGGGGGGTGGCCCGCTGCCCGGGGCGGCTGGTCGCGCGCGTCGTGGAGCGCGGGCGCGAGCCGGCACCGGAGGGACGCCGGTCGCGCGGGCCGCGGGCCGTGCTCATGGTGCTCCTCGGACGGGTGCGATGGACGTGACGGGTGGGATCAGCGTATGCCGTGCCCGCCCGCCCCGGGCGGAGGCCGCGCCGGGCCGGGCGGGCAGCAGCGGACGGCTCAGGGGTGGAAGCGCGGGAAGGCGCCGGCGCCGGCATACACCGCCGCGTCGTCCAGCTCCTCCTCGATCCGCAGCAGCTGGTTGTACTTGGCGACACGCTCGGAGCGGGCCGGGGCGCCGGTCTTGATCTGGCCGCAGTTGGTGGCGACCGCGAGGTCGGCGATGGTGACGTCCTCGGTCTCGCCGGAGCGGTGGCTCATCATGCAGCGGAATCCGTTGCTCTGGGCCAGGGTGACGGCGTCCAGGGTCTCGGTGAGCGAGCCGATCTGGTTGACCTTGACCAGGAGGGCGTTCGCGGCGCCCTCGCTGATGCCGCGCTGCAGCCGCTCGGGGTTGGTGACAAACAGGTCGTCGCCGACCAGCTGCACGGAGGCGCCGAGGCGCTCGGTGATGGCCACCCAGCCCTCCCAGTCGTCCTCGTGCAGCGGGTCCTCGATGGAGACCAGCGGGTAGGCGTCGACCAGCCCGGCGTAGTAGGTGATCATGTCGGCGGCCTTGCGCTTCTTGCCCTCGAAGGTGTACTTGCCGCGGTCGTAGAACTCGCTCGCGGCGACGTCCAGCGCCAGCGCGATGTCGGTGCCGGGGACGTAGCCGGCCTTCTTGATGGCCTCGACGATGAGGTCCAGCGCGGCGCGGTTGGAGTCCAGGTTCGGCGCGAAGCCGCCCTCGTCACCGAGGCCGGTGGCCAGCTTGCGCGACTTCAGCACGTCCTTGAGCGCGTGGTAGACCTCGGTCCCCCAGCGCAGCGCCTCACGGAAGCTGCCCGCCCCGATCGGGGCGATCATGAACTCCTGGATGTCGACGTTGGAGTCGGCGTGCGAGCCGCCGTTGAGGATGTTCATCATCGGCACCGGCAGCACGTGCGCGTTGGGCCCGCCGACGTAGCGGAACAGCGGCAGCCCGGCCGAGTCGGCGGCGGCCTTGGCGACAGCCAGGGACACCCCGAGGATGGCGTTGGCGCCGATCTCGGCCTTGTTGTCGGTGCCGTCGGCGGCCAGCATCTCGGCGTCGACGAGGCGCTGCTCGGAGGCGTCGAAGCCCAGCAGGCGGGGCTCCAGGTCCTCCATCACGGCGGTGACGGCGTGCTCGACGCCCTTGCCGAGGTAGCGCGACGGGTCGCCGTCCCGGCGCTCGACGGCCTCGAAGGCGCCGGTGGAGGCACCGGAGGGGACGGCGGCGCGGGCGACGGTACCGTCGTCCAGGGCGACCTCCACCTCCACGGTCGGGTTGCCGCGGGAGTCGAGGATCTCGCGGGCGATGATGGCGTCGATGGCAGCCATGTGCGCTCCTTTCGAAGGGGGGAACGTCGGGGTCGTCGGTCCGGCGGCGTGCGCCGTCTGTCGTGCGTCAGCCTAGTCCTCGTCGGCGGCGCGGGCAGCCTGCTCCAGGGCGCGCAGGGTATGCCGCAGCGCACCGTCCGGGTCCAGGCCGCGCGAGCGCAGGTCCAGCACCGCGGCCAGCAGGTCGGCCCCGGCCTCGCCCTCGGCCCGGCCGCGGGTGGACCAGTCCTGCAGCCACTGCCCCCGGCCGTGCCGCTCCAGCCGGGAGGCGACCTTGGCGGCGCGGGCGAGCGGGGGCATACCGGTGGGGACGCCGTCCAGCGGGTGGTTGCGCACGGCACCGGCGGCCGCCTGCTCCTGCGCCTTGATCCGCTCCCAGCCGGCCTCCACGGACGCCGGGGTGGCCAAGTCGTGATCGGCGCCGTCGGTGCCGTCGGGCGCCGCGAAGACGTGCGGGTGCCGGCGGACCAGCTTGGCGACGAGGGTGGCGGCGACGTCGTCGATGTCGAAGGGGTCGTCCGCGTGCTCGGCGCCCACCCGGGCGTGGAAGAGGACCTGGAGCAGCACGTCACCGAGCTCGTCGACCGCGTCCTGGCGCAGCTGCTCGTCGGTCTCGTCGTCCAGCTGCTCCAGCACCTCGGCCGCCTCGTGCGCCTCCTCGATGAGGTAGCGGGTCAGCCCGGCGTGCGTCTGCTCGGCGTCCCAGGGGCAGCCACCGGGCGAGCGCAGCCGGTCCATCACGGCGACGGCGTCGAGCAGCCGGGCACCGGGGGTGTCCCAGGAGCCGACGAGCAGCTCCAGGGTGGGGGCGCCCTCCTCCGGGAGCGTCACGGCCAACGCCTCCGCGAGACCGGGGTCGCCGTCCGGGGAGCCGACCCAGACCAGGTCGCCGTCCAGCCCGAGCAGGTGGCCGGCCACCGCCTGCGGGCTGCCGGTCACGTCGCCCGGGAGAGGCCGCACGGCCACCCCCGCCGCGGCGACCGCCCGGGGGGTGTCCGCCTCCACGTCACGGGCGAGCACGTGGTCGGCGGCCCGCAGCGCCTCCCAGGCGGAGGCCGAGAGCAGCCCCGGGGCGACCCGGGGCGAGGTGAGCAGAAGGGTCAGCTGTCGGACGACTGGATCCACGCGGGCACCTGGGGCACGACGCCGCCGCCGGAGGCGTCCCACGCGCCGAAGCGGGGGTTGACCTCGACCGGGAGGCCGGCGATGTCCTCCTGTGTCACCGACTGCAGGGCGACGAGCACCGGCTCCAGCTCGGGGTCGGCCGCGGCCTCGGGCGAGCTGAGCACGGACCCGTAGTGCCGGAAGGTGGCGGCCTCGAGGGTGAGGTCGCTGGCCTCCTCCTCGAGCCCGGCCTCGGCAAGGTTGCTGCGCAGCACGGACTCGGTGGCCTCGTACGGGGTGCCGACGAAGGCCGGCTCCAGCAGCGGGATGACCCCGGCCTCGTAGATCACCGTCTGCACGTCGACCGGCTCGGCCGAGACCTGGCTGAGCTGGGCCGCGGCCTCCTGCACGTCGGCGATGGAGTAGGCGGTGCCGTCGATGACGGCTCCCTCGCTCATCCCCATCCCGCTGCACCCGGCCAGGGCGAGCGTGGCGGTCACGGCGAGGGCCACGGAGGTCGGCGTGCGTGTCGTGCGCTTCACGCGGACATCATCGCACGCCCCCTTCCCCGGCCTTCTCCCCCGACCGGGCGAGCACTCTGTCCCCACCGGGCGAGCGTTGTGCACCCACCAGGCGAGCACTCTGTCCCCACCGGGCGAGCGTTGTGCACCCACCGGGCGAGCACTCTGTCCCCACCGGGCGAGCGTTGCGCACCCACCGGGCGAGCACTCTGTCCCGACCGGGCGAGCGTTGTGCACCCGGGGTACCGTGCGTCGGTGCCGTCCACCACCGCCACGCGACCCGATCCGGCGCGGTGGCGCATCCTCGGGGTCACGCTCGCCGTCGGGTTCATGTCCCTGCTTGACGTCACCATCGTCAACATCGCGCTGCCGTCCATGCGCTCCGGCCTGGACACCACCCCGGCCACCATCCAGTGGGTCGTCTCCGGGTATGCCCTCACGTTCGGTCTGATGCTCGTCACCGGTGGTCGGCTGGGCGACGCCTTCGGGCGACGCCGGTTGATGCTCATCGGCCTCACCGGCTTCGTGCTCGCCAGCGCTGCCTGCGGGCTGGCGCCGACCGCCGAGTGGCTCATCGCGGCGCGGCTGCTCCAGGGCGTCTCGGCCGGGCTGCTCTCACCGCAGAACACCGGCATCATTCAGCAGTTCTTCGACGGTGACGAACGAGGGCGGGCCTTCGGTCTCTTCGGCTTCACCGTCGCCGTCTCCTCCGCCATCGGCCCCCTTGTCGGCGGACTCATCCTGGCCGTGGCGGGGACCGACGACGGCTGGCGCTGGATCTTCCTGGTCAACGTGCCGATCGGTCTGGCCCTGCTGGTCGCCATCTCCCGGATCGTTCCCGGCCGCCAGCAGCAGGGACGGGGTGACCCCCGGCTCGATCTCGTCGGGTCCGCCCTGGTCGGCCTCACCGTGATCCTCCTGCTGCTCCCGGTGGTCGCCCTGGAGAGCGGGCGGCCGATGGCCCTGCTGCTCCTGGTGCTAGCGCCGGTGGCAGGGTGGGCCTTCGTGCGGTGGGAGCTGCGGCTGGCACGCCGCGAGGGTGCACCGCTCCTGGACGTCGATCTGCTGCGCCGCACCCCGGGCTACGGCAACGGCATCGTGGTCGGCACCCTCTACTTCACCGGGTTCACCGGGGTCTTCCTCGTCACCTCGATCTTCCTGCAGGACGGGCTGGGGTATGACGCCCTGGCAGCCGCGCTGGTGATGACGCCCTTCGCGGTGGGAGCCGCCGTCTCCGCCCCCGCCGCGGGCCGGCTGGTGGCGCGCTGGGGCCGTCGGATCACCGTCCGGGCGCTGAGCGTGATGATGAGCGGGCTGCTGGTCCTGGCCCTCGTCGTCCCGTACGTCGACGACCGACAGCTGCTGTGGCTGTGGATGGGGATCCCGCTGCTGGTCTCCGGGCTCGGCGGCGGCGGGGTGATCTCCCCCAACTTCACGCTGACCCTGGCGCAGGTCCCGCCCCGGATGGGCGGCGCCGCCGGTGGCGCGCTGCAGACGGGTCAGCGGGTGGGCTCCTCCATCGGGGCGGCGCTCCTGGTCACCGTCTATCAACTCACCCTCGGCACCGACGCCACCGACCCGGCGGTGGCCCTGCGGGCAGCGCTCCTCGCAGCTCTGGTCCTGCTCAGCGCGGCGCTCGCCGCCGCCTGGTGGGACCTGCGCCGACGGTGACCGATCCCCGCCCCTGACGCGCGCACCCGCCCCCGCGCGGGGGCATACCCGTGCCATGCTCGTCCGATGAGCACTCTGAGCACCGCACTCCTCGCGCCGGAGACCCGTCCGCAGGTCACCGAGGCCCTGCTGCGGCTGGCCGACTCCGAGGTCGCCGGCAAGAAGGGCATCTCGGGCACCATGCTGCGGACCGCCTACTCCGGAGCCAAGAAGGCCAGCGAGAGCAGCGTCCGCAAGGGCATCGACCGGTTGCTGCCCGGCGTAGCACGCGCCCTCGACCCCCACTTCGACGCCAAGGGGGACGAGCCGTTCGGCACCTACCTCTCGGCACCCGGTCGCTCCGGCCAGGTGGCCGACGAGCTCCTGGCGGTCGCGGACGCCTCGGCCAGCCGGGTCGAGGGCAACCCGTTGGGCAGGGTGTACAGCTCGTTCCGCGGCAAGGCCAAGGACCACGTCATCGCTGCCCTGCCGGGGCTCGGCGCGACGCTCGAGGGCTTCGTGCGCTGACCTTCCGCTCGCCCGGTCAGGACACAACGCGCGCCCGGTCGGAACACGACGCGCGCCCGGTCAGGACACAACGCTCGCCCGGTCGAGACACAACGCTCGCCCGGTCGGTGATGGGGTCAGGCCAGGTCAGGTCAGGTCGACGTCGAGCTCGAGGCGAAGTCGTCCAGGAAGATCGACCGCAGCAGCTGGGACGCCCAGTCCAGGATCTCCTGGTCGCGCAGCGGCTTCCCGCCGACCGGGGCGGTCTTGGGCACCGGCACCAGCACCTGCCGGGTCGCGGGCTTGATGAGCGTGCCCTTGTAGACCCGGGTGAGGCGCAGCTGCTGGCTCTCCCGCAGGTTCTCCACCGGCCCGAAGCGCACCATCTGCCCCTGCAGCGCGACGTCGCTGATCCCGGCGGCACGCGCGACGGTCCGCAGCCGCGCCACCTCCAGCAGCGTCTGCACCGGCTGCGGCGGCTCGCCGTAGCGGTCCACCAGCTCCTCGCGGATCCGGGCCAGCCCGTCCTCGTCACCGACCTGCGCCAGCTTGCGGTATGCCTCCAGCCGCAGCCGCTCGCCCGGCACGTAGTCGTGCGGCAGGTGGGCGTCCACCGGCAGCTCGATCTTCACCTCCGCCGGTGCGCTCTCCCCGGCCTCGCCCTTGTAGGCCGCCACCGCTTCGCCGACGAGCCGGATGTACAGGTCGAAGCCGACGCCCTCGATGTGCCCGGACTGCTCCCCGCCCAGCAGGTTGCCGGCACCGCGGATCTCCAGGTCCTTCATCGCCACCGCGATCCCGGCCCCGAGGTCGGTGTGCGAGGCGATCGTCTGCAGCCGGTCCACCGCGGTCTCGGTCAACGGCTTCTCCGGCGGGTAGAGGAAGTAGGCGTACGCCCGCTCCCGGCCGCGCCCGACCCGCCCCCGCAGCTGGTGCAGCTGGGAGAGCCCGAAGGCGTCGGCCCGCTCCACGATCAGCGTGTTCGCGTTCGGGATGTCCAGCCCGGTCTCGACGATGGTGGTGCACACCAGCACGTCGAAGCGGCGCTCCCAGAAGTCCAGGACGACCTGCTCCAGCCGGTGCTCGCCCATCTGCCCGTGCGCGGTCTCGATCCGCGCCTCGGGCACCAGCTCGCGCAGCCGGGAGGCCGCCTTCTCGATGGAGCCGACCTTGTTGTGGACGTAGAAGACCTGCCCCTCGCGCAGCAGCTCGCGCCGGACCGCCGCCCCGATCTGCTTCTCGTCGTAGCCCCCGACGAAGGTGAGCACCGGGTGCCGCTCCTCCGGCGGCGTCGCCAGGGTGGACATCTCACGGATCCCGGTGACCGCCATCTCCAGGGTCCGCGGGATCGGCGTCGCCGACATCGCCAGCACGTCGACGTCGGTGCGCAGCGCCTTGAGCTGCTCCTTGTGCTCGACCCCGAAGCGCTGCTCCTCGTCGATGACGACCAGCCCGAGGTCCTTGAAGCGCACCGTCGAACCGAGCAGCCGGTGGGTGCCGATGACCAGGTCCACCGAGCCGTCGGCGATCCCGGCGATGACCTCCTTGGCCTCCTTGTCGGTCTGGAACCGGGACAGCGCACGCACCACCACGGGGAACTGGGCATACCGCTCGGTGAAGGTCTGCAGGTGCTGCTGGACCAGCAGCGTCGTCGGCACCAGGATCGCCACCTGCTTGCCGTCCTGGATCGCCTT
This sequence comes from Serinicoccus shuyuelongi, assembly GCF_045032955.1. Lineage (NCBI taxonomy): Bacteria > Bacillati > Actinomycetota > Actinomycetes > Micrococcales > Ornithinimicrobiaceae > Serinicoccus > Serinicoccus shuyuelongi. Next base: position 788,430 of record NZ_JBJFZU010000002.1, on the reverse strand, counting down.
GAAGGCCGCACGCACCGCGATCTCGGTCTTGCCGTAGCCGACGTCGCCGCTGATCAGGCGGTCCATCGGCACGGTCTTCTCCATGTCCGACTTGACCTCCTCGATGGAGATCAGCTGGTCGGGGGTCTCGGCGTGCGCGAAGGCGTCCTCCAGCTCGCGCTGCCACGGGCTGTCCGGCCCGAAGGCGTGCCCGGTGGTCGCCTGCCGCGCCGAGTAGAGACGGATCAGCTCGCCGGCGATCTGCCGCACGTGCTTGCGGGCCCGTGACTTGGTCTTCTGCCAGTCGGCGCCGCCGAGGCGGTGCAGGGTCGGCGCCTCACCACCCACGTACTTGGTCAGCTGGTCCAGCTGGTCGGTGGGCAGGTAGAGCCGGTCCGGCTGCCCGTGCCCGCGCGGCTTGGAGGACGCGTACTCCAGCACCACGTACTCGCGGACCGCGCCCTGGACCGAGCGCTGCACCATCTCCACGAAACGACCCACCCCGTGCTGCTCGTGCACCACGTGGTCCCCCGGGCGCAGCTGCAGCGGGTCGACCTGCTGGCGGCGCCGCGACGGCATCCGGCGCATGTCCCGCGTCGACCCGCCGGTCGACTGACTCCCGGTCAGGTCGGTCTCGCCGAGCAGCACCAGCGACCCTGCGAGCTGGAACCCGCGACCCACGTGCCCGGAGGTGACGGTGACCAGGTCGGTCGGCAGCGGCCCCGCGGGCAGCTCGTCCAGCACCGTGTTCGGGACCTCGTGCTCGGCGAGGACCTCACCGACCCGCCGTGCGAGGCCGTGGCCCTCCAGGGCCAGCACCACCGGGCGGCCCTCGGCCAGCCACCCGCGCACGTCCCCGACGATCGCCTCGGCGTCGCTGCGGTATGCCGTCACCGGCACCGAGGGCACGTTCAGCGAACGCACCTCGACGTCGGTCCCGGTGCCCTCGCCGTCCGCGGCGAACTCCTGCAGACTCTCGTCCGCGGTGAAGGCGGACAGCGACCACCAGGACCGGCGCGAGCCCAGGGTGTGCGAGCGCATGTCCGCCAGCGACCACGAGGACGCGGTGCCGAGGACCTGCTGCAGGTCGATCGGCACGCTGGCCCCTCCCCCGGCGGCCGCGGCCCAGCCCGCCTGCAGGAACTCCTCGCTCGTGCTCACCAGGTCGTGCGCACGGGTGCGGACCCGCTCGGGGTCCAGGACCACCACCCGGGAACCGGAGGGCAGCACGTCGACGAGTGTCTCCATACCGTCGACCAGGGCGGGGGCCAGGGACTCCATGCCCTCGACCGCGATGCCCTCGGCGACCTTGGCCAGCATGTCCTCCGCACCGGGCAGCACGTCCACCAGTTCGGCGGCCCGCGCGCGCACCGCGTCGGTGAGCAGCAGCTCCCGGCAGGGCGGGGCGTAGAGCCCGTGCGGGGCGATCTCCAGGCTGCGCTGGTCGGCGACCTTGAACCAGCGCACCTCCTCCACCTCGTCGCCCCAGAACTCCACCCGGACGGGGTGCTCGTCGGTCGGCGGGAAGACGTCCAGGATCCCGCCCCGGACCGCGAACTCGCCGCGCCGCTCCACCATGTCCACCCGGGTGTAGGCCGCCGCGACCAGGGCCTGCGCGACGTCGGTGAGCGGCCGCTCGTCCCCGGCCCGCAGCTGCACCGGCACCAGCTCGCCCAGTCCCCTGACCAGGGGCTGGAGCAGCGCCCGCACGCTCGCCACCACGACCTTGACCGGCCCGGTGCCGGGGTCTGCGGGGTCGGGGTGCGCGAGCCGGCGCAGCGTGGCCAGGCGTCGCCCGACGGTGTCCGAGCGGGGGCTCAGCCGTTCGTGCGGCAGGGTCTCCCAGCTGGGGAAGCCGGCCACCGCGTCCGGACCGTCCGGGAGCAGGTCCCCCAGGGCCAGGACCAGGTCCTCGGACTCGCGGCCGGTGGCGGTGACCGCCAGCAGCGGCTGCTCGTCCCCGGCGGCCAGCAGCCCCACCAGGGCGGCGTGGGCCCCCGGGGCGGCCGAGACCTCGAGCGCCGGCTCACCCGCACGAGCCGCCTCCAGCACGGGCGCCAGCGAGGCCTCGGCGCGCAGGGTGTCCAGCAGGGGTGCCAGGGGCATGACGAGAGGATCCTCACGGAGGGAGCGGTCGGGAGAGACCCACAAGTCTACGCCGCCGGGCCCCTGCCGCTCCCCGGCACGAGCCCACCTCGTGGCATGCTGGGCCGAGCATGCCAGGGGGTGGCGTGCGGGCCGCCGGTCGAGGAGGATCACCCCGTGAGCCAGACCAGACGCAGCACGTCCCCCGGGCGCGCCCGGGCCCGCCTCGGGCTGGCGCTGGCCGCCGGTGCCCTCGTCCTCGTCGCCGGCCCGCTGGCCCCGGCCGTGCAGGCCCAGGAGCCGCTCTACCTGGAGGAGCCGGTCCTCGACTCCGCGGACGTCCTCACCGACGAGCAGGAGCAGCAGTCCGTTGAGCGGATCGAGGAGCTGCGCGAGGAGACCGGGCTGCAGCTCTTCGTCGCCTACGTCGACGAGTTCACCGACGCCTCCGGCGCGCCGGTCGCCGGCCCCGAGTGGGCCGAGCTCACCTCCGAGGAGTCCGGTATGGGCGCCGGGGACCTGCTGCTGGCGGTGGCGGTCGACCAGCGGGCCTACGGCGTCGGTGACGCAGGTGGGACCTTGTCCGCGTCCGCGTTGGAAACCGTGCAGCTGCAGGACATCGAGCCGTTCCTGGCGCAGGACGACTGGGCGGGAGCGGTCGAGGGGGCCGTCGACGGCTTCGCCCGGGAGTATGCCGGTTCCTCGGGTTCGGGGTCCGGCGTCGCCGTCCCGGACGGGGAGTCGGTCTACCCCAGCGCCTCGGGACCCGGCCTGGGCGTCGCCTTCCCGGTGCTGCTGCTCACCCCGCTGGTGATCGGTGGTGCGGTGATGCTGGGCTCCCGGCGCAAGGACCGCAAGCGGGCCGACCCCTCCGCCGGGCCGGTTCCGCCCCGGGCGCAGGGCGCCAGCCTGCCCGAGCTGCAGCGGGAGGCCGCCGAGGCCCTGGTGGCGATGGACAACGAGATCCGGTCCGCCGAGGAGGAGCTGGCCTTCGCCCAGGCCCAGTTCGGCGACCAGCGCACGGAGAAGTTCGAGCAGGTCCTGGTGCAGGCGAAGCGCGCCGCCACCGAGGCCTTCAGCCTGCGCCAGCAGCTGGACGACACCGACCCGCCCGAGAACGTCGAGCGCGGCATGCTGGTGCGCATCCTGGACCTGGGCGAGACCGCGCAGCAGACCCTGCAGGCGCACGCCGAGGAGTTCGCCGCGCTGCGCGCCCTGCAGGACCGGGTGCCGCAGTTCCTGGAGGAGCTCGCCGGGCGCACCCGGGAGACCCGGGACCGGCTGCCGTCAGCCGCCCAGGAGCTGGACGGGCTCGCCGCCCGGCATCCCGCGCACGCGCTCAGCACCGTCCGCGACAACCTGGAGCAGGCCGCCGACCTGCTCGACTCGGCCCAGGGCTTCGTCACCGCCGGCCGCACCTCCCTGCAGCGGGACGACCGACCCTCCGCGGTCGCCGCGGCCCGCGCCGCCGAGGAGTCCCTCGGCCAGGCCTCCGTGCTGCTGGACCAGATCTCCAGCGCCGAGACGGACCTGCGGAACGCGGCCGAGGAGCTGACCCGGGGCATCTCCTCGCTCTCCGCCGACCTGCAGGACGCGCGCCGGCTGGCGCCGAACGAGCCGACCGTGACGCGGGCGGTGGAGCGGGCACGGGAGGCCATCGAGCAGGCCCGTTCGGCCCGCGCCGGTGGCGACCCGCTCGCCGCGCTGGCCGCGCTGGACGCCGCCGAGCACCACCTGGACACGCTGCTGGAGCCGATGCGGGAGGCCGAGGCGCACCAGGGCAAGCAGCGTGCCGACTTCGACCAGCGGGTCGCCCGGGTCGGTGCCCGGCTGCGCAGCATCGACCAGGGCATCGCGACCCGCCGAGGTGCGATGAGCAGCGGTGCCCGCACCCGCATCTCCGAGGCGCTGCGCCTCTACGACGAGGCGCTGGAGCGGGGCAGCGGCTCACCGGCCGCGGCGATGGACCTGCTCACCCGGGCCGAGCAGCTCGGTGAGCAGGCCCTCACCGAGGCGCAGCGCGACCGCTCCTCCTGGGACGGCCCCGGCGGTCCCGGCCAGCGCCGGGCCGGCGGCATCGACCCCTGGTCCGTCCTCCTGGGCGGCATCCTGCTCGGCGGTGGCGGGGGCGGCCACCGGCACTCCGGCGGCTGGGGCGGCGGTGGCTCCTTCGGCGGTGGCGGCGGGTTCTCCGGGGGCTCCTTCGGCGGGGGTGGCGGAGGCGGCAGCTTCGGCGGTGGTCGCTTCTGAGCTCCGCGCAACCACCCGGACCGCACGCACGTCCCACCCGCAGCACCGACCGACCACGACCGGCACGAACCGCCAACCGGCGGGCGACGAAAGGACACCGAGCATGACCCAGAAGCAGACCATCATCGGCCGCATGAGCCAGCTGGCCAGGGCCAACATCAACTCCCTGCTGGACCGCGCCGAGGACCCGGAGAAGATGCTGGACCAGCTGGTCCGGGACTACTCCAACAGCATCGCCGAGGCCGAGGAGGCGGTCGCGCAGACCATCGCCAACGTCCGGATGGCCGAGTCGGACCTGCAGAGCGACCGCGAGGCCTCCGCGGAGTGGGGCCGCAAGGCGGCCGCCGCCTCGACGAAGGCGGACCAGATGCGTTCCGCCGGCGACCCGGACGGCGCCTTCAAGTTCGACAACCTGGCGCGGGTCGCCCTGCAGCGGCAGATCCAGCACGAGAACGACGTGAAGACCGCCGAGCCGGGCATCACCCAGCAGAACCAGACCGTCGAGCAGCTCAAGGCGGGGCTGGTCACCATGAAGACCAAGCTCGAGGACCTCAAGTCCCGGCGCAGCACCCTGGTCGCCCGGGCCCGCAGCGTCGAGGCCCAGGAGAAGGTCAGCGACGCGCTGGGGTCCATCGACGTGATGGACCCCAGCAGCGACCTCTCCCGCTGGGAGGACAACATCCGCCGTCAGGAGGCGATGGTCGCCGGGCGCGCCGAGGCGCGGACCACCAGCCTGGAGGACCAGTTCGCCGAGCTGGAGGGCAGCAACGACGACGCCGAGGTCGAGGCGCGGCTGGCGCAGCTCAAGAACCAGGGCTGAGCCGGGCCGCGGTCCGCGCGCGACGCCGGGGCCGGGGCCCCCGCCCCGGCGCCGGCCCGGCTCAGCGCGCGTGGAACCGCTGCTGGGTCGTCTCCAGGCCCAGCTGGGCCAGGTCGACCACGGCGTCGACGCCGTCACCGACCAGCAGCTCGACCTCCTGCCGGTCCTTGGCCGGGAAGTCGGAGAGCACGTGGTCGGCGGGGTCCTGGCGCCCCGGGGGCCGGCCCACCCCCAGCCGCACCCGCAGGTAGTCCCGGCTGCCGAGTGACTGGCTGATCGAGCGCAGCCCGTTGTGCCCGCCCTCGCCGCCGCCCCGCTTGAGCCGGACCTGGCCGAAGTCGATGTCCAGCTCGTCGTGCACCACGACGACCTGCTCGATGGGCACCTTGTAGAACTTCGTGAGCGCCGAGACGGGTCCGCCGGAGACGTTCATGTAGGTCCTCGGCCGGGCGAGCACCGCACGCGGGCCGGGGAGCCCACCGGGTGCCGTGCCGAGCCGGACCTCCGCGGCCCAGGCCCGCCCCGCCTTGTGCTCGCGCAGGCTCGCCCGCTCCTGCTGCGCCAGCGCGGCGACGACCATCGCGCCGATGTTGTGCCGGTTCCCGGCATACCCCGCTCCGGGGTTGCCCAGGCCCACCACCAGCCAGGGTGCCTCACTCATGCCCGCTCCTGATCGTGTCCGGATGCGGCCGTGGCCGCGCCGGGTGCGTGAGCACCTGACGCGGCCACCGGCGCGTTCGGGGAAGGACGCGGTGCGCGTCCACCCGCGATGGGTCAGTCGTCCTTGGAGGAGTCCTCGGCAGCAGTCTCGCCGTCGCCCTCGGAGTCGCTGCCGGCCTCGGCGGCCTCCTCGTCGGACTCGTCCTGCTCGATGCCGGCCTCGGCCTCGGCCTCGGCGAGCTCGGCCTCCAGGGCCTCCTCGGAGATGGCCTGGGTCACGTTCACGACCAGGTACTCCGGGTTGGTGACCATGGTCACGCCCTCGGGCAGCTCGACGTCGCTGGCGAGCACCTGGGTGCCGGCCTTCATGCCCTCGACCGAGACGATCAGCCACTCGGGGATCTTGGTGTAGTCGGCCTCGACCTCGAGCGAGTTCTGCTCGACGGTGACGACGGTCTCCGGCGCGGCGTCGCCCTCGACGTGCACGCCGACCTCGACGGTCACCTTCTCGCCCTTGCGCACGACGACCAGGTCGACGTGCTCGATGAAACGCTTGATCGGGTCGCGCTGCACGTCCTTGGCCAGGGCCATGTGCTGCTCACCCTCGACGTCCAGGGTCAGCACGGCGTTGCTGTGCCGCAGCGCCAGCATCGCGTCGTGACCGGGCAGCGACAGGTGGACGGGGTCGGTGCCGTGGCCGTAGAGGACGGCGGGGACCTTGTCGGCCCGGCGGATCCGGCGGGCGGCGCCCTTGCCGAACTCGGTGCGCTTCTCGGCGGGAATCTTCAGCTCGTCAGCCATGGGTCAGGACCTTCTTCGGTATGCGGTGTGCAGGGAGAGGCCTCGACGCGGGACACGGCACGGGGACAGGCCCGACACTGAGCTCTTCGTCGATGACGGACACCGTGCAGCGTCCCTCGCCGAGGCAACGTCCCTCAGTCTATCGTCCTGCCCTGGGGGCGACGAAATCAGGCGCGGCCCTCGAACATCGACGTGACCGACCCGTCCTCGAAGACCTCGCGGATGGCACGGCTGAGCAACGGCGCGATGGACAGCACGGTGAGCTTCTCCATCGCGTGCGCCTCCTCCGAGATGGGGAGGGTGTTCGTGACGACGACCTCCCGGGCCACCGAGCCGCTCAGCCGTTCGATGGCCGGTCCCGAGAAGATCGCGTGCGTCGCCGCGATGACGACGCTCTTGGCCCCGTCCTGCATCAGCGCCTCCGCGGCCTGGCAGATGGTGCCTCCGGAGTCGATCATGTCGTCGACCAGGATGCAGGTCCGCCCCTCGACCTCACCGACCACCCGGTTGGCGACGGACTGGTTGGGCCGCTCGACGTCGCGGGTCTTGTGGATGAAGGCCAGCGGCACCCCGCCCAGGCGGTTGCTCCACCACTCGGCGACCTTGATCCGGCCGGCGTCCGGGGAGACGACCGCGAGCTTCTCGTCGCCGTAGTTCTGCAGCACGTGCTCGGACAGGATCGGCAGCGCCATCAGGTGGTCCACCGGGCCGTCGAAGAAGCCCTGGATCTGGGCGGTGTGCAGGTCGACGGCGAGCAGCCGGTCGGCGCCGGCCGTCTTGAAGAGGTCGGCCATCAGCCGGGCCGAGATCGGTTCGCGACCACGGTGCTTCTTGTCCTGACGGGCATACCCGTAGAACGGGAGCACCACGGTGATGCGCTTGGCCGACCCGCGCTTGAGCGCGTCGACCATGATCAGGTGCTCCATGATCCACTCGTTGACCGGGGCGGTGTGGCTCTGGATGACGAAGGCGTCGCAGCCGCGCACCGACTCGTCGAAGCGGACGTAGATCTCGCTGTTCGCGAAGGTGTAGGCCTGCATCGGGACCAGGTGGGTGCCGAGCGCGTCGGCCACCTCCTGGGCCAGTGCCCCGTGCGCCCTGCCGGAGAAGACCATCAGGTTCTTCTCGGTGGTCTTGTGGATGCCGGTCATCAGCCCTCCTGAGCCGTCGGGTCGTCCTCGGTGCGGGAGGTCCGCGACGAGGTGTCCCGGTCTCCGCGGTCGATGGCCTCCTGGGCCGCCGCCGCGGTCGGGGTGCCGGCCCGCCGTCGCGCGACCCAGCCGTCGACGTTGCGCTGCCGGCCGCGGGCGACCGCGATCTGGCCGGGCTCGACGCGGCCCTCGATGGTGGACCCGGCGGCGACGTACGCGCCGTCGCCGATGTCGACCGGGGCGACCAGCACGGAGTCGGACCCGACGAAGCTGTGCCGGCCGACGGTGGTGTGGTGCTTGGCCACCCCGTCGTAGTTGGCGAAGATGGTGCCGGCGCCGATGTTGGCTCCCTCGCCGATCGTGGCGTCGCCGCAGTAGGTCAGGTGCGGGACCTTGGCCCCGGCGCCGATCTGCGCGTTCTTCGTCTCGACGAAGCCGCCGATCTTGCCCCGCTCCCCCAGCACGGTGCCGGGCCGCAGGTAGGAGAAGGGGCCGACGCTGGCGTCGGCGCCGATCCGGGCGTGCTCGGCCTGGGTGCGCACCACGCTGGCCCGGTCCCCGACCTCGCAGTCGCTGACCGTGCTGTCCGGGCCGATCGTCGCCTCGGCACCGATCGTGGTGGCCCCCAGGATCTGGGTGCCGGGGCGGATCACGGTGTCGGGCCCGATGCTGACGTCGGCGTCGATCCAGGTGGTGTCCGGGTCGACCACGATCACGCCGTCCCGCATGTGCTGCTCCACCAGGCGGCGGTTGAGGACCTTGCCGAGGGTGGCCAGCTGCACCTTGTCGTTGACGCCCTCGGTCTGCATCAGGTCGGCCAGCGGGTGCGCCACCACGGTCCGACCCTCCTCGCGGGCGATCTTGATGACGTCGGTGAGGTACTTCTCACCCTGGGCGTTGGTCTGGCCGACCTGCCCCAGCGCGCGGCGCAGCACCTCGGCGTCGAAGGCGTAGATGCCCGAGTTGTACTCGGTGATGTCGACCACGTGCGCGTACTCGTCGCCCGCCTCGCGGTGCGCCTTCGCGTCCTTGAACTCCATGATCTCGGCGAGCTCGCCGTCGGCGTCACGCACCACCCGGCCGTAGCTGCCGGCGTCCGGGACCACGGCCGAGAGCAGGGTGACCGCGGAGCCGCGCTCCTCGTGCACCCGGGTCAGCTCGGCGAGGGTCTGTCCGGTCAGCAGGGGCACATCACCCATGGTGACCAGCACGGTGCCGGTCAGGTCCTCGGGCAAGGCCAGCAGCCCGCACTCGCAGGCGCGACCGGTGCCGGGGACCTCGTCCTGGTCGGCGACGGTGGCCCGCGGGTCGACCTCCGCGACATGGGCGGCGACCTGCTCGCGCTCGTGCCGGACGACCACGGCCAGGTGGCGCGGAGCGACGTGGCGGGCGGCATACAGCGCGTGACCGAGCAGGGATCGCCCGCCGATCCGGTGCAGCACCTTGGGGATGGAGCTCTTCATCCGGGTGCCCTGACCGGCGGCGAGGATGATGACGGCAGCAGGCTGGGGGGTCGTCACCCGCCCGACTCTACCTGCGCCCCGGACGGGTTTCGTGCGGCCTCCGGGACGGGGCTTGACATGATGGGCGGGTGAGTACCCCAGCAGCCAAGTCAGCGCACCGCAACCGGATGACCGGACCCCAACGGCGACAGCAGCTGATCGAGGTGGGGCGGGCGCTGTTCGCCGAGCGGGGCTTCGAGGGGACCAGCGTCGAGCAGATCTCGGAGGCGGCGGGGGTCAGCAAGCCGGTGATCTACGAGCACTTCGGGGGCAAGGAGGGCCTGTACGCGGTGGTCGTGGACCGGGAGATCCAGGCGCTGCTCGGCCAGATCACCGTCGCCCTGACCGAGCACGAGGGCAACGCCCGGGCGCTGCTGGAGGCGGCGGCGCTGGCGCTGCTGGACTACATCGAGCACTCCACCGACGGCTTCCGGATCCTGGTGCGGGACAGCCCGCCCGGGCAGTCGACCGGGTCGTTCGCCAGCCTGATCAGCGACATCGCCAGCCAGGTCGAGCACATCCTCGCCGCCGAGTTCAAACGCCGGCGCCTGGACCCCAAGACCGCCCCGCTGTATGCCCAGATGCTGGTCGGCATGGTGGCGATCCCGGGCGGCTGGTGGCTCGACTCGCGCAAGATGAAGAAGGAGGACGTCGCCGCCCACCTGGTGAACCTGGCCTGGAACGGGCTGGCCGGGATGGAGGCCAAGCCCATCCTGCGCTCCCGCAGCCGCAAGTAGCCCCCGACCGGGCGCGCGTTGTGCCCCGACCGGGCGAGCGTTGTGCCCCGACCGGGCGAGCGTTGTGCCCCGACCGGGCGCGCGTTGTGCCCCGACCGGGCGCGCATTGTGCCCCGACCGGGCGCGCGTTGTGCCCCGACCGGGCGCGCGTTGTGTCCCGACCGGGCGAGCGGTGTGCTCCGGATCACCCGGTGACGCCGTCCCGTTAGGCTGGCCCGGTGCTTCCGCACGTTCCCCGGTTGCTCTGCTGGCAGGGGCCGCCTGACTTTGAATCAGGACTAGCGACGTAGGTTCGATTCCTACCCGGGGAGCCCGTCACCCACCCTGGGTACTGTGAGGGGCATGAGCCAGGCACCCGACGACGAGGTCGACCGCATCGTCGCCGCCTGGGCACGCGAACGACCTGACCTGGACGTCTCCCCGCTGGAGGTCCTGTCCCGGGTCTCCCGGCTGGCCCGCCACCTCGACCTGGCCCGACGCTCGGCCTTCGGTCGGCACGGGCTGGAGTCCTGGGAGTTCGATGTCCTGTCGGCGCTACGCCGGGCCGGGGAGCCGTACCAGCTCACACCCACCCAGCTGGTCCGGCAGACACTGGTCACGAGCGGCACGATGACCAACCGGATCACCCGGCTCGTGGACCGGGGGCTGGTGGATCGCGCCGCCTCGGACGCCGACCAGCGCTCCCGTCTGGTGCGACTCACCGGCACTGGACGGGAGGTCGTCGACAACGCCCTGGCCGACCTGGTCACCGACGAGCAGCATCTGCTGCAGGGACTGCCCGAGGACCGGCAGGCCGAGCTGGCTCAGCTGCTCAAAGGCTTGCTGTCGCCCTTCGACGACGCCTGACGGCACAGCACTACGCCCGCCCGGGCGCGGCATACCGCTCGCCCGGTCACGGCATAACGCGCGCCCGGTCACGGCATAACGCGCGCCCGGGCGCGGCATACCGCTCGCCCGGTCAGGACACAACGCGCGCCCGGTCGGGGCACAACGCTCGCCCGGTCGGCTGGTGGGGCGGTGAGAGGGGTCGGGGTCAGCCCTAACCCTGCGCGGCCTCGGACGCCTCGAGCCACTCCAGCTCCAGGGCGTCCTCCTGAGCGATCAGGTCGGCGTCCGCGGCGATGAGACGGGCCAGCTCGTCCGGGTCGGTCGCGGCCGCTGCCATCTGCTCGTGCAACCGCCCCTGCTGGGTATGCAGCCGGTCCAGGGCCTTCTCCACCCGCGCCAGGGTCTTGCGCGCCTCTCGCACCTCGGCGGGACTGAAGCCCTCCCCCGCGGCACCGGCGGGCCCGGACCCACCACCGGACCCGGAGCCGCCCCCGTCGCCCGCCTGCCCCGGCAGCGCCCCGGCCGAGGGCGCCGAACGGCGACCGACCCCGGCCCGCCGCAGCTCCAGGTACTGCTCCACCCCACCGGGCAGGTCCCGCAGGTCACCGTCACCGAGCAACGCCAGCTGGCGGTCCGTCATCCGCTCCAGCAGGTACCGGTCGTGCGAGACCACCAGCAGCGTCCCGGCCCACCCGTCGAGGACGTCCTCCATCGCGGTCAGGGTGTCGATGTCCAGGTCGTTGGTCGGCTCGTCGAGCATCAGCACGTTCGGCTCGTCCATCAGCAGCCGGACGAACTGCAGCCGGCGCCGCTCCCCACCCGACAGGTCCCCGACCCGGGACTGCTGGCGGCCTCCGGAGAACCCGAGCCGCTTGGCCAGCGAGCTCGCGGAGACCTCCTTGCCGTCGATCATCGTGAACGAACGCACCTCCGTCACCGCGTCGATCACGCTCCATCCGGCGACCCGGTCCAGCTCGCGCAACTCCTGGCTCAGGCACGCCACCTTGACCGTCTTGCCGGTCTTCAGCTTGCCCGCGGCCAGCGGGTGATCGCCCTGCAGGACCCGCAGCAGGGTCGACTTGCCGGCACCGTTGACGCCGACCACGCCATACCGGTCGCCCGGCCCGATCCGCCAGGTGACGTCCTGCAGCAGGACCCGCTCGCCCACCGTGACCGTGGCGTTCAGCAGGTCGAGCACGTCCTTGCCCAGCCGGGTGGTGGCGAAGCGCACCAGCTCCACCGCGTCCCGGGGCGGCGGCTCACCCTCGATCAGCTCGGTCGCGGCGTCGATCCGGAACTTGGGCTTGCTGGTCCGTGCCGGGGCCCCGCGGCGCAGCCAGGCCAGCTCCTTGCGGGCGAGGTTGGCGCGTCGTTCCTGGGTCACCTTCGCGACCCGCTGCCGTTCCACCTTGGCCAGCACGAACGCTGCGTACCCACCCTCGTAGGTGTGCACCTGCCCGTCCTCAACCTCCCAGGTGGCGGTGCAGACGGCGTCCAGGAACCACCGGTCGTGGGTGACCACCACCAGCGCGCTGCCCTGGCCGCGGTTGCCCCGCCGCCGCCCGGACAGGTATGCCGCCAGCCACGCGACCCCCTCCACGTCCAGGTGGTTGGTGGGCTCGTCCAGCACCAGCAGGTCCGGGTCGGCCACCAGCAGCGAGGCCAGCGCCAACCGCCGCCGCTCACCACCGGAGAGCGGGCCGACCCTCGCGTGCCAGCCGCCGACCGCCGGGGCGTCGGTGCCCCCGAGCAGCCCCTGCAGCACCTCCCGGACGCGGGCGTCGCCAGCCCACTCGTGCTCGTCGAGGTCGCCCAGCACCACCTGCGCGATGGTGGCCTCCGGGTCGAGGACGTCCGTCTGGCTGAGCATGCCCATGGTCACGTCGCCGGTGCGGATGACCCTGCCGCCGTCCAGCTCGCGCCGACCGGTGAGCACCGAGAGCAGCGAGGTCTTGCCGCCGCCGTTGCGGCCGACGACGCCGACCCGGTCACCGTCGAGGACACCGACCGAGACGCCGTCCAGGAGCACCTGGGTGCCGGCCAGCAGGTGGGCGCGGTCGAGCGTGACCAGGCTCGCCGACGGGGCCGTGGCCGCCGCCATCAGCCGGTCACCGGCCCCGGGGGCCCCGGGCGGTGCGGCGTGGGCAGGGCCCGGTAGGGCTCCGGGGAGTTGCGGTGGTGCACCACCTGAGCACCGGGTACCGGGCCGGTGGCGCGGACGATGTCACCGTGCGGGCCGTTGGCCGCCAGCCCGACGGACAGGTCGATGGCCTCCGTCTGGGACCCGACCAGGAAGGCGACGGTGGGTCCGGACCCGGAGACCAGGGCACCCCGCGCGCCCAGGTCCAGCCCGGCGGCGAGCGCCTCCGAGAGCACCGGCTGCAACGAGATCGCGGCGTCCTGCAGGTCGTTGTGCAGGGCGTCCGCCACCGCGTCGGTGTCCATCCGGCGCAGCGCGGCCATCAGCTCGCCCGAGGGCTCCGGGGTGCCCGGCACCGTTCCCGCCTCCTCACGGAGGCGGTCCCACTCGGCATACACCTCCGGGGTGGACAGGGACAGATCTTCCCCGGCCCAGAGCACCCAGTGCAGCTCCCCCCGGGCCAGCACCGAGGTCACCTGCTCGCCGCGGCCGGTGCCGATCGCGGTGCCCCCGTGCAGCAGGAAGGGGACGTCGGAGCCGAGGCCGGCGGCGATGCCCTCCAGCATGTCGTTCTCGATGTGGTCCAGCGCCCACAGCTCACGGCAGCCGACCAGGGCGGCGGCGGCGTCCGCACTGCCACCGGCCATCCCGCCGGCCACCGGGATGTTCTTGTCGATGTCGATCCGCACCGGGTCCACCTTGGCCCGACGGGCGCGACGACGGGCCAGCGTCCTGGCGGCGACCAGCGCCAGGTTGCTGGCGTCGGCCGGGACCCGGTCCCCCCAGGGGCCGGTCACGTGCACGGACCAGTCGTCGGCGGGCTGCACGGTGACCGTGTCGTAGAGGCTGACGGCGTGGTAGATCGTGGACAGCTCGTGGTAGCCGTCCTCGCGCAGCGGTCCGACGGAGAGCCCGAGGTTGATCTTCCCGGGCACCCGCACGGTGACGGTCTCCGCCTGCGACGTCATGCACTCACCCTATGGTGTGCGCCCCGGCCGTCTCCCACAGCCTCCGACCGGCCGCGGCGATCCGGGCGAAGTCCTCGACGGACAGCACCTCACCGCGGGCGCGCGGGTCGACCTCTGCCTCGCGCAGCACCTCCTCGGCCCGGGCCGGCGACCCGGCCCAGCCCCCCAGGGCCGCCCGCAGCGTCTTGCGGCGCTGGGCGAAGGCGGCGTCGACGACGGCGAAGACCTGCTCCCGGGTGGCGGTGGTCGCCGGGGGCTCGCTGCGCACCATCCGGACCAGGCCGGAGTCGACGTTGGGGGCCGGCCAGAAGACGTTGCGGCCGATCCGCCCGGCGCCGGAGACGTCGGCATACCAGGCCGCCTTGACGCTGGGGACGCCGTAGACCTTGCTGCCCGGCGTCGCCGCGAGCCGCTCGGCCACCTCCAGCTGGACCATCACCAGGACCTTCTCCAGGGTGGGCACCGTGGCCAGCAGGTGAAGCACCACCGGGACCGCCACGTTGTAGGGCAGGTTCGCGACCAGCGCCGTCGGCTGCGGGTCGGGCAGCCCGGTGATCCGCAGCGCGTCCGCCTGCAGCACGGTGAGCCGTCCGGCGAGGTGTGCGTCATGCTCGGCGACGGTCACCGGCAGCTGCGCGGCCAGCGTCGGGTCGATCTCCACCGCGGTGACGTGGCGCACCTGCGGCAGCAGCGCAAGGGTGAGCGACCCCAGCCCGGGGCCGACCTCGAGCACGACGTCCTCCGGGTCGAGGCCGGCGACCCGGACGATCCGGCGGACGGTGCCCTTGTCGATGACGAAGTTCTGCCCCCACGACTTGGTCGGCCGGATCCCCAACCGGGACGCCAGGTCGCGGACCTCGGCCGGCCCGAGCAGGTGCTCGGCGCCGTCGCCCGGGGGCGTCACCGGCTCGGACTCGTCACTCACGGACCGCATCCTCTCACCCCGTCGATGGCGAGTGCGGTCACCGTAGCCGGACCTTCATCGCACTACAGGGCGATGAAGGTCTCCCTATGGTGACCGCACTCCCGCTGGGGTGGGCTCCGGGGCGGGTGGCGTGGCGTGTGCGCCATCCGGCATGCCGGGGCCGGGCCTCACGAGGTATGCCGGTCGTCCCGAGGACGCCACCGCTCACCACGGCCCGTAGACGGCCTCGCTGTTGGCGGAGATCGCCTCGCACAGCTGAGGCACGCTGGTGTTCAGGGTGGCGGCCATCGCCCGCACCGTCAGCGGCACCAGGTAGGGCGCGTTGGTCCGGCCCCGGTGCGGGTGCGGCGTCAGGTAGGGGGCGTCGGTCTCCACCAGCAGGTGCTCCAGCGGCGTCACCGAGAGCGCGTTGCGCAGGTCGGTGGCGTTCTTGAAGGTCACCGTGCCGGCGAAGGACAGGTAGTAGCCCCGGCGCACGCACTCCCGGGCCATCTCCATGTCCCCGGAGAAGCAGTGCAGCACGGTCCGCTCCGGCGCTCCCTCCTCGGCCAGGATCCTCAGCACGTCCTGGTGCGCGTCCCGGTCGTGGATCTGCAGCGCCAGCCCCAGCTCCTTGGCGATGCCGATGTGCGCCCGGAAGGACTCCTGCTGGGCCGCGACCCCTTCGGGGCCTGTGCGGAAGTAGTCCAGGCCGGTCTCCCCGACGACCCGCACCCGGGGGCGCCGGGCCAGCTCGCGGATCTCGCCGAGGGCGTCCTCCAGGTCACCGGCCTGCTCGTGCCGGGGCGCCTCGTTCGGGTGCAGCGCCACCCCGCCGAGCAGCGACGGGTGGTCCTCGATCACCCGCACCGTCCAGCGTGCGGACTCCAGGTCGCAGCCGATCTGCACCACCCGGTCCACCCCGACGGCGGCCGCCTCGGCGAGGGCCTGCGCCGGCTCCGGCGGCGCCTCGCCGTCCCGGTGGATGTCCAGGTGGGCATGGTTGTCGACCACCGCGACCGGCAGCCGGTCCGGCGCCGGGGGGCGCGAGGTCATACCGGGTCCTGCTGCCCCACCAGACCGAGACGGGCCCGCTCGGTCTCGACCACCGAGGGGTCGAGCTTGGTGAAGATCGGTGACGGCTTCGCCACCGCGGCCCCGGCCGCGACCGGGCGGTGCGCCCAACGGGGCGCGCCCGCGTAGTCGCCGGTGACGATGGGGTAGTCCGGCCGTTCCGGGTCGTCCAGGTCGCTGACCGTCTGCACGACCGGCATCGGCTGGAACTCACCCTCACCACCCAGCGCCTGGTGCACCGCGGTGGAGGAGTGCGGCAGGTACGGCGAGAGGATCGTGTTCAGGTCCAGCACCGCCTGCGCCAGGGTGTGCAGCACGGTCGCCAGGCGCTCGCGCTGATCGTCACCCTTGAGCTTGAACGGCTCGGTGGTGGAGACGTAGGCGTTCGCCTCGCCGACCAGGCGCATCGCCTCGGTCAGCGCCGCCTTCTGCTTGTGCCCCGCGATCAGCCCGCCGACGACGTCGAAGCCCTCCCGGACCTGACGCAGCAGCGCCTCGTCGACCTCCTCCAGCGGACCCGGCTCGGGGATCTCGCCGAAGTTCTTGGCGATCATCGTCGCGGTCCGGTTGACCAGGTTGCCCCAGCCGGCGACGAGCTCGGTGTTGGTGCGCTTGACGAACTCGGGCCAGTTGAAGTCGGAGTCGGCCGTCTCCGGCGCGGCCGCCGAGAGGAAGTAGCGCACCGCGTCCGGCTGGTAGCGCTCGAGGACGTCACGGACGTAGATGACGATGTTGCGCGACGTGGAGAACTGGCGCCCCTCCATGGTCAGGAACTCGCTCGAGACCACCTCGGTGGGCAGGTTCAGCTCACCGAACGGGCCGACCTCGCCGCCCTTCGCACCCCGCCCGTTGTGCGCCAGCAGCTCGGCCGGCCAGATCTGGGAGTGGAAGGTGATGTTGTCCTTGCCCATGAAGTAGTAGGACAGCTGGTCGGCCACCGCGCCCTGCACCCACCACTCGCGCCAGCGCTCGGACTGGTCGCCGGGCAGGCGTCGGGCCCACTCGACCGAGGCGGACAGGTAGCCGATGACGGCGTCGAACCAGACGTAGAGCTTCTTCGTCGGGTTCTCCTGCCACCCCTCGAGCGGGATCGTGATGCCCCAGTCGATGTCGCGGGTCATCGCCCGCGGCCGGATCTCGGCCAGGATGTTCTGCGAGAACCGGATGACGTTGGGCCGCCACAGACCGCTGGCCTCCCGCCCGTCCAGCCACTCCCCGAGCGCCTCGGCCAGCGCCGGCAGGTCGAGGAAGAAGTGCTCGGTGTCCCGGAACTCCGGGGTCTCCCCGTTGATCTTGGACCGGGGGTCGAGCAGGTCGGCCGGGTCGAGCTGGTTGCCGCAGCTGTCGCACTGGTCGCCGCGAGCCTCGGCATACCCGCAGATGGGGCAGGTGCCCTCGATGTAGCGGTCCGGCAGGGTGCGGCCGGTGGACGGGCTGATCGCGACCTGCTGGGTCTGCTCGACCATGTAGCCGTTGTGCCAGCAGGCCAGGAACATCCGCTGCACCACGTCGTCGTGGTTGGCGGTGGTGGTCCGGGTGTAGAGGTCGTAGGACACCCCGAGCGCGGCGAGGTCCTCCGCGATCACCCGGTGGTTGGTGTCGATGAACTCCTGCGGGCTCTGCCCGGCCTTGTCCGCCTGCACCAGGATCGGGGTGCCGTGCTCGTCCGAGCCGGAGATCATCAGCACCTCGTGGCCCGCCATCCGCATGTACCGGCTGAAGACGTCGGAGGGGACGCCGAACCCGGCGACGTGGCCCAGGTGACGTGGGCCGTTGGCGTACGGCCAGGCGACGGCGGACAGGACGTGGCTCATGGTCCGCCAGTCTAGGTGGGGCGGGTCGCGGGACCGTGGCCGGCGTTGGTGATACTGCAGGTATGACGACCCTCGCCGACTTCCGCGCCGACTCCCTCACCGGCCACCCGGTCGACCTCGCCGACCACGCGGGCAAGGTCGTGGTGGTCGTGAACACGGCCAGCAACTGCGGCTTCACCCCCCAGTACGCCGGTCTCGAACGGCTGCACCAGGAGCTGGCCTGTGACGGGCTGGTCATCCTGGGCTTCCCGTGCGACCAGTTCGGCGGCCAGGAGCCGGGCACCGAGGCCGAGATCGGCGACTTCTGCGAGCAGAACTACGGGGTGAGCTTCCCGATGTTCGCCAAGGTCGACGTCAACGGCCCGGGCGCGCACCCGCTCTTCGCCTGGCTGCGCAGCGAGGCCTCCGGCCTGGTCGGCGACAAGATCCGGTGGAACTTCACCAAGTTCCTGGTCGGCCGGGACGGCACCGTGCTCAAGCGGTATGCCCCGACCACGGACCCGGCCAAGATGCGCGACGACATCCTGGCGGCCCTGGCCGCCTGAGCGCGTTCAGGACCCGTCAGGCTTCTCGATGTCCCGGACCTCGAGGCCCGGGAACGCCGTGCCGACGCCCTGCTCCACCGAGACGGGGTCGAAGGTCACCGCGGTGTCGACGGCGCGGTCACCGGTGGTGTCGATCCCCGAGATGCAATCCTGGGGTATGCCCTCGCACCGGACCCGGGTGACGAAGATCGCGAGGCCCGGGTCGGGGCCGTCCTCGACCGACACACCGCCGGTGCCCTGCGTGGCACCCACCACGACGGAACCCTCCGGGGTCAGCACAGGCGTACCGGCCGCGGACGTGACCCCGTCCTCGAGCGCGACCTCCCGGCCGACGTAGACGACGACCACCTCGCCGTCCGGGCCGTCCGGCTGCACCGCCACCCCGGCACCCTCGACCTGGCCGTCCATCAGCACCGCACCGTCCTCGGGGTCCCGTGCCACCCACGCGTCCCATTCCTCGCTGGTCCCGACGGTGAGGTCCCCGACCTCCCAGGTCTGCAGGTCGGGGGCCTCGCTCACCGGGGAGGAGTACCCGGCCGGCACGGCCGGTGGGGTGGTCCCAGGCATCGCGCCGTCCGTCACGGCCAGCCACAGGCCACCCGCCACCGCCAGGGTCCCGACCCCGGCACCGACCCCCGCCACCCGGCGGCGCCGGACCCGTCGACGCCCGTGCGCCAGCAGCGTCCCCGTGTCGAGCTCGCTCGGTGGTGCCGCGTCGGCGGCCTCCCGCAGGAGTCGTGTCATCGCCTCAGACATAGCGCTCCTCCTCGTGCAGCAACGGCCGGACGGCGGCCAGACCCCGTGAGGTGTAGCTCTTCACCGCACCCACGCTGATCCCGACCGCCGCCGCGGTCTCCTTCTCGGACAGGTCCAGGTAGTGCCGCAGCACGACGCACTCCCGCTCGCGGGGCGCGATCCGTTGGAGCGCCCGCACCACGTCCACGGTGTCCGGCACCGTCCGGTCCGCGTGCTCCGGCACCTCGTCGCGCAGCACCTCGCGGCGGCGCGAGCGCCAACGGTCGGTGTGCAGGTTGGACATCACCCGGCGCGCGTAGGCCAAGGGCTGCGCCGACGCCGTGGACCACTTCACGTAGACCCGGACGAAGGTCTCCTGCAGCAGGTCCTCCGCGCCGTGCTGATCGGCGGTCAGCAACCAGGCATACCCGTGCAGGGTCGTCCGGCTGGCCTCGACGAACGCGACGTACGCCCGCTCCTGGTCACCTCGCACCCCGCGGCGCTCCTCTCGCTCCTCGACAGACACTCACCACCGGAAACGGCGCGACCCCCGGAAAGGTTGTGGGGCGTGCGGATCCGTCCCCCGTGGTTGACTTGAGCGGACGGCTCCCGCCGGGGGTCGCCCACGCCAGGAGGCCTGATCGTGCTCGCTGCCCTCACCGGAACCGGTCTGTCGGCCGCCGCGGGGCTGAACGCCTACATCCCGTTCATCCTCGTGGCGCTCATCGCGCGTTTCACCGACGTCGTCACCCTGCCGCACCAGTACGCCTGGATCGAGTCCAACTGGGCCATCGGCATCGCGGCGGTGCTGCTCCTCTCCGAGGTGGTGCTGGACAAGGTGGCGTTGGTGGACCACCTCAACGACGCGGTCGGCACCTTCGTCCGCCCGGCGACCGGCGGTCTCATCTTCGCGGCCACGACCGCGGCCGGCGACTTCGAGCAGGGCTCCTCGTTCATGCAGGACAACCCCTGGATCGGAGTGCTGCTGGGCATCGTCACCGCCGGCATCGTGCACACCGCCAAGGCGGTCACCCGTCCGGTGGTCAACGCCGGCACCGCAGGGCTGGGCACCCCGGTCGTCTCCGCGGCCGAGGACGGCGCCGCCCTGACGCTGTCGCTGATCGCCATCTTCATCCCGGTGCTGGTGGTCTTCCTGCTGCTGCTCCTGCTGTGGGGCCTGTTCGCCCTCTGGCGGCGCAACCGACGGCGCAAGCAGCACCGTGACCAGCTGATGTCGGACGCCGGCTACAGCTGAGCCTGCTCCTGCGGCACAGACTGCACCCGCAGCAGCGCCGCGGTCAGTCCGCAGACGAGCGTCATCAGGATCAGCCCGCCGCCGAGCAGCAGAATGGTGCGAGTCAGCAGCGGCAGCACGTCGTAGAGCCCACCGAACTCCCGGAACCAGGAGAAGGTGCCGTTGAGCGCGGCCAGCAGGCTGACGATCGCCGCGATCCCGCCGAGCCCGTTGCCCCGGCGCCGGTTGACCAGCCACCCGGCGACCACCCCCAGCACGCCGCCGACCGCGGCCGCGACCCCGGCCCAGACCATGTCCGAGATCGCCACCTCCGTGGTCGCCGGGAGCATCTGGCTGGTGGCGTACCCGGCGACCAGCGCCGCGAGCACCCCACCGAGGAGACCGCCCAGGATCGCGTGCCAGTTGTAGCTCATCCGCCAGTCCTTCGTCACAGGGAAGCGCCTGCACGGGCAGGACGCGGGGAGTCAGTCTCAGCACGGGGTTCCGTGCCTGTCAAGGGTGCCGCGCGCGCAGCGCCTCCTCGTAGAGGTCCCGGGCCGACAGCCCGGTGTCGGCCGCCACGTCACGGCACACGTCCTTGAGGCGCTCACCGGCGGCCACCCGCTCCAGCACCTGGGGTATGACCTCGGCCGGATCGCCCGGTCCGCTGGCGGCTCGCCCCGCCACCACCACGGTGATCTCGCCGCGGACGCCGTCTGCGGCCCAGTCCACCAGCTCGGACAACGGTCCCCGGCGGACCTCCTCGTAGGTCTTAGTGAGCTCCCGGCAGACGGCCGCCGGGCGGTCGGCCCCCAGGGTGGTGGCCATCGACCCCAGGGTCGCCGCCAGCCGGTGCGGCGCCTCGAAGAAGACCATCGTCCGGGGTTCCTGCGCCAGCGCGGCCAGGGTCCGCTCCCGCTCCCCCTGCTTGCGGGGCAGGAAGCCCTCGAAGCAGAAGCGGTCGACGGGCAGCCCGCTGAGCGCCAGCGACATCAGCACGGCTGACGGGCCGGGCACGCAGGTCACCGGCAGGTCCGCGGCGACGCACGCCTCGACCAGCCGGAAGCCGGGGTCGGAGACCGAGGGCATACCGGCGTCGGTGACGAGCAGCACCCGGGCCCCGGCGGCGACCCGCTCCACCAGTTCCGGCGTGCGGGAGGCCTCGTTGTGCTCGTGGTAGCTGACCAGCTCGCCGCCGACGGCGACCCCGAGCCGGTCGGTCAGCCGGCGCAGCCGACGGGTATCCTCGGCGGCCACCACGTCAGCGGTCGTCAGCTCCTCGACGAGTCGGGGGCTGGCGTCCCGGACGTCCCCGATCGGGGTCGCGGCGAGCACCAGGGCGGCCACCCGTGCGGGACCGGGCGGGTCCGCCTGCGCGGGCATACCCGGTCCCCCGGACTCAGCCGTTGCCGTAGCCGGCCCGGCGGTAGTCGGCGTTCAGCTGGCTGATGACGTTCAGCGGGATCCCCTTGGGGCAGGCGCGGCTGCACTCGCCCAGGTTGGTGCACCCGCCGAAGCCCTCGTGGTCGTGCGTCTCGCTCATCGCCACCACGCGCGCGTCGCGCTCGGGCTGGCCCTGCGGCAGCTCCCCGAGGTGGGTGACCTTGGCGCCCATGAAGAGCATCCCGGAGGCGTTCGGGCAGGCCGCGACACAGGCGCCGCAGCCGATGCACTCGGCCGCCATGAACGCGCGGTCCGCGTCCTCCTTGGGCACCGGGGTGGCGTGCGCGTCCGGCGCGGAGCCGGTGTTGGCCGAGACGAACCCGCCGGCCTGGATGATCCGGTCGAAGGACGCACGGTCCACCACCAGGTCCTTGATCACCGGGAACGGCTCGGCGCGCCAGGGCTCGATGACGATCTCGTCGCCGTCGTTGAAGCTGCGCATGTGCAGCTGGCAGGTGGTGGTCCGCTCCGGCCCGTGGGCCTCGCCGTTGATCACCACGCCGCAGGCTCCGCAGATGCCTTCACGGCAGTCGGAGTCGAAGGCGACCGGCTCCTCACCCTTGTCGCTGAGCTGCTCGTTGAGCAGGTCGAGCATCTCCAGGAACGAGCTGTCCTCGGAGACCCCGTCGATGTCGTACCGGACCATCTGGCCCTGGTCCTGCGGACCCTGCTGGCGCCAGATCTTGAGGGCGAGCTTCACTTGTAGCTCCTCTGCTTCAGCTCGATGTGCTCGTACACGAGGTCTTCCTTGTGCAGGATCGGTGCCTCGTCGTCACCGCCCCATTCCCAGGCCGCGACATAGGCGTACTCGTCGTCGTGACGCAGCGCCTCACCGTCCTCGGTCTGGCTCTCGGCGCGGAAGTGGCCGCCGCAGGACTCGCGGCGGTGCAGCGCGTCGACGCACATGAGCTCGCCGAGCTCGAAGAAGTCGGCGACCCTGCCCGCCTTCTCCAGCGACTGGTTGAGACCCATCGGGTCCCCCAGCACGCGCACGTTGGACCAGAAGTCGTGGCGCAGCGCGCGGATCTCCTCGATCGCCTCGCGCAGGCCCTCCTCGCTGCGCTCCATGCCGCACTTCTCCCACATGATCTTGCCGAGGGCCTTGTGGTACGAGTCGACCGAGCGGGTGCCGTTGACCGACATCAGCCGCTCGACCCGCGCCTGGACCTCCTGCTGGGCCTCGACCACGGCCGGGTCGTCCTCGGCGACAGGCGTGAACGGGCCCTTGGCCAGGTAGTCACGGATGGTGTTCGGCAGCACGAAGTAGCCGTCGGCCAGGCCCTGCATCAGCGCGGAGGCGCCGAGCCGGTTGGCCCCGTGGTCGGAGAAGTTGGCCTCGCCGGTGACGAACAGCCCGGGGATCGTGGACTCCAGGTCGTAGTCGACCCACAGCCCGCCCATCGTGTAGTGCACCGCCGGGTAGATGCGCATCGGGACCGCGTACGGGTTCTCCCCGGTGATCCGCTCGTACATGTCGAAGAGGTTGCCGTACTTGTTGCGGACCGCGTCCTCACCGAGCCGGGAGATGGCGTCGGCGAAGTCCAGGTAGACGCCGCGCCGGACCCCGTCGACCGCCGGGCCCACACCGCGACCCTCGTCGCACATGTTCTT
This sequence comes from Serinicoccus shuyuelongi, assembly GCF_045032955.1. Classification (NCBI taxonomy): domain Bacteria; kingdom Bacillati; phylum Actinomycetota; class Actinomycetes; order Micrococcales; family Ornithinimicrobiaceae; genus Serinicoccus; species Serinicoccus shuyuelongi. The sequence goes on along the minus strand of NZ_JBJFZU010000002.1, from coordinate 765,149 downwards.
GGCCTGCCGGGAGGCGATGTCGCGAGGCACCAGGTTGCCGAAGCCGGGGTAGATCCGCTCCAGGTAGTAGTCGCGGTCCTCCTCGGGGATCTCCTGCGGGTTCTTGTCGCAGTCCTCCTCCTTCTTCGGCACCCAGATCCGGCCGTCGTTGCGCAGCGACTCGCTCATCAGCGTCAGCTTGGACTGGTGCTCGCCGGCCTGCGGGATGCAGGTCGGGTGGATCTGCGTGTAGCAGGGGTTGCCGAAGTAGGCGCCCTTGCGGTGCGCCCGCCAGGAGGCGGTGACGTTGCAGCCCATCGCGTTGGTCGACAGGTAGAAGACGTTGCCGTACCCGCCGGAGGCGAGCACCACGGCGTCCGCCATGTGCGTCTCGATCTCACCGGTGACCATGTCGCGGGCGATGATCCCGCGGGCCTTCCCGTCGACGACGACCAGCTCGAGCATCTCGTGCCGGGCGAACATCTCCACGGTGCCGGCGGCGATCTGCCGCTCCAGCGCCTGGTATGCCCCGATCAGCAGCTGCTGGCCCGTCTGGCCGCGCGCGTAGAAGGTCCGCGACACCTGGACCCCACCGAAGGAGCGGTTGTCCAGCAGCCCGCCGTACTCACGCGCGAAGGGGACGCCCTGGGCGACGCACTGGTCGATGATGTCGGCGCTGACCTCGGCCAGCCGGTAGACGTTGGTCTCCCGGGAGCGGTAGTCACCGCCCTTGACCGTGTCGTAGAAGAGCCGGTGGGTGGAGTCGCCGTCGCCCTTGTAGTTCTTGGCGGCGTTGATCCCGCCCTGGGCGGCGATGGAGTGCGCGCGGCGGGGGCTGTCCTGGTAGCAGAACGACTTGACCTGGTACCCGGCCTCGCCGAGGGTGGCGCCGGCGGAGGCACCGGCCAGGCCGGTGCCCACGATGATCACCGACAGCTTGCGCCGGTTGGCCGGGTTGACCAGGGCAGCGTCGAACTGCCGGGTGGTCCACTTGCTCGCGATGTCACCGGCCGGGGCCTTGGTGTCGGCGACAGGCTCGCCCTCGCGGTAGAGGCCTGCGATCAGGGTCTCAGTCATGGTGGTGATCGAACCTCACTCGATGATGCCGAACAGGATGGCGAAGGGCGGGATCAGGAAGCCCACCACGACGACGGTGGCGAGCGCGACCGAGACGAACCTGATCTGCTCGGCGCGCTTCAGGGAGGTGTTCAGGCCCAGGGTCATCGCCGCGCCCCAGACGCCGTGCAGCAGGTGCATCCCCAGGGCGACCATCGCCAGCACGTAGATGAGCACCACCCACCAGATGTCGAAGCTGCTGATGACGCGCTCGGCCGGGCTCTCGAAGGCGCCCGCAGGGGTGACCGTCTGGGTGGTGAAGTGCAGGATGTGGAAGATGACGAAGGCCAGCAGGGCCAGCCCGCCCCAGCGCATGGCCTTGGCGTAGAAGCCTCCGTAGCTGGTCTTCTTCTTCCCGGCGTAGCGCGTCTTGCGGGCCTGTCCTGCCCGGGCCCACAGGGCCATGGTGGCCCACACGTGTCCGACCAGGGAGACCAGCAGCGCGATCCGGAAGACCCACAGGAACCCGCGCTCCGGGAGCATCGGCTCACCGAACGTCCGCAGGTGGTGGGCGTACTCGTCGAACGGCTCACGTCCGACCAGGATCCACAGGTTGCCGGCCATGTGCGCCAGCACGAAGAGCACGAAGAACAACCCGGTGACCGCGACGACGGTCTTGAGCAGGATGCTCGACCTTCCCTTGCGGACCGTCGGCGAGGGAGCAGTTGAAGTGGCCACGACCTTGATTCTACAACCGCGACGAGCGCGGATCGTCGCGGCCTCCCCGGTCCCCGCCGCAGCGATCGGTGGCACGAGGGGCCGCCCGGGGACGACCTACGATGGCCGGTATGGAGTCACTGCGGGCGCGCCTGCTCGGCCCGGCGCCCGCGGCTCACGACCATGAGCGCGTCGGCACCGCCCGGCAGCGCCGGATCGCCACCTGGGGGATCCTGCTGGTCACCCTCGTCGGCGGCGCGTTGCGCCTGTGGCGGTTGGGGCATCCGGACCGGCTGGTGTTCGACGAGACGTACTACGTCAAGCAGGCCTGGTCGCTGATCAGGTACGGGCACGAGCGGGAGATCCGCGAGGGCCTGGAGGATCCGGACGCCCTCTTCACGAACGGCGACCCGGACGTCTTCGGCGGCCAGCCGGACCTGGTCGTCCACCCACCGGTGGGCAAGTGGATGATCGGGCTCGGCGAGCTGGTCACCGGTCCTGAGTCCGCCCTCGGCTGGCGGCTGTCCTCGGCGACCGTGGGCACCCTGTCGATCGCGCTGCTCGGGGTCGTCGCCTGGCTGATCTGGCGCAACGCCCTGCTGGCCATCAGCGCCGCCACCCTGCTCGCGGTGGACGGTCACCACTTCGCCCAGTCCCGGATCGGCCTGCTGGACATCTTCCTCATGTGGTGGGTGCTGGTGGCCTTCCTGCTGCTGCTGCTGGACCGGGAGCAGGGCCGGCGCCGACTGGCTCAGCGGTGGGGTCCGTGGTGGGAGCGCACGCACGGACCGGCGGCCGCCCGGTCCCCCGTACCGCGCACACCGTGGGGGCGCTGGCGCCGCTGGTGGGGTCCCTCGCTGGGGATGCGGTGGTGGCGCCTGGCCGCGGGCATCAGCCTCGGTCTGGCGGTCGGCACCAAGTGGTCGGGGCTGTACTTCCTGGCCGTCTTCGGCCTGATGACCTTCTTCTGGGACCTGGGGGCCCGCCGGGCCGCGGGGGCCCGGGACTGGGCCGTCGGCGCGGTGGTGCGCGACGGCATACCGGCGTTCCTGCTGATGGTGCCCACCTCGGTGCTCACCTATGTCGCGACCTGGGCGGGGTGGTTCCTCACCGACGGCGGCTGGAAGCGCCAGTGGGCGGTGGACAACCCCGCCCCCTCCGGCAGTCCCGCGGCGCTGGTCCCGGACCCGCTGCGCTCGCTGTGGGCCTACCACCAGGAGCAGTGGAACTTCCACGTCGGACTGCAGAACGAGCACGCCTGGAGCTCCAACCCGTGGAGCTGGACGGTGCAGTGGCGCCCCACCCTGTTCTACGCGGACTGGCCCGAGCAGGGCGAGAAGGGGTGCGAGGCCGCCCGGTGCGTGGAGTACATCGCCTCGTTGGGCAACGTGGTGCTGTGGTGGGGAGGCACCCTCGCCCTGCTGGTCGCGCTCTTCTGCTGGCTGCTGGGGCGGGACTGGCGGGCCGGGGCGGCGCTGTCCGGGATCGCCGCCGGGTGGCTGCCCTGGTTCCTCTACCAGACCCGCACCATCTACAGCTTCTACGCGATCGCCTTCGTGCCGTGGCTGGTGCTGGTGGTCGTCACCTGCCTGGCGCTGGTGCTCGGCACGGACCGCGCCTCACCCCGACGCCGCCGCTGGGGGGCGGTCGTGGTGGTGGGCTACGTGACGCTCGCGGTCGCCTTCTTCGTCTGGTACTGGCCGGTGCACACCGCGATCGTCATCCCGCGGGATCAGTGGGACCTGCGGATGTGGTTCGACTTCTGGACCTGACCGCCCGGGGCCCTCAGCTCACCGACGGCCGCGCGGCGCGCGCGCCGACCACTGCGCACCAGACAGCGACCCCCGACCACAGCACCGACACGGCGGCGATCACCACGGTGAGCGGCACCAGGACGGTGGTGACCGCCGGCAGCACGAGCACGAGGGTCTGGGCCACGGCGAGCAGGGCACAGACGATCAGCAGCACGCCGCCACCGCGGTGCCCTCGGAGCATCCACAGACCCGCCCAGACGGCGAGGCCGGCGAGCACCGGGGACAGCAGCCAGCACACGAGCGAGACCGCGATGATGAGGAACCCGTGGGGGTCCCGTGCCCCGGGCTGCGGGGCACCGGCACCGGGGTCGACGAACCAGACGACCGTGGGCAGCACGGCCAGCAGCACCGGGCTGACCAGCATCACCCGCGCAGCGCGCGCCCGGCTGCGCGAGGTCGCCGGGGGCCGCCGGGGGTCCACCCCTAGGCCTCCAGGCCCATCGCCTCGGCCATCTTGAGGTGCGGGGCGCCCTCCTGGGCACGGCCCGCCCGCTGCAGGGTCCGGGCCAGCACCAGGTGGGCGTAGGCGTCGCTGGGCCAACGCTCGATCATCGAGCGCAGCTCCTGCTCGGCAGGGCCCAGCCGGGCGGAGTGGTAGTAGCTGCGGGCCAGCAGCAGGCGCACCTCGGCGTTGCCCGGGTCCTGGGCCGCGAGTTCCTCCAGCAGTGCCGCGGCGCCCGTGTAGTCCTTCGTCTCGAAGGCGAAGGTCGCCTTGTCGTACCGCGCGCGGTCGTCCCCCGGCGTGTCCTGCGGGAGCTCGAAGCGCACACCCATCTCCTCGTTCATGCCTGCTCTACGTCCGGAAGTCCTCCAGCATTCCCGGGGTGGCCGACCCGGCCAGCTCGACCGCCAGCGCCAGCGGCACGTTCGGCACCACCATCCGCTCGCTGCCCGCGGCCGTGGTCGCGGTCAGGTCGGCGAGCCCGAGCCGACGCTGGAAGTAGCTCTGGTGCACGACCCAACCGATGACGCCCGCGCGCTCCAGCACCTGCCGGGTCCGGATGAAGGCCCCCGTCTGCACGATCACGTAGCCCTCCGTCAGCCCGTGGCCCAGATTGCGCCAGGACGCCTCGGCGAGGGCCAGGTTGAGCAGCCCGGCGGCACCGAGCACGGCCAGCGGGATCCACCACGGCCAGGTCTGGAACCACCAGACGTCGATCCAGTAGGTGGGCACCGCCACCAGGGCCGCGAGGAAGAGGCTGCCCCACTGCTCGCTGACGTGGATCCGGCGCCGGGCCCGGGGGCCGTGGCCGGTGAGCTGCTGGGTGAGCGGGCCCTCCTCCTGCAGCAGGGCGTGCCCGACGGACTGCACCACCTGCCGGGGTGCCGGGGGGAGCAGCTTGATGGTGCCGCCCAGGCCGACGCCGGTGGCACGGGCGCTGAGCTCGGCACCCTTGACGAACCTGAGGAGGAACTGCTCGCTCATGGTGACGCCGCGGATCTTCTCGCTCTCGATGGTCTGGCTGCGGGTCGTCAGCAGCCCGCGGGTGGTGCGGATGGTGCCGCCCCGCTCCCGGACCACCCGCAGGTTCCACCAGTTCAGGACGTAGGCGGCGGTGGACACCAGCACCCAGGCCACCACCAGCACCAGCAGGGCCCCGGCCACGAGCAGCAGCACCGACTGGGCCACCACCCACGCCCAGGAGTCCTGGACGACGCCCACCTCGTCGACCGGCAGGTCGTCCCCGAACTGTCCGAGGACACCCAGCGCGCCCGCCACCACGACCAGGCTGGAGAGGCTGAACGGGGCATACCGCAGCCAGCCCCAGTCGATCCGGGCGAGCTCCTCCTCGCGGTCGGCCCCGGCCGGCGGTCGTGCCGCCGCGGGCTCGCCCTCGGAGGATGCCGGGTCCGCCACCCCCTCGGTATGCCGATCGCCCGCCACCGCCTCCGTCCCCTCCGGACCGGTCACCTCCGAGCGGTCCAGCAGGTAGCTGCGCATCCGGGAGGACTGCTCGCGGGTCAGCCCGTCCAGCTCGATCTGGGTGGCATCCACCCCGGTGCCGATCTTGACCTTCGCCAGCCCCAGGACCCGGTGCACAGGGGTGGACTCGATGTCGACGCTGCGGATCCGGTCCAGCGGGGCCGTCACCACCTTGCGGCTCAGCACGCCGGTGCGCAGCTGCAGCTGCTCGGCGGTGAACCGGTACCGGGTGAAGAACCAGGACACGACACCGAAGACGACGGCCAGCACGGCGCCGCCGACGACGAACCACAACCACCCGTTGCTCTCGCCCCGGTTGAAACCGAAGGTGATCAGCAGCAGCGGCACGGCCATCGACATCAGCGATCGGACCGGGTGGACCATCAGCATCCGCGGACTCAGGCGGTGCCAGCCCTCGGCGTCCGGGACGGACAGGCCCGGGGGCGGCGGCGGCGCGCTGCCGTCCTCCTGGAGCGCCGGGGGCCCGGTGGGCGGGGGGAGCTCCGGGCTGCTCACGTCGCGTCGCCCCGCGTCTGACCGGTGACCCGGGCCAGCTCGGCGGTCACCCGGTCGGCGACGTCCGTGTCCAGGCACACCAGGGTGATCGGACCGGCGGCCGACGCGGTGGTCACCGTGACATTCGCCAGCCGGTAGAGCCGCATCAGCGGCCCCCGCTCGGTGTCGACCGTCTGCACCCGCGACAGCGGCGCGATGCGCTGGTCCCGGGAGAGCCACCCAGACTGGGCGAAGACCCGTTCGCCGGTGACCTCCCAGCGGGTGCGGCGATACCGGATGGTCGGCTCCAGGGCCACCTCGAGCACGTTGTAGGCCATGATCACCAGGAACAGCGGGCCCAGCCAGCGACCGACCCCGTCGGGGACGAACCAGTAGATGGCGAAGAGCACCCCCCAGGTGATGGCCGAGGACACCAGGTTGCGCAGCACCCAGTACTTCACCGCCCGCGGGTTCACCCGGTGCGCCGGCTCGCGCAGGACCGGGCCCTCGTGGGCCAGGGTCGGCTGGACGACGCTCATCCGAGCGTCGCCACCATCAGCGCCTTGATGGTGTGCAGCCGGTTCTCCGCCTGGTCGAAGACGATGCTCGCCGGCGACTCGAAGACCTCATCGGTCACCTCGAGTCCGTTCCTCAGCTCTGGGTTGGTCGACATCAGTGCTTGCCCCACCTCCGTGTCGGTGTCGTGGAAGGCCGGCAGGCAGTGCATGAAGCGTGCCGCCGGGTTGTGCGTGGCCGCCATGAGCTCGGCGTTGACCTGGTAGGGCAGCAACAGCTCGATCCGCTCCTGCCAGGCGCTGGCCGGCTCCCCCATGGAGACCCAGACATCAGTGTGCACGACGTCGACGCCGTCCACCGCCCGGTGGGGGTCCGCGGTGACGGTCAGCCGGGCGCCCGTCCCGGCGGCCACCTCCTCGCACAGCCGGACGACCGCCGGCTCCGGCTGCAGACCCTCGGGGGCCGCGATCCGGACGTCCATCCCGAGCTTGGCTCCCAGCAGCAGCAGCGAGTGGCCGGTGTTGTTGCGGGCGTCGCCGAGGTAGGCGTAGGACATCTGCTCCCACGGCTTGTCGACGTGCTCGCGCATCGTCTGCGCGTCGGCCAGCATCTGGGTCGGGTGCCACGCGTCGGTGAGGCCGTTGTAGACCGGCACCCCGGCATACCGTGCCAGCTCCTCGACCGTGGACTGGGCGGAGCCGCGGTACTGGATGGCGTCGTACATCCGGCCCAGCACCCTGGCGGTGTCCTTGGTCGACTCCTTGTGGCCGATCTGGGTGCTCGAGGGGTGCAGGAAGCTGGTGTGCGCACCCTGGTCCGCGGCCGCCACCTCGAAGGCGGAGCGGGTGCGGGTGGAGGTCTTCTCGAAGATGAGCGCGACCGAGCGGCCGACCAGGCGTCGCTGCTCACGGCGGGACGCCTTGTCCGCCTTGAGCTCGTCCGCCAGGTCGAGCAGCGCCACGATCTCCGCGGGGCTCTCCTCGACCAGCGACAGCAGGCTGCGACCACGCAGGTTGACCGCCATGTGCTGACTCCTTCTCGTGCCGTGCGCGGCCTCCCGACCGGGCCGTCGCGGCACTATCCTCACACCTGCCGCCCACGCCAGGGCGCCCCCCTGCCCACAGCGAAGGAGTCTGACCCGATGTCGGTCGTCAAGATCAACGCCATCCACGTCCCCGAGGGCGCGGGACCCGAGCTGGAGGCCCGCTTCGCCGCCCGGCGGCACGCGGTGGACTCCCAGCCCGGCTTCGAGGGCTTCCAGCTGCTGCGCCCGGTCGCCGGCGAGGCCCGCTACTTCGTCGTGACCACCTGGGCCAGCCAGCAGGACTTCGAGGCCTGGCGAGACGGGTCCGCCCGCGAGGCCCACAGCGGCGGCAGCAGCCGGCCGGTCGCGACGGGCGCCGACCTGCTCGAGTTCGAGGTCGTCGACCTGGCCGCCGCCGACTGAGCTCGCCCGGACACGACACGACCCCGCCCTCCGGAGCATGTCCGGGGGACGGGGTCGTCCTGGGTGGAGCTGAGGGGAATCGAACCCCTGACCTTCTCATTGCGAACGAGACGCGCTACCAACTGCGCCACAGCCCCTGGTGCAGCCACCGACTATACAGCTCGGCGGGCGGGCCACCCAAACCTGGACCGGTCGTGGCTCAGACCACGCGGTCGATGGCCGGCAGGTCCTCGAACTCCTCGTCCAGGGCCATCTCGGTGCCGTCCGCCGGGAGCTGCTGGGCCCCCTGCCCGGACGCCACCGGCACGCCCCGGTAGGCCTTGGCCTTGAGCGTGTAGGTCGGCGGGGGGACGGGGGTGGGACTCCACGAGCCGGGCTCGTCCACGGTCTCGGCACCTGCCGGCGGGGCAGCGGCGGCGGTCGCCTCGGCGGCCTGGGTGGCGATCGACGCCTCGACCGAGGCGATGTCGTAGACCGCGGGTCGGGGCGTGGCCTCCAGGTCGACGGCGCGCCGTGCGGTCCCGGTCGGGGCGAGCGCGGCCGTGGCACGGGCCTGCGCGGCCAGCGGGGAGCGCTCGGCCTGCGCGGTGGTGGCCACCTCCGGGGCCGGGGCCGCGGTGCGACCGGCCCGGCCGGTGCGACCGGCCCGGCCGGTGCGACCGGCCCGGCTGGTGCGACCGGCCCGGCTGGTGCGACGGTCCCGAGCGGTCGCCACCGACCGACGGACCGCCAGCAGGGTGGCGGCCAGCGTGCCGACCCCGACGAAGCTCCACCACCAGGCGAGCACGCCGCTGACGCCGAGCACCACGAGGGTGACCATCACGGCGGAGGCCACGAGCAGGGCCATCGCGCGGGCCCGGGCCGTGCGGGCGGCCCGGCGGACGGCCGGGCTGGGGCCGACCGCAGTGGCCCCGGTCGCACCGGTGGTCCCGTGCTTGACCACGACCTCGGGTCGGGCCGGGCGGATCGGCGAGGAGGAGTAGGAGGCTCCCTGGCCGGCGGAGGCGTGGGCCTCGGGGCGCGGGAGCGCGCGACGGCGCTCCAGGACCCGCATGGCCTCGGAGAAGCGGTCCACCGAGCGGGCGGTGGCGAGGTGGTCGCGGCGTCGCACCCAGTGCTGGACCAGGTAGACAGCCCACACCGCCAGGATGACGACGAAGATCAGGCTGCTGACTGCTGGCACGGCTTCACGCTAGGCTCCGCGGACCCGGCGGCCGGTGAGGTCGGCGGAGTGTCGCGCAAGTTTCTGCTGTGACTGGTCTGATGTGCCCCGGCCCGCTTCAGGTATGCCGTTCCCGGAGCCGCGCGACCAGCCCCCCGGCCGCCCGTCCGCCCGGGCCGAGGTCCTCGGCGAGGACGGCGAAGACGCGGTGGTCGGCCCAGGCGCCGTCGACGTGCATCAGACCCCGGGCCGGACCCTCCTCCGGGAGCTCGAGCCGGGCCGCGACCGCCAGCGACGCGGTGTTCTCCGGCCGGATCGCCACCTCCACCCGGTGCAGCCCGGCCTCCAGCAGCGCGTGGTCGACCAGAGCCGCCAGGGACCAGGTCGCGAGCCCCCTGCCGGTGGCGTCCCGGTCCAGCCAGTAACCGGCCACCCCGGTCCGGCGCGAGCCCCAGAGCACGTCGAAGAGTTGCACCTGACCGACCAGCCGGCCGTCCTCCTCGATGACCAGGGGCAGCGCGGCCCCGGCCCGTCCTGCTCGGTCCAGCACCCGACGCATCCGGTGGAAGGGCAGGAAGTCGCCCTGCTGCCCCGGCACCGTGGACTCCCACCGGCGCAGCCGTGCCTCGTTGCTCTTCCGCAGCTGCTCCCAGGCGGGTCGGTCGGCCCGGCTCAACGGGCGCAGCACCAGCGCCGCCCCCGAGGGCAGCGCGTGCCGGACCTCGACCGGCCAGCGCCAGGTCACCGGGTGCGCCAGGTCACGCGGGACGCGTCCAGTCCCCGGAGCGCCCCCCCGACTTGGCCGTGACCCGGACCTCGGAGATGACGGCCGTGCGGTCCACGGCCTTGATCATGTCCACCATCGCCAGTCCGGCGACGGCGACGCAGGTCAGCGCCTCCATCTCCACCCCGGTGCGGTCGGCGGTCCGGACCGTGGCGCTGATCTGCACCCCGTCGTCCTCGACGACCAGGTCCACCTCCACCCCGTGCACCGCGACCGGGTGGCACAGCGGCACCAGGTCCGGGGTCCGCTTGGCGGCCTGCAGCCCGGCGATCCGGGCGACCCCGACCGCGTCGCCCTTCGGCACCGTCCCCCCGCGCAGCGCGGCGACCGCAGCCGGCGACAGCAGCACCCGGCCGCGGGCGGTGGCGGAGCGGGCGGTGACCTGCTTGCCGCTGACGTCCACCATGTGCGCGGTGCCGTCGGCGCGCAGGTGGGTCAGTCCGTCAGCGCTCATCCTCGTCCTCGCTGTCCAGCCGGGCGTCGATCTCGGAGCGGGGCCGCAGCAGCAGCAGCTCCACCTCGGCACCCGCCTCGACATCGGAGGTCTCGGCGGCGGACACGGCCAAGGCGTCCGCGGTCGCCAACGGGTGGACCAGGTGCGACCCCGGCCCGCCCGCGGGAGTGACCGCATACGCACCGGTGGGGTCGCGGTGCAGGTGGACGCGGGTGTACGTCTGGCGCCCCTTCGAGCTGGACCACCCCTCACGCACCAGCCCGCGGGCGCCCCGCGCCCCCTCGGCCCGCCCGGCCAGCCGCTGCAGCGCCGGCCGGACGAAGACCTCGAAGCTGACCAGGGTGCTCACCGGGTTACCGGGCAGCGTGAAGACCGGCACCCGGCGGTGGCCGAGCACGCCGAAGCCCTGCGGCTTCCCCGGCTGCATGGCGACCTCCTCGAAGGTCATCGAGCCGGCGCCGGTGAGCACCTTCTTGACGATGTCGAAGGCGCCCTTGCTCACCCCACCGGTGGTGATCACCAGGTCGGCGTGGACCAGCTGCCGGTGGATCTCCTTCTTGGTGGCGCCCTCGTCGTCCGGCAGGTGCCCCACGTGCACGACGTAACCACCGGCGTCCTGCACCAGGGCCGCCAGCATCGGCCCGTTGGAGTCGATGATCTGCCCCGGGCCGACGGCTGAGCCGGCCGGCACGAGCTCGTCCCCGGTGGAGAGCACCACCACCCGGACCGGCCCGACGACCTCGACCTCGGCGACCCCGGCCGAGATCAGCGCCGCGACCTGGCCGGCACCGACCCTCGACCCGGCGGGCACCACGAGGTCACCCTCGTGCATGTCCTCACCGGCACGACGGATGTGCTGCCCCGGGGTCGGATGCACCCGGAACTGCGGCTCGTGCGGGTGGCTGTCGGTGTCCTCCAGCCGGACGACCGCGTCGGCCCCGGCGGGCACCGGCGCCCCGGTCATGATGCGCCAGGCCTGCCCCTCGACGAGCTCGTGGGCCTGCTGGTCCCCGGCGGCGATGTCGCCGGTGACCGGCAGCAGCACCGGCGTCTCCGCGGTGGCGCCCTCGAGGTCGGCGCGGCGCACGGCATACCCGTCCATCGACGAGTTGTCGAAGCGGGGCAGGTCCGCCCGGCTCAGGACGTCGGTGGTGGTGACCAGGCCGACGGCCCTGCCCACCGGCAGGGTCACGGCTGCCACGGGCGAGATCTGCCCCAGCACCGCGTCCCGGTGCTCCTCGACGGTGATCATCGGGCCTCCTTCATGACGGTCGGGCCCCACCCTAGTGCGGGGGGTCACAATGGGTGACGTGAGCGTCATCGAGCTGCCGCCCTACGTCCCCACCGGCGACGTCGCCTCCGACAAGGCCACCTGGCGCACGCTGGTGCGGCAGACACGCCGCCGGCTCGTCGAGGGCTGGACGACCCAGGACCGCGAGCAGGCCGCCGAGGCCCTGCGGGTGGCGGGGCTGCGGCTGCTGCAGGAGGTCGTGGGACCGGGAGGCGTCACGGCGGGGACCACCGTCACCGCCTTCGAGCCGATGCGGACCGAGCCGCCCGTGCAGGCGCTGACGGCTGCCCTGCAGCAGGCAGGGGCGAGGGTACTGGTGCCGCTGACCCTCGAGCGTCCCCGGTTGGACTGGGCCGACCTGGCCGACCCGGACCGCCGGCCGCTGGGCGAGGGAGCCCTGGCCGCCCTGGACCTGGCCCTGGTCCCGGGGCTGGCGGTGTCCGGCGCCGGGGTCCGGCTCGGCCAGGGCGGCGGCTACTACGACGCCGTGCTGCCCCGGTTGCGCGAGCTGTCTGGCGGGGTGCCGGTCGTGCTGGTGCTGCACGACCACGAGGTGGTCCCCCAGGTGCCTGCGGACGCGCACGACGCGGTGGTGGACGCGGTGCTGCGCCCCGCCACCGGGGTATGCCCCGTCCCCCTGGACCCGGGGGTCCGGCTCACTCCGCGGGGGTGAGGACGAGGGTCTGCACGCCGCGCTCCTCGACCGCCTCGCGGGTGAACGCCCACGGGTAGCTGGACCCCTCGAGCCAGGCCTGCGTCTGGTCGTCGTAGTTGGGGTGGAACGGATGCCCGGAGGTCCCGGTCTGGTTCACCCAGCTGGAGGCGTCCAGGTCACCCAGGTCGACGACCATCCGCATCGACGGCGCGGAGGTCACGTCGAAGGACCCGGTGCTCGCGTCCCAGTTCATCGCGTTGACCATCGCGCTGCTCCCGGAGACCGGGAACGGGCCGCGGTTGACCAGGCCCTGGACCACGGCCGGGACCCCGTCCTCGCCGAGCACCTGGTGCCGCAGGTGGACCTGGTGCAGCTCACCCCAGGACCAGTCCGCGGGGTCCTTGGAGAGCTGGCGGGTGAGGTCCAGGCGGGCGTCCACCAGGGCCGAGCGCAGCACCTCGTCCCGGGACTCGATGATGCCCGGTGTGCGCTGGTCGTCCCACCACACGCTCTCCGGGGTGGCCATCAGCGTCTCCAGGATCTGCATCGAGCGCGAGTTGCCGGTGGCCCCCAGGTCCGGGGGCAGCTCGTCGTCGAAGACGGCCTCGAGCAGGTTGTCGTAGACCGCGTAGAAGTAGGCGGCGGCAGCCGACTGCTCCCCCTCCGCCGGGGAGCTGCCGTCCCACGCGCGCAGCAGGTCCTGGGCCTCGGTGTAGAAGGCGCCGTCCAGCTCGATCTCGGTCAGCTGCGGCACCAGCTCCAGCGCGAAGGTGCTGGTGTCGTCGAGCTGGATCTGCTGCATGTCGGTGGTGGTCAGCGGCCCCTCCTCGAGGCGGGCCTCGAGCAGGTCCAGGATGCGGGTGGACCGGTACCCCTTGTCGTACTCGCTGGTCAGGAACGGGGTGGACCCCCGCATCACGGCCTGGTTGGCGGCGACCACCATGCCGTCCTCGGGGTTGAACGCGTACGGCAGGTCCTCGAAGTCCACCCACCCGTTCCAGGCGTACTGCTCCTGCCAGCCCGGGGCGGGGTAGAAGCCGGGCGGCGTCGCGTGGGTGGCGGACTGCCGGATCGGCACCAGCCCCGGGGCCTGGTAGCCGATGTTGCCCTCGGTGTCGGCGTAGACCAGGTTCTGCGAGGGCACCGCGAAGAACTCGGCCGCGTCCCGGAAGGAGTCCCAGTCGGTGGCGGAGTTGAGCGCGAAGACGGCCTCGGCGGTGCGGGAGGGCTCCAACCCGGTCCAGGCGAGGGCCACCTCGAAGTCACGCGAGGTCTGCACCCCGCCCAGCGGACCGTTGTCGCCCATCTGACCCACCGTGCCCAGCACGTCGGAGACGATCGGGCCGTTGCTGGTCTCCCTCACCTGCAGCTCGACGTCCTCGCCGCCCGCGACCTTGAGGGTCTCGGAGCGCACCTCCATCGGGACGTACTCCTCCCCCCGCAGCACGGTGTCCTCGACCGTGTCCTCGAGGTAGAAGTCGGTGACGTCCGGGTCGAGGTTGGTGAACCCCCAGGCGATGTCCTGGTTGTGACCGATGATCACCCCGGGGAAGCCGGCGAAGGTGAACCCGGTGACGTCGAACGGGCAGGCCTCGCTGACCTCCCGGCAGTGCAGGCCGGTCTGCATCCAGATGCCCGGTTGGGAGACGGCCAGGTGCGGGTCGTTGGCGAGCAGCGGCATACCGCTGGCGGTGTGGTCGCCGGAGACGACCCAGGAGTTGGAGCCGATGCCCTCTCCGTGGCCCATCAGCTCGGGCACCGCTGCGAGCACGGTCTCGGTGTCCGCGAGGGCGTCGGCGCCGCCGCCGGCCAGCCACTGCCGCTCCGCGCCGGAGGTGGGGCCGTCGGGGGCCGTCGGTTCCCCGAGCAGGCTGCGGTCGGCGGGGTCGCTCTGTCCGGGCGTGACGGTGCCACGGGTGCCGCCGCGGGCGTCGCCGACCCCGGCGGGGCGCACCTCCGGCGGGGTCCACTCGTCGGGACCGAGGATCGGCGGGTGCTCCTCGACCGGGTACTCGGGGTAGAGGGCTGCCATCTGGTCCAGCGGCACCTGACCCACCAGGCGCCCCCGGGCCAGCTCGTCCCCGTAGTTGCCGCGCAGGTCCCAGGCCATCGCCTTGAGCCAGGCGAGCGAGTCCACCTCGTCCCACCGACGCACTGTGTAGCCGGGGGCGTTCTGCGCGAGCGCGACGTACTCCACGCTCATCGCGGACGACCCCCGCTTGCTGTCGATGTAGGCGTTCACCCCTGCGGCGTACGCCTGCAGGTAGGAGCGGGCCTCCGGCGAGAGCAGGCTCAGCTCCTCCTCGGCCACCTCGCGCCAGCCGAGGGTGCGGATGACCCGGTCGGTCTCCAGGCCGCCCTCGCCGACCAGCTCGGCCAGCCGGCCGCTGACGATGTGCCGGCGCAGGTCCATCTGGAAGAAGCGGTCCTGCGCGGCGACGAAGCCCTGGGCACGGAAGAGGTCGGTGGGGGTGTCGGCGTAGATGTGCGGGATCCCCAGGTCGTCGCGGATCACCTCGACCTCCCCCGTGAGGCCCGCCACCTCCAGCTCACCCGAGGCCACCGGGAAGGCCCGCCGGGTCAGACCGACACCGAGGACGGCCGCGGCGACCAGGACGATCACCAGGATCGCGGCCAGCGGCACGGCCAGGCGTTGCCACACGGGACGAGACACGCCCCCCAGGGTAGGGGACGATGCCGGTGCCCCCGCGGAGGCGACGTAGAATCCAGCCTCGTGCCCACCTACTCATACGCCTGCAAGGACTGCGGCCACGCCTTCGACGTGCAGCAGGCCTTCTCCGACGGTTCGCTGACCGAGTGCCCTGAGTGCGGCGGCACCCTCCGCAAGGTCTTCAGCGCGGTCGGCGTCGTCTTCAAGGGATCCGGTTTCTACCGCAACGACTCCCGGGGGTCCGGGACCGGCAGCTCCGGCTCGGGCTCTGGCTCCTCCGGGTCAAGCGGGTCCGGCTCGGGAGGTTCCGGCGGCTCGGACTCCGGCCCCGCGAAGGGATCCACGAGCACCGAGTCGTCCGGGTCGTCGGCCTCGTCCGGGTCATCCGGCTCGTCCACATCCTCCTCGAGCAGCTCGACCTCGTCCACAAAGTCGGGCTGACCCGCCCCGGGGCCACCCGGGCCGCCTAGCGTCGCCCGGGTGAGCAGACGAGAGCATCGCCGGCAACGACCTCGTGCCCCCGGGTCCACGAACGGGTCCACGAGGTCGTTCCTGCGCCCGCGCCGGTGGCCGGCCCGTCGGTGGTCCACCCCTGGTCTGCGCCGGGTCGCAGCCGCGGTGCTGGCCGGGGTGACGGTCGCGGGTGGACTGCATCTGGTGCTCGGGCGCCCCTCCCCGGACGACGTGCCGGTGCTGGTGGCCGCCCGCCAGCTCTCGGTCGGGCAGGTGCTGGGCGCCGCGGACGTCGAGGTGGCTCTGCTACCTCCTCGGGCCCGCCCGGTCGGCGCGCTGACCGACCCCGGCGCCGCACAGGGTGCCCGGGTTGTCGCCCCCGTGGGAGCGGGTGAGGTCCTGACCAGCAGCGACCTGCGCACCACCGGTCTGCTCGCCGGTATGCCGCCCGGGACGGTCGCGGTCTTCGTGCCGCTCGCGGACGAGGCGGTCGCGCTGGCCGCGACACCGGGCGACCTGGTCGACGTCCACGGCCCGGACGGGGCGGTCGTCGCCCGGGAGGGCCTGGTGCTGCGCTCCCCCCAGCCGGGCACCTCCGGCCTGTGGCTGGCCGTCGACACCGGCACCGCGCAGGAGCTGGCCGGCGCGCGCGGCGCCGACCCGCTGGGGGCAGCGCTGCAGGTGGCGCTGCGTCCCCCGTCGGGTGAGCAGGGCCACCCACCCTGACCGGTGTCGGACCCCTGACCGGGAAGACGACCCCTCGACCGGCACGGGACGGGCTAGTCTTCCCCTGGCCCGGGGGCGAGGTTGCGGCGGGCCACTCACACCCACCACCAGACGACGAGCACGCGGCGCCCCGATGCTCGACCCCCCGAGAGGAGAGGCCATGCTTCAGGGCTTCAAGGACTTCATCATGCGCGGCAACGTCATCGAGCTGGCCGTCGCGGTCGTCGTCGGCTCCGCCTTCGCCGCGGTCGTGGACACGATCGTCTCCAACGTCGTGACCCCGCTGCTCAACTCGGTCGGCGGGGCCGAGGTCAGCGGACTGACGATCGAGATCATCAGCGGGAACGAGAGCACCCGGATGGACTTCGCGGCGATCATCAACGCCATCATCGTCTTCCTCATCACCGCCGCCGTCGTCTACTTCGTGCTGGTCGCGCCGATGAACAAGGCGATGGAGTTCCGTCGCCGCGGCCAGGAACCCGAGCCCGAGGAGATCTCGGACGAGGTGCTGGCCCTGCGGGAGATCCGCGACCTGCTCGCCCAGCGCAAGACGGACGGCACCCTCTGATCGGCTGAGGGCGGCATCCGCGCGGCATCGTCGGTGTGGTCGAGCTCGGTGACGCCGCCTCAGTCCCAGTGCGGGGGGCGCTGCTCGAGGATCCACTCCTCGCGGGCGTCGGGTCTGCGCCCGTCACGCGCCGGCCCGGCGTCGGGCCTCTCCGGCGTCTCGTCCGAGGGGTCCGCCTCCGGACGGGTCGCGGGCGCGACCACCCGCCGGTGGCCTCCGCGGCGGGGCCGGGCCGCGGCCGGAGATCCGCTCCGACCCGGGTCGGCGGCCTCGTCGTCCTGCGCCGCCACCGGGCTCACCCCCGACGTGCCGCCCGGTCCCGCAGCGCCTGCAGCACCCGGGCCACCTCCCGGGCGGGGTCGGTGAAGATATCGGTGGTGCGGACCCGCAGCGGGGACCACCCCAGGCGGGTCAGCTGGTCGTGCCGCAGCCTCACGTCGTCCCGGGCCGGTGAAGCCGGCCCGCTGGCGTCGCCGTCGATCGCGACGGGCACGGCACCGTCCTCGTGGGACAGCACCGCCAGGTCGATCGCGTGCGGGCCGTGGCCGACCCCTTCCCGGACGTCCAGGCCCTCGGCCCGGAGCCGACGGACGAGCTCGGAGAGCACCGGGGAGCACCCCGCATCCCCCTCTTCGCCCACCACCAGCGCGCGCGTCAGCAGCTCGGCGGCATCGCCGCCACGGGAGCGCCACTCGCCGACCGAGGTCGGCACGACCAGGTCGACGGAGCGGCGCGCGGCGGCGAGCACCGACCCCGCGCCTGCGGCGTCCCCGACCGCGCCCGGTGAGGCGACCCAGACCACCCGGTCGCGCACCTCCCCGGCGACCCGGCGCACCGGACGCACCAGCAGTGGCTCCAGCCGGTCGGCCGAGTCGCTGAGCACGGCGGAGGGGGCCGTCTGCATCCCGGACAGTGCGGTCCGCAGGGCCACCGCCACGTCCTCCGCACCGGCCTCGTCGTCGGCGACGATCATCAGGCTGTCCTCACCCGAGCGGGCGTGCCGCAGGGCGACCCGGACGGCCTCCTCGACCTGCAGGCTCACGTGCCCGGTGACGACGTGCTCGCGGACGGCCGCCTCCCGGGACGTGCCCGGGAAGGAGTGCACCGGTCGGGGCATCAGCGGGGCCAACGGGGCGACCAGACCCTGGTGCTGGGCCCGGTAGTGGACGGCCAGGTGACGCACCGGCAGGACCGCCGAGGCGTCGGCGAGCAGCGAGGTCGTCGGGGCGGCACCCTGGTCGGACTCGGTGCGGGGGTCGGCGACCACCGAGAAGGGTCTCGGGTCGGGGCCACCGCTGTCGCCGACCACCAGGACCTGGCGGCCCCTGGCCAGCGCGGGCGCGGTCCGGGCGGTGGTCGTGTGCGCCGCCCGGTCGACGACCAGCAGGTCGACCTTGAGGTCCGGCGGGAGCACCGCCGGCACGACCAACGGGCTGGCCAGCAGCACCGGGGTGGCTGCCAGCACCACGTCCGGCGCCCTGCTGATCAGGTCGCGGGAGTCGACGGCACCGACCGTGCTGGTCTCCGCGGCCCGTTGCCAGGCGCCCCGCTGGGAGGCGTGGCTGGACAGGGTGCGCCGCAGCCGCCGCAGCACCGCGCGCCGTGCCCGCAGGGCGTTGCGGTGCAGGTGCGCCCGGTCTGCGGCCCGGAACGAGCGCTCCGCCTCGCGGACCGCCTCGCCCCCGACCTGCTGCGGCACGGCGTCGGAGGTCAGGTGGTCCAGGATCGAGCTGCGCTGGACGAAGCGCACCTCGGCGGCCACCCGGTCGGCGGGCACCCCGCGGCGGGCCAGGTCGTCGACGAGCTCCCCCAGACCGCGCTGGCGCAGCGGGTCCAGCAGCGGGTGCGCCTGGGCGGCGACGGCCGCCCGGTCGGAGCGGGCGTCCAGCCGGACCAGCCGCTCCAGGACGATGTCGAGGTGGCTGGTGGACAGCTCGTGCCCGGTGGGCGTCCCCTCGAGGACGTGCTCCAGCCAGGCCAGGTCCTCGCTGATCGGGGTATGCGCGGCCAACGCCTCCTCCCAGCCCTCGGGCGAGCTGGGACGCGCGGCCTTACCGGCGACGTCCTCCCACTCGATCCGCTCGTCGCGGGCCATCCGCACGCGGTGCGGCAGGTCGGGCGGCGGCATACCGGGGCGGAGCAGCTGTCGTGCCTGGCGGCGCAGCCGCGCCCGGGCGACCGCGCCTGGGCGCTGGGCGACGCTGTCCCGGTCGGCGGTGGCGGCCACCATCTCCTCCAGCGGCGCGTCGTAGATCGCGGGGGTGAAGGTGTCCAGCGTCTCGCTGGCCCGGGCGACCAGACCGAGCCGGTGCGACCACTGGGTGAGCGTGGCCGGCACCGGGAGCCCGGCCTGCGTGCAGGTGGCCGCGGCGACGTCCCGCGCGGTGCTGAACTCGCCGGAGACGAGGCGGGCGACGATCTCGGTCGCCCGCGCGGCGTCGTCGGCGCTGGTCAGCCGTGCGCCGTACCAGGGGTCCTCGGTGCGCGTACCGGCCCAGGCGCCGTAGTCGGCCGCCTCGATCAGGGCGTCGGTGGTCGCCGAGAGCTCCTCGTCGGTGATCGTCCGCAGCACCCCGAGCGGCAGGCGCACCCGGGAGGCCGGGGGCTGCTCGAGCGCGGCCAGCGCGGACAGGTCGTTCTCGGTGCTGGCCAGGCTGACGCCCCAGGGGTCGTGCTCGCGGTGCAGGACCTCCTGCTCGCGGCGCAGCACCCCGAGGGCGTCCGCCCGGGTGGGGAGCGGGTCCGGGCCGAGCTCGGGCTCCTCCTCCGCGGGTAGGTGGTCCAGGGCGTGCCGGACCGAGGCCAGGGTCTCCCGCATCGAGGCGGGGTCCTCCCCCAGGTGCAGGCACAGGTCACCGAGGCCGATGTGCGCCAGCCGGCGCTGCAGGCTCTCCAGGGCGCCCCGCTCCTCGGAGCACACCATGACGGTCCGGCCCTCGGAGAGGGCGCCGACGACGGCGTTCGCGATGGTCTGGGTGGCGCCGGTGCCGGCCGGGGTGTCCAGCACCAGGTCGGCGCCGTGCGCGACCTCGTCGATGACCAGACGCTGCGAGTGGTCCGCGTCCAGCGCGCTGAGCTCGCGCGCGGGGTCGTCGGCCCGCTCGGCGTCCGGGCTGCTCGGACGCAGCGTGACGTCGGCCCCGGCGAGGGCGGCGACCACGTCGTGCGCGGCGAGCGCCACCGGGTCGCCGGTGTAGGAGGTGACCAGCGGCAGCTTGGCCCAGGGGAAGGTGCTGATCACCATCTGCGGGCCGATGGCGAAGCCGGACATCTCCGCGCAGATGTCCTCCAGCGCCTGGTAGGTGAGCCTCGGGTCGAAGCCGTGGCTCTGCGAGGACAGGCCGGCCAGCATCGTCGGGTCGAGCTGCAGGTTGGCTTCGCTGCGCAGGTAGTGCTCGAGGACCGGGTTGAAGACGACGTCCTCGTGCAGCTCCAGCACGAAGTCGGAGTGCGCCGCGTCGGTCGGGGAGATCGTGCACGCCCGCAGCAGGACGGGGGCGCGCGGGGGCACCGGGACCCGGTGCAGGGTCCAGGTGGCGAGCCCGATCGCCAGGTAGCTGGTCTCCAGCCCGTGCTCGGTGCGCATCTCGGTGACCTTGTCCCGGATGCCGCCGATCCGGCGCGCAGCGTCGGCGAAGGCGGTCTCGGCCCGGACCAGGTCCGAGAGCGGGGTGGGCCGTCCAGACAGCAGCTTGGCGACCCCACCGGGGTGGGCCAGGTTGAGGTCGAAGGTGCCGGTGAGCGAGGTCCGGTGCCACAGCAGGGTGTTCGGGCCGCCCAGCTCGGCGACCTCGTGCCGCCACCGGGTGCGGGCACGCTGCACGGCCTCGACGCGGACGTCGTCGAGGTTCTGCGGGGGGCGGAGGGAAGTCACCTGCTCAGGCTAACGACTGTCGGCACCGGTGCCGTACCGGCGCGCCCCCACCCCACCGGGCGTCGCCTGTGGTTGCTCACGCCCCCACCGGGCGTCGCCCGTGGTTGCTCGCCAGGGTGTATGCCGCCAGCGCCAGCGCGACGACCGCGGCACCGGCGCAGAGCACGGCATACCCGAAGAGGTCCATGACGACCCCGGCGAGCGCCCCGCCGGCGGCTGCGGACAGGCCCATCACCAGGTCCGCCGCTCCCTGGACCGAGGCCCGCTGAGCCACCGGCACCGACCCGGCGACCACCCCGGACCCGGCCACCAGCGTGCAGGACCAGCCGAGGCCGAGCAGGATCAGGCCGACCGTGAGGGTGGTGGAGTGGCCGTCGCCGGAGAGCCCGGCGAACAGGCTGGCCAGCACGAGCAGCCCGACCCCGAGCAGCCCCACAGGGCGCGGCCCCCACCGGTCGGTCAGCTGGCCGGTCACCGGCGCGAGGCCGTACATGCCGAGGATGTGCAGGCTGATGACCAGGCCGATCAGCTCGATCTCGGCATGCCCGTGCCGCATGTGCAGCGGCGTCATCACCATCACGCTGACCATCACGACGTGCCCCAGGGTGACCGCGGTGGTGCCCCACAGCGCGGCCGGGGTGGCGGCGATCAGCCGGAGGCCGGCGCCGACGTTGCCGCGCCGGGTCGCGGCCGGGGCCGGGGTGCCGGTCGCGGCGTCGCTGACCTGCCGGGCCAGCAGCAGCGGGTCCGGCCGCAACGCCACGTGCAGCACGACCGCGGCCAGCAGGAAGCCGGCCGCCGAGAAGACCCAGGCACCGGCCAGCGAGGGCAGCCCGAGCAGCTGCGCCACGGCCCGGCCGGGGCCGACGAGGTTCGGCCCGAGCACCGAGCCGATGGTGGTGGCCCACACCACCCAGCTGAGCTGACGACCGCGGCGCTCGGGCACGGCGAGGTCGGTCGCGGCATACCGCGCCTGGCTGTTGGCCGTGGTCGACGCGCCGAAGAGGGTGGTGCCGAGCAGCAGCAGCCAGAAGATCCCCAGCGTGGTCGCGACGATCGCCAGCAGCGCTCCCACCGCCCCCACCAGGTATGCCGTCGCGAGCCCGACGCGGCGCCCCCACCGGCCCATCAGCGCGGCGATCGGGATGGTGAAGAGGGCCCCGCCGAGCACCTGCGTGGTCGTGGCCAGCCCGGACAGGGCGTCCCGGCCGCTGACGTCCGCAGCGACGATGGCTCCGACGGCGATCCCGCTGGCGACCCCGATGCCGCCCAGCGTCTGGCTGCCCATGAGGGTGAGCACGGTGCGGGACTGGACGTGGGTCGTGTCGCTGCTGACGGGCACGTTCACGAGGGCACTATCGCAGGCGCGCGCGGTCAGTCGTGCGCCGGGCCGATCGGCACCCCGGCCCGCCACACCTGCTGCACCTGCAGGTCCGCGTCGAGCAGCAGCACGTCCGCGGGCGCCCCGGGCCTCAGCGCCCCCACCGACAGCCCGAGCGCGCGCGAGGGGGCCGTGGTGGCCGCCCCGAGAGCGACCAGGGCGGGGACCCCGGCGGCACGGGACACCTGCAGCGCGCCCGGGAGCGGGGTGGTGGAGCCGGCGATCGAGCCTCCCCCGGCCAGCCTCGCCACACCACCGAGCACCTCCACCTCCTGCGCCCCCAGCCGGTAGGTCCCGTCGGGACAGCCGGCGGCCGGCATCGCGTCGCTGACCAGCGCCACCCGTCCCGGCGCGCACCGGAAGATCAGCGCGAGGACCTCCGGGTGCAGGTGCACCCCGTCGCCGATCACCTCCAGCGTCACCCGGGGGTCGCCGAGCGCGGCCACCACCGGACCCGGGTCACGGTGGTGCAGGGGACGCATGCCGTTGCAGGCGTGGGTCAGCACCGAGGCACCAGCGTCCACCGCCGTCCGCACCGTGTCCGCGTCGGCCCCGGTGTGGCCCAGGGCGACGACCACCCCGGCCGCGACCAGGCGGCGCACGGCCTGCAGCGCGCCGGGCAGCTCGGGCGCCAGGGTGACCATCCGCAGGTGCCCACGCCCGGCGCGCAGGAGCCGGTCGACGTCCCCCGGTGTCGGTGCCTGCAGCAGCGCCTCGGGGTGGGCGCCGCGGAAGGCAGGGCTCAGCCACGGCCCCTCCAGGTGCATGCCGGCCACCTCACCCGTGCGGGCCACCCCGGCGAGCACCTCGAGCTGCTGCTCCAGCACCTCGATCCGGTCGCTGACCAGGCTGGCCATCACCGTGGTGACGCCCGCCGCGTGATGGGTCGCGGCGGCAGCCCGAGCCTCGTCGGCGCAGCTGGTGGCGAAGCTGTGCCCGCCGCCGCCGTGGCAGTGCATGTCGACGAGCCCGGGAGCCAGGTAGCGGCCGTGGGCAGCCACCGGACCGGGAGGCTCGCCCGTCCCCACCCGGACGATCACCCCGTCACGAAGGACCACCCACCCCGGGGTCGTGTCGCCCTGGGGCCGCGACACCAGTTCCCCACTCAGAACCACCGCATCTGCACCCTGCGTTGCTCGTTTTGTGATCATTTGGCTTCACCTCTTGACGATTTCTGATCGTTATGAGCATCATATGTGCAATCTCGCAAAGGCGCGGGAGTCGCGTCCGCGGGGCGCGGCCCCTGGCAGACACTCCTGGAGGATGCATGCCCCACCTGAACCGCACCGGCGCCCTGGGCGCCCTGATCGCCGTAGGACTGGTCACCAGCTCCTGCTCCTTCGACGGCGCCGAGGACGGCACGGCCGCCACCGACGGCGCCACCGGCTCTGGTGGCACCCTCAGCTTCCAGGGCGGCGAGCCGACCTCACTGGTCCCGCACAAGGACATCGGCTCGCAGATCGCCATGGCCACCTGCGCCAACCTGGTGGAGATCAACAAGGAGACCCAGGAGTTCGAGCCGTTGGCCGCCGAGTCGGTGGAGAGCGAGGACTCCCAGACCTGGACGATCACGCTGCGGGACGGCTGGACGTTCCAGGACGGGTCCCCGGTGACGTCGGCATCGTTCGTCGACGCCTGGAACCACGCCGCCTACGGCCCGAACGCCTGGCAGGCGAACGGCTACTTCACCTCCTTCGTCGGCTACCCCGACCTGAACCCCACCGACGGGGGCGAGCCCGCGGCCACAGAGCTGTCCGGGCTGACCGCGACGGACGAGCGCACCATCACGGTGGAGCTGTCCGAGCCCAACGCGGACTTCCCGAAGACGCTGAGCACCAACGCCCTCTGCCCGCTCCCGCCGCAGGCCTTCGAGGACCCCGACGCCTACGAGGAGGACCCGGTCAGCAATGGCCCGTACCAGGTGACCTCCTGGGACCGGAACCAGCAGGTCGTCCTGGAGAGGTGGACGGACTTCCAGGGGGACGCCGCCTTCTCCGGCGAGGCCGACACCCTCGTCGCCAAGGTCTACACCTCGGTCGACTCCGCCTACACCGACCTGGCCGCCGGCAACCTGGACATGATCCGGAACGTCCCGGCCGCCATGGTCAGCCGGGCCGAGAGCGAGCTCGACGAGGGAGCGCTCTACCAGGTGAGCGAGCAGAGCAAGCAGTTCACCTTCCAGGTGCCGACCTACGTCCCCGAGCTGGAGGACCCCCGGGTCCGCAGGGCGATCGCGATGTCCATCGACCGGGAGAGCATCGCGTCCTCGCTGATGCAGGGCAACGCCGAACCCTCCGACTCCCTGGTGCCCCCGTCCATCGACTCCTACGTCGAGGGAGCCTGTGACGCCTGCACCTTCGACCCGGAGCAGGCCCGCACTCTCCTGGAGGAGGCCGGCGGCCTCCCGGACGGCCTGACGGTCACCTACAACGCCGACCGGGAGCAGCAGCTGGTGCAGGCCCTGGGCCGCCAGATCGGGGAGAACCTGGGCGTGGAGGTCCGGCTCAACCCGGTGATGGGCACCCAGCTGTCCGAGCTGACCAACACCCAGCAGCACGAGGGCATCGTCTTCGGCCTGTGGGGATGGACCTACAAGAGCCCGGACCAGTACCTGAGCCAGTACGAGACCGGGGGTGACGGCAACCTCGCCACCGGCTACAGCAACCCCGAGGTGGACGAGCTGATCGCCGAGGCCCGTGGCGAGCAGGACGAGGCGGTCCGTCAGGACCTCTACGCCCAGGCGGAGGCGGACATCCTCGAGGACATGCCCGCCATCCCCCTGTTCATCCCGCTGGACCACGGCCTGCAGAGCGAGGCTGCGGAGCTGAACGACGTGCAGGGCGACATCCAGTTCTACCGCGCCGACGCCCGCGGCTGACCCCCGTCCCCACCGAGAGGAGCGCCTCCGTTGCTCGCCTACACGGTGCACCGTGTGCTGCAGATGATCCCGGTGCTCATCGGGTCCACGTTCATCATCTACGCACTCACCTTCCTGGTGCCGGGTGACCCGATCGCCTCGCTGTCGGGGTCACGGCCGCTGCCCGCGGCGACGGTCGAGCAGATCCGACAGGCATACCGCCTGGACGACCCGTTCCTGGTGCAGTACGCCTCCTACCTGTGGGGGCTGCTCCGGGGCGACCTCGGCATCGACTTCTACGGGCGTCCGGTGCTGGGTCTGATCCTGGACCGGTTGCCGGTGACCTTCGCGCTGGCCCTCACGGCCTGGGTGATGAAGCTGATCATCGGGATCGTCATCGGCGTGGTAGCGGGTATGCGCCGCAACGGCCCGTTCGACCACGGCGCCCTCGCCTTCACGGTCCTGCTCCTGGGTGTCCCGGGCTTCGTCATCGCACTCGGTGGACAGTGGCTCTTCGGGCTCAAGCTGGGCTGGGTGGACCCCGCCGGGATCAGCGCCGGGTGGCCGCTGGCCTTCCTGCTGCCAGCGGCGGTGATGGCGCTCGAGGCCTCCGCGGGGCTGGCCCGGCTCACCCGGACCAGCCTGGTCGACGTCCTCCAGGCGGAGTACCTGAGCACCGCCCGCGCCAAGGGTCTCTCCCGCGGCCGGGTCGTCTGGGGGCACGCCCTGCGCAACGCCATGATCCCGGTCGTCACCTACCTCGGCCTGAGCCTGGCCGGGATGCTCGGCGGCGCGGTGATCATCGAGTCGATCTTCAACCTTCCCGGCATCGGAGGCCTCATGGTCAGCGCGATCCAGAACAAGGAGGGGACGCTGGTGGTCGGCATCGCGACACTGCTGGTGCTCGTCTACCTCCTCTTCAACCTGCTCGTGGACCTCCTCTACGGGCTCATCGACCCGAGGGTGCGGCTGTGAGCACCGACGACGTCAGAGCCCTCCCGGTCGCACTGGGCACCACCGCCGACCCGGCCGGTGCACCGGGTGCGCCACGACGCCGTTTGCGATGGGCCTCGCTGGGCACCCCGGGACTGCTGCTCTCCGGTGCACTGGTGCTGCTGGTGCTCCTGCTGGCCGCCGTGCCCAGCCTGTTCACCGGTTTCGGCGACGGCCCCCTGGAGGGCTGCGACATCCTGCGCAGCAACGAGCCGCCCAGCCGCGAGCACTGGTTCGGGGTCGACCCCCAGGGGTGCGACTACTACACCAACGTCATCCACGGCGCCCGCGCCTCGGTCGTGGTGGGCCTGGTGGTCACCGGCTCGACGTTCGTCATCGCCGCCCTCCTGGGTGCCCTCGCCGGCTACTACGGCGGTTGGGTGGACGCGGTCATCTCCCGGGTCGTGGACATCTTCTTCGGGCTGCCCTTCATCCTGGCGGCGATCGTCGTGCTGCAGCTGTTCGAGGCCCGCACGGTGTGGACGGTGTCCTTCGCGCTGGCAGCCTTCAGCTGGCCGGGCGGGGTGCGGTACATGCGCTCCAGCGTGCTGAAGGTCCGCGGGCTGGAGTACGTCCAGGCCGCGAAGGTGCTGGGCGCCAGCGACCGTCGGGTGATCTTCGGCCACGTGGTGCCGAACTCACTGACCCCGCTGCTCGTGCTGCAGACCCTCGGGGTGGGTGCCGCCATCTCGGCCGAGGCCGGCCTGACGTTCATCGGGGTCGGGCTCACCCCGCCCGCGGTCTCCTGGGGCCTGCAGCTGGCGGTGGCCCGGGAGTACATCTCGCTCGCCCCGCACCTGCTGGTGTTCCCCGCCGTCTTCCTGACCCTCACCGTCCTCGGCTTCGTCGTCTTCGGCGAGACCTTGCGCGACACGCTCGACCCCCGGAGGTAGACCCGATGCCCGTCAGCACCATCAGCGAGCGCCCCGACCTCGACACCGGTCCCCTGCTGCGCGTCCGGGACCTCGCCGTCGAGTTCCGCCGCGGCGGCACCGACACCTCCACGGTCCGGGCCGTCAACGGCGTCTCCCTCGAGCTCGCACCCGCCACCGCGCTGGGCATCCTCGGCGAGTCCGGGTCGGGGAAGTCGGTCACCGCCAAAGCGTTGATGGGCATCCTGCCCGTCCCCGCCGCCCGGGTGACCGGGGGCAGCGCCCTGCTGCGCGGCGAGCTCGACCTGCTCTCCATGGACGAGCGCACCCGTCGGCGGACGATCGGCAGCCGCGTGGCGATGGTCTTCCAGGACGCCCTCACCGCCCTGAACCCGGTGCACCCCGTGGGTCGCCAGATCGCCGAGCTGTACCGGGTCCACCGGGGTATGTCACGGGCCGCCGCCCGGCAGGCGGCCGTCCGGATGATGGACCGGGTGCGGATCCCGGACGCGGCCCGTCGTGCCGGTGACTACCCGCACCAGTTCTCCGGGGGCATGCGTCAGCGCATCGTCATCGCCATGGCGCTGGCGCTGGACCCCGAGGTGCTGATCGCCGACGAGCCGACCACGGCCCTCGACGTCACCGTCCAGGCCCAGATCCTCGACCTGCTGCGGGAGCAGCAGCAGGAGCGGCGGATGGGACTCATCCTGATCACGCACGACATCAGCGTCGTCAGCGAGGTCACCGACGAGGTCGCGGTGATGTATGCCGGGCGCCTGGTCGAGCAGGGACCCACCGGGCAGGTGCTGGCCCGGCCGGCGCACCCCTACACGGTGGGCCTGTCCCGGTCGGTGGCCGGCGCCGGACCCGACGGACGGCTGCCCGCTATCCCGGGGGCGCCCCCGGACCTGGCGTTGCTGCCCGGCGGCTGCTCCTTCGCCCCGCGCTGCGCCCAGGTCCGGGACCGGTGCCTCACCGAGGTCCCGGTCTCCCTGCCCGTGGGGCCCGGTCGGCGCGCCGCGTGCCACGTCACGGAGGAGGTGCTGGTCGGTGGACGGTGAGGAGATCCTGCGGCTGCAGGGGGTGACGAAGCACTACCCCGTGGCCCGACCGTTGCCGATCGGTCCGCGCCGGGTGGTGCAGGCCCTGGACGGGGTTGACCTGTCCGTGCGGCGCGGTGAGACGCTGGGCGTCATCGGGGAGTCCGGGTGCGGGAAGTCGACGTTGGCCAGGGTGATGACCGGCCTGGAACGGCCCACCGAGGGTCAGGTGATCTTCCGCGGCCACGACCTGGCCACCGCCTCACGCTCGGAGCGTCGGGAGATGGCGCGGCACATCCAGCTCGTCTTCCAGGACCCGTTCAGCGCCCTCGACCCCCGGCAGACGGTCGGCCAGATCGTGGCCGAGCCGCTGGTCATCCACCGGGACCTCGTGCCCCGGGGTGGGCATGAACGTCGGGTGAAGGAGCTGCTCGAGCTGGTCGGGCTCCGGCCCGAGCACGCGGGACGGCACCCGCACGAGTTCTCCGGAGGTCAGCAGCAGCGGATCGGCATCGCGCGCGGTATCGCTCTCAACCCGAGCCTGCTGGTCTGCGACGAACCGGTCTCGGCGCTCGACGTCTCGGTCCGCGCCCAGGTGGTGAACCTGCTGAAGGACCTGCAGGCGGAGCTCGGGCTCAGCTATGTCTTCGTCGCGCACGACCTCCAGGTGGTCCGGCACATCGCCGACCGGGTCGCCACCATGTACCTGGGCAGGGTGGTCGAGCGCGGCGACTGCGAGCCGGTCTACACCCGCACCGCGCACCCCTACACCCGTTCCCTGCTGGCGGCGGCACCCGAGCTGCGGTATGCCGGGGAGGAGCGGTCCGCGCCGCTGGTGGACGGTGACCCTCCCTCCCCCATCGACCCACCGTCCGGCTGCCGGTTCCGCACCCGGTGCCCCCTGGTCGCCGACGCCTGCCTCGAGGCGCCCACCCCGACCGAGGTCTCGCCCGGGCATACCGCGGCGTGCCACTTCGCCGACACGGTCAGCACCCTCTCGACCGGCGAGCTGCGGGTGCGCACGTGAGGGGCGCGTCAGCCGGCGACGAGCACCTCCACGCCGGCCTCCTCGAAGCCGCGCCGCTGCTGCTCCTCGGGCGGGCTGTCGGTCACCAGGGTGTCGACCTCCTCGGTGCGGCAGATGCGGGCGAAGGCGCGCTGGCCCACCTTCGTCGCGTCCGCCACGACCACGACCCGCGAGGCCTGGGCCGCCAGGGCGCGGTTGGTACTGGCTTCCCCCTCGTGGTGGGCGCTGGCGCCGTGCCTGGCGCTGACGGCATCCACCCCGAGGAAGGCGATGTCGACGTTCAGCTGCCCGATCAGCGGCATCGCCAGCGGACCGAACACCTCGTAGGACTGGGGGCGGACCGTCCCGCCGATGACGACGATCTTGACGTGCGGGCGGACGGCCAGCTCGGTGGCGATGTTGAGCGCGTTGGTGACGACCGTCACCGGCGCGCCCCCGCCCTGGGCCAGGTCGGCGCGGCTGGCGATCGCCCGCGCCACCTCGTTGGTCGTGGTGCCCCCGTTGAGGGCCACCGTGCTACCCGGCTCCACCAGGGCCGCGGCCACCGCCGCGATGCGCTGCTTCTCCTTGGCCTGGCGGGCGATCTTGTACTGCAGCGGCAGGTCGTAGGAGCTGCTCGTCGACACCGCCCCGCCATGGGTACGGGTGATCAGCTGCTGCTGGGCCAGGTGCTCGAAGTCGCGGCGCACGGTGGCGGTGGAGACCCCCAGGGCCTCGGCCGCCCGCTCCACCTCGAGGTGCCCCTCGCCGGAGAGCATCGCGAGGATCTCGTTCAGTCGGTGGTGCCGGGACACGGTCCACCCCCTGTCCCCGTCGACAGACCGGCCAAAACGAACATTTCCTTGCGTATCACTCCCCCAAAATACACAAAAACAATCATCTACGCCGTTCGGCCACACCGCGCCGAGGAAGAGGACACCCCATGACGACACCACTCAGGATCGGCCTGGTCGGGCTCGGGCTGCGCAGCTCGCTGGCCCGCCATCTCCAGGACGTCACGCCGGCGGCCAGGGTGACGGCCGTGTGCGACCCGCACGAGGGTCGGCGCACCAGAGCCCTCGACACCTTTCCGGACGCCCGCGCGGTGGCCGACCATCACGAGCTGCTGGAGGCGGACCTCGACGCCGTCGTGCTGACCACCCCCGACGACACCCACGAGGCGCTCGCGGTGGACTTCCTGCGGGCGGGCATACCCGTCTTCGTCGACAAGCCGCTGGCCATCACGACCGCCGGGTGCGACCGCGTCCTGCAGGCCGCGCACGAGTCCGGCACGCCTGTCTACGTGGGCCACAACATGAGGCACATGCCGGTGATCACGGCGATGCGTGACCTCGTGGTCCAGGGCGAGATCGGCGAGGTGAAGGCCGTCTGGTGCCGACACTTCGTCGGCCACGGCGGTGACTTCTACTTCAAGGACTGGCACGCGGACCGGCGACGGACCACCGGGCTGCTGCTGCAGAAGGGCGCGCACGACATCGACGTCATCCACTGGCTGGCCGGAGGCTACACCGCGCGCACCACCGCCCTCGGGAAGCTCGCCGTCTACGGCGACCTCACCGACCGCGAAGGGCAGGGTGAGTCCACCATGATGGAGTGGTTCGACCCGAGCCAGTGGCCGCCCAGCACCCTCACCGGGCTGAACGACACGATCGACGTCGAGGACATCTCGATGATGACGATGGAGCTCGACAACGGGGTGCTGGCCTCCTACCAGCAGGTCCATTTCAGCCCCGACTACTGGCGCAACTACACGGTCATCGGCACGCACGGACGCCTGGAGAACTTCGGTGACTCCGCCGGCGCGCAGATCAAGGTGTGGAACGCGCGCCGCAGCGGCTACCGGGACGACGCCGACCTCACCGTGACGGTGCCGGAGGAGAGCGGAGGGCACGGCGGCGCCGACCCTCGGCTGCTGGCCGAGTTCGTCCGGCACGTGGCGACCGGGGCCCCCACCCTGACGTCCCCCCTCGCGGCGCGCCAGGCGGTCGCGGCCGGGTGTGCGGCCACCGAGTCGCTGCGCGACGGTGGACGGCCCGTCCTCGTGCCGCCGGTCCCGGTGGAGCTGGGTCGGCCGGTCGCCTGGTCCGGCCTCGGCCAGGGGGTGGCCCGATGAGCACCTTCGTCCACGAGGAGATCGAGAGCCAGCCCGCGTGCTGGTCACGGGCCGCCGAGGTCGGCAGCGCCGGGGCCGCGGGCCTCCCCGAGCCCGGTGAGGCGGTCGCCGTCGTGGGCTGTGGGACGTCATGGTTCATGGCGATGGCCTACAGCTCACTGCGGGAGGCAGCCGGCCAGGGCCGCACGGACGCCTTCACCGCCTCCGAGATGCCGACGGGCCGTGACTACGACCGCGTGCTGGCGATCACCCGGTCCGGGACCACCACCGAGGTGGTGCGGCTGCTGGCCGAGTCCACGGGCACGCCCAGCACGGTGATCACCGCAGCGACCGACGGGCCGGCGCTCGCGGCCGCCGACCAGGGCATCCACCTGCCCTTCGTCGACGAGCGCTCGGTGGTGCAGACGCGCTTCGCCACCTCGACCCTGGCCCTGCTGCGGGCCCACCTCGGGGAGTCCCTGGAGCGGGTCGTCGATGACGGCGGCCGGGCTCTGGAGCTGGAGCTGCAGCCCTACCTCGACGCCGAGCAGGTGACCTTCCTCGGGTCCGGGTGGACGATCGGGCTCGCGCACGAGGCGGCGCTGAAGACCCGGGAGGCGGCGCAGTTCTGGGCCGAGTCCTACCCGGCGATGGACTACCGGCACGGACCGATCTCCATCGCGCAGCCGGGTCGCCTCGTCTGGTCGCTGGGCGCGGGTCCGACCGACCTCGAGCAGGACGTCGCCGCGACCGGCGCGACCTGGGTCGGGCACGACCTGGACCCGCTCGCCGGGCTCGTCGTCGCCCAACGGTTCGCCGTCGCGCTCGCCGGGCGACGTGGGCTCGACCCGGACCGGCCCCGTCACCTCACCCGGGCCGTCGTGCTCGACAACGCATGAGCCCGCTGCCGGCCACCGTCGGGGTGGACGTCGGCGGCACCACGGTGAAGGTGGGAGTGCTTGCGGGTGGTCGGCTCGTCGACACCGCGGAGCGTCCGACCCCCCGTGACCCGGACGTGCTGTCCGGGACGCTGGCCGAGCTCGTCCTGCCCCGGGTCTCCCGGCACGACGCGACGGCGGTCGGGGTGGTGGTCCCCGGGGTGGTCGATGAGCACCGGGGGGTCGGCGTCCTGTCCGCCACCCTGGGCTGGCGGGACGCCCCGCTGCGCGCCCTGTTCACCGAGCGTCTCGGTATACCGGTGGCGCTGGGCCACGACGTGCGCGCGGCAGCGCTGGCCGAGCTCGGTCCGAGCGCCCCGTCGGCTCCGCAGGACGCGGCCTTCGTGGCCCTGGGCACCGGGCTGTCCGCCGCGCTGGTGCTGGACGGGCGGATCCGGGCGGCCGGGGGTCTGGCCGGAGAGCTCGGTCACTGCGACGTGGGCCACGGGCAGCTCTGCCCGTGCGGCGCCACCGGCTGTCTGGAGGTGCTGGCCTCGGGAGCCGGGATGGCCCGACGCCTCCAGCAGCGGACCGGCGAGCCCGTCGTGGGGGCCGAGGACGTGGCCCGGCGGGCGGCTGCCGGCGATGCCGCGGCCAGGGCCGTCTGGGACGACGCGGTGGACGCCCTGTCCCACGGTCTGGCCTGGCTGGTGGGGATCGCCGCGCCGGAGGTCGTCGTCGTCGGGGGTGGGGTGGCCGCTGCCGGGGCCCAGCTGCTGGAGCCTCTCTCCGAGAGGCTGGACCAACGGCTCAGCTTCCATCGCCGCCCTGTGCTGCGGGCGGCCCGATGGGGCGCCGACGCTGCACGGGTCGGGGCCGCACTGCTGGCTCAGGAGCGCACGTGAGCGGCAGGCCCATCCTCGTCATCACCCTGAACCCGGCCCTGGACGTGACCTACCCGGTGGCGAGCCTGCGCCCCGGGGACAGCCACCGGGTGACGTCCCGCCTGAGTGAACGTGCCGGAGGCAAAGGCATCAACGTCGCCCAGGTGCTGCACCGGGCAGGACGCCCGGTCCTGGTGACCGGTGTCGTCGGGGGCGACGTGGGTGCTCGGATCACCACGGACCTGGACGTGGCCGGCATACCTCAGCGCCTGGTCCGCTGCGCCGACAGCACCCGTCGGACGGTGACCGTCGTGGAGACGGACCGGGCGCACCGCGCCACGGTCCTCAACGAGCCCGGGCCGACGATCACCGGGGCCGAGTGGAGCTCCGTGGTGGACCGGGTGACGCAGCTGCTCCCCGACGTCGGCGCTGTGGTGCTCACCGGCAGCCTGCCCCGAGGGTTGGCCCCCACTACCTACCGGGAGCTGGTGTCCCTGGCGCGCGCCGCCGGCAGGCCGACCGTCCTGGACACGAGCGGCCCCGCCCTGACGGCCGCCCTGGAGGCCGGGCCCACGCTGGTGAAACCCAACGCGGACGAGCTCGCCGAAGCGGCAGGAGCGGGTGAGACGTCCGCGGCGGCCGCCCGGTTGCGTGAGGCCGGTGCCGCCACCGTCGTCGCCTCGCTCGGCGCCGAGGGGTTGCTGGCACTCACCCGCGACGGCCTGTGGCGGGCCCGCCCCGGCCTCCGGGTCGAGGGGAACCCGACCGGGGCCGGGGATGCCTGCGTCGCCGCCCTGGCGGACGGGCTCCATCACGGCCATGCGCTCCTTCCGACGCTCGAGCGCGCCGTGTCGTGGTCAGCAGGTGCGGTGGCGGCGCCGACCGCCGGCGAGGTGGACCCGGTGACCGCGGCACGCGTCGCCGAACTGGTGAGCGTGCGGCGCGAGCCGGTGACGGGCACGTGGACCGGGGACGCCGGTAGCGGCAACGACGACGGGAGCACGTGGTGGGACTGAGCAGGACGAACGACATCATGGACGATGCGGTCGACAGGGGGGTGGGTGTCGGCGCGTTCAACGTCATCTCGCTGGAGAGCGCGGAGGCGATCGTCCGGGGCGCCGAACGGGCCGGGACCCCGGTGGTGATGCAGATCAGCGAGAACTGCATCCGCCACCACGGTGCGGCGGATCCGGTGGTGGTCGCCACGCTGGCGCTGGCCCGGTCCGCGGGGGTGCCGGTCGCGGTGCACCTGGACCATGTGGAGTCCCCCGAGCTGGTGCGCGAGGGCCTCCTGCTCGGGGTGCAGTCGGTGATGTTCGACGGCTCACGCCTGCCCGACGAGGACAACGTGGCAGCCACCCGGGCGGTCGTCCGCGAGTGCCGCAGCCAGGGGGTGGCCGTGGAGGCCGAGCTCGGTGAGGTGGGCGGCAAGGCGGGCTCCAGCGCCCACGCGCCGGGGGTTCGCACCGACCCCACCCAGGCTGCGGAGTTCGTGCGCAGCACCGGGGTGGATGCGCTCGCGGTCGCGGTCGGCTCCTCGCACGCCATGACCCGGCGCGATGCCGTCCTGGACGAGGACCTCATCCAGCGGCTCCGGGCGGCCGTGCCCGTCCCCCTGGTGCTGCACGGCTCCTCCGGGGTGGACGACGCCGGGATCAGGGGCGCGGTCCGGGCGGGGATGACCAAGATCAACGTATCGACGCACCTCAACACCCGCTTCACCGCAGGGCTCCGTCGGCACCTGGCCGACCACCCGGACGACGTGGACCCCCGTCGCTACCTGGCCCGCGCCCGGGAGGAGATGTCTGAGGCGGTGACGCACCTGCTGTCCGTCATCGCCGGCTAGGACCGGAGGCGCCGCTCAGGCGCGCTCGACCTCGCTCTGCAGCTTCAGGACGACCGTCCCGTCGTCCTGCTCGATGACGTAGGCGGGGTCGTCGTCACTGCCGTTGCGCGTCACCGACTCCCCCTTGGTCCGCCGGGTGACCTTGTCGTGGTGGACCTCGGTGACGGTGCCCTCGACCCAGGAGGAGCCCCAGCGCCACTTCACGTCAGTGCCTGTGCGGATAGCCATGCGGACATCACAGCACCGTTGCCGGGCCGGCGCCTCCGGGAGGTCCTCACCCACTCCTGGACCGTATGCTGACGCTCCCCCGTCCACCCACCGTGAGGCCGACCTTGATGGACGCCGACCTGGCCGCCGGGCTGCTCGCGGGCGTCGCGGCGGCGGTCCTCTTCGGCCTGGCGGCCGTCGTGCAGGCGCGCGCGGTGCGGGGGGATGCGCGGAGCACGCAGGGCCTGGGTCCCTTCGTGCGGTGGGCGGTCGGCAACCCCTGGATGATGGCGGTCGTCGCGGCATACCTGGTGGGCTTCGTGCTGCACGCGGTGGCCATCTGGCTGCTGCCGCTCTACCTCGCGCAGGCCAGCATCGCGCTGTCGCTGCCGGTGACCGCCCTCGCCTCCGCCCGGCTCTCGGAGATCCTGACCCGGTCCGGCTGGCTGGGGATCGCCGCCGTCACCGGCGGTCTGGTGCTGCTGGCGGTGGGGGCCGGGTCGGCTGGTGAGGTCGTCGAGGGGGCCGGCTTCGCGATCGGTCTCGTCCTCGCCCTGGGTGTGCTGCTGGTCGTCGGTGTGCTGGCGCGGCGCGCCGGCGCGGTGACCCTCGGGACACTGGCGGGGCTGGGGTATGCCGGTTCCGCCCTGGCGGTGCGAGGCGTGGACCTGCCCCTCTCCCCTGCGATCGTCGCATCCGCGCTCGCGGTGCCCGCCTTCGGCGTCCTGGCGTTCTGGCTCTACTCGCTGGCGCTCGACCGGGCGCCGGTCTCGACCGCCACCGCCCCGATGATCACGGCCCAGACGTTCGTGCCAGCCCTGGTAGGTCTCGCCTGGCTCGGCGACGGAGTCCGCGACGGTTGGGGTCTCGCCATCGCGGCCGGCCTGGTGCTGGCCACCGCGGGGACGGTGCTGCTGCAGCGTGCCCAGGAGTCGTCGAGCCGCTGACGGCGCGAGTGCTGCCGGAGCCGACGCTCAGCGGGCGCCCCGCACCTCGAGCTCGACCTCGTACTGACCCGCGTAGGTGAAGGCGACGCTTCGGTAGGTGAAGGCGACCTGCTCCACGAGGACACCGTCGCGCTCGGTGTCCAGGTAGAGGTCGTACTTCACCACGCTGACGTCCTCCAGCGTGACCACGAGGTAGTCGGCCTGCTCGCCCTCGACGGTGCGCTGCACGGAGAGCACGACCTCGTCCAGGTGCCGGTGGGTGGCGAGCGCCCCCTTCAGCGCCGGGGAGGACCTGTCGTAGCTCTTCGACACGACCACCGGGTCGAAGGAGACCCTTCCCCGGGCGACACCCCCTCGGGCGACCGGCGCCTCCATGCCGAAGGTGACCCCGTGGACCTCGATCTCGTCCTCGTGGCCCGCACGGGTGCTCTCACCAGGGATGCCGGGGACCGTGAGGAATCCGTCGATGCTCATGGGCTTCCCTCTCGGCGATGGCTGGGTCAGACCACGCTAGGGCACCGGCGACCTTCCCGTATACCCGTGATCACAGGTTGGCGACCCATTCGCCGTAGAAGAGGCCCAGGCCGGCGGCGACGCAGATGCCGGCGATGATCCAGAACCTGGCGACGATGGTCACCTCGGCCCACCCGACGAGCTCGAAGTGGTGGTGCAGCGGCGCCATCTTGAAGACTCTCCTGCCGGTCAGCTTGAAGCTGATGACCTGGATGATGACCGACGCGGTGATGATCACGAAGAGGCCACCTAGGACCGCCAGCAGCAGCTGGGTCTGGGTCAGGATGGCCATCCCGGCCAGCGCGGCTCCCAGCGACAGCGAGCCGGTGTCCCCCATGATGATCGAGGCCGGCGAGGCGTTCCACCAGAGGAACCCGAAGCAGGCTCCGGCGATGGCACAGGAGACGACGGCGAGGTCCAGGGCGTCGCTGACGTTGTAGCAGTTGGGCCCCGGGGTCACCTGGCAGTTCTGGTTGTACTGCCACATGCTGATCACGGTGTAGGCGCCGAACACCATCACCGAGGCTCCGGTCGCCAGGCCGTCCAGCCCGTCGGTGATGTTGACGCCGTTCGAGGCTCCCGCGATGAGCACGTTCGCCCAGACGATGAACAGGACGGCGCCCAGGGTCGGACCGGCGAAGGCCAGGTCGACATCGGTGTCCCTGATGAACGAGATCGCGGTCGAGGCCCGGGTGCGACCGTCCTCATCGGTGACCAGCAGGGCGGCGAGGGCGAAGACGACGGTGACCAGGGTCTGCCCCGTGAGCTTCTGCACGGAGGTGAGCCCGAGGCTGCGCTCCTTGCGGATCTTGATGTAGTCGTCGAAGAACCCGACCAGGCCGAGGCCGGTGAGCAGGAAGAGCACCAGCAGGGCGCTGAGGGAGATGCGGCTGGGGGTGACGTCGACCAGCCCGCTGGCGTCCAGCCCCAGCAGCGCGGCGTGCGAGGTGAAGTAGCCGACGATGGCCGCCCCGATGATCACCGCGCCACCCATGGTGGGCTTGCCCCGCTTGACGTGGTGGTGCGTGAGGTCGTCGCGGATGAACTGGCCGTAGCGTCGTCGCACCAGGAACCGGATGAACAGCGGTGTGCAGAGCAGGGCGAGGGTCATCGAGATGCCACCGGCCAGCATGACGTTGACCATCTGTCTCCTTGGTCCCAGCGGGGCGCAGGTGCAGTCATCGCCCTCCCTGCGGCGCCCACGGATTCGTTCGGGAGAGGGTGGTCCGAACACGCTCGGGCCGGACCGCGGTCTACGGTATGACAGTGGGGCGCCGTTGCCGGTGAGCCACACGGGCCGACGGCAGCGACCGGCTCAGCCTCTCGGCGCCCGCCCGGCGAACGGCCAGTGCTCGGCGAACTGGTACGCCGTGGACACGACCTGGACCTCGTCCTCGTAGTGCACGACCCCGGGGGTGCGCGTGCGCAGCTCGACCCAGGGGACGCCATACCGGTCCAGGAGCTCGAGGTACTCCCGAGCCCTCTCGATGAGACCTGCGGCCTCCGGGTCCTTGAACCACGAGGTGGCTCCCGGGTGCCGGACCGGGTCGTATGCCGTCGGGTCGTTCGCCGTGGGATGGGCGTAGGCCGCGTTCATCGCGGTGTTCGCGGACTCCCACCAACGGTGGTCCGCGTGCGAGAGGAGACCGTCGTGCGCCAAACCGTTGGCCAGGGCGAAGACACCGGGGAACCGGCCACGACGGTTGGGGACCGCGCTCTGGAACCGGACGAGGGAGAGCACACGGCATCGTAGACCGGTTCTCAGCCTCGCGCCGGGGGTCCCTGCGTACGGATGTGCCCCCGGCAGGATTCGAACCTGCGACACCCGCTTTAGGAGAGCCTTTCAGAGAGCGTCGTGTCGTGTTGCACAGGTGCTTGCTGTAGCGCACCCCCCTCGTTGACCAGCGGTTAGATTGACTGGTGTTCATAGCTGTTGTGTGTATTAGTCCGCAATCTTGCGGACTACGTGCGGACTCGGGACGCCCAGCACGCCCCCGAGCACCGTCGGGGCCGTGGGGCGGCCGGCGGGGGCCGATCGGGACCAGAGTGGGACGCCCAGCACGCCGCGTGAGCCGTGGGGGCCGCCTGCAGCCCTGCGGGAGCCGACCACGACCAGCGGGACGCCCAGCACGCCGCGTGGGCCGTGGGGGCCGTCTGCAGCTCTGTGGGAGTCGACCGCGACCAGCGGGACGCTTAGCGCCTCGAGTGCCGCGAGCGCCGTAGGGGCCGTGGGGGCCGCCTGCAGCCCTGCGGGAGTCGACCGGGACCAGCAACACCGCGGGGGCCGTGGAGGCCGCCTGCGGTCCCTGCGGAAGCCGAATGTGCTTCCTGCGGGTATAGCGTCGCGACGCGCGGATCCCTGTTGTTTTGGGGAAGGATGGCGTGATGAGCGAAAGAAACCCTGACACGCTTCCCACTCCGGGCGACCCTACCGGGCCGTGTCCATGGTGCGGACGTGTTTCGAACTTCGATGTGGCCATCCAAGACAGCCTCGCTGGAGAGAACCGTGCCCACGGCTACGTCATCACCTACAGAGTCGCGACACTGAAGTGCTACGGCTGCAACCGCAGCACCTTAGTCGTCACGGACGAACTCGGCGAGGGTCGGACGTGGTATCCCACCCCTGGCATGGGCACTCTGGATGAAGAAGTCGACCCCGAGGTGGCATCGGCCTACGACGAGGGCATGCGGTGCCTGAGCATCGGTGCCAACCGTGCCGCAGCGGTCATGTTCCGGTCAGCGCTGCACCTCTTCGTGAAGGACATGGGTGATGAAGCAGCAAGGGGCGAGCGGTTCCTGAAACCTGCACTTACCCGCATGAAATCGTCTGGCGATCTCCACAAGTCCCTATGGGAGTGGGCGGATCATCTCAACCAGCTAGGGAACGAAGGCGCGCACCCAGAGGACTACGACGAAGTGACCGCGGAAGAGGCAGAGGCGCTGGGCTCCTTCCTACGGCACCTGATTCGTCACGAGTATGAGATGCCCGCGCAACTCCTTCGGGCGCAGGGCCGTCAAGCCGAGGGCTGAGCGGCACCCTTGGGCTCGACCGGCACAGAGGTCTAGTCCGTGAGCGCCGCCACGCGCCGGGGCATCGGTCAGGCCGCACTCGTCGCTGAGCTCGTCCGTGGAGCGGTGGCGGCGGTGCTACGGAAGTCTCTCGAGGCCCAGACGCCGAATCGTTCGCGAGTGGAGGCGGCGGCCGCGGCGCACTCAGTGAAGATCGGACAGGGCCGGCAAACCTCGATGGCCTCGGCGCGCAGGCGGGGGTCGTCCGACGTGTGCCGGGGGTCCCCGTCGCAGGGGATGCGGTCGCCTGCGGCCTCGACCCTGGCGCGCACGCCCCAGAGGGCCTCCCATTCGGGGGTGGTGGCAACGGCTCGCGGACCTACGTAGCAGGGCGGGGCGGTCGAGCTGTCGGCGGTGCGAGTGTCCGCGGGGTCTACGTCGTCGTCCACCCTGTGAGCGTATGCGAGAACGATTCCCATGTTTGGCAGGCGCACGGAGAGGCCCCTCCGCCGAGCAGCTGGCGGAGGGGCCTCGGGTGGGCGCTGGAAGGGCTACAAGCGCCGGTCTACGAAACCGGCTCGCCCGACCATCGTTCCCCTGCCTCCAGCTAGGAAGTCGGCCACGGAGTGAGGCTTGAATGGCCGAGGGGTGACGTTGACGCCCATGATCGTCAGGCCGCCTCGAGGTCCACCACGGCAACGGCCTGCGGGCGGTGGGTCTCGAGCCCGAACCTGCCCTCGGCGCGGAGCTTGACCTGGTTCTTGTCGAACAGGTCCCCGGACTGTGTGGCCGCGAGGGTGTGCGCGGCCTGGCGGACGCGCAGGACGACCGTGCGCCAGTCCGCGAGGAGCGCGACGCCCTCGGGGACGGAGTAGGACTCGACCCGGGGGATCTTGCCGAAGATGTTGTCCACGGCCGCGGCGTCCATGAGGAACCCACCGGTCGCGCCGTCCTCACGGGTGAGGTCGAGCGCGGCGAGGTCGTTGGGGTGGAACACCCACGCCGTGGGGTTCTCCCCGATCGCGCCGAGGGCGGAGCGGGCGGATCGGATCGTGGTGATCACGTCGGTCCCGTAGTCGACCTGGCGGACGCCAGTGGTGGTCATGAGCCCGGTGAACTCCTCCCCGGTGCCCAGGCCGTTGATGATCTGGTCCTCCAGCGCCCGGAGCACGCCCTCCTTCATCTCCGCGTCGAGGATCGCGCCGAGGCCGGCGTGATCGTCCAGGTAGCGCAGGGGGAACGGCTCGGACAGGTGCGCCACCACCCGGGCCCGGTCCTCGATCTCCTTGAAGGTGTAGATCGAGGTCGGCTTCAGGGCGTTGTCCGCCACCGGCGCGGCCTGCTCGTCGCGGACGGTCTGGCGCAGGTAGGTGAAGTGGTTGGAGTCGAGCTCGGTCTTGGGGATCAGGTCGATGACGCGTGTCGGCAGGGCCGGCAGCGCGGTCATGGGGGTGACCGGGGCGGTCGCGACCTGGCCGTCGAGGAGGGCCTTCACTCCGCGCGTGGTGGCCTCCTTGGACAGGGTGCTCAGGACGGCGTCGGCCCACCCGGAGACCGGAACGCCGGCCTTCCCGGACGCGGTGCCGGCGGGGCCGGCGATCTGGCTGAAGAAGTCCTGGCTCGCCTCGACCGCGTCGATCTGGGTCGTCAGGGACTCGATGGAGGTCTTGTGGCCCTCCACGAGGGACAGCTCGGCCGCGGTGAGGGCACGGCCCTCGGCGTCGGCCTTCGAGAGAATGGCCTGAGCGGCCTTGATAGCGGCTACCCGCTGCTGCTTGAGGTTCATGATGAGAGTTCCGATCTGCCCGGTCGCATCCGCGAGCGCGGGCGGTGAGGAGTATGGAGAGGAGCCGCGATCACGGAGACGGACGGGGCGAACCCGCTGGCCTCGACGTGGAACGTCGCGACGCACTTCCCGGGAGCGACGGACGGGGCGAGCCCGCTGGCCGCGCCGCTACCAACCTTGGCTCGCCACCAGTTCCTCGTGGGGCGGGGCTGCCTTGGCCCCGTGGGGCTCCTCGGCTGCTCTCGCCCGACTTGACGTCGGCTTGCTCCTCGATCGGTGATCGGTGCAAGTCTCAGCATACCGGCGCTGGCCGACAAGGGCGGGGAGGCGGTCATGCCGCGTCGTGCCCACGGATCACGGCGGCCAAGTTGGAGGCGGCGAAGTCGAGCTCGTGCAAGAGGAGGGACTTGTGCTCGTGGATCCCCTGGAGGATCACGAGAAGGTCAGCCTGGTCGCAGGCCTCGATGGACTTGCCCACGTAGCGGCGGGCCAGGTCGTTGGCCTCCAGCAGCTCCTCGGGGGTCAGAGCGGCGAGACGGTCGGCGATGGTCATGCGGTCCTCGATTCCGGTCGGTCGTGCGGGGTGCTGGTTTCCCGGTCGTTTCCCATCCCCCTGATGAGGGAGCCGTGTGCGGGCCGCTGGCAGGCGGACAGCATTCGGGAGTGGCGTTGTGCCATGGACGGGCTGGTCGAGCGGTAGGCGGGCCTGTAGTGCTCGGCCCGGTGAGCGCGGTGGGTGGCGCGCCCGTCGATGTTTCCCGAGGGAGGCATTTTTTTCCGGGGAGGGAACGCCACTAACGGCGGAGAGTGGACACGGTGGCGCGTCATGATCCAGACGCCCCCCAGCTGGGGTGGCCCGGGAGCGGGAGGGGCGCGCAGCCGGCCGCCGCCGGACCCATCACTGTGCAGTCGGAGCGGACAGCGAGCGCTTGCACGGACGTCGAGCGTGCGTGAACGACACTCATCGGCGGTCCTTCGGGGGTTCGGCCTGCTCGCTGATGAGGTCTGCGAGCGCTTCGAGGTCGTCGGCCTCGTCCCGTAGAGCCTGGGTCCCGGCCTCGAGGAGCATCGACACGAGCCGACTGCGGCTCGCTGAGTGGGACAGGAACCGAGGCGCGTCAGTCGAGGCCGTGCGCACGTCGACGGCGTGAGCTCGCAACGCCTGCGTGATCAGCTCGGCATCGTCAGGGCTAGGCAGGGTGATGGTCACAGCGTCATCGATGTAGGCGCGCAACGTGCTCTCCTCCTCGGTCGAGACCGGGTCGTCGGTCGTGGTCGAGGCTGGGTCGTCGGTCGTGGTCCAGGCCGGCTCGTCGTGCTCGATTGCGGTGAGCAAGGCGCGCTTGCGCTTCATGAACTCCGCGCGACGGGCCTCGTCCGTGGAGCCCACGAGCTGGTGCGCCTCCCCCGTGATCCAGCGCGTCTCCCTCAGGATCGCTGCGGGCGAGTCGA
The DNA here is from genome assembly GCF_045032955.1 of Serinicoccus shuyuelongi. NCBI lineage: Bacteria > Bacillati > Actinomycetota > Actinomycetes > Micrococcales > Ornithinimicrobiaceae > Serinicoccus > Serinicoccus shuyuelongi. The sequence continues at coordinate 722,779 of NZ_JBJFZU010000002.1, read as the reverse complement.
GGGGCTGCACGACCTGCTCTGCGGTAGCGGTCTCGTGGTCGACGGCGGTCACGCGCTCGCCTCCAGGTCCTCGGAAGGGAGCGCGACGTCGGCGGACGGCGCTGAGGTCGCGGTCGCGAGCTCGTCGGCGATGCGCCGAAGGTCGAGAGCGCGAGCGAGCCGCTGCGCCAGGTGCAGCGCGAGCGTCCGCGGGTCACGGCCCTGCTCCTCCCGAGAGCCGGCGACGATCGAGGCGGCCTCGTGCGTGGCGGTGCTGGTGATGGTGTCGGCCGTAGCGCGCAGCTCGGCGACGACGAGGTCGCGGTCGTCGGCCGTGAGGCAGAGCGAGAGCTGGGGGTGGTTGGACATAGCGTGCTGCTCCTTCGTGGTGGTGATGAGCCGGGTCGGCTCGGGTTCACCGGCGAGCGCCGGTGGGTCGGTGGGTGTGTGCTCGGCGCTCGGGGACGGGCGCAGAGCCGCGGGGCGGACGTGGTGCGGGCCGGCGCGGCGCTCGTCGGCGCGACGGCGTTGTTCGGCGAGGCGGGCAACGGTGCCCGGTCGACAGACGGGGCAGGGTGCTGGATTAGCCGCGGGACCGACCCACCCGCGCTCGCAGGTGTGAGGGGCGAGGGTGTCGGCCGGGACCAGGTCCCCGTCGCGGGTGCGGACCATGCCATCGAGTCGAGGGGGGCTCATCGGGCACACCTTCCGGAAGGGGAGCAGGAGGGCTGGCTGAGTGGGTGAGCGGTCATCCGGGAGCACCTTCCTGGGCCGGCTGATGGGAGGCGGGTGAGACCGACAGATCAGGGGGGGTGCCCCCCTGATCTGCTACCCGTCCCGTCCCGTCCCGACCCGTTCCCGGCACTGACGATCGTTTTCTCCCAGGTTTCTGCTGGATACCTGCTGATGCGCGAACAGGGTGACCGTGGTTGACCAGCCACTTTGCGGTCTGCTCGCTGTAGAAAGGCTCGTTTGGAGGCGGCCGGAGGGGGAAAACGAGATCTGCATTTTCGCTGTCGGAGCGTCCTCGATTGCATGCGAAACAGGCCGGGACGTAGGTCTCAACGGTCGCCGGTTGGCCCGGGACGCGGTGATCGTAGGTCCCTCGACGGGGGCCTCGGCGGTCCTGCCAGTTGACGATGATCCCGCAGTACGCGCACTGATCGCCCCACTTCAGCCGCACCGGGACGGTGAGGGCGGTGTTCGAGGCGTCAGCCCTGCGCTGACGCTCCCACTCGATCTCTGCAGCGGGGCGGATATGGACCCAGTTCGGGTCATCCACCAGCTGCCAGCTGCGAGCGCCGGTCTTCTTGTCGATGTGCTCGGTCAGGATGCCGGCGTGCACGGCCTGGGCGACGAGCACGGACCAGCGGGTGCCGCCCAACGTCTCCACCGTGTCTCGGTTGATCCTGCCGTCAGTGAGGTGGGCGGCTGAGAGCTCGGCCAGGGCGTGAACGAACCCGTAGACCTCCCACTTGGTGCGCCGGTCCGCCTTCGGTGCGTCTCGGAGCGCGGCCACCCTTGGGTGCCCGTGCGCGTTGTCGGACGTCTTGACCCACGCCATATCTGACCTATCTCCCTTCCTTGAGGACCGGGTAGTGCATGACGACGAGAAAGCGAGCCACCGGGATGGGTGTGGGGTGAGGGGCTCGCACGGTCAGCCCTCTCAGGCGCCGCGCTGGCGGTCTGCGGCGTCGATCTGGTCCTGGACCCAGGCGTCGAGCTCAGCGCGCTGGTACATGACGCGGCGGCCGAGTCGGAACGACCGGGGGCCGGTGCCGCGGTGCCGCCAGAGTCGGAGCGTGGCCTCAGGGACGCGGGTGTAGGCGGAGGCCTCCTTGAGGTTGAGGAGGTCGAGGTTGGGACTGGTGTCGGTCATGATCTGGAGCCCTTCCATGTGTGTTGCGTGGAGACTACAAACACACGGTAACACGAGTCTGCTTCACCGTGTGTTGGTAAGCATTTGCGTGTTACCGTGTGCTCATGACTCCGAGGAAGAAGGACCCCGTGGGGCGCGCCGACGATCGTCGCGTGGGCTCAAATGTCCGCTACGCCCGCCAGGAGGTGGGCCTATCCCAGAGCGACCTCGCCGCGGCGATGCGGGAGGCCGGCCAGGAACATTGGCACCAGACGACCGTCTCCCGGGTCGAGCGGGGGGCACAGTCGATCACCGTCGCGGAGGGCATGGCGTTGACGACGATCCTGGGACCCGGTGTGTCGTTCGGGACCTCGACGGACTCAGAGCTCCAGTTGTCCGCGGACCTCATCCAGCGCGGCCAGCTCTTGAAGCGGCTGCGCTACGTGGACGAGGCGTTGACGGAGTTGACCAGGGTCGTGCGCGATATGCGCGAGGTCCTCGCGGACCCCCAGCTCGAGGAGGACCACCCCGAGGAGGAGAGGGACCGTGGCGAGCATCCAGAAGCGACCTGATGGGAAGTGGCGGGCCCGCTACCGGGACGCGGCGGGGAAGGAGCACGCCTCCCACCACGCGCAGAAGGTCGGCGCGCAACGGTGGCTGGACGAGCGCACCGCGGAGCTAGTCACGGGTCAGTGGGTCGACCCGTCCGCGAGCCGGGCGGCCGTGGGACAGGTCGCGGAGATGTGGCTGGCGACGCACCCGAGCTGGGCGGAGTCGACCCGCGCCAGGAACAGGTCCGTCCTCGACAACCACGTCCTCCCGGTATGGGGCAAGGTCCCCCTGTCACGGGTGACGTTCGAGGGGGTACAGGGTTGGGTCAGCGACCTCCAGAGGGCGGGCCTCGCGGCCGCGACGGTGCGCAAGGTCGCTGGCGTCCTCTCGTCCGTGCTCCGCTACGCGGTGAAATCCAAGCGGCTCGTGGTCAACCCCGCGGAGGGGATCTCCCTGCCCTCACAGAAGCTGACGCCGCGGCGATACCTCGACGCGCGCCAGGTGGAGGGGCTCGCGGAAGCGGCCGGCGAGCACGGTCGGGACGTGGTGCTCGTGCTGGCGTACTGCGGCCTGCGGATCGGTGAGCTATCGGCGCTCAGGGCGCGGAACGTGCTCCTGCTGCGGAGGCGACTGACGATCGAGGAGTCGGTGACCGAGGTCAACGGGCGGCTCGCGTGGTCCTCCCCCAAGGACCACCAGCGGCGATCGGTGCCCTTCCCCTCGTTCCTGGCGGAGTCGTTGGCGCGGCGCGTCGACGGGCTCGACAAGGAGGACCTGGTCTTCGGATCGCCGCAAGGGGGCGTGCTGCGCGTGCGGAACATGCGACGGGGGTGGTTCGACGCGGCCGCGGAGGATGCAGGCCTGACGGGCCTGACGCCACACGAGCTGCGGCATACCGCGGCGAGCATGGCCGTGTCCGCCGGCGCGAGCGTACTGGCCCTCCAGCGGATGCTCGGGCACGAGAAGCCGAGCGTCACCTTGGACGTCTATTCCGACCTCTTCGATGAGGACCTAGACACGGTCGCGGACCGGCTCACGGACGCCCGTTCGCGGATTCTTGCGGACTCTGTGCGGACCGGAGAGGTCGCGACGTTCCCCCAGATGCGTGCGACAGGCCCCTGACCTGCACTGATGTGCGTGCCCCCGGCAGGATTCGAACCTGCGACACCCGCTTTAGGAGAGCGGTGCTCTATCCCCTGAGCTACGAGGGCCGAGCCCGGCGTCTGGGCCGGGCGCGACGTCAATCTTCTCACGCCCCGCACGTGTGTATCGTCCGCGGCATGATCACCGCCGAGGACCTCGTCCGCGAGGGCACCGCGCTCAGCGACCGCTTCGGGCGGGAGCGCGCCGACGCCTTCGGCCAGTCGCTGCCCGGCCTGGTGGACAGACTCCGTGGCCGGTGGGGCCTGCGGCCACAGGGGCTCTACCCCTCCGGCGCGACCTCCGTCGTCCTCGCCGTCGAGGCGGAGGGCCACGGCCCGGCTGTGCTCAAGGTCAGCCCGGACGCCGCCTTCCTCACCCGCCAGAGCAGGATGATGCGGCACCTGGCCGCCACCGGCCGCGCACCGACGGTCCTCGTGGAGGCTCCGGAGGACGGTGCCGTCCTGCTGGAACGGATCGTGCCAGGGCACACCCTCGACAGCACGCGCGGGGAGCCGCCCACCCCTCCGCAGTGGGCTTCGCTGCTGCAGGACCTGCACCGCACCGACGTCGACGGGGTCAGCGACACCCTCGCCGACCGCTGCGAGGACATGGTCGACCGCATCGGCGCCCGCCAGGCCCTTCCCCAGGTCCGCACGCACGTCCCGGACAGCCTGTGGCAGCGCGTCGTCGCCGACTGCCGCGATCTGATCCGCACCGGCACCGAGCAGGTCGTCATCCACGGGGACCTGCACCTGGGCAACGTGCTCGACGGCGGTGACCGCGGGCTGGTCGTCATCGACCCCAAGCTGTGCGTCGGTGACCGGTGCTTCGACATGGTCGACTACGTGGTCACCGAGGGGGACGCGGCCCGGATGCGAACGCGCGCGGCCGAGCTGGCACCGCTGGTGGGGATGGACCTGGACAGGCTGCTCGGCTGGTGCGCGGTGAACGCCGTGGTGACCGCGATCTCGCACATCACCTGGTCCGGGTCGAGCGCGCGCACCGATGAGCTGCTCTTGTTGGCCGGCCACTCCTGAGACCCCACGGCCGACACGACAGTCCCCGACCACCAGGTGGTCGGGGGCTGTCGTGCGCCGGTGCGCTGCGTCAGGAGGACGCTGCTGCGGCCAGGTTGTTGAGGGCCTCTTCCAGCTGCTCCTCGGTGACCAGCGGGAAGGAGATCTTCTTCAGCAGGTCGGGGTCGGTGACCTTGCCCCAGCTGTAGGTGTGCCGGACCTCGGTGCTGTCCGGACCGAGCGGGGTCAGCTCCCAGACCCACTCCCACCCGGGAGGGGTGGTGCCGGCCGGCGCGGTCTCCCACGCCAGCAGCTTGCCCTCGTCGTAGCCGGTGACGTGGTTGTCGGTCTTGTACTCACCACCCATGTGGTCGCCGCTCATGTTCATGGTGAACACCTGGCCGGTCCCCGTGATGCGGTCCCCGTGGTCCACGGAGAGCACGAAGCCCGACCCGTCGATGGCCACGTGGTTCTGCGGCAGGGACAGCACGCCGAAGACGTCCTTGTTCGCCACGTCGATGGTGCGCGTGACAGTGACACTCGTCGTTTCGCTCATACCTCGACGCTAACGACCAGCTCGCCCAGGCGCGACCTGAAGTCGTGACCTACGCGGTCAGCCGGATGGTGTGCACGTTCGGGATGGCGGCATACCGCTGCGGGGTGCACGTGAGCAGGATGACCTGGACGTCCTCGCCCACCGCGGCCTCGGAGCCGAGCACCCGACCCATCTGCGCCAGCCGCTCGGGGTCGCTGTACCCCAGGGCGTCGTCGATGACGACGGGCACACCCTGCTGGGGATCGACCAGGTGCGCCACCGCGAGCCGGGCGAGGATCCCCAGCTGTTCCTTGGCCCCACCCGAGAGCTGGTCGAAGGGCACCGTGGTGCCGTCCACGGTCCTGGACCGCACGCTGAGGTCCTCGTCCACACCTACCCCGAAGGTGTCGCCGTAGACCTGCCTGCCCAGTCCTTCGAGGGCCTCGGTGAACGGACGCACGTAGGCGCGGTGGGCGGCGTCCCGGTGCTGGTGCAGGGTGCCGCGCAGGTGACGCACCGCACGCGCCCGACGGTCCAGGCCGGCGAGACGGCGCTCGGCCTCGGCCAGGTCCGCCTCGGCAAGGTCGTAGAGCTCCTGCCGCCCCTCGCTGGCAGCCAGCTCCACCTGCCCGTTCAGGGTATGCAATATCTCGCGGGCCACCTCAGCCGCATCCTCGGCGCGGGCCGCCTCGCGCTGGGTCACCGCCCACCGCTCGCGCAGCCCGTCTACGTCGGCCCGGATGACCGCCTGCTGGGCCGTCTGCTGCTCGGTCCGCGCGTCCGCCAGCTCCTCTGCGAGGCGGTGGGCGTGCCGTTCGAGATCCTCGTCGGACGTCTCCTCCCGGGCAGCCCGCAGCGCTTCGACCAGCAGCGAGAGCCGTTCCCGTTCCCCGTGCAGGCGTCCGCCGAACCGGTCCGCCCGGGCACCAAGCTCGCGCTGCCGGGTCCGACCCTCGGACAGGGCCTCTGCCGCGGCGCGGCGCGCCTCGCGGCACCGACGCACCTCGTCGGCGGCCTCCTGCTCTGCTCGGCGGGCGTCCTCTCCGTCCCGGGGCAGCACCGACGGCGGCTCCTCCCCGAGGGACCGTCGCTCGGTCGCGGCGTCGACCCGCGCACGGGCCCGTTCCACGTCGGCGAGGAGACGGGTAGGAGCGCCCCCGGCGAGCGTGGCCTGCAGGTCCTCGGCACTGCCGGTGCCGTGCGCGACGAGCAGCGACTCCAGGTCCCGGGTGCTCTCCCGCAGCCGGTCATGGGCCTCCTGGGTCTCCCTCGCCCGGGCGACGACCTCCTCCAGGGTGCGACAACCCAGGTCGTAGAGCGCCGTGTTCACCGCGACCCGGGCAGCGGCCAGGCTGGTCAGCCGCTGCTCGGCGTCGGCAGCGGACGTCACCCGGACCCGGACCGCTCCGGGCACAGTGATCTCCAGGTCGTCGGTGGCGACGAAGGACTGCGCCTCCGCCCAGTCCACCTCGACCGCCCGCCGGTCGTGCCGCCCCTTGACCTGGGCCGTGGTCCCGAGGGACTGGACCTCGACGCGCGGGCTGGCCGCCTCGTGCTGGGCCTCCAGCACCGCCAGCTCGCGGACCAGCCGGTCCACGTGGTGCAGGTGCTGCTGGGTCACGCTGACGTCCGGGAGCGCCGCCCGGTCACGGGCGACGACCTCACCGCGACGCCGCACGTCCTCCAGCCGCTGCTCGAGCTCGGTGACACGGTCCCGGTCCGCCAGCAGCTCGCGGTCGGCCCGCGCGCGGTCCAGCCGCGCGTCGGCCTGCTCCCCGGCCACCTCGGCCTGCTCCACCGCGGCATGGGCGTCACGCAGCACGGGATCCAGCAGGTGCGCCTGCTCGGTCAGGTCGGCCAGCTGCTGCTGCAGCTGCTCCACCCCCGCCCGGAGGGTGTCCACCTCGGCGACCTGACGACGACGGGAGGCGAGCGCACCGTCTGCGGCGCCCGCACGGCCTTCGGTCTCGCGGCACCGGGAGGTCACCTCGCGCAGCGTCGACTCGAGCGCAGCGACGGCCTGGTGGCGTGCCTGCGCGTCGGCGAGCTCGGCGCGAGCCGCCGTGCGGCGCGCGTCGGCCAGCTCGACGTCCTCGCCGGCCCGGGCGTGCCGTTCCAGCAGGCCCTCGGCCTCGACCAGCCGCCGGTGCGCCTCGGCCACCTCGCCCTGGGCCTCGGTGTGGTCGGCGATCGCTGCTCGGTACGCGCCGCTCGGGCGTCCGGTGCGGGCGGTGAAGTACCGCAGGTACTCCTCCTCCACCAGGTCCAGCACCCTCTCCCCACCGTCGTCGTGCAGGCGCGCGTCGGCGGCACCGTCCAGGGCCTCCCGGAGCACGCCGCTGGAGACCAGCGGCACCACCGTGCCGTCGCCCGACTGGGTGAAGCGCAGTGCCTCCCACAGCGTGGTGTCCACTCCCGTGAGCAGCTGCTCCAGGCGGGCCTGCGCCGCGGAACCGGTCAGCTGCTCGGGGTCCGGGGACAGCACCTCGAGCTCGGTGAGCGGGCTGCGCAGCCACCGCTTCGCGACCCGCACCCGGCGTCCCGCCACGGTGAACTCGGCCTCCACGAACGGTCCGACGTCCCGCCCGATGGGCTGCAGCGCCCGGACCCGCGCGCTGCTCGAGGTGGACTTCAGCTCGAGCAGTCGGTCGAAGGCCTCCAGCAGGGTGGACTTGCCGATCTCGTTGGGTCCCTCGACCACCACGACCCCGGAGTCCGGGAGGTGCACGGTGCGCTCGGTCACGGCGCGCACGTCCCGCACGGTGATCCGGTGCACCCTCATGACGCGCTCCGGGAGAGGCGGTAGAGCAACGACAACGCGTCCCGTGCGCTGTCCCCGTCGTCGGGTCGCCCGGCCACGAAGGGCTCGTCCTGCGGGGCGGGCTCCCCGGTCGCCTGCTCCGCATCCACCCTGATCTCGTCCACGGCGGATCCGAGGAACCCGCCGAGGCCCAGCTCACCCCACTCCTGCTGGTCGCTCACGACGACGACCTCTCGGTGCTGGTCCCGCTCGACCAGCGCGCCCAGGTGGTCCCGGTGGCGCTCGCGCAGCACTTCCAACCGGGCGTGCTGGGCGACGCCGAGCGTGCCCCGCAGGTTCAGGAAGACCACCGCCCGGTCCTTGTCGGGCACCGCCGCCAGCTCCGCGTCCAGCGCGTCCAGGTCGGCATCGGTGTCCACCTGCCGGTCCATCACCCGGAAGGACCAGCTGGCGACCGGGTGCGGGGTCACCTGCACCCGCGCGTACCGCACACCTGGATCAGCACCGGGACCGGCGTCGATATCGACGTCGACGACGAGGACCTCCCCGGGGGCGATCTCGGTCTCGCGGGTGGGCTCCGGTGTGCCGGCGTAGTAGATGTCGTCGCGGCCGGCCACCGCGGTGCGGGAGTGCCGGTCCCCCAGGGCGACGTAGTGGATCCGGCCGCCGTCCAGGGCCTCGGCCAGCACCCCGGTGCGGATCGTCGCGTGGTCGCGCCACTGCGGGTCGAAGTCGTCGACGCCGCCGTGCCCGACCACCACCCGGGTCACCCCGTCCGGGGCCGGTCCCTCGGGCAGCGCCTGCACCGCCTCGGCGACGAGGTCCCGACCCGGGTGCTTGCTGGTCCAGGGGGCCGCCACCAGCTCGACACCGTCGGCGAGGCGGTGCACCCCCGGGTGGTCCAGCACGTGCACGTGGTCCGGCACCTCAGCGAGGAAGAGGTCGGACCGGAAGATCGACGCGGCGTCCAGGGGGTCGTGGTTCCCGGGCAGCAGATACACCGGGACCGGGACGGAGCGCAGCGCCTCCAGCGCCCGGCGCACGGTCTGCCCGGTCAGGTGGTTGCTCTCGAAGACGTCGCCACAGACGACCACGAAGGCGCACCCCTGGTCGGCGGCCACCCTTCCCAGCGTGCGGATGACGTCGGCGCGGGCGGAGGTGAAGCGGGACTGTGCCTCCGGCTCGAGGAAGCGTCGGGTCATCCCGATCTGCCAGTCGGCGGTGTGCAGGAACCGGACCACGTCATCCTCCTCTCCTCGGGTCGTGCCTCCACGGTAGGAGAGGACACCGACAGACCTCGGGAGCCCGGGCCACGTGTCTGCCCCACCTGCCCCACCAGCCCCGGGCCGGGGCTCGGCCCGCTGCGGTAGACCTCAGCGCAGGGCGGTGGCGAGCGCATACCCCAGGGCCGCCAGGGCGACTCCGAGCGTCACGCTGACCCCGAGGTATGCCGCTGCTCGCCGCCACGACTCCCGTCCCAGCTCCCAGGTCTGGACCGCGAGCGTGCTCCACGTGGTCACCGCGCCGCACACCCCCGTCCCGAGCAGCAGGAAGAGCCACCCGGGCAGCACCGGCCCCAGACCCACCAGCACCCCCAGCGAGGCGGCGCCCACCAGGTTGACGAGGAGCACCCCCCGGACCGGATCCAGCGGTGAGGTCGAGGCCAGATGCCGCAGCACCGCCCCCACCGAACCACCGAGGGCCACCAGCAGCACCACCAGGACCGGGTGCACCGGCAGGCTCACGGCTCCCCCGCCCCGGGCCGCGCGAGCAGACCGACGGCTACCACCGCCCCGACGCACAGCACCGGCGTCAGCACCAGGTAGCCGGCCGCGAGCAGCGGACCCGCGGTGCCGAGGACGGCGACCTGGACGGCATACGTGGAGAAGGTGGTGAACCCACCCAGCAACCCGGTGCCCAGCCCTGGTCGCACCCAGGAGGGGTAGGAGCGGAACTCCCCCGCCACCAGCAGCGCGGCCATCGCGGCGCACCCCAGGACGTTGACCAGCAGCGTGCCCCAGGGCCATCCGGAGGTGGTCGGGACAGCCAGCTCGAGGGCCCAGCGCAGCACCGCGCCGACCGCTCCCCCGGCGCCGACGACGAGCAGGGTGGCCGGTGCGGGACCCGGGTGCCGTCGTGCGGCTGGGGAGAACACCGGCCTGAGACTACCGCTGGCCGTACACTCGGAGGATGACCAGTTCGTGCGCCGGCGCGCAACCTGCGAGTCCTCAGCCGGGTGACGCCCGGCTTCTCCGAGATGCAGGGGGCACCTCGTGCTGATCGCGAGCGGCGTCGTCGTGATCATCGTCCTCACCGTCATGACCGGCTACTTCGTGGCCCAGGAGTTCGCGTACGTCAGCGTCGACCGCGGCAAGCTCCGCCAGCTGGCCGACCAGGGGGACCCGGCGGCGAAGCGGGCCCTGACCGTCACCGCGCGGCTCTCCTTCACCCTCTCCGGCGCCCAGTTCGGGATCACCGTGACCGCCCTCCTCGTCGGCTACCTCGGCGAGGCCCTGCTGGTGCGCGGCCTCACCGAGTCCTACGCGGACGCCGGTCTGCTGGCCCGGGCAGCAATGATCTCGCTGTTCTCCATCGGCACCCTGGTCTTCTCGACGGTGCTGCAGATGGTCATCGGCGAGCTCGGACCGAAGAACTGGGCGATCGCCCGGCCGGTCCCGCTGGCCAGGGCGCTGTCCCGCAGCACCCTCATCTACCTGACGATCCTGGGACCGGTCATCACGCTCTTCGACAAGGCGTCGAACGCGCTGCTGCGCTCGGTGGGCATCGAGCCGGTGGAGGAGCTGCCCCAGGGGGCCACCCCCGAGGACCTCACCCGGATCATCGCCGAGTCGCACAGCGGCGGCACCCTGGACGCGGAGCTGTCCACCCTGCTGGAACGCGGTCTGGCCTTCCGCAACCGAGTCGCGGAAGAGGTCATGACGCCGCGCACCTCGGTGCAGACGATCCAGGCCGACGAGAACGCCGGGACCGTCCTGGAGGCGCTGCAGAGCGGCCACTCCCGCTTCCCCGTGGTGGGTCGCGACATCGACGACATCGTGGGCGTCATCGGCCTGAACGACCTGCTCGCCGTCCACCCCGACCTGCGCCGCACGGCCCTGGTCCGGGACCTCACCGACGACGCCCTCATCCTGCCCGAGTCGCTGCCGCTGCCGCGGGTGCTGGAGGCGCTGCGCGAGGGTCACCAGCAGATGGCCGTGGTGGTGGACGAGTACGGCGGCTTCGCCGGCATCGTCACCTTCGAGGACGTCGCCGAGGAGGTCGTCGGCGAGATCTGGGACGAGGACGATGACGAGGAGGCGACCAGCGCCGCCCGCGCCAACGGCATCTGGGACCTCTCGGCACGACTGCGGATCGACGAGGTCGCGCAGCTGACCGGGGTCGAGCTGCCCGAGCACGAGCACTACGACACCCTGTCCGGCCTCGTGCTGGACCAGCTGGGTCGCACCGCCGAGGTCGGCGACAGCGTGCTGGTCACCTGGACCAGCCGCGACGGCGAGGGCGAGGAGTACATGCACCTCAGCCGGGTCGACGTGGTCAGCACCCAGCGTTTCGTCCCGGAGGTGGTCGCCCTGCACCCGATGGTGACCAGGACAGCCTCGGTATGGCGTGACCTGGGTCCGGAGGAGCGGCAGCAGCTGGGTGACGGTCTGGTGATCGCCGGTCCGGATGTCGACGCCGCCGAGCTGGAGGCGGCCCGATGAGTACCACCCAGGCCCTGCTGTTCAGCGTCTTCCTGCTGGTGGCCAACGGCTTCTTCGTGGCCGCCGAGTTCGCCATCGTCGCCGCCAAGCGGCACCGGCTCGAGGAGCACGCGGAGAACGGCAGCCGTGCCGCCCGCGCGGCCGTCGAGGCCTCCCGCGAGCTGTCGCTCATGCTCGCCGGCGCCCAGCTGGGCATCACCCTGTGCACGCTGGCCCTAGGTGCCCTGGCCAAGCCCGCCCTTGCATACATGATGGAGCCGCTGATCTCGGCGCTGGGCGTCCCGGACGTGATCGTGCACGCGGTCGCCGTGGCCATCGCGGTCTCGGTCGTCGTCTTCCTGCACATGGTGGTCGGCGAGATGGCCCCGAAGTCCTGGGCGATCTCGCACCCGGAGAGCTCGGCGATGATGCTGGCGCTGCCGTTCCGCGCGTTCACCTGGGTGATGCGACCGGTGCTGTGGCTGATGAACTCCCTGGCCAACCAGCTGCTGCGTCTCGGCGGGATCGACCCGGTCGATGCGCTCGGCAACGCCCAGACGCCTGCCGACCTGCAGCTGCTGCTGGCGCAGTCGCACGAGCACGGTGTCCTGGAGGACGCCGACCACCGCATCCTCACCGGCGCGCTGCGCCTGGAGCAGGAGACGGTCGCGTCGGTGATGTTCCCGACCACTGACGCCGTCACGATCCCCCGGGCGGGCACCGCCGCGGACGTCGAGCAGATCAGCCACCGCAGCGGCCGCTCGCGGCTCTTCGTGGTGGAGCCGGTCGGTCGCGACCGCCAGCAGCGGATCCGTGGCCTGGTGCACGTGCGCGACGCGATCCTCGCCTCGGCCCAGGGCCGCCGCACGGAGTCCCTGGGGGACTTCCTGCAGCCGGTGGCCTCGCTTCCCGCGACGATGCCGCTGATCGACGCCGTCTCCAGCCTCCGTCAGCAGCGTGGTCAGCTGGCGCTGGTGCGGGACGAGCACGGCCGGGTCGTCGGGATGACCTCCATGGAGGACATCCTGGAGCAGATCCTGGGCGAGTTCGACGACGAGTCCGACGAGGCACCAGCGGCCGCCGAGCAGCAGGTCGTCGGGGCCTGACGCAACCACGGGCGACGCCCGGTGGTGATGGAGGAACGACGAGACGACGAAGGGCCCCGTCCGCGATGCGGACGGGGCCCTTCGCTCAGCTCAGGGGTGCTGGGTCAGCCGATGCGCCCGTAGCCGGAGACGCCGCCGAAGACGGCGCGCAGCTGGGTGGGGATGCCCGGGCGGCCCGAGTCGTACATCATGCCGTCGCCGGCGTAGATGCCGACGTGGTAGGCCGGGTAGCCGTAGAACACCAGGTCGCCCGGCTGCGGGTTGCTCACCGGGGTGGCGGCGGCCTGCTGCGCGGAGGTGGTGCGCGGGATGGAGATCCCGGCCTGGGCGAACACGAACTGCGTGTAGCCGGAGCAGTCGAAGCCGGCCGGGGTGCTGCCGCCGTAGACGTACGGGATGCCGGTGTAGGCGGCGGCGACGCTGAGCACGCCACCGGTGGGTGCCGGCGCGGCCGGCTCGGGGGCGGCGACCGGCTCGGGCGCGGGCTCCGGGGCGGCGGTGCGCTCCTGCGAGCGGCTGGCGCCGGTGTCCTCGCGGGCGGCGACCTGCTGGGTGGCCTGCTCGGGGGCGGCGACCGGCTCGGCCGCGGCCTCCTCGACGGGCGCTGCGTCGACGGGCGGCGCCTCGGCGACGGCCGGGACGGCCTCGACGACGGGCGCGGCCTCCACGACGGGGGTGGCGGCGGTGAAGCCGCTGGTGCCGAAGCTGGCGGCGGAGATGTCCGCCGGGGCGGCCGCGGCCTGGGCCGGGCGGTCCACGGTCAGCGTGCGGTCCGCGCTGACCTCGATGCCGAGGCGCTGCAGGCCCTCGTTCGGCTCCTGGGAGACCTCAGGGGTGGCCTGTGCGGACAGGGCGACACCGGCCAGCAGGCCGGTGGAGGCGGCGGCAACCGCGGCGGACCGGGTCAGGGTGGTGCTGGTCGTGCTGAGACGACCGGGCCGACGGTGCCGACCGGGGGCGTGCTGGGTCATGTGGTTCCTCCAGTGCCTACGGGGTGAGCTGTCGGGCTTGAGGTGGAGTACCCCATGGTCCGGTGGGCGCCGGATCATTCGCCCCAAGGGACCGTCACGGTCCCGCAAGGTGGTTCCCCCGCTCCTGTCAGCGGTGTTCGAACGTGCCACGGCCCCACGAACGCGCAGACAGGACTCGGCGGTGTCGCACCGTGGGGGCCCTTCCAGGGAGAAGGACCCACTCAGGCTACACAGCACGTCCCGCGAATGTCACGCTCCGGTAACGACGCTGTGGACAAGACTCGTCAGCCCCACCCGTCACACCCCCTCTGACCTGCAGGGATGCCCGATCTCACCGCAAGCTCCCAGAGTGCGAGTGAGTCATCTCACATCACAGATCGGTGACGCTCAGACGCAGAAGATGTGTGCGGCCACGTCCACCGGCAGGGATACGGCCTCGCCGCCCACGGCCTCCACGATGATCCGTCCGTCCTCGGCCCAGACCACCACCTGCGCGCCGGGACGCACCCCGGACTCGAGCAGCAGCCCCAGCACCTCCGGATCGACCTGGACCGGCTCGCCCAGGCGCACCACCCTGGCCTCGTCCCGGGACTGCCCCTGGGCCAGCTCGCTGCACGGTCGCCCGTCGGCCGGCGGTGCCGGCTCCTGACCGAGCTCCTCCAGACCGGGAACCGGGTTGCCGTAGGGCGAGCGGGCACCGTCCTCGACGAGGGAGAGGATGCGCTTCTCGACCTCTTCGCTCATCACGTGCTCCCACCGGCAGGCCTCGTCGTGGACGAAGGCCGGGTCGAGCCCGATGACGTCCATCAGCAGCCGCTCGGCCAGCCGGTGCTTGCGCATCACCCGGACGGCAGCCGTCCTACCCTCCGGGGTGAGCACCAGGTGCCTGTCCTCGGCCAGCTCCAGCAGACCGTCCCGCTCCATCCGCGCCACCGTCTGGGAGACGGTCGGGCCGGACTGACCCAACCGCTCGGCGATCCGGGCGCGCATGGGAAGCACGCCGTCCTCCTCCAGCTCGAAGATGATCTTCAGATACATCTCGGTGGTGTCGATCAGGTCAGTCACGTGCCCATCCTAGGAGTCGGGTCCGACGTTCGCCCAGCGGTCAGGGCTGGAGCCGCCCGCGCCGCCAGGCGGCCGGGTCGTCCAGACCGCCCGGGCCCAGACGGTCCCAGACGATCCGGTCGTGCAGGCGTCCGCGCCGTCCGGCCCAGAGCTCCACGCTGTCCGGCACCAGACGGAAGCCACCCCAGTGCTCGGGGACGGGGACGTCCTCGGGGTCGCCGTGGTCCGGCCAGCGCTGCTCGCAGTCGCGGTAGGTCTGCTCGAGCTCGGCCCGACCCGCCACCGGAGAGCTCTGCGCCGACGCGTGCGCACTGATCCTGGAGCCGTAGGGCCGGCTGCGGAAGTAGTCGGTGACCAGGTCCCGGTCCAGCTGGTGGGCCTGCCCGCGGAACCGGACCGCCCGGAACATCGAGGGCCAGGTCAGGGCCGCGGCCATCACCGGTCGGGCGGCCAGCTGCCGTCCCTTGGCCGAGGACAGTCCGGTGAAGAAGGCCGGGCCGGTCGCGTCCAGGTACCGCATCAGCACGGTGCGCACGTCGGGCATGCCATCCGCGTCCACCGTCGCCACCGAGAGCGCCGTGGGCTCGGGGACGTCACCCCGCTCCCGTCCGCGCACGATCGCCTCGTCCAGCCAGGCCTGCACCACCAGCAGCGGGGCGTCCGGGGCCTGCGCCTCGGACAGGCCCTCCCCGGTGTAGTCGACGCGGTCGGAGCCGGTCCGCCCGTCCGCGCTCATCGCCCGGGCCGTCGGGGAAGGTGCACCGTGCGCCGCAGGGCGTCCGGGGTCTGCCGCTTGCCGGGGTCGGTGTTCAGCAGCAGCGTGTCGAAGGGGGCGTCGGTGTGCGGGTGCACCCCGACCGGCTCGTTGCGCGAGAAGACGACCCAGTAGGGCTGCCCGCGGTGGAAGACCTGCTGCAGCGAGCCCTCGACCACCGTCTCGGCGTGCGCCAGGGCGTGCTTGCGCGGGTTGGACCGCGCCTTCGCCGCCCGCTCCTGCACCATCCGCTGGGCGGGCTCGCGCTGCTTGAGGATCTGGTCCACGACCTGGGGGCCGTAGCGCTGCGCGAGGGCGTAGACGACGGGGCCGTACTTGATCGCCTGACGCGCCAGACGTGTCTTGCCTCCGGGCACGAATGTCCTCCTGGGTCCGTCGGGATGCACCACCAGCGTAGGTGGCGCCTGCTCAGGTCAACGCCCGACGGCATACCCCTGCATTCCCCGGGGGTTGGCCGCCGCGCTGACCAGCCCGTTCTCCGGGTCGCGCGCGACCGCGCACATCCGCCCCAGGCTCCACGGACCCTGGTCGAGGACCTGGTGCCCGCGGGCGCGCAGCCCGTCCAGCACGTCGTCGCCGAGCCGGGACTCGGCCACCAGCACGCCGGGCTCGCTGGCCCGGGGGTGGAACGAACCGGGGAAGCTCGTGGTGTGGAAGACCGGCGAGTCCACGGCCTGCTGCAGGCCTTCCCCGCCGACCAGGTGCCGGACGAGGAAGACGCTCTGCCACTGGTCCTGCTGGTCACCGCCAGGGGTGCCGCAGGCCAGGACCGGTACGCCGTCGCGCAGCACCAGGGTCGGCGACAAGGTGGTGCGGGGCCGCCGACCCGGGATCAGCGAGCTGGGCAGCCCCTGCTCGAGCCACATCATCTGCAACCGGCTGCCGAGGGCCAGACCGAGCTCGGGGATGAACGGGCTGGACTGCAGCCAGCCGCCGCTCGGGGTCGCCGAGACCAGCATCCCCCAGCGGTCCACGACGTCGACGTGGCAGGTGTCACCGCGGGTGTCACCGTCCCGCTGCACCGTGGGCTCGCCGGTCGAGGCGTCGGCAGCACCGTCCACCGTGCCGGCCTGCGCCCGGAGGGCCTGCTCGGCCAACCGCGGGCTGCGACCGCCGGGCGAGCCGGGGCGCAGCTCCCGGGATGCCTGCTGCTCGATGAGCGAGGCCCGCTGGGTGAGGTAGTCGGCGGCCAGCAGCTCGGTCGCAGGCACCGCGTCGGCGCCGGCGCTGTCGCCGAACCAGGCCTCCCGGTCGGCCATCGCCAGCTTCCACGCCTCGACCAGGGTGTGCACGCCTTCGACGGTGTCCAGGTCCAGGTCGGCTCCCGCGCCCGTCGCCTCGTCCGCCATCCCGAGCGCCTGGAGCAGGGTCGGGCCCTGCCCCCAGGTACCGGTCTTGGCGATCGTGTGGCCACGCCACTGGGTGGTGACCGGCTCCTCCCAGGTCGCCTCGAAGGACGTCACGTCCTGGGCGGTGATCACGCCCGGCAGCACGGCGCCACCGCTGTGCCGGAAGGCCCGGCGGGCGAAGGCACCGATGGCCTCGGCGACGAAGCCCTGACGCCAGGCACGGAGCACGGCGTCAATACCGGCTTCACGACCACCACCCCCGCGACCGGCGGCGTCCTCCTCGGCGAGCAGCCGGTCCAGGGTGTCGGCCCAGGCGTGGTTGGTCACCAGCGACCCCGGCTGCGGGGCGGCGCCGTCGACCAGCCACTGCTGCGCGGAGGTGTGCCAGTCCTGGGTGAAGAGGTCGCTGACCCGGTCGATGGTGGCACTGACCCGCTCCAGCACAGGGTGCCCGTGCCGGGCGTAGTGCACGGCGGGGGCCAGGACCGTCCGTGCGGACAGGGTGCCGCGGTCCCGCAGCAGCGTCAGCCAGGCGTCGACCGCACCGGGCACCGCGGTGGCCAACGGCCCTGAGCCGGGCACCCGGTCGAGACCGGCGGCGGCGAAGTGCTCCGGGGTGGCACCGGCAGGGGCCGGCCCCTGCCCGCAGAGCACCCGCGGTGCGGGGTCGTCGCCACCGGCGACGATCAGCGGCAGGTCCCCGCCAGGTCCGTTGAGGTGCGGCTCGACGACCTGCAGGACGAAGCCGGCGGCGACGGCACCGTCGGCGGCGTTGCCGCCCTGCTCGAGCATCGCCATCCCGGCCTGGGAGGCGAGCCAGTGCGTGCTGGAGACCATCCCGAGGGTGCCGGTGAGGGTGGGCCTGGTGGTGAAGGTCATGGCTCAGCCCAGGGTCGCGAGGACGGGGACCAGGACCAGGGCGGCCAGGGCCAGCAGGACGACGACACGGCGGGTGCGGGCACTCATGCTCAAGTCACTTTCTCGGGGAGGGGCTCGGTCATCCGGACCAGGTGGACCGGCCGCGGCCAGGTCGCACGGAAGCGGAGCCGGAGCTGGTCGTGGCGCATGACGTAGATGGTCGCAAGGATCGCGGTGCCGCCGCACATCACGGTGGCGATGAGGATGACAGCCCGGGGCCCGAACTGCTCGGCGAACCACCCCAGGAAGGGCGCCCCGAGGGGCGTCCCCCCCATGAAGATCG
This sequence comes from Serinicoccus shuyuelongi, assembly GCF_045032955.1. Classification (NCBI taxonomy): domain Bacteria; kingdom Bacillati; phylum Actinomycetota; class Actinomycetes; order Micrococcales; family Ornithinimicrobiaceae; genus Serinicoccus; species Serinicoccus shuyuelongi. The sequence continues at coordinate 704,767 of NZ_JBJFZU010000002.1, read as the reverse complement.
TCATGTACAGGGCCATCACCCGGCCCCGGACGTGCTGGTCGACGGTCAGCTGGACCATCGAGTTGGCGCTGACCATGACGTTCAGCGCGAAGAACCCGGTGGGGATGAGCAGCAGCGTGTAGAGGGTGAAGCTGGGCGAGAAGGCCAGCAGCAGGGTGCACAGCGCGAACGCGGCCAGCGACCCCAGCAGCAGCCGCCAGCGGGGACGCTCCCGGCGCGCTGCCATCAGGGCGCCGGCGAGCGAGCCGATGGCCATGATGGAGCCGGTGATGCCGAACTCGGTCACGTCCTTGTCGAAGGCCTCGGTCGACATCAGCGCGTTGAAGAGCTGGAAGTTCATCCCGAACGTGCCGTGCATGAAGGCGATGACCAGGATCAGCATGATGTCCGGTCGACCGCGCACGTAGGCGATGCCCTCGCGCACCCGACCCCGCTCCCCGGTCCGCGGCTTGCTGGACAGCTGGCGGGGGTCCAGCATCAGCAGGGCCACGATCACCGCCACGAAGGTGAGCGCGTTGAGCAGCAGCGTGGGGCCGGTGCCGAAGGCCGCGATCAGCAGGCCGGCGACGCCCGGGCCCAGCAGCCGCCCGGAGTGGAAGCTGGCCGAGTTGAGGCCGACGGCGTTTGTCAGCTTGGCCTTCGGCACCATCTCGGAGACGAAGGACTGGCGGGCCGGGGCGTCGACGGCGGCCGCGGTGCCGGACAGGAAGGCGAGCACGAACATGTGCCAGAGCTGCATGTGCCCGGTGAGCACGGCGACCCCCATGAGCACCGCGAAGAACGCCATCGCGGACTGGCTGATGAGCATCACCCGGCGCTTGGGGAAGTTGTCGCTGATCGCCCCCGCGAACGGTGTGAAGAGCAGGATCGGCAGGAACTGCAGCCCGGTGACGATGCCCAGCGCCTGCGCGGAGTTGTCGGTCAGCTCGGTCAGCACCACCCAGTCCTGGGCCACCCGGCCCATCCAGGTGCCGGTGTTGGAGACGATCGCACCGGCGGCGTAGATCCGGTAGTTGCGTACCGAGAGCGCGGAGAACATCGCGCTCATCGGGACTCCCTGCCGTCCGCGTCCAGCACCTGCTCGATGAGCACGGCCGCCTTGCGCAGCAGCTCGCGGTCCCCCTCGGACAGGCCCTCCAGGCGGGCCGCCATCCAGGCGTCCCGCAGCGCCCGCTCCCGGTCCACGACCTCACGGCCCGCGTCGGTGAGCGAGAGGTGCACCAGCCGGCCGTCGTCCGGGTCGGGGGCGCGGTCGACATACCCCTGCTCGTGCAGCTGGGCGACGGTGCGGCTGATGCTCGGAGCGCTGACCTGCTCGATGGCGGCCAGCTCCCCGAGGGTCCGGGGCCGGTCGTGCAGCCGGACCAGCACGCTGAAGCGGTGCGGGGCGATGGTGTTGTCGGCGTCGAAGCGCACCTTCCGCGCCACCCGCATACAGGCGATCCGGAGGTCGTGCGCCAACGCTGCGGTGAGGGGATCGGCGTCAGGCATACGATCGTTAGCCTATCTCATTACCTCGGCTAACGATCACCCCGGTGGCCCGGTAAGGGCGCGGGCGGGCTCAGACGCCGAGCAGACCGCGGATCGGGTCGATCCCGAAGTAGACCAGGAACAGCACCCCGACGAGCCACATCAGCGGGTGCACCCCACGGCCCTTGCCGCGCACCACCTGCAGCAGCACCCAGGAGACGAAGCCGGCGCCGATACCGGCCGTGATGGAGTAGGTGAACGGCATGAAGACGATCGTCAGGAACGCCGGGAAGGCGATCTCCATGTCGTCCCAGTCGATCCCGACGACCTGCTGCATCATCAGGAAGCCGACCACCACCAGCGCCGGGGTGGCGGCCTCGTGCGGGACCACCGCGACCAGCGGCGACAGGAACGTGGTCAGCAGGAAGAGCACCCCGGTCACCACCGAGGCCAACCCCGTGCGCGCGCCCTCGCCGACGCCGGAGGCGGACTCGATGTAGGACGTGTTGCTGCTCACCCCACCGGCACCGCCGGCGATCGCGCCGATCGAGTCGACGACGAGGATCTGCCGGGTGCGCGGCGGGTTGCCGTCCTCGTCCAGCAGCCCGGCCTCCGCCCCGACCGCCACCATCGTGCCCATGGTGTCGAAGAAGTCGGCCAGCATCAGGGTGAAGACGAGCAGGAAGAGGGCGGTGAACCCGATCGCCTCCACCGAGCCGAGCAGGCTGAACTCCCCGAGCAGGGAGAAGTTCGGGGCTGCCACCACGCTGTCCGGCAGCGCGGGCACCCCCAGCCCCCAGCCGGTCGGGTTGGAGCCGTCCTGCGCCTGCGGGCCGATCTCGAAGATCGCCTCGACGACGATGGCGAGCACCGTGCCGCCGACGATGCCGTAGAGGATCGCTCCCTGCACCCGCAGCGCCATCAGCACCGCGATCGAGAACAGCCCCACCAGGAAGACGACCGTGGGCCAGCCGGCCAGGAAGCCGCCGACCCCGAGCTCGACCGGCACCGGTCCGGCGGCGGGGCGGCGGACCACCCCGGCGTCGACCAGGCCGATGATGGTGATGAACAGGCCGATGCCGACGCTGATCGCGGTCTTGAGCTGGGTGGGGACGGCACGGAAGACCGCCTCCCGGAACCCGGTGAGCACCAGCACCAGGATGATGATCCCCTCCAGCACCACCAGGCCCATCGCGTCGGCCCAGGTCATCCCGTCCAGGCTCGCGATGCCGTAGGCCACGAAGGCGTTCAGCCCGAGGCCGGTCGCCAGCGCCAGCGGGTAGTTGGCGAACATCCCCATCAGGATGGACAGCAGCCCGGCGATGAGTGCGGTGCAGGCCGCGATGACCGCCAGGTCGCCCCCGGCGAGCAGCTCCCCGGTGCCGTCGGGCACGGTGCCGATGATCAACGGGTTCAGCACCACGATGTAGGCCATCGTGAAGAATGTGGCCAGACCACCGCGGATCTCGCGCGCCGGCGTCGAGCCACGCTCGGAGATCTGGAAGAAGCGGTCGAGGAAGGGCGGGCGCGTGTCACGCGCGGTCGTCGACATGGGGGTTAGCGTAGTGCTGTGACGACCCCCGCCGAGCACCCTGACCAGCGGCACCACGAGGTGCGCGTGCCCGAGGTCGGGCTCCGGACGACGACCGTCCTCACGGTCGGCGTGCTGGCGTGGGCGGTCGTGCTGGCGGTGCTGCTGCTGGTGCCGGGCCTACCCGGTCCGGGGGACGGATGGTGGGTATGGGTGCCGGTGGCCGGGATGGCCCTGGGCACCCTGGCCCACCTCGGGCTCAGAGCTCGCTGAAGACGAGCTCGTTCTCCTCGTCCAGCACCGGGGGGTCGATCTTCTCGGCCGCCCGCTTCTCGACGTCGATCTCGCTGTGCGCCCCGCAGCCGAAGTCGAGAGCGACGACGGTGCCGTCGGCCGGGGACCAGGCGCTGGCGCAGATGCCGAAGTTCGCCCGGAGCGCGCCGGCGAGCGGCAGGAAGAACCCGCACGTGCGGCAGGGGGCCGGGGCCTGACGGGCGCTCTCGCTGCCGGCGCCGTGCTCGCCCTCGTTCCACCGGGTGGCGGCCGCGTCACGGCCCTCGGCGGAGAGCACCCGCGGCCGTCCGAGCCCGAGCTCCCAGAGCGCGACCTCGTCGACGTCCTCCTCCCCGGTGGCCTCGAAACCGGCCTCGAGGTGCGGGTCGTCCTCGGTGAACGGGGTACGGTCCCCCGGGCCGATGTCGCCGGGCGCCAGCCGGTCCGCGTACGGCAGCCACTCCGGGGACAGCAGGGCCCCCTCGCCGGCCACCAGGTGCACCTCGTTGATGGTGGCCCGGCGCGCCCGCGGCACCCGGGACAGGGTGACCGCCCAGCGCCAGCCGGGGTAGCCGCTCGCCGTGCAGGTGAAGTAGTGGGTCACCAGACGGTCGCCCTCGGCGACCGCCCCGAGGTGCTCGCCGACCGTCCCCGGCTCGCCGATCTCCTGCGCGGCGGCCAGGGCCACCTCGACAGCCCCGGAGAGCATGGTGTCGATCTTGGGGGTCGGCATGCGGTCTACTTCCCTGCCTCGAACTGGTCGGCGACCGCGCGCAGGGCCTTGCCCATCGCCGCTCCGTGGGAGCGGTCCGGGTAGTGGCCGCGGCGCAGCGACGTGGACGCCTGGTCGAGCAGGGTGATGAGGTCCTCGACCACGACCACCATGTCCTCGGCAGGCTTGCGGTCACGGATGCTGAGGCCTCGGGACACCGAGGGCGCCGGGTCGATCAGGCGCACGTGCAGCGCCTGGTCCCCCCGCTTGCCCGCGACGATGTCGAACTCGACCTTGCTGCCCCGCTGGAGCGCGCCGACACCCTCGGGCAGCGCGGAGCGCGGCACGTAGACGTCAGCGTTGGGGTTCTCGTCGCTGGACAGGAAGCCGAAGCCCTTGTCCTCGTCGTAGAACCTGACCTTGCCGGTGGGCACGGGGCACCTCACGTGTGTCGATGGTGGAACGGGATCAACTCAGGATATCTCCCAGGACGACGCGGGTCGAACGCGATTCGCGGGGCCGCCCGTGACCCCCGACCCCGCACAGCCGAGCGGGGCACCCCCGGCCTAAGCCGTGGGTGCCCCGCTCGGGCTCGCTACGTCGCCCCGAGCGACTAGACGCGGGCCTCCTCGGCGATGGGGTCGTAGGAGGCGGACTCATCGCCGAAGGCATAGGCGGACTCGCTGTGCTCCGACAGGTCGACCCCGCGGGCCTCGTCCTCCGGGCTGACCCGGAAACCGATGGTCTTGTGGATCGCGAGCGCGATGATGGTGGTCATCACCCCGGTGTAGACGATCGCGAACAGCGTCGCGACGACCTGGGCGACGAGCTGGTCGACGCCGCCGCCGTAGAGCAGGCCACCACCCTCGCCGTCGACCGGCAGGGCGATGAAGCCCAGGGCCACGGTGCCGATGATGCCGGCGACCAGGTGCACACCGACGACGTCGAGCGCGTCGTCATACCCGAACTTGTACTTCAGGCCGATCGCGAGCGCGGCGCCGGCACCGGCCAGGATGCCGAGCGCCAGCGCGCCCAGGGGGGACACGTTGGCGCACGCGGGGGTGATCGCGACCAGACCGGCGACGACCCCGGCGGCGGCGCCGCTGGAGGTGGCGTGACCGTCGCGGACCCGCTCGGTCACCAGGAAGGCGAGCATCGCGGCGGCGGGTGCGACCAGGGTGTTGACCCAGATCAGGCCGGCCTCCTCGGCGGTGCCCGCGGCACCACCGTTGAAGCCGAACCAGCCGAACCACAGCATCGCGGTGCCGATCATCAGCAGCGGCACGTTGTGCGCCTTGTGGAAGCCCTTGGCGCGGAAGTCGGTGCGCGAGCCGATGATGTAGACGAGGACCAGGGCGGCCAGACCGGCGTTGATGTGGACCACGGTGCCGCCGGCGAAGTCGATCGCCTCACCGAAGGTGCTGCCGATGGCGCCGTCCGCGGAGAGCAGTCCGCCGCCCCACACCATGAAGGCGAGCGGGCAGTAGACCAGGGTGACCCAGATCGGCACGAAGATCGACCAGGAGACGAAACGGGTGCGGTCGGCGACCGCGCCCGAGATCAGGGCCACCGTGATGATGGCGAAGGTGGCGCCGAAGCCGATGCCGATCAGGTCGCCGGTGCCGACCGAGCTGGCCAGGCCGAAGTCCGGCACCGGGTTGCCGAGCACGCCGCCGAGCAGGGCCGGGCCGGCGGACATCCCGTATCCCCAGAGGACCCAGACGACACCGACGAGCCCGATGGAGACGAAGGACATCATCACCATGTTGATGGAGGCCTTGGCACGCGCCAGGCCTCCGTAGAAGAATGCGAGACCCGGCGTCATGAGCAGCACCAGCGCTGCCGACACCATGATCCAGACGTCAGTGGTCGAGAGTTCCATCTTTCTGCCTCCTTGTGGGGTGGTGCGACGGAACCCCCCGTGTCACGCCGTCGGGGTGGGGGTGCCATCACCGTGACGCCCAGTCAAGTCGCAGGATGTTTCGGGGAACAGACAGATGGTGTTACGACTGTGTTGCCCAGGTTTCCGTCGCGTAAATCTTTGCTGAACGAGTGAGCCGCTCCCGCCACCAGGAGTCCCGGCCCGGTTCCACGCAATATGCCGCCAGCCGCTCCCGCGACACCGCGCCCCGGGTCGCGTCGGCGCGGGAGACGTCGATCCTGCCGTCGACCGGGAGCAGCGGGGCGGGCACCACGTCCTGCTCGAGCAGCGCGGCGGTGCCCAGTCCGCAGTCGTGCTCCAGCCGGGGCAGCGCCGCGGCCAGCCGCACCCCGAGCGCCAGCCCGACGGAGGTGTCCAGCGCGGAGGAGACGACCGCGGGCAGCCCGGCCCCCTCGACGACGCGCGTCGCCCTAGCCACCCCGCCCAGCGGCGCGACCTTGACCACCACCAGGTCCGCGGCGCCCATCCGCGCCACCCGCAGCGGGTCCTCGGCCCGGCGGATCGACTCGTCCGCGGCGATCGGCACGTCGACGCCGGCCCGTGCCAGCGCCAGCCGCAGCTCGGCGAGCTCCTCGACGCTCGCGCACGGCTGCTCGGCATACTCCAGGCCGACCGCGGAGAGGGCGGTGAGCGCCTCCACCGCCTGGGCGAGCGTCCAGGCACCGTTGGCATCGACCCGGATCCTGGCCGTCGGCCCCAGCACCGCACGGACCTCGCGGACGCGGGCGAGGTCGTCGGCGAGCTGCTGGCCGGCCTCGGCGACCTTGACCTTGGCCGTGCGGCACCGGTCGTAGCGGGCCAGCACCGGACCGACCTGCTCGGGGGCGAGCGCGGGCACCGTGGCGTTGACCCCGACCTCCGTCCGCACCGCCGCGGGGAGCTCCCCCCAGCCCGCCTCGATCGCCGCCCCCAGCCAGCGCGCCGCATCGGCATCGGAGTACTCGGGGAAGGGCGCCCACTCCGCCCAGCCGGAGGGGCCCTCGAGCAGCACCGCCTCGCGGGCCGTCACCCCGCGGAAACGCACCCGCATCGGCAGGCGCACCACGGTGGCGGCGGCGAGCAGGTCCTCGGTCTCGGGGGTCACCCCAGCAGAGTAGGCCCGGATCGCGGACGCCAGGTGTCCTCGCGATGTGCGCCGCCCCTGTCGGACGAGGCGTGCGCACGACACGATGAGGCGCATGACACTCAAGTGGTACACCGTGGTCGTCGACTGCACCGACCCCCAGGCCCTGGCGCACTGGTGGGCGGAGTCGCTGGACTGGACCGTCGTCTACGACACCCCCGAGGAGGCGGTGGTCATCCCGCGGTTCGCCCTGGAGGACGAGCAGCCCGAGCAGGACCTGCAGGCGTGGATGCGCCGCGGCCAGGGCCTGGTCTTCGTGCCGGTCCCGGAGGGCAAGCAGGTGAAGAACCGGCTGCACATCGACCTCGCCCCGCACACCAGCCAGGACCGGGACGCCGAGATCCGGCAGCTGCTGGAGCGGGGCGCCACCACGGTGGACGTCGGGCAGAGCGAGGAGGACACGTTCACGGTGCTGGCCGACCCGGAGGGCAACGAGTTCTGTGTGCTCTCCAGCCGTGACCGCTAGGACGGACACGCCGTGGTGATTCGAACATATGTTTGACTTCACCGCGTGGTTGCGGATATCCTGAGGGAAGAAGGTCGATCGGGGGATCGGCTGTCGGCACCGAGGGGGTGTGGGTCGTGGGACGGACGGATCAGGCGTATGCCGCGTCACCGCTGGCCGACGCGATCGCCTCGTTCCGCACGGCCCTCGCGGGCGCAGACCTCACCGCGCTCGCCGACGACGAGCGGTTGTCGGCGCTGCGCGAGCTGGAGCTGGCGACACGGTCGGCGGCCGCCGTCTCCGTGCGGCTGCAGGTGGACTTCCGGGACAGCCAGGTCGCGGGCCAGGTGCGGGACGGCGTGGCCCGCTCACGGGCGGGCGCCTCGGTGGCCGACGATCTCGCGGCGGTGCGGATGACCTCCCCGGCGATGGCCTCCCGGGAGCTGACCAGCGCCCGGGCGCTGTCGACGGAGATGCCCCGCACCTTCACCGCCCTGCAGGAGGGCAGGATCAGCGGCTTCCAGGCGCGGGTGGTCACCGAGGCCACCGTCTGCCTGTCGACCACCGACCGCGGTGAGGTCGACACCCGCCTCGCACCGCTGCTGACGGGAGCCTCGACCAAGGAGATCGGCGCCCTCACCCGAGGCCTGGTGTACGAGGTGGACCCGGCAGGGTTCGTCCGGAGGGCCCGTCGGGCCGCCGCCGACCGGGGTGTGTCGATCCGACCTGTCCCGGACGTGATGGCCCTGCTCTCCGCCCGGCGGCCCAGGCCGTGGCCTGCCACGCGGCGCTGCACCGGGACGCGGTGGCCCGACGAGCCAGCGGTGACCCGCGGACCCTGGCCCAGCTGATGGCCGACGAGCTGCTGCCCGGCTGACCGGGAGGACCGTGGTCGACGGCATCGACGTCGAGGTCGGTCTGGTGATGACCGACACCGCCTTGCTGGCCGGGACCAACGAGGCGGCCGAACTACAGGGTTATGGGCCGATCCCAGCCGAGCTGGCGCGGGGCCTCCTGCGCCCCTCTGCCACCGGACCGGTCCAGGGCAGTGCGCAGGGTGAGCCCTGCCCCGACGGGATCCGTTGCACCAGCGCTCGGTGCACCCTGGTGCACGGGACGCCCGCGGCTCGGGTGACGTCGGCCGGGCCACCGGCCCTGACCACCACGACCACCCCAGGCGTCGCGAAAGTTGCCAGGGCATGGGTGCGCCGTCTCTACGTCGATCCCGGGACCGGGGTCCTCCGCGACCGCGACCCGCGCCGTCGTCTCTTCACCGGGGGCATCCGGGCGCTGGTCATCGCCCGGGACCGCACCTGCCGCAGCTCCTGGTGCGACGCCCCGCTGCGCACGGTCGACCACATCACCCGCTTCAGCGAGGGTGGGCTCACCACGGCGGACAACGGTCGCGGGCTGTGTGAGCGCTGCAACCTCGCCCGGGAACGGCCCCGGGCGCTGCCTCCACCGCCGGAGCACTACCGGCCCCCGCCACCGCAGCTGCCCGCCTTCGCTACCGGTGACCCGCCCGCCACGCGGCAGCGGTGATCTCGTACCGGACCTCCCCCTGCTCCACCCCGGGCAGCGGGTCGTCCCACTGCCCTTGCCAGGTCCGGACGTGGCGCATACCGAGGTTGCGCATCACCCCGCGCGAGCCCAGGTTCACCGCCATCGTCTCGGCCCAGACCGAACGGACACCCACGGTGTCGAACGCGTGCCCCAGCAGTGCCCGGCCACCCTCGGTGGCCAGCCCGTGCCTCCACCGGTCGCGGCGAACCCTCCAGCCGATCTCCGGCGCACTCCCCCGCACGGGCGCACCGACGTCCGAGTCGCTCCGTCCGAGGTCCCACCACCCGACGAAGGTGTCCCCCTCGAACCCCACCCACCAGCCCAGCCCGAGCGCGTCGGCGGAGGTGTCGGCACACCGCGGCCCCCAGAACGCGTCGATCTCCTCCGGGGTCCTGGCCCTCCCGGTCAGGTACCGCATCACCTCCGGGTCTGCGTCGAGCAGGTGCAGCAGCGGGAGGTGCTCGGCCCGCATCGGTCGCAGCTCCATCCGTGACGTCCGTAACGAAGGTCGGCTCACATCTGCATGCTGGCACGACACCCGGCCCGGCCTAGGTTGACGCCATGGACACCCAGGACTACCTCCGCGAACTCGCCCAGGTGAACCGCAGCGGCTTCGGCTTCCTGCTCGCCTTCGGGGTCACCTGGGGTGTCGCCGCCGTCGTCGGGTGGCGCCTCGGGGACCGGGCCGGTGCCTACGCGGCGCTGTTCCAGGGCATGGTGGGCGTGCCGCTCGGGCTGCTGCTGACCTGGCTGGTGGCGGAGGGGCCCCGTCCGACCGACCCTGCGCTCGGCTCGCTGTCGGTCTACCTCGCTGCGGGACAGCTGCTCGCCCTGCCGCTGGCCGCCGTCCTGGTGGCCACCGGTCGGCACACCCTCGCGGTGGCCACGTTGGCGACGATGCTGGCGGTCCACTTCGTCCCCTACGCCTGGCTGTACGCGACCCCGGTCTACCTCGTCGTCGGCGGGCTCGTCGTCGTGGGTACCGCGGTGCTGGTGGCCACCACCACCCGGCGTGCCTCGACGGGGCCGGTGGTCTGTGCCCTGGTCAGCTCGACCCTCGTCCTCGGGGCCGTGGCCGCACTGGTGACCACCTAGGCTGACCTGCGTGGACGAGCAGAGCACCGACACCGCTGACGGCAACCCCTTCGACCCGACCCGGTGGCGCCCGGTCGAGGACCTGGACGGCCCCACCCTCACCGACGTCACCTACCACCGGCACGTCGACCTGGGGTGCGTCCGGATCGCCTTCGACCGTCCCGAGGTCCGCAACGCCTTCCGCCCGCACACCGTCGACGAGCTCTACCGGGTGCTCGACCACGCGCGGATGAGCCCGGACGTCGGGGTCGTCCTGCTCACCGGCAACGGCCCCTCGGCCAAGGACGGCGGCTGGGCCTTCTGCTCCGGTGGCGACCAGCGGATCCGCGGCCGCAGCGGCTACCAGTATGCGCAGGGGGACACCTCCGACACGGTGGACGCCGCCCGGGTCGCAGCGCAGGGCGGTCGCCTGCACATCCTCGAGGTGCAGCGGCTCATCAGGACGATGCCCAAGGTCGTGATCGCCGTCGTCAACGGCTGGGCCGCCGGCGGCGGGCACTCGCTGCACGTGGTCTGCGACCTCACCGTCGCCTCTCGGCAGCACGCACGTTTCAAGCAGACCGACGCCGACGTCGGCAGCTTCGACGCGGGCTACGGGTCGGCATACCTGGCGAAGATGGTCGGGCAGAAGAACGCCCGGGAGATCTTCTTCCTCGGTCGAGCCTACGACGCCGAGGCCATGCAGCGGATGGGTGCGGTGAACATCGTCGCCGACCACGCAGACCTGGAGACCGAGGCGGTCCAGGCGGCCCGCGAGATCCTGGGCAAGAGCCCCACCGCGCAGCGCATGCTCAAGTTCGCGCTCAACCTCACCGACGACGGCCTGATGGGCCAGCAGGTCTTCGCCGGCGAGGCGACCCGGCTGGCTTACATGACCGACGAGGCCGTCGAGGGCCGCGACTCCTTCCTGGAGAAGCGCACCCCCGACTGGAGCGGGTACCCGTGGTACTTCTGATCCCCGTGGCCCAGCCGGACCGGGGCCGGTGCACAGGTCGGCGCCGGGGCCGTTCCCGGGGTGCCGACCCCGCGCACCGTGCGAGACTGGACGCGTCACCCGAGGACCGTTGCGAGCAGGGAGAACTGTGATGAGACGACCGCTGACAGCCCTCCTGGCCGCTCCCCTCCTGCTGCTCGGTGCCTGCTCCGGGGACGCCGACGTGGTGGAGGTCTCGGCCCCCACCGAGACGGCCGACGAGGAGGCCGGCGCCGACGACGACGGCGCCACCGCGACGACCGCCCCCGCACCGGGAGACGACACCACCGCCACCACCGCACCCCCCGCCGGCGGCGAGGCCGAGGGTGACGCCGCTTCCGGGACCGCCGACGCGACCGGCGACGGGGAGGTCGAGGGCGGCGCCGAGGGTCAGGCCGCCGCCGACCGCGCCAAGGAGTTCCTGCTGGCGCTGGTCGACGCGGACCCCGCGGCCTGCGACCTGATGCTCTCCTTCACCGACACCACCCGCCCCATGCGGGACGTCGACGAGGACCTCGAGCTGTGCCGGCAGCAGCTGCCGGACACGATGGCCGGTGCGGTGGAGGCCCAGGGGCTCGGTGAGGAGGGACGCAGCATCCTCGAGGCGATGCAGATCGTCGGCGCCGACGTCGACGGGGACACCGCCGTCATCGACCAGGACAACTACTCCGAGCTCTTCGCCGAGTCGATGGGCGGGTCGAGCATCACCCTGGTGAAGGTCGACGACGAGTGGTTCGTGGACGTGGACCGCTTCCTCCAGGCCCCGTGAGCGCCGCCGGGCCTGCCCCCCTGCGGGTCACGCCCGGTGCCGGCTGGGCCGACCTGGGCGCACCGCTGACCCGCCTGCTCGCCCACGAGGGGGGCGCCGTCCTGGTGCAGACCTCCGGGTCGACCGGCCGCCCGAAGCAGGTCAGCCTCCCCGCCCGAGCGCTCCGGGCCTCCGGTGAGGCAACCGCGGACGTCCTCGGCGGCCACGGCCAGTGGCTGCTGGCGCTGCCCACCCACCACGTCGCCGGGCTGCAGGTGCTTGCCCGGTCGGTGCTCGCAGGCACCGCACCGGTCGCCCTCGATCCCGGGGCGCCGTTCACCGTGGACAGCTTCGCCGCTGCGGTCGCCCGGCTCGACCCGGACGCGCGGCGCTACGCCTCGCTGGTGCCCACCCAGGTGCACCGGCTCCTCAAGGACCAGGTGGGGGTCCGGGCGCTCCAGGGGCTGGACGCCGTGCTGCTCGGCGGCTCGGCCACCGACCCGGACCTGCTGTGCTCCGCCCGGCAGACCGGGGTCCGGGTGGTCACCACCTACGGCATGTCCGAGACCTGCGGTGGGTGCGTCTACGACGGCATACCGCTGCCCGGGGTGCAGGTCCGGATCGGCGCGCAGCAGCGCATCCGGCTGGGTGGTCCGGTGCTGGCCGACGGCTACCCGGAGCACCCCGCGCTCAGCGCCGAACGCTTCGTCGAGGACACCGACGGGCGCTGGTTCCTCACCGACGACCGGGGGGTCCTCGACCCGGCCGACGGGCGGCTCACCGTCCTGGGCCGGGTCGACGACGTCATCGTCACCGGGGGCCACAACGTCGAACCGGCCGACGTGGAGCGTGCCCTGCGGGCCCTGCCGCAGGTGCAGGACGCCCTCGTCGTCGGGGTCGAGGACCCCGAGTGGGGGCACCGGGTCGCGGCCCTGGTCGTCCCCCCGGACGGCGCGGCAGGCACGACGCCGACCGGCCCGAGCGTCGCCACCCTCCGCTCCGCACTGGCCACCGCCCTGCCCCCGCACGCCCTCCCCCGGCAGGCCGAGGTGGTCCCGGCCCTGCCCCTGCTGGAGAGCGGCAAGCCGGACCGCGCCGCGGCGCGTGATCTGCTCGCCGCGGGTGGCAGAATGGACCTTCACCCTCACTGACCAGGAAGGGGGCGGGACGTGCCTCGCGTCGTCATCGCTGTGGCGTTGCTCGCGTTCACCGTCTACTGCGTCGTCGACGCCGTGCAGACGGAGAGCCGCCGGGTGCGTGGCCTGCCCAAGCTCCTGTGGGTCGCGGTGGTCCTGCTCGTCCCGGTCCTCGGCGGCATCGCCTGGTTGATCGCGGGCAGGCCCCGCAGCATCCTGGACGTCATCTTCGGCACCCGACGCCCCGGCCCACCGCGTGGTCCGCTGGGGCCGGACGACGACCCCGACTTCCTCAGAGACCTGTAGGGGACAGACGCATGGCAACCCTCTCCCAGTGGATCGGGGGCGCTCGTCCGCGCACCCTGCCCGCCGCGATCGCCCCGGTCCTGGTCGGCACCGGCGCCGCCCACGCGCTCGGGGGCGCCGAACCCGGGCTGGCCGTGCTCGCCCTGGTCGTCGCACTCGGCTTCCAGGTCGGCGTCAACTACGCCAACGACTACTCCGACGGCATCCGCGGCACCGACGAGGACCGGGTGGGGCCGGTGCGTCTCGTCGGGCAGCGGCTCGCCGACCCGGCCAACGTCCGGACCGCTGCCTTCGCCGCCTTCTTCGGCGCCTCCGTCGCCGGGCTGGCCCTGGTGGCGCTCTCCGGCGCGTGGCTGCTGCTGCTCCTCGGCCTGGCCGCCCTGTGGGCGGCCTGGCACTACACCGGCGGGGCCAAGCCGTACGGCTACCGCGGCCTCGGCGAGGTCATGGTCTTCCTCTTCTTCGGGCTGCTCGCGGTGCTCGGCACCACCTGGACCCAGGCCCAGCAGCTCGACCTCGCCGCCTACGCCGGGGCGGTCGGGTGCGGCCTGCTGGCCAGCGCCATCCTGGTCACCAACAACCTGCGCGACCTGGAGGGCGACCGCGCCGCCGGCAAGCGCACCCTCGCGGTCCGGATCGGCTTCCGGCGCACCCGCCGGCTCTACGCCGCGCTCGTCGTCGGCGCCCTGCTGGCCGTCGTCGTCGCCGCGCTCGCGCACCCGTGGGCCCTGCTCGGGCTGCTCGCCGCACCGCTGGCGTGGCGACCGGTGCGGCTGGTCACCAGCGAGGCCTACGGTCCCGCCCTGCTGCCGGCCCTGGTGCAGACCGGGATCCTCCAGCTGGGGTATGCCGTCGCGCTGACCGCCGGTCTCCTGCTCTCCTGAGCGGGTCGCCCGGCCGGGGCGGCACGCACCCACGTCGGTGCAACGACCCCGACGCCGCTACTCGTCCTCGTCGACCCGTTCCTCGTCGACCCGGGCCCTGCGCCGCTCGATCCGGCTGCTGACCCGCTGCTCCAGGCTGGCCGCCAGCCGGTCCCGGTCCCGCGCCAGCAGGAAGTAGGAGACCACCATCGAGGCCACCGCGGCCAGCACCGCCGACCACAGCACGTTCAGCGTCAGCAGCCGGCCCAGCGCGAAGAAGCCCATGAAGATGAGCAGCCGCATCACCGTGTAGCGGGCGACGATCACGTGGCCACCCCGGAGTAGGAGTGCAGTCCCGTCATCAGCAGGTTCACGACGGTGTAGTTGACGATGATGCAGGCGAAACCGGCGATGGCGACCCAGGTCGCCTTCCGGGTGGTCAGGCCGCTGGTGGCGCGCGCGTGCAGGTACGCGGCGTACACCACCCAGATGACGAAGGTCCAGGTCTCCTTGGGGTCCCAGCCCCAGTACCGGCCCCAGGCCTGCTCGGCCCAGATGGCGCCGGAGATCAGCGCGAACGTCCACAGCGGGAAGGCGAAGACGTGGATGCCGTAGGTGATCCGCTCCAGCGTCACGGCACCGGGCAGCGCCGCCAGCCAACCGCGCACCGAGCCGTTCGTCTCGGCCCGCTCACGCAACATGTAGGCGGTGGCCAGCGCCGCCCCGATGGTGAACAGCGCGATCGACAGGGTGGCGATGGTGACGTGGATGATCAGCCAGATGTCGTCCAGCGCGGGCATCAGCTGCGAGGCCTCGGTGTACCACCACAGCTTGGCCGCGCCCAGGATGGCCAGCACCGGCACGACGACGAAGGCCCCCAGCCACAGCCGGTCCTGGCGCAGGCTCCACGCGGAGTAGACCAGCAGCGCGAACGACGCGGTGACCAGGGCGAACTCGTACATGTTGCCCAGCGGCGCCCGGTCCACGGACATCCCCCGCAGCACGGTCCCCGCGATGACGGCGAAGGTCGCCAGCCAGGTCAGCTGCAGCCCGGCCACCCCCCAGCCGCGGGACGGCGGACGCCCGGACGGGTCCGCTGCGGTCGGGTCCGCGGCTCGGTCGTCGAGGTCGGTGCCGCCCGGGGACCCGGCTGCTCCGACGGCCACCGGCTCCCGGGCGGCCACCTCGGCGCGCCGCTGGGTCCGGGCCCCGGTCACCGCCAGGTGCACCGAGAACGCCAGCATCGCCAGCGCGAGCACCACGATGGCGCCCCAGATCGCGTAGTCGCTGGCCTGGGCCAGGGTCGGGTCGGTCATCGCTCGTCCTCGTCTCGTGCTGCGGTAGGTCGACCTGTCCCGACGGCACCGACGACGTCCGCCAGCACCTTCTCGACCAGGTCCTCCAGGCCGGGGTCCGTGCCCTTCGGCAGGCCCGCGACGCTCACTCCAGTATGCCGCTGATCCGGCGGCCCCTCGCTCGCCCCACCCGCGGGCTCGACGCGGACGAAGACCCGGCGGCGGCGCACGGCCAGCATCATCACCAGCCCGAGCAGCGTCATCCCCGAGAAGACCAGCGCGGGCAGCCGGCCCGGGTCGTGCCGGACCAGCAGACCGCCCCAGCGGACCACGTCCTCGAACTCGACGACGGTCCCGTCGGGCAGCTCGTAGGTCTCCTGCGGCCGGAGCAGCATGCTGACCGGGGTGTCCTCGTCGAGCATGAGCTGGTCCATCTCCTCGGTCTCGATCGAGAAGACGGACTGCGCCCGCCCGTCGGGGAAGAGGTCGCCCTCGAAGGCGGTGAGGACCAGCGCCGGGTCCGCCAGGCCGGGGAAGGAGGAGGTCATCCCCAGCTCGGGGTCCGCGTTGATCGTCGGCAGGAACCCGCCCACCAGGCCCAGCCCGGGGTCGCGCCCGGTGACCTTGACGACCCCCTCGGAGGAGTAGGTGTCGTCCTGCGGCAGGAAGGTCACCGCGTCGGAGAACAGGATCTCGTCGTCCGGGCCGCGGACGGTGACGACCGGGGCATACCCGTTGCCGAGCAGGAACATCGAGGAATTGTTCCCCACCGACAGCGGGGCGTTCACCGCGAACTCCTCGGTGCGCGTGTCCTCACCCTCCTCCTCGACGGTGGCGACCCCGGAGAACCGTCGCGGCTGCCCGAACTGGGCGCCGGTCGCCTCGCTCTCGAACTCCACGTCCAGACGGTCCAGCTGCACGGTGATGCTGGGAATGTCCCCCTCGTCGACCAGCGGCCCCAGGGTGAGCGTGTCGAAGGTGCCCGCCCCCGAGGTCCACGACTCCCCCTCCTTGATGATGATCTCCCCGCGCCAGCCGAAGAGGTGCCCGGCGGCCACCGAGATGATCACCCCGAGCAGGGCGACGTGGAAGATCAGGTTCCCCGTCTCCTTGAGGTAGCCCTTCTCCGCGGCGACGACCCTCGCACCCTCGGGCTCCTCGCGCAGCCGGTACCGACGCCGCCGCAGGACCGCCCGGGCGGCCTCGGTGACGGCGTCCGGGTCCGCGTCCACCACGGTATGCCGGTGCACCGGCATCCGGGACAGCCGCGACGGGATCCGCGGCGGGGGCGCCTGCATCGCCCGCACGTGCGCCTTGGTCCGGGGCAGGATGCAGCCGACCAGGCTGATCATCAGCAGCAGGTAGATCGACGCGAACCACGGCGAGGAGTAGACGTCGAAGAGCGAGAACCTGTCCAGCCAGCGGGCCAGCTCGGGGTCGTCCACGAAGTACTGCCGCACCCGGGTCGGGTCGACGCCGCGCTGCGGGAAGATCGAGCCGGGGATGGCCGCCACCGCCAGCAGTAGGAGCAGCGCCAGCGCGGTCCGCATGCTCGTCAGCTGGCGCCAGGCCCACCGGGCCCAGCCCAGCGGTCCCAACCGCGGGCCGCCGAGGCTGGCGCGGTTCTTCGGGTAGCTGGGTTCGATGCGCTCGGTGCCCGCCTCCACGTCGACCGCGCCGCTGGTGGGGTTGCCGGTGGGGTTGCCCTTGTCGTTGCCGCGGGCCATCAGATCACCGTCTCGAAGCCGGTGACCAGCTGCGCCTGCAACCAGGCGGTGAGGCCGGCCCACACACCGGAGATCATCAGCAGACCCAGCAGCACCAGCAGCGCACCGCCGGTCCGCTGGATCACCAGGTAGTGGTCCCGCAGCCAGCGGGAGGTCCGGGACAGCCAGCTCAGCCCGGCCGCCGCCAGCAGGAAGGGGACCCCCAGGCCCAGGCTGTAGGCGGTGCCCAGCACCAGCGCCCGGGTCACCTGCTCCTGACCGGGCACGATCGAGGTGCCCAGCGTCTGGATCGCGACCAGCGCCGGCCCGGTGCAGGCGGTGAACCCCAGCCCGAAGGCCACCCCCAGCAGGGGCGCGCCGGCCAGCCCGGCCGCCGGGCGCCAGCGCAGCTGCCAGCCCCCGCCGGGCTGCACCAGCATCACCACACCGAGCGCGACCACCACCAGCCCCGCCACCCGCAGCAGCAGGCCCTGGTGCTGGGTGAGCGCCAGGCCCAGCCCGCTGATGACCACGCTCATGGCCAGGAAGACGACGGTGAAGCCGAGCACGAAGAGCACCGCACCGAGCATCAGGCGGCCGCGGCCCACCTGCTCCGGGCGTGCACCGGCCGGCCCCATCCCGCCCAGGTAGCCGAGGAAGCCCGGCACCAGCGGGAGCACGCACGGTGAGGCGAAGGCGACCAGGCCGGCGAGCGCGGCGAGGGCCGCGGCCAGCACCAGCGGGCCGGACAGGACGACCTCGTTCACCCGGTGGCCCCGTCCGCCAGGACGTCGTCGACCAGGCCGCGCAGGGTGGTGGCGTCCACCTGACCGCTCACCCGTGCGGCAAGACGCCCCTGCCCGTCCAGCACCAGCGTGGTCGGCCGGGCGACGGCCAGGCCGCCGAGCTGCGCCAGCGTGCGTCCCCCGTCGTCGACCAGCGAGGGGTAGGACACCTCATGGGTGCGCTGGAAGGCCAGCGCGTTCTGCACCGTGTCGCGGTGGTTCACCCCGATGAACTCGACCGGCTCACCGGACTCCTCCAGCTCCGTCGCGACCTGCTCCAGGTCAGGGGCCTCGGCCACGCACGGCCCGCACCAGGAGCCCCAGACGTTGACCACCAGCACCAGTCCGGCGTGGTCGGCGGAGGACCACGGCTCGTCCTCGAGGGTCGTCCCCTCCAGCGAGACGGTGGTGGTGCGTTCGTCGGCGGCGAGCCGCTCGATCTGACCGTCCCCGGCCACGTAGCCCTTGTCGTCCCCCTGCCGCATCTGCTCGGTGATGCTGGTGCCCTCGTCCCCGGCGCACCCGGCGAGCGCGAGCAGGGCGACGAGGGCCACCGCCGGGCCGCTGCGCCGTCGGCGCGCGCTCACGCAGGCACCTGCCCGGTGCCCCCGGTCACGTCGACGGCGGCGGCCAGCAGGTGGGCGGCAGGCTCGGCATACATCACCCGCACGGGGAGGACCCCGTGGAAGAGGACGGTGCTGACGGAGGCGAGGCTGCAGCGGCGTCGCCGCGGGTGGTGCCAGAGGCGCTGACCCGTCAGCGAGCGGCTCAGCGTGACGATCGGCAGCTGGTGGCTGACGACGACGCCCTCGTGCCCCGCCGCGCTCTCCCGGACCTCGTCCAGCGCCAGCCGCATCCGGTCGGCGATCTCCGCGTAGGGCTCACCCCAGGAGGGCCGGAACGGGTTGACGTAGGCGGGCCAACGCTCGGGCTGCAGCAGCATCCTGTGCGCGATGCTCTGCCCCTCGAAGAGGTTGCCGCTCTCGGTCAGCCGCTCGTCGACCTCCACCGGCAGCCGGTATGCCTGCGCCACCGGGGCCGCGGTCTGCCGGGCGCGCTCCAGGGGGGAGGACACCACGCGGACGATGTCGCGACCGGCCAGGTGGTCGGCGGCGGCCCGGGCCATCTGCTCGCCCAGGTCGGAGAGGTGGTAGCCGGGCAGCCGCCCGTAGAGCAGCCGCTCGGGGTTGTGCACCTCCCCGTGCCGGACCACGTGCACCAGCGTGACGGGCGTGCCGTCGTGCAGCGTGCGGGGGCCTGCGTCGGCGGGCTCCGACCGCGGGGCTACGTCACCGGGGGGCACCATGCCCTCAGTGTCCCACGTCAGCCTGGGCGGGCACTGAGGCCCTCGGCCCGTTCGGGGCAGCGCCGAGGCAGCCCCGGGACGAGGCCGAGCCGAGTCTCAGGCGACCTCGGCGGCCGACTCCTCGATGGCGTCCACCGCGTGCTCGACCGCCTCGTCGTCGTGCGCGGCGGAGACGAACCAGGACTCGAAGCAGCTCGGCGGCAGGTGCACCCCGCGCCGCAGCATGGCGTGGAAGAACCGTCCGAAGAGCTCCTTGTCCTGGTCCTGGGCGTCGTCGTAGGAGCGGACCGCGCCCTCCCGCAGGAAGACGCTGAACATGGAGCCGGCCCACTGGATCCGGTGCGGGATGCCGTGCCGGCTGAAGGAGTCGGTGACCGCCCCCGCGAGCGTCTCGCTGACCTCGTCGAGCCGCTGGTAGACCTCGTCCGTGCACCCGCGCAGGGTGGCCAGCCCCGCGGCCGACGCCAACGGGTTCCCGGAGAGCGTGCCGGCCTGGTAGACCGGGCCCTCGGGCGCCAGCATGGACATCACGTCGGCCCGGCCGCCGAAGGCGGCCGCGGGCATCCCGCCGCCCATCACCTTGCCGAAGGTGAACAGGTCGGGGGCGCCGCCCTCCGGCTCCCCCTCCAGCCCGAACCAGCCGGAGCGCGAGCACCGGAAGCCGGTCATCACCTCGTCGCTGACCAGCAGCGCGCCGTGCCGGCTGGTGACGCGGCGCAACGCGTCGGTGAACCCGGGCTCGGGCGGGACGACCCCCATGTTGCCGGCCGCGGCCTCGGTGATGACGGCCGCGATCTCGTCGCCGCGCTCGGCGAACGCGGCCTCCAGGGCGGCGACGTCGTTGTAGGGCAGCACGATCGTCTCCGCCGCCGCGCTGGCCGGGACGCCCGGGCTGTCCGGGAGCCCGAAGGTGGCGACCCCGGATCCGGCCGAGGCCAGCAGCGCGTCCACGTGCCCGTGGTAGCAGCCGGCGAACTTCACCACCACGGAGCGGCCGGTGAAGCCGCGGGCCAGCCGGATCGCGCTCATCGTGGCCTCGGTGCCGGAGCTGACCAGCCGCAGCTGCTCCACCGGCTCCACCCGGGCCACGATCTCCTCGGCGAGCGCCACCTCCCGGGCGGTCGGCATACCGAAGGAGAAGCCCTCGTCGGCGGCCTCCAGCACCGCGGCGTGCACGTCCGGGTGCCGGTGCCCCAGGATCATCGGGCCCCAGGAGCAGACCAGGTCGAGGTAGCGGCGGCCGTCGGCGTCCCACAGCCACGGCCCCTGCGCCCGGGTGATGAACCGTGGGGTGCCGCCCACCGACCGGAACGCCCGCACCGGCGAGTTCACCCCGGCCGGGATCACGGCCCGGGCCCGGGTCAGCAGGGCCTCGGAGGCGGGGGCGGCGTCGGGGTAGCGCTCGGAGCTCATCGTCCCAGCCTAGGCGCAGGCGGGAGCCGTCTCAGAGGGCGTCGGTCGCCTGGTCGTCGCTGTGCCGGATAGCGCGGACCACCTTGCGCATCGCGTCCCCCTGGGCGATCAGCTCGTCGCGGGTGACGTGCTCCAGCAGCGCCCGGCGTACGCTCTCCACGTGCACCGGGGCGAGCCGGTCGAGCTCCACCCGGCCCTGGTCGGTGAGGGCCAGCACCACGCCCCGCCCGTCCTGCCGGTAACGGAGCCGTTCGACCCAGCCGCGGTGCTCCAGGCGGGTGGCGGTGTGGCTCACGCGGCTGCGCGACTGCACCACCAGGTGGGCCAGCTCGGCCATCCGCAGCCGTCCCTCGGGCGCCTCGGACAGCATGCTCAGCAGCTCGTACTCCCCCACCGAGACCCCGAGCTCGTCGAGGGCCTCCTCGAGGACGCCCTCGATGAGCCGCCACGAGCGCAGGATCGCGCGCCAGGCCCGCTGCTCCCCGTCGTCGAGCCAGCGCGTCATCGTCACCCCTCCAGCAGCCGTGCGGCGTGCACGGCGTAGTAGGTCAGCACCGCCCGAGCCCCGGCGCGGCGGATGGAGGTCAGCGTCTCCAGCACCATCCGGTCCCGGTCCAGCCACCCCTGGGCGGCGGCCGCCTCGATCATCGCGTACTCCCCGCTCACCTGGTATGCCGCGACCGGCACGTCGGTGGCGGCCGCGGCGTCGCTGAGCACGTCCAGGTAGGGCAGGGCCGGCTTCACCATCACCATGTCCGCGCCCTCGGCCAGGTCGAGGCGCAGCTCACGCAGGCTCTCTGTCCGGTTCGCCGGGTCCTGCTGGTAGGTGGCCCGGTCACCGGTCAGGGTGGAGGCGACGGCCTCCCGGAAGGGCCCGTAGCAGGCCGAGGCGTACTTGGCGGTGTAGGCCAGCACCGAGGTGTCCTGGTGGCCGGCGCCGTCCAGCGCCTCGCGGACCACCCGCACCTGGCCGTCCATCATCCCGCTGGGGCCGACCACGTGCGCACCGGCAGAGGCCTGCGCCACCGCCATCCGGGCGTACACCTCGAGGGTGGCGTCGTTGTCGACCCGCCCGTGGTCGTCCAGCACCCCGCAGTGCCCGTGGTCGGTGAACTCGTCCAGGCACAGGTCGCTCATCAGGACCGTGTCGTCGCCGAGCGCGTCCCGCAGCGACCCCAGCGCCCGGTTGAGCACCCCGTCGGCGCTCAACCCGCAGCTGCCGACCGGGTCCTTGTCCTCGTCCCGGGGCACGCCGAAGACCATGATCCCGCCGATACCGGCGTCGACCGCCTCCCGGGCCGCCTCGACCAGGCTCCGGGGGGTGTGCTGCAGGACCCCGGGCATCGAGCCGATCGGCTGAGGCGCGGTGATGCCGTCCCGCACGAACATCGGCAGCACCAGCTCCGCCGGGTGCAGCCGGGTCTGGGCGACCAGGCGGCGCAGCGCCGGGGTGGCGCGGAGCCGGCGTGGCCGCTCGTGCGGCCGGGAGACCTCGGTCACCGCCGGTTCCGGGGACGCCGCGGAGCCGCCTTGCGCTCGCTCGGTCGGACCAGCGGCTCGCCGTCCGCCTGCGCCTGCGCGGCGAGCGCACGCACGTGCTCGGCCAGCGCGTCGACCAGGCGCGTCGCGCTCGGCTCCGGGGCCACCACGTCCACCCGCAGCCCGTGCTCCTCGGCGGCTTTGGCGGTGGCCGGGCCGATGCAGGCCACCAGGGTGTTGGGGTGCGGCTTGCCGGCGATGCCCACCAGGTTGCGGACGGTCGAGGAGGAGGTGAAGCAGACGGCGTCGAAGGCGCCACCCTTGATCGCCTCCCGGACCGGCGCGGCCGGCGGCGCGGCCCGCACCGTCCGGTAGGCGGTGACGTCGTCGACCTCCCAGCCCATCTCGTGCAGCCCGGCGACGAGCGTGTCGGTGGCGATGTCGGCCCGGGGCAGGAAGACCCGGTTGATCGGGTCGAGCACCTCGTCGAAGGGCGGCCAGACCTCGAGCAGCCCACGGGCGGACTCCTCCCCCTCGGGGACGAGGTCCGGCTCCAGGCCCCACTCACGCAGCGCCTGCGCGGTGACCCCGCCGACGGCGGCGAGCTTGAGCCCGGCGAACGAGCGGGCGTCCAGCCCGAGCGCCTCGAACTTCTCCCGCACCGCGCGGACGGCGTTGACGGAGGTGAACCCGATCCACTCGTAGCGGCCGGTGACCAGGCCCCGGACCGCACGGTCCATCTGCTGCGGGGTGCGCGGGGGCTCCACGCTGATCGTCGGGACGACCGAGGCGCTGGCCCCGTAGGCCGCGATCCGGTCGGTCATCGGGCCGGACTGCTCCTTGGTGCGCGGCACCAGGATGGACCAGCCGAAGAGCGGCTTGGACTCCCACCAGGACAGCTCGGAGCGCAGCTCGACCGAGGGGCCGACGACCGCCACGGTCGCGGCCGGGGCATCGTCGGCGGCCATCGTCGCGATGGCCTCGTCCAGGGTCTGCACGTACGTCTGCTGGCTGACGGTGGTGCCGTTCTCGGTGAGCGCCACCGGGCTGTCGCCGGGGCGGCCCGCGTCGGCGAGCTGGCGCAGCGCCTTGCGCAGCTGGTCACCGGAGCCGAGCACCACCACGGTGACGTCCGTCGCGACCGACAGGGACCAGTCGACGGAGCTGTCCCCCGCGTGCAGGACGTGCACCTCGCTGTGCTGCCCGTCCCCGGACAGCGGCATCCCGGCATACGCCGGCACCGACCAGGCGGTGCTCACGCCCGGCACGATCTCGAACGGGACGCCCGCGTCGCGGCAGGCGAGGGCCTCACCGGCGAGTCCGCCGAAGGCGGTGGCGTCACCGTCCATCAGCCGGACCACGAGGTGGGTGGCGTCGTCGTACTTCGAGGCGGTGCGGACCAGCAGCTTCGCGCGGGCGGCCGGGGTGAGCGCAGGCCCGCCCTCGCCACGGGTGGTGAGCACGAAGACCGCGTCCTCCTTGGTCCACGGGCTCAGCTCCTCCTCGCGGTGCAGGGTGTCGAGGAGGACCACGTCGGCGGCCGCGAGGTACTCCCTCGCCCGCACGGTGAGCAGACCGGGATCCCCGGGCCCGGCGCCGACGAAGGCGATCCGGGCCGCGGACGCGGGGGCGTCCGGGTGGGTCAGGTGGACAGGGGCGGCGTCGGTGCTCACAGGTCGGACTCCGGTGTGTGTGACCCCACGTCCGGAGACGCGGACCGCTGTGCGGCCGCGGCGCCCGTGGGGTCGGGACGGTTCAACAGGTGCTCGGCCAGGGACCGGCCGAGCTCGGCGGGAGCGGCGCTCCCGCCGGTGGCCACGTGCCGCTGCGGCCCGGTCTGCAGGGCAGCGAACGCGTGGAGGGTCAGGGTGGGCGGGGAGGCGGGTATGCCCTCGCCCGCCGCGGTGGAGGACTCCAGGGAGCCGAGCACGCCGACCGGTGCGGTGCAGCCGGCCTCCAGCGCGGACAGCGCGGCCCGCTCGCCGGTGACGGCGGTGCGGGTGTCCTCGTGCTCCAGCACGGAGGCGAGCAGGTCGACCAGCTCGCGGTCCGTCTCCCGGCACTCGATCGCCAGCGCCCCCTGGCCGGCGGCAGGCACCATCAGGGCGGTGTCCAGCACCTCGGTGGCCTCGGGCAGGCGGTCCAGGCGGGCCAGCCCGGCCCGGGCCAGCACCACCGCGTCGACGGTGCCGTCGCGCACCATCCGGATCCGGCTGTCCACGTTGCCGCGGATGTCCCTGACCTGCAGGTCGGGGCGGGCCAGGGCGAGCTGGGCGGCGCGGCGCGGGGAGCCGGTGCCGATGACGGCGCCCGCCGGGAGCTGGGTGAGGGTCAACCCGTCGCGGGCGACGAGCACGTCCCGGGGGTCCTCCCGCTCCGGCACCGCGGCCACGGTCAGACCGGGGCAGGGGGCCGTCGGCAGGTCCTTGAGGGAGTGCACGGCCAGGTCGATCCGCTCCTCGAGCAGCGCGTCCCGCAGCGCCGAGGCGAAGACCCCGGTGCCGCCGATCTCGGTGAGGCTGCGGCGGGACGTGTCCCCCTCGGTCGTCACCCGCACCAGCTCCACCTGGTGACCGGCGGCGCGCAGCCGGTCCGCCACCCAGCCGGACTGGCTGGTGGCCAGGGCGCTGGCGCGGGTACCCAGGCGGAGGGGCTGCGGGGTCATCGCCGGCCGACCTCCCCGGTGATCTCGGAGACGCTGTCGGCGACGCCGAGCGGTGGGGTGGAGACCGTGGCGACCTCGCGGCTGTCCAGGTCGAACAGCTCGCGCAGCGCGTGCGCGTAGTCGGCCGGCTCGCGACCGGCCTGCAGCTGCTTCACCCGGGTGGTCGGGGTGTGCAGCAGCTTGTCCACGACCCGCCGGACGGTGTGCCGCACCTCGGCCCGCTCGTCCTCGGGCAGGTGCGGCAGCCGCTGGTCCAGCCGGGCCATCTCGGCGTCGACGACCCTGGCCGCGCTGCTGCGCAGTGCCGCCAGGGTGGGGCCGAGGCGGGCGGTGTGCCGCTCGGTGAGATGGCTGGCGACCTCGCTGGTGACCAGCTCGCGCACCGCGCGGACCGGACCGGCTTCGGCGTCCGGCGCGTCCTCGGCGGAGGCGCCGGAGGCCTCCTGCTGCAGCTCGGCCAGACCCCACAGGTGCACGCCGGGCAGCTCGGCGGCCTCCGCGGCCACGTCGCGGGGCAGCGCCAGGTCCAGCAGCACGACGGGCTGCTCGTCGCGGCCCGTGCCGGCGCGGCCCCGGGCCAGGGTCGCGGCGTCGAGGACGTGCCCGACGGCGCCGGTGCAGGTGAGCACCAGGTCGGCGGAGGCCACCTCCTCGGCGAGCTCGGACCAGCCGGCGCTGCGCATACCGTGCTGGGCGGCGAGGCGGGCCGCGCGCTCCGGCGTGCGGTTCACCACGACCAGGTCGGTGACGCCCTCGCGGACCAGCGTGGCCACGGCCAGGCCGGACATCGCACCGGCGCCGAGGACCACGGTGCGGGCCCCGCCCAGCTCGCCCAGGACGCTGCGGGCGCGGTCCAGGCCGAGGGTGACCAGGGAGCGGGAGACGTCGTCGATGGCGGTCTCGGCGTGCGCCCGCTTGCCCACCCGCAGGGCCTGCTGGACCAGCGGGTTCAGCGAGGGGCCCAGGTGTCCGTACCGCTGGGCGCGGGCCAGGGCGTCGCGCAGCTGGCCCAGCACCTGGCTCTCCCCGACCGCCATCGAGTCCAGCCCGCAGGCCAGCTCGAAGAGGTGGCACACGGCGCGGTCGTCGAAGTGCACGAAGAGGTGGGTCGCCAGCTCCTCGGCCCCGAGGCCGCTGATCTCCCCGAGCGCCACGCCGATCTGCTCGAGGGCGCCGTGGAAGGTGGCGGCCTCGACGACGACCTCGAGCCGGTTGCAGGTCGAGAGGACCAGGACCTCCTCGACGTGCTCACCGGCCCGCAGCCGGGTCGCCAGGCCGCGGGCGCCCTCGGCGTCGAGGACCACCCGCTCCAGCAGGTCGATCGGTGCGGATCGGTGGGACAGGCCCACCACCAGGACGCTCACGAGGCTCCCTCCACGGGTCGGGATGCCAGCGCCAGCGACCGCTGGTGCTGGTGAAAGGTCAGGATCTGCAGCTCGGTGGCCAGGTCCACCCGGCGCACGTCCACGTCCTCCGGGACGTGCAGCGCACCGGAGGAGAAGGTGAGGATGGAGTGCACCCCGAGGCCCACCAGGGAGTCGGCGACCTGCTGGGCGGCATCGGGTGGGGTGGTGATGATGCCGACGGTCACCGGGGCGGCGGTCACCAGCCCGTCCAGCCGTTGCACCTCCAGCCCCTCCACGCGGGTGCCCACGACCTCGGGGTCGTCGTCGGCCAGCGCGACCACCCGGAAACCCCGGGAGGCGAGCCCTCCGTAGGCGGCCAGGGCCCGGCCCAGGTTGCCCATGCCGACGATCACGACCGGCCAGTCCTGGGTGAGGCCCAGCTCCGCGGAGACCTGCTCCGCCAGCCGGCCCGTGTCGTAGCCGACGCCGCGGACGCCGTAGGAGCCGAGGTGGGACAAATCTTTGCGCACCTGGGCGGAGCGGACGCCGGCCAGCGCTCCGAGCTCGTCGCTGGAGACGGAGGACCGGCCCTGCTCGGCGAGCGCGGTCAGTGCCTGCAGATAACCCGGGAGACGTCCGACGGTGGCCTCCGGCACACCGCGCCGGTTCGACTCGGCCATCACGGCGACACCGGCTCCTCTCCATGGATGGCGTCGACCGAGGGGGCTTATATCAGACCCATGCGCACCGGTCGGCGCGGACCCCTCAACTCTAGGCTCGACCCCTGCCATCCACCAAAACGAGCACCTGGCGGCGGCACCTGGCGGCGGCATGCCGGGGCAGCGGCGGCGGGCACCGGTCAGCGGCGGCGGGCGGCGCGCAGCGCCACCCGCACCTCCTCGGCGGTGACCCGCCAGTGCGCCACCTGCTCCCCGTCGACGAGCAGCACCGGCAGCAGGCTGGTCCAGCCGTCATGGGTGGCGGCGTCCATCCGGCCGGCGTCCCGGTCGGCGTCGATGTCCCGGACCTGCAGCCGTGGTGCCTGCGGTGAGACGACGGTCAGCATCTCCTCGCACAGGTGGCAACCCGGGCGGGAGAGCATCACCACCTCGGGCTCACGGAGCCGGCGGCGCCACGGCATACCTCACCTCCTGCCTGGGGACGGGGCCGAGGACGGCCACGGGACGACGATGGCGCCCGTCCCGCATGCGGGAGGGCGCCATGTCAGTGAGCTGTCAGGACGTGCCTGGTCACTTCTTGTTGCGACGCTGGTGACGCGTCTTGCGCAGCAGCTTGCGGTGCTTCTTCTTCGCCATCCGCTTGCGGCGCTTCTTGATCACAGAGCCCATGGGGCGCATCCTTCGTCTCGTCGGTCGTGGTGGTGCAGCGGCGACCCTGGCCTCGAGCGCGCTGGGGCGCTGCACAACAGTCGCCTCAGCCTAACCCCAGCGTTGCCCTGCCCAAAACCGCGCGGACCCGGCTCCCGCTCAGGCGGTGCCGTGGTAGGACTCCTCCAGGTAGGCGTGCACCGCCTTCTCGGGGACCCGGAAGGACCGGCCGACCCGCACGGCGGGCAGCTCGCCCGAGTGGACCAACCGGTACACGGTCATCTTCGACACGCGCATCACGGCGGCCACCTCGGCCACGGTCATAAAGGTCATCTCGCCGAGCTGGCGTTCATCAGCCATAGGACGTTTCCCGTCTCTCTCCTGTGCGGGCTCCGCGCTCGGCTTCCCCTCCGGCCGCGGTCCCACGTCTGGTTGTCGGCCCTAACACTAGGGGCACAAGTGCTCGCCGCGAAAGTCCTGAGGCGGAACAGGTCCAGTGAGACACGCCGAATGTGGCAGATGCATACCAGAGGGTCTATATGGGCG
Organism: Serinicoccus shuyuelongi; assembly: GCF_045032955.1. Lineage (NCBI taxonomy): Bacteria > Bacillati > Actinomycetota > Actinomycetes > Micrococcales > Ornithinimicrobiaceae > Serinicoccus > Serinicoccus shuyuelongi. The sequence continues at coordinate 676,718 of NZ_JBJFZU010000002.1, read as the reverse complement.
CAGGAGTCGTGCGTGTCAGTCGAGGTAGGGGTCCAGTCCCCAACCGGGGAAGACCGCCCGGCGGGTGGCCATGATCGCCGAGTCCACCGGGTCCTCCGGGTCGAACCCGTCCTCCCACCTCCCGTAGCGGATCTCGCGCCCACCGCGGTCGCCCATCACCTCGGGGGCGGGCACCCCGTAGGTCTGCTCGACGTGCCGGCGCCAGCTGTCCGGGGTGGCCGTGCCCGGGTCGACCGGGCGGCCGGTGACCACCCCGATCAGGTGGGTCCAGGCCCGCGGGACCACGTCCACCAGCTGGTAGCCCCCACCGCCCAACGAGACCCAGCGCCCCCCGGCCAGGTCGTCGGCCAGCTCGCGGACCCAGCCGTAGGCCACGGCCAGGGCGTCCATCGAGACGGACAGGTGCGCCAGCGGGTCGGAGTAGTGGCAGTCGCAGCCGTGCTGGCTCACCACGACCTGCGGGTCGAAGGCCCGGACGACCGTCGGGACCACGGCCTGGTAGGCACGCAGCCACCCCTCGTCCCCGGTGCCCGGGGGCAGCGCGACGTTGACCGCGCTGTCCTGGGCCCGCGGGCCGCCGATGTCGCCGGGGAAGCCGGTGCCGGGGAACAACGCCCGGCCGGTCTCGTGCAACGAGACGGTCAGCACCCGCGGGTCGTTCCAGAAGCAGCGCTCCACGCCGTCCCCGTGGTGGGCGTCGAGGTCGAGGTAGACGACCCGCTCGGCGCCCTGGTCGAGCATCCGCTGGATGCCCACCGCGATGTCGTTGTAGACGCAGAAGCCGGAGGCGGCCTCCGGCATCGCGTGGTGCAGCCCGCCGGCGATGTTGCACGCCCGCAGCACCTGGCCGGACCAGACGGCCTCGCAGGCCTCCAGGGTGGCGCCGACGGCCAGCGTGGTCGCCTCGTGCATGCCGGAGAAGGCGGGGTTGTCCTCGGTGCCGATCCCCTGCCGCCCGTGGGCCGAGCCGGGGTCCGCGGAGGCCGCCCGTACCGCCTCCAGCAGGTCGATGGTGTGGACGCGGAGCAGCTCTTCGTCGCTCGCGTGCCGGGCGGGGCGGACGAGCACGTCGTCGTGGTCCAACAGCCCCAGGTCCGCGGCGAGCCGGTGGGTCAGGTCCAGCCGGCTGGGGTGCATCGGGTGGCCGGGACCGAAGTCGTAGGCGGAGTACCGCTCGTCCCACATCACCCACGACTGCGTCAGCGCCATGGGCTCACGCTAGACCACGGGAGGGCGCAGCCCGACCGGTCAGAGGGAGGTCGGCACCCCGGCGGAGTCACCGAGCGGGTAGACCATCATCATCTCCTCCGACTCCGCGTCGTCCGCGTCGACGCCCCGGATCCGCATCTCGCGGCGGTCGTCGGTGGGCCGGAACCCGAAGCTGGAGGCGAAGGCCACCGCCCGGCCGTTGTCGGTGCCCACCCAGTAGACGAGCTGGCGCAGACCGACCTCGCGGCCCACGTCCGCGGCCTTCTCCAGCAGCCGGCGGGCGACGCCGGACCCGCGACGGGCGGGCGCGACCCAGAGGCCGAAGAGCTCCCCGGCGCCGGGGATGTTGGTGCGATGGCCGGTGCCGACGCTGACGACACCCACCACCTCGTCGTCGTCCAGCGCGAGGATCCTCCGGGACCGCTCCATCCGCTGCTCCCAGCGGGCGTCCTCGAAGTCCTCCTCCTCGCTGGCGGAGGCGACGAAGGCCTCCGGTGACTCACGCAGCGCACGCAGACGGACGTCCTTGTAGGCCTGCCACTCTTCCGGGGCCAGGACGCGCACGTGAATCTCAGTCATAGTCCCTACTCTTTCACACGGTCTCGCACCCTCGCCCGCGTCAGGGTGAACTCCGGGTGACCACCACCCGGTCTCACTCCTCGCGCGGCGACAGCTCTGCCGACCTGTTGGCGGCGGCCTCCATGGCTGTCAGGAAGGCCGCCCTGACCTTGTGGTCCTCCAGGGCCCGCAGGGCGGCGACACTGGTGCCGCCGGGGCTGGAGACCTGCTCCCGCAGGACGGTGGGGTGCTCCCCCGTCTCGCGGATCATCGTGGCGGCACCATACAACGTCTGCACGACGAGCTCGGTCGCCGTGTCCCGTGGCAGGCCCAGCAGCACGCCGGCCTCGATCATCGCCTCGACGACGTAGAAGATGTAGGACGGCCCGCTGCCGCTGATGGCGGTCACCGCGTCCTGGTGCTGCTCGTCGAGCACGATCACCCGCCCCACGTGCTCCATCAGGGCGCGGGCCCGGGCCAGGTGCTCGTCGGTGCAGTGCCGCCCCGGGCTCATCGCCGACATCCCCTGGTCCACCAGCGCCGGGGTGTTCGGCATCACCCGGACCACGGAGGTGCCCTCGGGCAGCCGCCGCTCCAGGAAGCCGGTGCTGATCCCGGCCGCGATCGAGATGACCAGGGCGTCGGGGCGGACGTGGTCACGGATCTGCCCGACCAGCGCCTCCATGTCCTGCGGCTTCACCGCGAGCACCACGACGTCGGCGCCGGCGACCGCCTCGGCCGGCTCGGCATACCGGGTGCCGCGCTCGGTGGCCACCTTCTCGGCCCGCTCGACCACCCGGTCGCTGAGGACCAGCTGATCAGGATCATGACCGGAGCGGACGAGGGCGGCCGCCAGGGTGCCGCCCATCACCCCGGCGCCCAGCAGCGCGATCGTCATCGGCGTCCCTCAGCCCCGGGTCGCCAGACCGCGCAGGAAGAAGGTGAGGTTGGCGGGCCGCTCCGCCATCCGCCGCACCAGGTAGCCGTACCAGTCGTCGCCGTAGGGCAGGTAGACCCGCAGCGCGTGCCCGTCCGCGGCCAACCGGAGCTGCTCGTCGGGGCGGATGCCGTGCAGCATCTGGAACTCGTAGCTGTCCGGGGCGCGCCGGGCCTTGTCGGCCAGCACGGTGGCGATCTCCACCAGCCGCGGGTCGTGGCTGGCGACCATCGGGTAGCCCTCGCCCTCGATGAGGACCTTGAGGCAGCGGACGAAGGACTTGTCGACGTCACCCTTGTCCTGGTAGGCGACCGACTCGGGCTGCTTGTAGGCGCCCTTGCACAGCCGCACGCGTGAGCCCTCGTGGGCGAGATCCCGGCAGTCCTGCTCGGTGCGGTAGAGGTAGGCCTGCAGCGCGACCCCGACCCACGGCCAGTCCTGGCGGAGCTCGGCGAGGGCGGCCAGGGTCGGGTCGGTGGTGGTGTGGTCCTCCATGTCGAGGGTCACCGTGGTGCCGGAGTTGGCCGCGCTCTGGCAGATCGCCCGGGCGTTCTCCAGCGCCATCTTGTGACCGTCGCGGCCCAGGAACTGGCCCAGGGCGGAGAGCTTGAGGCTCACCTCCACCTGGCCTTCGGCGGTGAGGCCGGCCTCGGACAGCGCCGCCAGCAGCTCCAGGTAGGCCTCCCGGGTGGCCGAGGCCTGCTCCGGGTCCAGGGTGTCCTCGCCGAGGTAGTCGATGGTGACCCGGCGATCGCTCTGCACCAGCTCGGAGGCCACCCGCACCGCGGCGTCGGTGTCCTGACCGGCGACGAAGCGCTTCACCACGTCGCGGCTCATCGGGGCCTTCTCGACGGCGGTCCGGAGCTGGGTGTTGCGGCTGGCACCGAGGAGCGTCTGTCGCATCAGCGCCGAGGGGTTGAGGTCAGCGAGGTCCATGCGCACAGGCTACGCCTCGGGCCGAGCGGCTCACCTGGCACCCGGGAGGTGGCCCTGGCCGAGGTGCCGGCGGGCGAAGGCCAGCGACTCCGCGAGCGCCTGCTCGCGCTCCGCCGGCTTCATCTTGCGGGTTCCCACCTCGAGGCTGACCACCCCGCCGAAGCCGATCCGGACCAGGTGCTCGAGGACCTCCTGGCACCGCTGGTCACCCCGGCCGGGCACCAGGTGCTCGTCCTTGAACGAGCCGAAGGAGTCGCCGAGGTGCAGGTGCCGGATGCGCGGGCCGAGGTCCCGGGCCATCTCCAGGGCGTCGACGCCGGCGGTGGCCGCGTGGCTGATGTCGAAGGTCACGTCGCTGTAGGGGTAGTCGCGCGGGTCCGGCCCGGGCAGGTATGCCTGCATCGCCGAGGCCCCGGTACGCCAGGGGAACATGTTCTCCACGGCGATCGGCAGCCCCCAGCGCTCCTGACGCTGCGCGACCCCCTCGACGAAACTCTCGGCATACCCGCGCTGCCAGCGGAAGGGCGGGTGCACGACGACGCACTGGGCGCCCACGTCCAGGGCCAGGTCGAGGGCACGTTCCACCTTCCCCCACGGCTCCCAGCCCCAGAGCCGCTGCGCCAGCAGCAGGGTCGGCGCGTGGATGGCGCCGATCTCCAGCCGGTGCAGCCTGGCCAGCGCCTTCAGCGCGCCGGCCTCCTGGGTGACCGGGTCGGTCCAGACCATGATCTCCACGCCGTCGTAGCCCAGCCGCTCAGCGAGGTCGAAGGCGTAGGCGGCGTTCTCGGGGTAGACCGAGGAGGTCGAGAGGTGGACCGGGATGTGGTCGCTCATCGGCCCAGGCCGTCCAGGAAGCGCAGGATGAGACCTTCGCGCAGGGCCCAGGGGCTCACCGCCAGCTCGTCGATGTCGACCAGGTCCAGCACGGCCTCCAGCACCAGGGCACCGGCCGCGAGCTGCCGGGCCCGGGATGTCGAGACACCAGGGAGGGCGGCCCGCTGCGCGGCGGTCATCGAGACCAGCCGGGGGGTCAGCGCGGCCAGGTCGTCGCGGCGCAGCGTCCGGGGGACGAAGAGCCCGTCACCACGGGGAGCCGCGCCGCAGGCCCGGGCCAGCGAACGGACCGTCTTGCTGCTGCCGGCGACCAGCTGGGGGGCACCGACCTTGGTCAGCGCGGGGTGGGCGGTGGCGACCTCGGAGCGGATGCGTTTGCGCAGGGCCTTGACCTCGGCCGCGTGCGGCGGGTCGTGCGCCAGCTCGCGGCTGAGCCGTCCCGCCCCGAGCGGCAGCGAGACCGCGACGTCCGGCTCCTCGTCGAGGCCGGCGGCCAGCTCCAGGGAGCCCCCGCCGATGTCGACCATGAGCAGCCGGCCGGCGGACCAGCCGAACCAGCGACGGACGGCCAGGAAGGTGGCCCGCGCCTCCTGCTCGCCGGGGAGGATGTCGAGCTCCACGCCGGAGGCGTCCTTGACCTGGGCCAGCACGGCCTCGGTGTTGCCGGCGTCCCGGATAGCGCTGGTGGCGAAGGCGAGCAGCTCGGTGGCCCCCCGGCTCTCGGCCACGTCGACGCAGTCGGCCACGAAGCCGGCGAGCAGCCCCGCGCCCTCCTCGCTGATGTCCCCCTCGGGGGTGAGGTGCTCGGCCAGCCGCAGCTCCACCTTGTGCGAGTAGTCCGGCATCGGGTGCCCACCCGGCTGGGCGTCGACGACGAGCAGATGGACCGTGTTCGAGCCCACGTCGATGACACCGAGTCGCATGCGGGCCATGATGCCGCACCAACCCGTGAACCTCCGACCGAGCGTCTCGTCGTGCCCATCCGGGCGTCTCGGTATGCCCGTCCGAACGTCTCGTCGTGCCCATCCGGGCGTCTCGTCGTGCCCATCCGGGCGTCTCGGTATGCCCATCAGAGCGTCTCGCACGGCCGTGGCCGGGTGTGTCGTCGCCGCCGCCTACGCTGGCGCACGTGGCAAAGGTGAGCAGAGCGGCATACCGCTGCAGCGAGTGCGGCTGGCAGGCGCTGAAGTGGGTCGGACGGTGCGCGGAGTGCCAGGCATGGGGCACCGTGGCCGAGGTCGGGGCGACCTCCTCGGTGCGCACGACGGCGGTCTCCCCCGCGCGGCCCGCGGTCCCGATCGCCTCCGTCGACGCCGATGCGGCGCAGGCCCGCTCCACCGGGGTCGGCGAGTTCGACCGGGTGCTCGGTGGCGGGATCGTGCCCGGGGCCGTGGTCCTGATGGCCGGTGAGCCGGGGATCGGCAAGTCCACCCTGGCCCTGGACGTGGCCGCCCGTGCGGCCCGCGAGGGACAGACGGTCCTCTACGTCTCCGGGGAGGAATCGGCGGCCCAGGTGAAGCTGCGGGCCGAGCGGATCGGGGCCGTCGCGGACCGGCTCTACCTCGCCTCCGAGACCGATCTCGCCACCATCCTCGGGCAGGTCGAGCAGACCGACCCGGACCTGCTGATCGTCGACTCGGTGCAGACCGTCGCGAGCGCGGATGTCGAAGGAGCCCCGGGCAACGTGGGGCAGGTCCGCGAGGTCGCGTCCGCCCTCATCCAGGCCGCCAAGTCGCGCGGCACCGCCGCCGTGCTGATCGGGCACGTCACCAAGGACGGCGGCATCGCTGGACCGCGGGTGCTCGAGCACCTGGTCGACGTGGTGGTGGCCTTCGAAGGGGAGCGGCACAGCCGGCTGCGCCTCGTGCGGGCGGTGAAGAACCGCTTCGGACCGACCGACGAGGTGGGGTGCTTCGATCTCGGCGACGCCGGCATCTCCGGCCTGGCCGACCCCAGCGGGCTATTCCTCAGCAGCCGGGACCGCCCGGTGCCCGGCACCTGCGTGACCGTGACCCTGGAGGGCCGCCGCCCCCTGGTGGCCGAGGTGCAGGCCCTGGTCAGCGAGGCCGCCGCCGGGTCCCCACGGCGCACCACGAGCGGGCTGGACCCGGCCCGGTTGGCCATGGTGCTCGCCGTCCTGGGGCAGCGCGGCGGGGTGCCGCTGGCCAAGGACGACTGCTACGCCTCGACCGTGGGTGGGGTGCGCCTGTCCGAGCCCGCGGTCGACCTGGCCCTGGCCCTGGCACTGACCAGCGCCAAGGCCGACCTGGCGCTGCCGGTCAGCACCATCGCGGTGGGGGAGGTCGGGCTCTCCGGGGACCTGCGCCCGGTGACCGGCGCACCCCGCCGACTGGCCGAGGCGGCCAGGATCGGGTTCACCGAGGCCGTCATCCCGCTCGGTTCCCTGACCGAGGGTCGCCCTCCGGCCGGTATGCGGGTGCACGAGGTGGGCACGCTCAGCGACGCGGTCGCCCTGGTGCTGGCCGCCGCGGGCAGCACCAACGGCGCCGCTGCCGCCCGACACCACGCCCGGGAGGCCCCGATGCCCCGCTGATCAAGAATCCATAAAGATCCTCCGGGCCGTTGATCGTCACGCATCGGCGCCGCCTATCATCAGCGCACAGGGACTGCTGGCCGTCGCAGGGAGCCAGCGCCCTCCGCGGAAGGCGTTGGAGCACCAGTGGTTGAGCGCAAGGACGACGATCTGCTGAGGGAGACGCTGGCCGCCGTCGCGCCCGGGACCGACCTGAGGGACGGCCTGGAGCGCATCCTCCGTGGTCGGACGGGTGCACTCATCGTGCTCGGCAACGACCGCACCGTCGACTCGATCAGCACCGGCGGCTTCGAGCTGGACGTGGAGTTCTCCGCCACCCGGTTGCGTGAGCTGGCCAAGATGGACGGGGCCATCGTGCTGTCGCGCGACGGCTCCCGGATCGTCCGGGCCGCCAGCCAGCTCGCTCCGGACCGCACCATCGAGACCCGGGAGAGCGGCACCCGGCACCGCACCGCGGAACGCACCGCCAAGCAGACGGCATACCCGGTCATCTCGGTCAGCCAGTCGATGTCGATCATCGCCCTCTACGTCGGCTCGACCCGGCATGTGCTCGAGGAGCGCATCCAGATCCAGGCGCAGGCGAACCAGGCCCTGCAGACGCTGGAGCGCTACCGCGCCCGGCTGGACGAGGTGGGCGCCAGCCTGTCGGCCCTCGAGATCGAGGACCTGGTGACCGTGCGGGACCTCGCCTCGGTGCTGCAGCGCCTGGAGATGGTGCGCCGGATCAGCGACGAGATCGAGCAGTACGTGGTCGAGCTCGGCATCGACGGTCGGCTCATCGGCCTGCAGCTGGAGGAGCTGACCGGCGGCGTCGCCCGCGAACGTGAGCTGGTGGTCCGCGACTACATCGGCGCCGGCGACAGCGACCGCACCACGACCACGGTGCAGGAGGCCCTGGCCGCGCTGGACAGCACCGAGCTCCTCGACCTGGCCGCGGTCGCCCGCTGCCTGGGCCTGACCGTCATCGGCGACGGGATGGACCACCAGCAGCTCAGCCCTTCCGGCTACCGGCTGCTGCACCGCATACCGCGGCTGCCCGGGGCTATCGTCGACCGGCTCGTCGCCCACTTCGGCAGTTTCCAGACCCTGCTCTCGGCGGGGCTGGACGAGCTGATGGAGGTCGACGGGGTCGGTGAGGCACGAGCCCGGGCGGTCCGCGAAGGGCTGTCGAGGCTGGCGGAGAGCTCGATCCTCGAGCGCTACATCTGAGCCGCGGTGCCTTCGACGAACCACATGAGCCTGGTCGGCACGGTGCTGGACTGGTATGCCGTCCACCACCGTGACCTGCCCTGGCGCCGGGAGGGGCGCTCCCCCTGGGAGGTGCTGGTCTCCGAGATCATGCTCCAGCAGACACCGGTCGTCCGGGTGCTGCCGGTCTGGGAGCGCTGGATGCAGCTGTGGCCGACACCGGCGGACCTGGCCGCGGCGGCTCCCGGGGAGGCGGTGCGCGAGTGGGGCCGGCTGGGCTACCCGCGTCGGGCGCTGCGGTTGCACGCGGCAGCCACGGCGATCCGGGACCAGCACGGCGGCGCGGTGCCCTCCGACGAGCCGACCCTGCGCACGCTCCCGGGGATCGGTGACTACACCGCGGCGGCGGTCGCCGCTTTCGCCTTCGGACACCGGGCGACCGTCGTCGACACGAACGTCCGCCGGGTGCAGGCGCGGGCCGTCACCGGCGTGGCACTGCCCGCGCCCGCCCTGACCCGGGCGGAGGTGTCCTTGGCCGCCTCGCTGCTGCCGGGCGACGACGCCGAGGCCGCCACCTGGAACGTCGCCGTGATGGAGCTGGGGGCGCTGGTCTGCACCGCGCGCTCACCGCGGTGCGAGGTATGCCCGGTCGCGCAGCTGTGCGCGTGGCGCCTGGCAGGCTCGCCGCCTGACCAGGGGCCGCCTCGACGGGGACAGTCCTGGGAGGGCACGGACCGGCAGTGTCGGGGGACGCTGATCCAGCTGCTGCGGGAGAGCGCGGGTCCCGTGGCGGGCGCGGCACTGCGCGAGGTGTGGCCCGAGGGGCTGCAGCGGGAGCGGTGCCTGGACGCGCTGGTGGCCGACGGGCTGGTGGAGCCGTTGGCGGGTGACCGCTTCCGGCTTCCCGGGGCCTGAGGCCGGTCCGGAGCATCCACACGCGACGCCCGGTGGGCCTCAGGGCAACCACAGGCGACGCTCGGTCGGAGGTGAGAGGACCGGTCAGTCGGCGCTGCTCCGGGAGCGGCGCTCCGCGAGGCGTTTACGTCCCTGCGAGATCCGGGCGGCGACGCCCCGGCGGGCCTTCTGGACGCGCGGGACCAGGCGACCGAGGACGGCATACAGCGCCGGGTGGTGGACGATGTCGACCTCGCCGATGAACTCGGTGGCACCGCCGTCGCCCTTGCAGAACGCCCGCTTGAACAGGTACAGCCCGTCGGAGTCGTCGAGCGCGAAGACGCCGCCCATGTCGTAGCTCTCGGCACCGTTCTCCAGCCCCCACAGCATCAGGTCGTGGTTCATCACCTGGTTGGGGCCGAGGTTGCGCTTGGTGTCGTTGGAGCCGGCGTAGAGGTAGTAGAGCTTGCCGTAGTAGTCCACCGTCACCGACGAGGCCAGCACGTCGCCCTCGTGCTCGGCGTGCACGATCCGCATCCGGTCCCCGAAGGCCTGGCGCATCCGCCGGAAGTAGGGCAGACCGCGGGCGGTGATCTCGTTGCGCCGCGCCATGAAGCTGTAGACCTCGTGGAAGGTGCCGAGGTCGGCCTCGCTCGCCCCGTGCCGGGTCCGCACGCCCTTCTTCTTGCCGCTGCGGACACGGTTGCGCGTCCCGCCGTCATACTTCTTCATCAGCGAGGCCTCGTCCAGGACCTGGCCGTCCTCGTCCTGCAGGTAGACGACCATGCAGTACCTCGGCTGCACCAGGTCGTCCTTGCCGGCCCCGACGTTCTTGACGACCCACCCGTCCCGCGAACGCAGCCAGCCGTCCAGCTCGGAGGTGAACGGCACCTCGGGGTCGATCTTGGTCATGATCGCCCGGTGCTTGGTCACGAGCGGCGCGGCCTCCGCCAGGATGGCCTCCACCTGGGCGTGGTCGTCCCAGTCGACCAGCGGCCCCCGGGGCGCGTAGAGCACCGAGAACCCGCCCGGCAGCCGCCGCACGAGCAGGCTCATCGCGGCGGTGATCCGCCGGCCGCCCTGCCCGTCGTCCTCCTCGAGGTAGACGGCCTCCTGACCCCAGTCGTCCTTGACGATCCCCCAGTCGGGGTCCTGGGTCAGGGCACGACGGGGGTGGCTGCGCACGAACTGCGCGTAGCGGTCCCGGGCGGCGTGGTCGGTGAGGTCGAGAACTGGCACCGCGCTACCGTACCCGCGCGCTCAGCCGACGAGGTCGCGCACGGCCGCGACCGTGCCGCGCGCCGCGGCCTCGGTCACGAAACCGGCCGTCGGCAGGTTGAGGATCCGGGCGCTCACGTCCTCGGCCACCGGGCAGGACCCCGGCCGGTAGCCGAACGCGGCCGGGTCGCCGGGCCCGGGGAAGAGCAGCGGGCGGTACCAGCGGCCGGGCACCGCGCCCCGGGCCTCCAGCACCCGGAAGGCCTCCTGCGCGGTCGCTGCGGAGTCCAGCAGCACCGGGTAGCGCACCAGCACCCGTCCCGGCTCGTCCAGTGCCGACGGGGTATGCGCTCCCGCCACCTCCGCGAGCCCCTCCCGGTAGAGGGTGGCCACCGCCCGGCGGTGGCCGCGGTTCGCCTCGAGGCCCCCCAGCGACTCGGCGACCTGGGCGAGCGGAGGGCCGGTCAGCGCCGCCGGGGTCCCCGCCACCCGTCCTTGCAGCTCGGCGGGCATGATCGGGGTGTCCACCAGCCCCGCCCGGGCGGCGAACGCGATCCCCACCTGACCGGGACCACCGAGCCGACGGGCCACCCCCTGGGCGGGTCGGGAGAGCAACTGGGAGGCCCGGCCGCGCACGCCGGGCTCGCCGAGCCCGAGCAGAGCGGTCACCACCCGGGCGTGCCACGGCATACCGGACCCGGCGGGGTTCACCCAGCAGGCGGCACCGAGCCGGGTCGGCAGGATCTTCTCCACCCCGAAGCTGTGCACGGAGACGTCGGCCAGGGGCGCGCCGTCGCTCCCGCGGGCCAGCTCGCCGAGGCAGTGCGCGGCGTCCTCCAGCAGCATGGCGCCCTGCGGCGCGGCCTCCCGGAGCTCGGCCAGCGGGGCGGCCGCACCGAAGGTGTGCTGCCCGACGACCGCACGGGTGCGCGGCGTGGTGACCGCCCCCAGCAGCGCGGGATCCATCGCCAGGGTCTCGGGGTCCAGATCGGCGTACACCGGGGTGTGCCCGGCGCTGATCACCGGCGCCACCGCGGTGAGGCAGGTCAGCGGCTGGGTGACCACCTCCCCCGGCTCCAGCACACCCAGCACGAGGGTCATCGCATGCCGCGCCTTGGAGACGAGGTACCAGTCCTGCGGGTCGGTGCCGGAGACGCGGGCCAGCTCGTCCCGCACCCGCACGTCGAGCTGTTCTGTGGATGCCGTCACGGCGACCAGTCTAGGTACGCGCGCCGCGACGAGACCGGTCCGCCACCCCCGGTCCCGACGCGCGGGGGAGGTCGGGTCCGCTCGCGTATCGTGGGCGCCATGGCTCTGCGTCTGTTCCCCGACACCACCGCGGCCGAGTGGAACACCCGCATCGCCGCCACCCCGAGCGGGGGCAACATCTTCCAGAGCCACGAGCTCGGCGAGGTGAAGCGGCTGGCGCGCTGGACCCCCCGGTATGCCGAGTCCGACGGGATCGCGATGACGATCCACGAGAAGCGCGCCACCCCGTTCGGGACGATCTGGTACCTCCCGAAGGGCCCGTGCGTGGCCGACACCGCGCAGCTGGCCGGCGTCGTCGCCGACCTCGCCGCGGAGGCCCGCAGCCGGGGGGTGCTCTTCGTCCGGATCGAGCCGGAGCTGCCCGAGACCCCGGAGAACGTGGCCGCGCTGGAGAGCCTGGGGCTGCGCCACGTCGAGCCGGTGCAGCCGCACACCTCCACGGTGATCCACGCGCTCCCGGAGGACGAGGAGGGGCTGCTGGCCAGCTACCCGTCCAAGACCCGCAACATGGTGCGCCGCGCGGGCCGCGAGGGCGTGCTGGTCGAGCGGGCTCCGGACAGCGACGAGACCTATGACGACATGTGGGAGATCTGGCAGGACGTGGTGCGCGACCAAGGGCTCGCGGTGCGCAGCAAGGAGTACCACGTCGCCTCGTGGAAGCTGATGGTGCGCAGCGGCCTGGCACAGGTGCTGATGGCCCGGGTGGATGGCGAGGCGGTGGCCTCGGCGGTGGTCGCCAGCCTCGGTGAGGCGGCGGCATACAAGGAGGGCGCCAGCCTGCGCGACCGGCCGGTCCCGGGGGTGAGCCAGCTCGTGCAGTACGAGGGCATGCGCTGGGCACTCGAGCGCGGCGCCCGGACCTACGACCTGGTGGGGGTGCCGCACTCCAGCGAGCTGGACGACACCAGCCACCCGCGGCACGGGATCGGCAAGTTCAAGCGCGGCTTCACCAAGGAGGTCATCGACTGGGTCGGAGCCTGGGACATCGTGGTCCACCCGCGCCGGTATGCCCTCTGGCAGCGGGTGGGCGAGCGGGCCGTGGCCCGGGTTCAGCGCAGGGAGCCCGGCGACACCTTCTGGTGACACCGGTGGGCGCACAACGCGCGCCCGGTCGGTGCACAACGCTCGCCCGGTCAGTAGAAGAGCGGGTTCGCCTTCGCCGTGAGCCGCCGGTAGACAGGCATCCCCACCCGGTCCCACACCGCGAAGACGCGCGGCTTGAGCACCAGCTGCATGGTCCCCACCTGGTCGACGATGGGCGCGAACGCGGTCTTGAACTGCACCAGCGGGTGCAGCTTGTGCGACTCGTCCTCGGCCGACCAGCTGGGTGGCGCGCCGTACATGTCGTAGGTGGTGACGCCGTGCTCCTTGCACCAGCGCATGGCCTCCCACTGCACCCGGTACTGCAGCCCGTTGGAGTCCCGCGTGCGCCGTGAGCCGCCGTCCTTGTAGTACCCGAGCTCACCGCGGTGGATGACGAACGCGCCGGCCTCCGGCTCGGCTCCTTCCGCCGGGCTGGCCAGCACGAAGTGCCCCTGACCGGCGTCGATGTAGCGGCGCCACAGCCCCTGGTGGTACTCCTGGCTGCGGTGCTCGACCCCGGCCCGCCCCATCGTCTCGTCGAACAGGCTCCACATCAGCGCGAAGGCCTCGTCGTCGGTGCGGTGCTCGATCACCGCGTCGGCGGTCTTGCGGATGTGCCGGCGGGCGCGCTGCCGGAACCCGGCGAGGATGTCCTCCTCCTCGGGGCGCAGGTCCACCAGCACCGTGTGCTGGCCCTGCTGCAGGTCGGGCATCGGGCGCATCCCGGGCACCGCGGCGATCAGCCGCTCGCGGTCCTCGGGCCCCTGCGCCGGGACCGAGGGCTCCAGCACCACGGCGAAGGGTCGGCCGACGGGCGGCGTGCGCAGGTCCTCGGCGCAGGCGCGGGCGTGGTCGGCGTCGGCGACCCGGGGCCCCATCGGGCAGTACCAGAGCTCGCCGAACGGGGGCACCCGCCGGTAGAGGTAGAGCGCGTGGACGGGCTCCTGCCCGGGGTGCTCGTGCACCAGCCGGCGTGCCTTCCAGACCGGCGCCTTGAGGTCCGCGTAGCTGTCCAGCTGGTACAGCTCCGGACCGCCCGGGTTGGCCCAGACCAGGTCGTCCCATCGGGCCCGCTCGTCCGGGGTGGCCTCGCGCAACGTCATACCGCCAGCCTAACGGCGACCGGCCCGCCCACCGGACACGAGAGAGGACCCCGGGCGGGGTGCGACGCGTCCTGCGTCGTGCCCCGCCCGAGGTCCTCAGGAGGTATGCGCCGGGCTCAGCCCGCCTGCTCCTCGACCGGCACGGTGTCCGGCACCTCGGCGGGCTTGTCCTGCCCGCTGAAGGTGAAGACCTTGTCCCGGGTCTTGCCGTCGCCGACGGTGTCCTCGACGTCGACCAGGACGATCTGGCCGGCGCGGATCTCGCCGAAGAGGATCTTCTCGGACAGCTGGTCCTCGATCTCCCGCTGGATCGCGCGGCGCAGCGGCCTGGCGCCCAGCACCGGGTCGTAGCCGCGCTTGGCCAGCAGCTCCTTGGCCGAGGACGTGAGCTCCAGGGCCATGTCCTTGTCCTTGAGCCGGTCGTCCAGACGGGCGACCATGAGGTCCACGATCTGGACGATCTCGGCCTGGCTGAGCTGCGGGAAGACGATGGTGTCGTCCACCCGGTTGAGGAACTCGGGACGGAAGTGCTGCTTGAGCTCGTCCGTGACCTTGTTCTTCATCCGGTCGTAGGAGCTCTGGGTGTCCGGTCCGGCCGAGAAGCCGAGCGAGACGCCCTTCGCGATGTCCCGGGTGCCCAGGTTGGTGGTCATGATGATGACGGTGTTCTTGAAGTCGACCACCCGGCCCTGGGAGTCGGTCAGGCGACCGTCCTCCAGGATCTGCAGCAGGCTGTTGAAGATGTCCGGGTGCGCCTTCTCGATCTCGTCGAAGAGCACGACCGAGAACGGCTTGCGCCGCACCTTCTCGGTGAGCTGGCCGCCCTCCTCGTAGCCGACGTAGCCGGGGGGCGAGCCGAACATCCGGGAGACGGTGTGCTTCTCGGAGTACTCCGACATGTCGAGCGTGATGAGGCTGTCCTCGTCACCGAAGAGGAACTCGGCGAGCGCCTTGGCCAGCTCGGTCTTGCCGACACCCGTGGGGCCGGCGAAGATGAACGAGCCACCGGGACGACGCGGGTCCTTCAGACCGGCGCGGGTGCGGCGGATCGCCTGGGACAGACCCTTGATGGCGTCGTCCATGCCGATGATCCGCTTGTGCAGCTCCTGCTCCATGTTGAGCAGCCGCGAGGACTCCTCCTCGGTGAGCTTGAAGACGGGGATGCCGGTGGACGCGGCGAGGACCTCGGCGATCAGCTCCTCGTCGACCTCGGCGACGACGTCCATGTCACCGTTCTTCCACTCCTTCTCCCGCTCGGCGCGCGCCTGGGTGAGCTTGTGCTCCTCGTCGCGCAGCCGGGCCGCCTTCTCGAAGTCCTGCGCGTCGATCGCGGACTCCTTCTCCCGCCGTGCGTGGGCGATCTTGTCGTCGAAGTCGCGCAGGTCCGGCGGCGCCGTCATCCGACGGATCCGCAACCGGGCCCCGGCCTCGTCGATCAGGTCGATCGCCTTGTCCGGCAGGAAGCGGTCGTTGATGTAGCGGTCGGCCATGTTCGCCGCGGCGACGAGGGCGGCGTCGGTGATGGTCACCCGGTGGTGCGCCTCGTAGCGGTCGCGCAGACCCTTGAGGATCTCGATCGCGTGCTTCAGGGTCGGCTCTGCCACCTGGATCGGCTGGAAGCGGCGCTCGAGCGCGGCGTCCTTCTCGATGTGCTTGCGGTACTCGTCCAGGGTGGTCGCGCCGATGGTCTGCAGCTCGCCACGGGCCAGCATCGGCTTGAGGATGCTGGCGGCGTCGATCGCGCCCTCCGCGGCACCCGCACCGACGAGGGTGTGGATCTCGTCGATGAACAGGATGATGTCGCCGCGGGTGCGGATCTCCTTGAGCACCTTCTTCAGGCGCTCCTCGAAGTCACCGCGGTAGCGGGAACCGGCGACCAGCGCGCCGAGGTCCAGCGTGTAGAGCTGCTTCTCCTTCAGCGTCTCCGGCACGTCTCCCCGGACGATGTCCTGGGCCAGGCCCTCGACGACGGCGGTCTTGCCGACGCCGGGCTCACCGATCAGCACCGGGTTGTTCTTGGTGCGCCGGGAGAGCACCTGCATGACCCGCTCGATCTCGGACTGACGACCGATGACCGGGTCGAGCTTGCCCTCGCGGGCGGCCTGGGTCAGGTTGCGGCCGAACTGGTCGAGCACCAGCGAGCCGGCCTGCTGGCCCTCCTGCTGGCTGCCGGCGCCGACACCGGCGGACGCGGTCTCCTTGCCCTGGTAGCCGGAGAGCAGCGTGATGACCTGCTGGCGGACCCGGTTGAGGTCGGCGCCGAGCTTGACCAGCACCTGGGCGGCCACGCCCTCACCCTCACGGATCAGGCCGAGCAGCAGGTGCTCGGTGCCGATGTAGTTGTGGCCCAGCTGCAGACCCTCGCGCAGCGAGAGCTCCAGCACCTTCTTGGCCCGGGGCGTGAACGGGATGTGCCCCGTCGGGCTCTGCTGGCCCTGGCCGATGATCTCCTGCACCTGCTGGCGCACTGCGTCCAACGAGATGTCGAGCGACTCCAGCGCCTTGGCTGCTACGCCCTCACCCTCATGGATCAGGCCCAGCAGCAGGTGCTCGGTGCCGATGTAGTTGTGGTTCAGCATGCGCGCCTCTTCCTGCGCGAGCACCACCACTCGTCGAGCCCGGTCGGTAAACCGTTCGAACATGCGATTCTCCTCCACTGTGGGTGCCTGGCTCCCACTCTACGTGCGTCTGCTCTGCTCAACGCCGTCCTGCGCCATCGATGTTCCCTGTTCGCCCCGGGCGCAATACGGCCCATGCCTCCAGGTATGCGCCCGCCCCTCACCGCAGGCGGGCGAGCACCGGCGGTGGGGCGGGCACCCGCTCACCGTCCTGGGCGCGGACCCAGGACCGCAGTGCCCAGCGGACGAAGTCCGGCTGCAGCATCACGTCCTCCCAGGTGAAGCGGAGCACCGTCCAGCCGAAGACCACCATCTCGGTGTACCGCCGGACGTCTTCCGCCCGCCCGTCCGCCGCCATGGCCACCCGCCTCGCCTGCCGTGCGCCTCACCTCCGGCCGTTCTGGCTCGTGCTTGACCGGCCAACCGTGGTGGACCGCGGCGCTGCGGTGGGCCAGGACCGCGCTCATCCGGTGCGCGGCAGCGGCGTGCGTCCTGCACGAGGCCAGTCGGTAGCGACCGCGGCGTCCCCGCACCAGGCGGCCGTCCCGGACGGCTACGGCCAGCGCCCGCCAGCTGACCACCGCGCGCCGCAGCTGTCGCGTCGTCGCCGCACCGCCGCGCTGGGCGACGAGCGTGGTGGGGTTCGGTGCGGGCATACCCCAGGGTGGCCCGATGGGGTACGGCCTCGCGGGGCTCGTCCACAGGGCGCCTCCCCGGAGGCCACACCCAGGAGGTGAGGACCGACGGGCGCCACGGGCATACCGGCACCAGAGGTGCGGGAGCCACGTCCGTGGTGCCCGTCCGGCGCCTCCGGTATGCCCTCAGCCCCCCGATCTACCATGCCGCCATGCGCACCCGCACCCTCTCCTCGTTCGCCCTCGTCGCCCTCCTCGCCACCGCCGGCTGCACGTCCGGGTCGGAGCCGGCGGACGACCGGACCGAGGAGCAGACGTCCGAGCAGGCCGCGGCGACCGACGGGTCGGGCATGGACGGGTGGCTCTGCGACGACATCAGCCCGGCCTCGCTGGAGACCCTCGCCGGTGGCGAGCTCACCGACCCGACCGAGGTGCAGGTCCAGGACGACGACGAGGCCTGGGTCTGCGAGGCGCGGGACGGGCAGACCCCGCTGGCGCGGGTCACGCTGCGGGTCGGCGAGGAGGCCCGTGACGAGGCCCGCGAGCGGGTGGAGCAGACGGAGGGCGTCGAGCCGGGCCCCGAGTACCTCGGGGAGTCGTACACCTCCCCGGCGCTGGTGGTCGGACTCACGCTGTGCCGGGTGACGGAGGGCGGACCCGACGACCACCAGCCCTACGTGATGCTCGCCGAGTCGCTCGTCGACTCCGAGGAGGACCTGAGCGAGCCCCTGCGCTCCACCCTGGCCCAGCTGGCCGGCGGCCTGGACCAGCGGTACGGGTGCAGCCCGACGATGGCCCGCAGCGACGCGGCCGAGGCCACCGAGGCCCCCTGAGGTCGGCGCTCAGCCCGCCTTCTTGGCGGCCGGTTTCCGGGCCGGTGCCTTCTTCTTGGCGCCCGAGGACTTCGCGCCTGCGCCCTTCTCGTCCTTCTCGTCGTCGTCCTCGGACGCCTTCCGGCTCCGGCCGGCACCGGCCCGGTCCACCGAGCGCTGCAGCGCGGCGAGCAGATCGACCACCTCGCCCGAGTCCGCCTCCTCCGGCTGGTCCGGGCTCTCGGTGACGTCGCCGCCCTTGATCTTCTTCTCGACCAGGGCGTCGACGGCCTCCTTGAAGTCGTCGACGTGCCCCTCGGGCTGGAAGTCGCCGGACATGGAGTCGACGAGCATCCTGGCCATCTTCACCTCGGCCTCCTTGGGCTCGCTCACCTCGTCCAGGTGGTCGAGCTGGCCGGCGTCCCGGATCTCGTCCGGCCACAGCAGGGTCTGCAGGATGATGGCACCCGCACTGTCGTCCCCCGCGACCCGGAGCACCGCCATCGTCATCCGGCTGCGCACCGAGACCGTCACCACGGCCACCCGGTCCGACTCCCGCAACGCCTCGCGCAGCAGCCCGTAGGCCTTGGCACCCATGGCGTCCGGCTCGAGGAAGTAGGCCTTGTCGTAGAGGATCGGGTCGATCTGCTCCCGCGGCACGAAGGACTCGACCGTGATCTCTTTGTTGCTGCGGTGCGGCAGGCTCGCCAGGTCCTCGTCGGTGAGCACGACGGTCTTGCCGTCCTCCGTCTCGTAGGCCTTGGCGATGTCCTTGTAGGCCACCTCCTCCCCGTCGGCCTGCGCGACCCTCTTGTACCGGATGCGGCTGCCGTCGGAGCTGCGCACCTGGTGGAAGCTGATGTCGTGGTTCTCGGTCGCGGAGTAGAGCCGCACGGGCACGTTCACCAGCCCGAACGACACGGCACCCTTCCAGATCGCTCTCACACGCACCAGGATGGACCCATGCGCCCCATGCTCGCCACCCCAGGGGACGTCGTGCCCGGTCCCCCGTCCGGACCTGCCTGGGCGCACGAGATCAAATGGGACGGCATCCGGCTGCTCGCCGACGTCCGCGAGGGGCGGTTGCGGCTGCTCACCCGCGGTGAGCGGGACATCGCGGTCGCCTTCCCCGAGCTGACCGCCCTGGCCACGGTCGCGGAGGACCTGCTGCTCGACGGCGAGGCGGTGACCATGGTCGGCGGCCGTCCCTCGTTCGCGCACGTGGTGGACCGGGTGCACACCACCACCGACGCCGCCGCCCAGCGGCTGGCCGCCACCCGGCCGGCGACCTACCTCGCCTTCGACCTGCTCCGGCTCGACGGCCTGGACCTGACCCCGCTGCCGTGGAGCGCCCGGAGGGAGGCCCTGGAGCGTGTCCTGGGCGATATCCCGCACACCCAGCTCTCACCGGTCTACGAGGACGGCGCCCAGCTGCTCGCCGTCACCCGCGACCAGCAGCTGGAGGGGGTGCTGAGCAAGCGGCGCAGCTCCCCCTACCGGCCTGGGCAGCGCAGCCGCGACTGGCTGAAGTTCCCGCACCGGCTGCGGTGCTCCGTGGTGGTCGGGGGGTGGCGCCCCGAGACCGGACGCGTCACCCGGTTAGGGGCGGTGCACGTGGGTCTGCCGGTGCACGGCCCGGACGGTATACCGCTGCGCGCCGCCGACGGCACGCTGCGGCTGCGCTACCTGGGTCGGGTGGGCAGCGGCCTGGCCGGCCGGGCGGGCGCCTCGCTGCAGGCGCTGCTCGCGCAGGTCGCCCCGGCGGACTACCCGTTCCAGGACGAGATCCCGGCCGCCGAGGCCAGGGGCTCGACCTGGGTCAGCCCCCAGGTGGTGGTCGACGTCGAGTCGTTGGGCCTCAGCACGGCACAGCACCGGCTGCGTCAGCCCTCCTACCAGGGTGTACGCACCGACCTGCTCGCCGAGGACCTGCCGGAGGAGCCATGAGCAGCCAGAACGTGACGGTGGCGGGCCGGGTGCTGAGGGTGAGCAACCTGGACAAGGTGCTCTACCCGGCGACCGGCACCACCAAGGGCGAGGTGCTCACCCACTACGTCACCCGGGCGGAGGACATCCTGCCCGAGCTGGCGGACCGTCCGGTGACCCGGATCCGGTGGCCGGAGGGGGTCGGCAGACCCCATTTCTTCGAGAAGAACCTGCCCTCCGGGGCGCCGGACTGGCTGCCGCGGGTGACGGTCCCCACCCCGGGGTCCTCCCGGGGGCATACGCACCTGACCTTCCCGCTGGTCACCGACCTGGCGGACCTGGTGTACCTGGTCAACCTCGGCAGCCTGGAGCTGCACGTGCCGCAGTGGCGGGTGCGCGACGGTGAGCCGCAGCCGCCCGATCGCCTGGTCATCGACCTCGACCCCGGCCCGGGCACCGGGCTGGCGGAGTGCGCCCGGGTGGCGCTGCTGGTCCGGGCCCGGCTGGAGGGTGTGGGGCTGACGGCGCGGGCGGTGACCAGCGGATCCGCCGGCATGCAGCTCTACGCGGGGCTGGAGGGGACCCGCTCCGCCGACGAGGTGAGCGGGGTCGTCCGGAGCATGGCGCAGGCCCTGTCCACGCAGCATCCGGACCTGGTCACGGCCAAGATGGCCAAGTCCGAGCGGCCGGGGAGGATCTTCCTGGACTGGAGCCAGAACAACGCGGCAAAGACCACGATCTGCCCGTGGTCGCTGCGCGGTCGGGACCGCCCACAGGTCGCGCTGCCGCGGCCATGGACCCGGGTGGAGGCTGCCGCCGCCGGCGAGGAGGAGCTCGTCCAGGTCACGCTCGACGAGCTCTGAGGCGCTCCGGGACAGAGCGCGGGGCCGGCACCCTGGTGGATGCCGGCCCCGCGCTCGTCGTCACTCTGGTCAGTTGGCCGCCGCATAGGCGTCCTTGAGCTCCTGCGAGACACGGCCTCGCGAGCTCACCTTGAAGCCGTTCTCACGGCCCCACTCACGGACCTTGGCGAGCTCGTCGCTGCGGTCGTTGGAGCCGTTGGCCCCACGGCGACGGGTCTGGCGACGACCGCCGGAGCGCCGGGCCTGACCGATCCACGGTGCGAAGTCCTCACGTAGCTTCGCAGCGTTCTCGTCATTGAGGTCGATCTCGTAGTGCACGCCGTCGAGAGCGAACTCCACGGATTCGTTCGCCTCCCCGCCATGAACGTCATCCACCAGGATGACCTGCACGCGCTGTGCCATTTTTTCTCCTGAGTCTTGAAGATTGGTGCTCGCTACAGGTTGCGTGCACACGACTAAACAGTACCCCCAACTGAAGCGCAGGGAAACTTCACCGCGCGGCAAAGGTGGTGCCGTGAGGTCAGATCACAGGATGGTATAGCGGAAGTCCCGAGAATCTCTCGAAGAACGCCTGCTCAGCGTGGGGCCTCCGGCGGCACCGCCGACGGTCCGTCGGCCTCGGAACGGCGGGCAGCGGCGGCCTCGGCGGCGGCCTCCGCGCGGTCCGCCTCGCGCAGGGCGGCCCGCTCGCGCCGGTCACCTTCCACCATGTGCTTGATGACCACGTAGAACAGGTAGAGCAATCCGATCGAGGGCAGCAGTGCCGCCAGGATCATCCAGCCCTCGTGCAGGAAGGAGGACATCACGACTCCGGCTTGAGGAACGGAAAGAGGATCGTCTCGCGGATGCCCGTGCCGGTGAGCAGCATGAGCACCCGGTCCAGGCCCAAACCCAGACCCCCCATGGGCGGCGCGGCATACTCCAGCGCCCGCAGGAAGTCCTCGTCCAGCTGCATCGCGTCGGGGTCACCACCGGCCGCGAGCAGCGACTGCTCGGTGAGCCGTGCGCGCTGGATCTCGGGGTCGACCAGCTCGGAGAACGCGGTGCCGCGTTCCACCCCACCGATGATCAGGTCCCAGGCCTCGACCAGGCCCTCGGTCGTGCGGTGCGGGCGAGCGAGCGGCTGGGCGATCGCGGGGTAGTCGCAGACGAAGGTGGGCTGCACGAGGGTCGGCTCCACGACGTCCCCGAAGATCTCCAGGGCGATCTTGTCGGCGCCCCAGCCGGGATCGACGGCGACGCCGTGCTCGTCTGCCAGGGCCC
This sequence comes from Serinicoccus shuyuelongi, assembly GCF_045032955.1. Taxonomy (NCBI): domain Bacteria; kingdom Bacillati; phylum Actinomycetota; class Actinomycetes; order Micrococcales; family Ornithinimicrobiaceae; genus Serinicoccus; species Serinicoccus shuyuelongi. The sequence continues at coordinate 654,818 of NZ_JBJFZU010000002.1, read as the reverse complement.
GCAGCTCCTGCGTCGAGGAGGTGACGGTGACGCTCCGGCCCACCGCGTCGGAGAGCCCGTCGTAGAAGGGCAGCCACGCCCACTCCGCGTCCAGGTCGACGGTCCCGGCCGGCGTCTCGATCGAGCGGGAGCCGATCTCGTCGGCGGCGGCCAGGATCATCCGCCGCATGAGGTCGGCCATCGTGAACTGGTCACCGTGCGCCTGGTAGCACTCCAGCATGGTGAACTCCGGGGAGTGCGTGGAGTCGATCCCCTCGTTGCGGAAGATCCGACCGATCTCGTAGACCCGGTCGACCCCACCGACGACGGCACGCTTGAGGTAGAGCTCGAGCGCGATCCGCAGCGTCATCGGCAGGTCGAAGGCGTTGAGGTGGGTGCGGAACGGGCGGGCGGTGGCCCCGCCGTGGATGCTCTGCAGCACCGGGGTCTCCACCTCGACGTACTCGTCGTCCTCGAGCACCCGGCGGACGGCACGGGTCATCGCCGCCCGGTCGAGCACCATCTGCCGGGCCTCGTCGCGGACGATGAGGTCCACGTACCGCTGCCGCACCCGTTGCTCCTCGGACAGGTCCTTGTGCAGGACCGGGAGCGGCCGCAGCGCCTTGGACGCCATTCGCCACCCGGTGGCCATCACCGAGAGCTCGCCCCGACGCGAGCTGATCACCCGCCCCTCGACGAAGACGTGGTCGCCCAGGTCGACCCAGGCCTTCCACCGGGCGAGTGCCTCCTCACCGACCTCGGCCAGCGAGATCATCGCCTGCAGCCGGGTGCCGTCCCCGGCCTGCAGGCTCGCGAAGCAGAGCTTGCCGGTGTTGCGGACGAAGACGACCCGCCCGGAGACCCCGACCACGTCCTGGGTCTCCTCCCCGGTCTCCAGGTGGGCCCACTGCTGACGCACCTGCGCGAGCCCGTGGGTCACCGGGACCTGCACCGGGTAGGGGTCGACACCGGCGTCGAGCATCGCCTGCCGCTTGCCGCGGCGTACCGCGATCTGCTCGGGCAGGTCGGTGTCAGGGGCGGTGTCCGGGGCGGGCTCAGTCACGGTCCCAGCGTAGTGCCGCCTCAGAACAGGGCAGCGCCGGCCACCCGTCGCTCCAGGTCGAGCAGGGTCTGTTTGCGCTGCACCCCTCCCCCGTACCCGGTGATCGCCCCACCGGTGGCGATCACCCGGTGGCAGGGCACCACCACGGAGATGGGGTTGCGTCCGTTCGCGAGGCCCACGGCCCGGGCCGCACCGGGCTGGCCGATCGCGCGGGCCAGCTCGCCGTAGGACCAGGTGCGGCCGTAGGGGATGCTCGCCAGCTGTTCCCAGACCCGCCGCTGGAAGACGCTCCCGGTGGCCTGCAGCGGCAGGTCGAAGTCGGTCCGGGTGCCGGCGAAGTAGTCGCCCAGCTGTTCCTGGGCGTCGAGCAGCACGGGCGGCGCCACCCGGGCGTCCACCTGCTCCCCGAGGTCCTGCGGGGCGTGCCGGTGCTCCGCGAAGTACAACCCGGTCAGGTGGGTGCCGTCGCTGGTCAGCCGCAGCGGGCCGACCGGTGAGTCGGTGAGCAGGTGGACGGTCATGCGCTCTCCTTCGTCTGGTCAGGGGTATGCCGGGTCCCGCCGGGGAGGGTGGCGGCGGCGTGCTGCGAGCCGGCCCAGAGCAGCGCGCTCGCGTAGGCCCGCCACGGCGACCAGCGGGCGGCGTGCGCGACCAGGCCACGCCCGGTGGGCAGGCCCAGCCCGGCGGCGGTCACCCGGACGCCGAGGTCGGTGGCGGGGAAGGCGTCCGGGGCGCCCAGGCCGCGCATCAGGATCATCTCCGCCGTCCACGGGCCCACCCCGGGCAGCGCCAGCAGCTGCTCCCGGGCGATCTGTCGGTCCACCCCGGGACCGAGCTGCAACGAGTCGTCGGCAAGGGCCGTCGCCACCCGCAGCACGGTCCGGCGCCGGCTGCCGGGCATACCCCCCAGGTCCGCCTCCGCGGTCCCGGCCAGGGCGTCCGCGGTCGGGAAGAGGTGCGTCACACCGAGGTCCCCGAAGGACTCCGGGAGGGGCCGGCCCAGGCGCGCCACGAGCCTGGCGGCGTGCGTCCCGGCGGCGGCGGTGGACACCTGCTGGGAGAGCACCACCCGGATCGCGAGCTCACCGGCGTCGAGCGCGCCGGGCAGCCGCACCCCGGGGGTGGCCGCCACCAGCGGGGCGAGCGCGGGGTCCGCGCCGAGGTGCTCGTCGACCGCGACCGGGTCCGCGTCCAGGTCCAGCAGGTGCCGGCAGCGCTGGATCGCCGCGCCGAGGTCGGCCACGTCGGTGAGCCGCAGCCGGAGGCCGATGTGCCTCTCGTCGGGTGCCGGCGGGGTCAGCTCCAGGACGGCCGGCCCCCGGGGCAGCGACACGCTCTGCGACAGGGTCGCCCCGTCCCAGGCATCCACCCCGGCGACCCCGGTGGCGACCAGGTGCCCGAAGAGGCTGGGTACGTGCAGCGGGGCCCGGAACGGCAGCCGCAGCGTCAGCGCGGTCGGAGCACCTGTGCCGCCGAGCGCCCCGGGGACCCGGGCGGTGTCGGTGGGCGCCGGGGTGGCGCGGCGCCGCCGGTATGCCGCCGTCCGCAGCTCCGTGGGGGTGGCCGCGTAGACCTCACGGACGGTGGCGTTGAAGGCCCGGATGCTGGTGAAGCCTGCCGCGTGCGCCACCTGGGCCATCGACAGGTCGGTCCCCTCCACCAGCAGGCGTGCCGTCTGGGCACGCTGGGCCCTGGCCAGGGCGAGCGGGCCCGCCCCGAGCTCCTCACGCAGCAGCCGCTCCACCTGACGGGTGGAGTAACCGAGCCGGGAGGCGAGGCCGCCCACCCCCTCCCTGTCCACCACCCCGTCGGCGACCAACCGGGCGGCGCGCGCGGCGACGTCCCCGCGCAGGTGCCACCGGGGCGAGCCGGGGGTGGCGTCCGGCAGGCAGCGTTTGCAGGCGCGGAACCCGGCCCCCTGGGCCGCCGCCGCACTCGGGTAGAAGGCCATGTTGCGCACCGCGGGGGTGATCGCCGGGCAGCTCGGGCGGCAGTAGATCCCGGTGCTGAGCACCCCGGTGACGAACCACCCGTCGAAGCGCGGGTCCTTGCTGCGCACGGCGGCGACCCGGCTGTCGTGGTCGAGGTGGGGGAAGGTCACGCCACCATCCTGCGCCGGGCACCCGGGTCTCGTCTAGCAGAAAAGCGACATCACGGTCGGGCGTCGCCGGCCGGGTGCGCGACCCGGGCACGCCGTCGCCCGGCCAGCGTCCTCATCTCCAGCCCCGCGGTCACCAGCAGGGTCAGACCGACCAGCGGGAGCACGAAGAACAGCATCACCGTCTCGAAGCCCTCCAGCGCCGCGTGCCGGGTCGCGTTCAGCACGACGAAGGCCGTGTAGCCCAGGTAGAGGGCCACGAACAGCCCACCCTCCCAGCGGGTCACCGTGAAGCCGGAGAGGACCACCGGGGCCAGCGCGATGCTGGTCGCGACCAGGATCGGGATGTCCAGCGAGATCGCGGCCGCGGGGACCGGCAGGCCACCGGGCGCCAGCAGGGCCGGCAGCCCCAGCACCAGCCCGATGTTGGCGATGCAGCTGCCGACCACGTTGCCCACCGCCAGGTCCCGCTCGCCGCGGACCGCGGCGATGACCGAGGCGGCGAGCTCGGGCAGCGAGGTCCCGACGGCGACCACCGTCAGCCCGATCACCAGGCTGCTCACCCCCAGCCCCTCGGCGATGCTCACCGCCCCGGCGACGAGCAGATTCGCCCCACCGACCAGCAACGCCACCCCGAGCAGGACGAAGAGGAGGGCGACCGGGACCCGGAGCGGCCGGCTGCCGCCGTCCTCCGCCGCGGCGCCCCGGCGCTTGCGCACGGACGCCCGCTGCGCCCGGCGCCCTGCCCCCACGGTGACCACCGTGTGCACCGCCATCGCGAGCAGCAGCAGGCCCCCCTCGAGGGTGGAGATCCGGCCGTCCAGGGCGACCAGCAGGAGCACGACCGAGAGGCCCACCATCACCGGCACGTCGATCTTGACCAGCTGCTCGCGCACCGCCAGCGGCAGCACCAGGGCCGCGATCCCGAGGATCAGCAGCACGTTGGCGATGTTGGAGCCGACGACGTTGCCGACGGCGAGGTCGGGCTGCCCGTCCAGCACCGCCCCCACGGTCACCGCCAGCTCGGGCGCCGAGGTCGCCACCGAGACCACGGTGAGGCCGACGACGAGGGGGCTGATGCCCATCCGGGAAGCGAGCGACGAGGCACCCCGGACGAGCACCTCGCCCCCGGCGACGAGCAGGATCAGACCCGCGACGATCCGGGCGATGTCGAGAAGGTCCACGATGCGGCACCCTAGTCCGATGACGTCGTCCGCGCCCGCAGCAGCCTCCGGGGACGGCGCCCTGAGCTGGGCCAGAGCCTGGCAGGAGGCGTTGTACGCGCCCGACGGCTTCTACCGACGGGCGGCACCGGCGCAGCACTTCGCGACCTCGGCCCAGGGCATCCCGGGGGCGGGGGCGTTGCTCGCCGAGGCGGTCGCCGCACTGGCCACCCGGCACCGGTGCGCAGCCGTGGTCGACGTCGGTGCCGGCCGGGGAGAGCTTCTCACCGAGCTGGCCACCCGGGACCCCCGGTTGGCCCTCACCGGGGTCGACGTGGTGCCCCGCCCGCCCGATCTACCCCCGGGCGTCGACGGCTGGCTGGTCTCCCCCGGCGGACCTGCGCTGCCGCCGTCGCTGGCGGACCTGCAGGACACCCTGGTGCTGGCGCACGAGTGGCTCGACGTGGTCCCGTGCCAGGTCGCGCAGCGCGACCGGCACGGAGTGTGGCGGGAGGTCGAGGTCATCGCCCGCTCCGGCACCGTGACCGAACGCCCGGGGCCGCCCTTGACCGGGGCCGAGCAGGAGTGGGCCCAGCGGTGGCTGGCTCCGCAGGTGTGGCGCGCCGAGATCGGGCTGGCCCGTGAGCAGGCCCTGGCGGACCTGCTCACCCGTGTCCGCTCGGGCCTGGTCGTCGTCGTCGACTACGGGCACCAGGGCGCGGAACGGCCGCCCGGGGGCACCCTCACCGGCTTCCGGGACGGTCGCCAGGTGGACCCCGTGCCCGACGGCGCGAGCGACCTCACCGCGCACGTCGCCGTGGACGCCCTGCTGGCCACGCTGCCCCGCGGGGCACGGGCGCAGCGCCAGGGCACGGTGCTGCGCGACCTGCTCGGCGACCCGGCGCCACCGGTCCCGCACGACCTGTCCCGCAGCGACCCCGGGGCATACCTGCGCGCGCTGGCCCGCCGGGGAGCGCTGCGCACGCTGACCTCCGGCGCCCTCGGCGACTTCTGGTGGCTGCAGGTGCCGGTCGGTGACGTCCGGTGACGTGCCCGGCCCGGACGCATAGGGTGGCCGGGTGAGCCCCCGCGACCTGGACGTGACCCTCGGCGCCGCCGGTGTGGGTGGGCTCGACACCACCGAGATGGTGCTCAACATCGGCCCGCAGCACCCGGCGACGCACGGGGTGCTGCGGCTGCGGGTCACCGCGGACGGGGAGCGGATCACCGCCGCCGAGCCGGTGATCGGCTACATGCACCGGGGCGCCGAGAAGCTCTTCGAGGTGCGCGACTACCGCCAGATCATGGTGCTCGCCAACCGGCACGACTGGCTGTCCGCCTTCAACAACGAGGTCGGTGTCGCCCTCACCGTCGAGCACCTGCTCGAGATGGAGGTGCCCGAGCGGGCCACCTGGGCCCGCACCCTGCTCAGCGAGCTGGGCCGGGTCCTCAACCACCTGATGTTCCTGGGCTCCTACCCGCACGAGCTGGGCGCCATCACCCCGATGTTCTACTCCTTCCGCGAGCGGGAGGAGCTGCAGGCCGTGCTGGAGGAGTTCTCCGGCGGCCGGATGCACTTCATGGCCACCCGGGTCGGCGGCCTGCTGCACGACCTGCCGCCCGGCTGGCTGGACCGGGTGGACGCCGCGGTGCGGGCGGTGCGGACCCGGCTGCCGGAGCTGACCCGGCTCATCCTGGGCAACGAGATCCTCCAGGCCCGCACCCGCGGGGTCGGGGTGCTGCCGCTGGAGTCGGTGCTGGACTACGGCGTCTCCGGGCCGATCGCCCGCGCCTCCGGGCTCGACGTGGACCTGCGCCGTGACGAGCCCTACCTGGCCTACGCGGAGCTCTTCGCGGAGGGCGGTCCCGGTCGGGTGGTGACCCGGGAGGCCGGTGACTGCCTGGCCCGGCTGCAGGTGCTGGCCGAGCAGATCGACGTCAGCCTGGACCTGGCGACCGCCTGCACGGCGCGGCTGCGGGACCTGGGCGAGGGCCCGATCGACGTCCGGCTGCCGAAGAACCTCAAGGTGCCCGCCGGGGAGCACTACTTCGCCGCCGAGAACCCGCTCGGCTTCAACGGCTACTACCTGGTCAGCCGGGGGGACAAGGAGCCGCACCGGCTCAAGCTGAGGTCCGCCTCGTTCAACAACGTCCAGGTGCTGCGCGAGATGCTGCCGGGCGCGGTGGTGGCGGACATGGTCGCCATCCTGGGCTCGATGTTCTTCGTCGTCGGGGACATCGACAAGTAGGTCCGTCTCAGGAGCCGGGCACGGCCCTGCGGAGCACGCTGACGCAGAAGTCGGCGCCGGCGTGCCAGGGGCGCAGGTCCCAGGTCGCGAAGCGCTGCTCCAGCGCCAGGTCGGTGCCGCCGGCAGCGGTGTCCAGCTCCTCGGGGGTGAAGCCGCGGGTCACCCGGCAGCCGACCACCAGGAAGCCCCCGGGGTGCAGGTGCGCGGTGACCGAGCGCAGCGCGGCCGCCCGGTGCTCGGCGGCCACGAAGTCCATCACGTTGCCGGCCAGCAGGGCCCCGTCGAAGGGCTCCGGATGGCCCTGCGCGGCGAGGTCGAGCCCGGTCAGGTCGCCCACCAACCAGGTCGCGCCGGGATGGTCCTCGCGTGCCGCGGCCACCAGCTCGGGGTCGATGTCGACACCCACCACCTGGTGCCCGAGCCGGGACAGGTGCCCTCCGTGCCGACCGGGCCCGCAGCCCGCGTCCAGCAACCGGGCCGCCCGCGGCGCCAGCGCGTCGACGAGGCGGGACTCGCCCAGGATGTCCTCGCCCTGGTCCGCCATGGCCCGGAAACGGTCCACGTACCACCGGGAGTGGTCCGGGTCGGCGAGCCCCGGCCACAGGGTGGTCGGGTGCGGCCCGGCGGTCGGCTCGATGGGCACGTGCGGGTCGCGGTCGCTCACCGACCCACCGTACGCCGGGCGGGTGCGGCGGTAGCGTGCTCGGGTGCGCGACATGGTGACCGAGTGGGGCTCCCCCGCGTTCCACGCCCGCGCCACCGGATGGGTGGACGGGGCGCTGGGGGCCCGGGGGCTGCGGCGCACCGGCGCACTGCAGCCGCACAAGGTCCGGTTCTGGTCCGCGGTCCTCGTGGTGCCGCTGGGGTCGGAGCGGGCCTGGTTCAAGGTGGCCAACCCGGGTCAGGCCTTCGAGGGAGCGCTGCTGGGCGCGATGGCCGCGCTGGCCCCCGCCCACGTGCTGGCCCCCTGGGCCGTCGACCCGCAGCACGGGTGGTGGCTGCTGCCCGACGGCGGTCCCACCGCCGACCACCCACGCGGCCGCCAGCACGCCTGGGAACCCCTGCTGCACGACGCTGCCGAGCTGCAGCGTCGCTGCGAGGGCTACCGGGCCGAGCTGTCGATGCTGCCCTCGCTCACCCCGGAGCAGGCGGGGGACGCGCTCCTCGGCCTGGTCGACGACCTGGCCGGACGGGACGCGGCCGACCCCCAGCACCTGGACGCCGACCGGGCCCGGGCCCACCTCGCCCGACGGGCCGACCTGGACCAGGACCTGGGCCTGCTCACCGACAGCGGGGTGGCCCCCACGGTGCAGCTCAACGACGTCCATCCCGGCAACGCCTGCGCGCCACGCACCCCGGGCGCCCCGCGGGCGTTCTTCGACCTCGGCGACGCCTTCTGGTCCCACCCCTGGCCGCTGCTGCACGCACCGCTGCGGGGTGCGGCCGGGGCGCGGCTGGTGGACCCGCTGCCGGACTCCCCGGTCGTCCGCCGGCTGACGGACGCCTACCTGGAGCACTGGCCGGGGGTGGCCCCCGGTGACCGGCCCGCGCTGCTCCGGGCGGCGGACCGTCTCGGGGCGCTGCACCGGGCGCTCTCCTGGCGGCGGCTGCTGGCCGAGGCGGACCCGGACCGGCTCGGCGTCGCCACGCCACGGCTGGACACCTGGCTCACCCAGGCGCTGGATCCCGGGCCTCAGCCGTAGGCGAGGTCCCCGTCCGGACGGGGGTCGTCGTCGTCGCCGTCGTGGTCGCCGGGGATCCGGCACCAGGACTGTCCGACGAAGCCGGAGACGGACAGCCCCAGCGCCAGCACGGCGTGCACCAGGCCCCGGACCAGCTGCCCCCGCTCCCCGGGCACGTCGACGTTGGGCAGGTGGACCAGGCCGTTCGCGGCATACCAGCCGACCAGCGCGGCGCCCCCCAGCGCGGCGGCCTGCGCCCCGACCAAGGTGCCGCGACCCCGCTGCGGCGAGGGCGGCTCCCGGGTGGCGCCCACCAGGTAGCGCCGGATCTGCCAGCACATCGCCAGCACCAGCGCCGCGACCGCCAGCAGCGGCACCAGCCCGATCCACGAGATCACCGGGTATGCCCCGCCGAGGCTACGGGTGGTCTGCAGCAGCACCGCGCTCACCATCCCGGACAGCGCCGCCACCAGCACGCCGGTGCCCGCCCGCACCCCCTCGACGGCGCTCACGGCTCCCCCTCCAGCGGGTGCACGTCCTGACCGTGGAGCAGCTCGGTGCCCAGCAGCTCGCGGACCGGGACGACCGCGGTACCGCGCCGTAGCGAGGCCTCGGGGTCTACGTCGGCCCAGGGCACCAGCACGAACGCCCGTTCGTGGGCCCGCGGGTGCGGCAGGGTCAGGTCCGGGTCGCCGCTGACGACCTCGTCCGCCTCACCGGGCCGCCCGTACTGGACCAGGTCCAGGTCCAGGGTCCTGGCCCCCCACCGCACCTGCCGGGTGCGGCCGAGATCCGCCTCCATCCGGTGCAGCGCCGCCAGCAGCGCGGCCGGTGCCAGGCTGGTGCGGGCCAGCACCACGGCGTTGACGTAGTCCGGCTGCCCGGCCACCGCGTCCCCGCCGACCGGGGCGGTGACGAAGCAGCGGGAGGGACGCACCGCGTGCACCCCGCGCACCCGGCGCAGCCGGCCCACGGCGCTGCGCAGGGTCCCCGCGGGCGGGGCGCCGTCCGGACCGTCCAGGTTGGCACCGAGGGCGATCACCACCGGCACGTCCCGGCGCCGGTGCAGCACCACCGCCACGTCGGCGAAGGGCACCCCCACCGGTGCCTGCGGCTTGTGCACGGTGACCTCGACCCACTCCACCCGGGGCCGGGCCAGCGCCTGGTCCGCGATCTCGCCGGCCACCGTCTCGATGAGGTCGCGCGGCGGCCCCTCGACGACGGCCACCACGTCGGCGGCGACCTCGGCGTAGCTCACGGTGGCGGCGAGGTCGTCGGTGGCCGCGGCGGGTGCCAGGTCGAGCCCCAGCACCACGTCGACGACGAACTCCTGGCCGTCCCGACGCTCGTGCCCCAGCACGCCGTGGTGGCCCCGGGCCCGGACCCCCGTGAGCCGGATCAGGTCACCGCGCATCGTCGGCCTCCTGGGTCATCCGCCACACGGCAAGGGCGTCCCTGGTCGGGGGGACCTCGTGCACCCGCACCGCCCAGGCGCCGGCCTGCGCCGCGAGGAGGCTGGTCGCGGCGGTCGCCGCGTCCCGGTCGGCGGGCGGGCTCGGCTCTCCCTCGGGGGCCTGGTGGGCCTGGGGGGCCAGCCGGCCGAGGAACCGTTTGCGCGAGGTGCCGACGAGCACCGGTAGGCCCAGGGCCACGACCCGGTCCAGCCCGGCGAGCAGCTGCCAGTTGTGCGCGGCGTCCTTGGAGAAGCCGAAACCGGGGTCCAGCACCAGCTGCTCCTGCCTGACGCCCTGACCGAGCAGCGCCTCCACCCGGTCACCCAGCTCCCGGCATACCTCCTGGACGACGTCGTCGTAGTGGTGCCGGGCGGCGGGGTCGCTGAGCAGCCCGCGCCAGTGCATCACCACGTAGCGGGCACCGGTCGCCGCGACCAGCTCCCCCATCGCCGGGTCACCCAGACCGCCGGAGACGTCGTTGACCAGGACCGCACCCGCCTGCAGCGCCGCCTCGGCGACGGGGGCGCGCATGGTGTCGATCGAGACGGCGCACCCCTCGGCGGCCAGCGCGGAGACGACGGGCAGCACCCGCTCCAGCTCCTCCTGCTCGCTCGGCCGGGTGCTCCCCGGGCGGGTGGACTCGCCGCCCACGTCGACCAGGTCGGCGCCCTGGGCGAGGAGGGTCCGGGCGTGCGCCACCGCAGCCTCCGGGTCGGTCCAGCGACCCCCGTCGCTGAACGAGTCGGGGGTGACGTTGAGGACGCCCATGATCGAGGTATGCCCCATGTCGCGTCTCACCGACCGGTGACCAGGCTCATCGCCTCGGCACGGGTGGCCGGGTTCCGCAGCTGGCCGCGGACCGCGGAGGTGATCGTGCGGGCGCCGGGTCGGCGGATGCCGCGCATCGACATGCACAGGTGCTCCGCCTCGACCACGACCAGGACCCCTCGCGGGGCCAGGTGGCCCTCCAGCGCGTCGGCGATCTGCATGGTGAGCCGTTCCTGGACCTGCGGGCGCCGGGCGTAGACGTCGACCAGCCGGGCCAGCTTGGACAGACCGACGACCCGCCCGTCCCGTCCCGGGATGTAGGCCAGGTGGGCGGTGCCGTGGAAGGGCACCAGGTGGTGCTCGCACACGCTGTAGAGCGCGATGTCCTTGACCATGATCATCTCGTCGTGGTCGGCGTCGAAGGTGGTGCCCAGCACCTCGCTGGGGTCCTGCCGCAGCCCGGCGAAGATCTCCGCGTAGGAGCGCGCCACCCGGGACGGGGTTTCCAGCAGCCCGTCCCGGTCGGGGTCCTCCCCGACCGCGAGCAGGATCTCCCGCACCGCGGCCTCGATCCGCGGTCGGTCCACCCCGTCCGGCTCAGTCCCGCCCGGGCTCGACACGGCCGCCCTCCGGCACCTGGACGACCTCGGCCGGCGGGTGCTCGCCGTCGACCTCGGTGAGCGGGTGGTGACCGTTGGACATGGCCCGCTTCTCCGCCTCGGTCAGGACCGGGCCCGACTCGTGGATGGTGCGGCCGTCAGAGGAGAGCCAGACGGGCCGGACCGGGCGGCGGCGGATGTCCGTGAAGATCTCGGCGATGGCGTCCGCGTTCAGCGTCTCCTTCTCCAGGAGCTCCAGCACCATCGCGTCGAGGATGTCGCGGTTGTCGTTGATCGCGTGCCAGGCCTCGTCGTGGGCGGCCTCGATCAGGCGGCGGACCTCCTGGTCGACGATCCCGGCGATGTTCTCGGAGTAGTCGCGGCCGTGACCCATGTCCCGGCCGAGGAAGACCTCGGAGCTGCCGGAGCCCAGCTGGACCGCGCCGACCCGCTCGGACATCCCGAACTGGGTCACCATCTTGCGGGCCAGGCCGGTGGCCTTCTCGATGTCGTTGGCCGCACCGGTGGTCGGGTCGTGGAAGACCAGCTCCTCGGCGACCCGGCCGCCGAGGGCGTAGGCGAGCTGGTCCAGCAGCTCGTTGCGGGTGGTGGAGTACTTGTCGTCGGCGGGCAGCACCATGGTGTAGCCCAGCGCCCGGCCGCGCGGCAGGATCGTGATCTTGCTGACCGGGTCCGTGTGGTTCATCGCCGCGGCGACCAGCGCGTGACCACCCTCGTGGTAGGCGGTGATCTTGCGCTCCTTGGCGCTCATCACCCGGGTCCGCTTCTGCGGCCCGGCCATCACCCGGTCGATCGCCTCGTCCAGGTCGGCGTCGCCGACCACGGTCTCGTTGCGCCGGGCGGCGAGCAGCGCGGCCTCGTTGAGGACGTTCGCCAGGTCAGCGCCGGAGAAGCCGGGGGTGCGCCGGGCCACGGTCATCAGGTCGACGTCCGGCGCCAGCGGCTTGCCCTTGCCGTGCACCTGCAGGATGTGCATCCGGCCGAGCATGTCCGGCGCCTCGACGGCGATCTGCCGGTCGAAGCGGCCCGGGCGCAGCAGGGCCGGGTCGAGGATGTCGGGGCGGTTGGTCGCGGCGATGAGGATGACGTTCGTCTTGACGTCGAAGCCGTCCATCTCGACGAGCAGCTGGTTCAGCGTCTGCTCACGCTCGTCGTGGCCACCGCCGTGCCCGGCACCGCGGTGCCGGCCGACGGCGTCGATCTCGTCGACGAAGATGATGGCCGGCGCGTTCTCCTTGGCCTGCTCGAAGAGGTCGCGCACCCGGGAGGCACCGACACCGACGAACATCTCCACGAAGTCCGAGCCGGAGATCGAGTAGAAGGGCACCCCGGCCTCGCCGGCGACGGCGCGGGCCAGCAGCGTCTTGCCCGTGCCGGGCGGGCCGTAGAGCAGGACGCCCTTGGGGATCTTGGCGCCGACCTCGAGGAACTTGCGCGGCTCGGCGAGGAACTCCTTGATCTCGTGCAGCTCCTCGACGGCCTCGTCGGAGCCGGCGACGTCGTCGAAGGTCACCTTCGGCATGTCCTTCGTGGCCAGCTTGGCCTTGGACTTGCCGAACTGCATGACCCCGCGGCCACCGCCCTGCATCCGGGTCATCAGCCACAGGAACAGCCCCAGGATGAGCAGCAGCGGCAGGAAGTTCACCAGCACCGAGACGAAGAGGTTCTGGGTGTCCGGGTCGTCGGTGAGCCGCTCCGAGGGCGGGTTCTCGTCCAGCGCGGTGATGATCTGGTCACCACGGGCCGGGACGTAGAACGCCTGCACCTGGTCGGTCTCGCCGACGTCGTCGTTGCTGAACGTCTCGCCGTCACGCAGGGTGAGGTCGATCCGCTCCGGGGTGACGACCGCCTCGGCGACCTGGTCGTTCTGGATCAGGTCGAGGGCGTCGGAGGTGTCGATCCGGCTGTAGGGGCTCTGGGACAGCAGGGAGTACCACAGGACTCCGAGGCCGAGGAAGAGGAAGATCCACATCCACCGGCTGGGCCTGGGACGTTGCGTCTTCCGCGGGTTGGCGGTGCTCATGTCAGTGACGTTCGGAGGATCACGGTGTCCTCCGGTCCTCCTGGTCCAGTCGGTCCGGCAGTTGGTCTGATGCCGTCAACGTGCGGCAGGTGGTCAGTGTTCCATCATCCATCAGCTGTAGACGTGCGGTGCCAGGGTGCCGATGACCCGCAGGTTGCGGTACTTCTCCGCGTAGTCCAGGCCGTAGCCGACGACGAACTCGTCCGGGATGTCGAACCCGACGTAGCGGACGTCGATCTCGACCTTGGCGGCGGTCGGCTTGCGGAGCAGGGTGCAGATCTCCAGGCTCGCCGGTCCGCGGGAGCGCAGGTTGGCGCTGATCCAGGACAGCGTCAGGCCGGAGTCGATGATGTCCTCGACGATGAGCACGTGCCGGTCGGTGATGTCGGTGTCCAGGTCCTTGAGGATCCGCACCACCCCGCTGCTCTTGGTGCCCGAGCCGTAGCTGGAGACCGCCATCCAGTCCATCTCCGCCGAGCCCGGCAGCGCGCGCATGAAATCGGCCATCACCATCACGGCACCCTTGAGCACCCCGATCAGCAGGACGTCCTTGTCGTGGTAGTCCGCCCACACCTCCTCGGCGAGCCCGGCCAGCCGGTCCTGGATCTGCTGCTCGGTGAACATGACCTCGGCCAGGTCCTGGCCCATGTGCTCGGCTTCCACGCCTTCGCTCCTCGTGCTCGGTGCTCGTCGGTGCCCGTCGGGCTGGTGCTCGTCGTCGGGACCATTGAACTATGTCTGCCCACGCAGCCATACCCGGTCTCCGTCCCGTCCCGCGCGGACCCCGCCCGGCAGGTGCAGCGGCCCCTGACCGTGCCAGCGTGCCACCAGGTCGTCGACCGCGTGCAGGTGCTCCCCGGTCAGGTCCGTCCCCGGGCTGCCGGCGGCCAGCGCGAGCCGTCGCCACAGGCGGGTCCGCACCGCCCGAGCGAGCGCACCGACCGCGCCCACCTCCCAGGGCGGCTCCCCCAGCTCGAGGTATGCCTGCCCGGCCACCGCGTCCAGCGCGTCGGCGTCCTCCCGCAGCAGGTCGGCGGTCCGGGCCAGGTTGCCGACCAGCCCCGGACCGAGCACGTCCTCCAGCCCGGCCAGCGCCTGCCGGGCCCGGACCCGGGCGAACCGGGGGTCCTCGTTGTGCGGGTCGTCCCAGGGGCGCAGGCCCAGGTCGACGCAGACCTGCCGGGTCCCCGCCCGCGGCAGACCGAGGAAGGGCCGGCCCAGCAGCACCACCTCGCGCCCCCACGCACCGGGCCCTTCCCCCTCCCCCCTCTCCCCCGCACCGAGCGTCTCGGAGTGCCGATCCGGACGTCCCGTCGTGCCGGTCAGGACGCGCGTCGGTGCCATCCCTGCCGCCGACCGGGTGCCTGCGCCGCGGGCCAGCCCCAGCAGCACCGTCTCCGCCTGGTCGTCCCGGGTATGCCCCAGCAGCACGGCGCGCGCCCCGAGCCGCTGCGCGGTCGCGCGGAGAGCGGCATACCTCACCTGCCGGGCAGCGGACTCCGGTCCCGTCCCGTCGTCCGCCACCGTGACCGGCACCACCTCCACCGGCCCCCCACCGTTGTCGCTGTCGAGCAGACCGCGACACTGCTCCGCCGCGCGCCGCGCGACCCGGTCCGAGCCCGGCTGCAGGCCGTGGTCGACCACCACCGCCCCCGCACGCAGCCCGAGCCGGGGGGCCACGAAGGCGGTCGCAGCGACGAGCGCGAGGGAGTCGGCACCACCCGAGCAGCCGACCAGGGCCAGGTCACCGGGCGCCGGGCCGGCCTCCTCCAGCCACCGGCGCACGGCCACCCGGGCCGCCGCCACGGCGGCGGACGGTCCGGCCACGGGTCAGCCGTGCACCCGCGCCACCCAGGCGGGCGGGTCGGCGATCTCGGTGGGGTGCGGCAGGGTCTCCGGGGAGGTCCACACCTGGTTGAACCCGTCGACACCGACCTGGTCGACGACCGCCCGGACGAAGACCGCCCCGTCCTTGTACTGCCGCATCTTGGCCTCCATCCCGAGCAGCCGGCGCAACAGCTTGTCCACGTTGCCCGCCCCCTTGCGCCGCTGGGTGAACTGGCGCCGGATGTGCTCGACGGAGGGGATCACGCTGGGACCGACCTCGTCCATCACCACGTCCGCGTGCCCCTCGAGCAGGGACATCACCGCGGTGACCCGGGCCAGCCGCTCGCGCTGCTCGGGGGTGGCCACCACCTGGGTGATGTCCTCCTCGCCGCGCAGCACGGCCGGCATCGCGCGGGCGATCTCGACGAGCCGCTGACCCATCTGGTCCGGCTCCGGCATCATCGTGGTGCCGACCGAGCGGGCCTGGTCGATGAGGTGCTGGCGCAGCCACGGCACCGCCGTGAACTGCACCCGGTGGGTCTCCTCGTGCACGGCCACCCAGAGGCGGAAGTCGGCCGGGTCGACGCCCAGCTCCCGCTCGGCGCCGAGGATGTTCGGTGCCACGAACATCAGCGTCGGGTTGCCCTGCGGGGCGAGGTCGTACTGCCCGAGCACCTTGGTGGAGACCCAGGACAGCAGCCCCGCGACCTCGGTGCCGGTGACCTTGCCGGAGATCGCCTGCGAGGCGGCGCCCAGGTCCGGCAGCTCCCGCCCGGCACGTTCGGCCCGCTGCCGGTCCGCCTCCCGCTTGCGCGCGATCACGTCGTCCAGCACCGGCGCGAGCATCTCCCCCATGGAGGCGCAGTTGGCGCGGATCCAGCCGGCCCGGTCCACCACCAGCGCGGGAGGCGCGTCCGCGGGCGCCTGCATCCGGGCGGTCTCGGCCACCGGCCCGACCGCCCGGGAGGCGGCCGAACGCAGGTCGGTGACCAGGGCCGCGATCTCCGCCCGGTCGGCCTTCGGCCCGGGAGGGGCCAGGCGGGCTGCGGCGGCGGCCGCGAACTCCCAGTCGACGAGGGCACTGCCCTGGACGTCGACGGGTTCGGGCACAGGGGGGGCCGGGTGGTCGCTCATCCCTCGACGGTATGCGTTCCCGCCGGTCACGGCGACCGCGGGCTCAGCAGCCGCACCGGGCGAGCTCGGCGACGATCTCGTCGAGCACCGACCGAGCCTCCAGGGTGGCGCCGCCGTCCTCGATGGCGTCGGCGGTGATCGCGTACACGAGCAGCCGGCCGTCCTCGGTGACGACGGTCCCGGCCAGCGAGGTGACACCGGGCAGCGACCCGGTCTTGGCCCGGGCGTTGCCGATGGCCGGTTCGTGCACCTCGAGGTGGAAGCGGCTCGCCAGGGTGCCGGTGTAGCCGGCGATGGGGAGCCCCCCGGCCGCGAGCACCTCCTGCAGCGCCGGGTGGGACCCGTCGGCCCCGGCCACCATGGTGTCGGCGATCATCCCCACCGAGAGCCGGGTGCCGTCGGACAGTCCGCTCGCGTCGGCGATCTCGGCGCCGGTCATGTCGAGGCCGTAGTCCTCCTCCATGGTGGACACGATCCACGCCATCACCGACTCCTGGTCGGGCTCCTCACCGTCGGCGACGGCTGCCTGGCGGGCCAGCTGCTCCACCATGGCGTTGTCGCTGGTGGCCAGGGCGAGCGCCAGCACGTCGCGGGCGGCCGCCGACTCGACGGTGGCCAGCTGGACCGCATCCTCGGGCGCCTGCACCTCCGCGGCCTCGGCCCGCGGGTCGTCGGCGTCGACCACCTCCACGCCCTCCTCGGCGAGGGCCTCCCGGAAGACCCTCGCGACCTGCTGCTCGGGCTCGTCGGGCGAGGGGTCGAAGGGCAGCGCCCGGTCACCGGAGCGGCCGAGCTGGACTATCCGACCGGTATACCCCTCCGAGACCCAGCTCGGGGTCCAGGTCTCGAGCACGTCCGGGCCGGCCACGTGGCTCAGGTCGAGACTGACGCTGATCGGCTCCTCCGGGGTGTTCGCAGCCCCCGGGGCGGGGCTCGTCGCCGCCGCGTCGTCAGCACCCGGCCCGGAGCCCTCGGCGAGCGCCTCCGCGGTCTGCGCGGCGAGGTCGGCGATCCCTGCCCTGCCCGCCACCGCCTCCGGGTTCCCCTGACCGTCGGCGAGCAGCATGTCGCCACCGGCGACCACCACGACCTCTCCCGGCTCCGCACCCGCCACCACCCGCGTGGTGAAGGTGGTCTCCCCGTCCAGGGCGGTGACGATCGCTGCGGCGGAGAGCAGCTTCGTCGTCGAGGCCGGCGTGACCAGCCGGGTCGCGCCCCGGTCGGCGAGGCTCTGGCCGGTGAGCGCATCCCGGACGGTGATCGCCCGCCGGTCCTCGTCCCCGAGCCACCGGCTGCCCAGCTCGTCGGCGATCCGGGTGGTGAGCGCGGCCCGCTCCGGCACGGGTCCTTGGGCGACCGCCCCGAGCGGGACGACGGGGGTGGCGATGCGGGGGCGGACGTCGGTGGCGGTGGTCTCGGCCGCCGCGTCCCCGGGCGCCTCGCTGGTGACGGCGTCGTCGTCCGGGCCGGCGGTGCTGGTCGCCGACGCGACCGGCACCAGCGGCACCTGCGCCACCGAGGGCGCCCCGGCCGCGACGAGGGAGAGGGACACGAGGAGCGGGGCCAGGGCATACCGGGTCAGGGGGCGGCGGGAGCGGGTCACCGGTCTCGTCGACCTCCGTCGTCACGGACCCTCCGGATGAGGGACACTGATCACCAGCCTAAGACGTCCCCGAGCCAGAAGGATCCCGCAGATGCAGTTCGACGTGACCATCGAGATTCCGCAGGGCAGCCGCAACAAGTACGAGGTCGACCACGCGACCGGACGGATCCGCCTGGACCGGATGCTGTTCACCGCGACCCGGTACCCCGCGGACTACGGCTACATCGAGGAGACCCTCGGTGAGGACGGCGACCCGCTGGACGCGCTGGTGCTGCTGGATGAGCCGACCTGGCCGGGGTGCCTGGTGGCGGCCCGCCCGATCGGCATGTTCCACATGCGGGACGAGGCCGGTGGCGACGACAAGATCATCTGCGTGCCCGCCGAGGATCCCCGCAAGATCGCCATCCAGGAGCTCGAGGACATCGGCACCCACACCCGGCTCGAGATCCAGCACTTCTTCGAGGTGTACAAGGACCTGGAGCCCGGTAAGTCCGTCGAGGGCGCCCACTGGGCCGGCCGCGAGGAGGCCGAGCAGTGCTACCGCGACTCGGTGCAGCGCGCCAAGGACCAGGGGATGTCGACCGCCCGCTGGCCGATGCCCAAGCACTGACCGGACCCCTGTCGTCCGGTGGATCACCGGAACCGATCACCCTCGCCCACCGTCGCAGCCGTACGTGGGACGGACCCACGCCCACCCGCGCTAGGCTGGGGCCGTTGGGCCACCGCGACGCGGTGGGTGCTTTTCTCGCGGGATTCCGCGACAGAATCGAGGGGAACGACTGATGACGACCGTGACCGAGACGTCCGAGGGCGACGTCACCGAGGGTGGCAAGCGCAGCCGGGGGCTGCTGATCGCCGGGGGTGTGGGGGCAGTGGTGCTGGTCGGTGGCGGCATCGCCGGCGCCGTGATGCTGGGCAGCAACGGGGGTGACCGGCCGGACAGCGTGCTCCCGGAGAACGCCGCCGCCTACGTGCAGATCGACATGGACCCGTCGGTCGGCACGAAGATCGCCGCCGTCCGCTTCTTCCAGGGCCTGGACCCCGAGGTGGAGGAGCGACTGTCCGAGGGGGACTGGCGCGAGTGGGTCTGGGAGCAGATCGAGGCCGAGGGCGACGTGCCCTCCAACGTGACCTTCGCCGAGGACATCGAGCCGTGGCTGGGCGACCGCGCCGGGATGGCGATGCTGCCCTCCGGCGAGGGCGAGGAGCCTGCCGTCGCGGTGGCCCTGCAGGTCAAGGACGGCGACGCCGCGCTGGCCTTCCTGGACGAGCAGATGGCCTCCAGCGCCGACGAGGTCGGCTACTACCTGGAGGGTGACTACGTCGTCTTCAGCCAGGCGGAGACCCTGGACGCGGTCCGGTCCGCGGCCGAGAGCGGCACCCTGGCCGACAACGACTCCTACACCTCCGACATGTCGGACCTGGGTGACGCCGGAATTGTCGCGATGTGGGCCGACCTGGCCCAGGCGGACGACATCAGCGCGTCCTCGCTCAACCCGAGCCTGGCGATGGCCGAGGAGGAGCTGGGCCTGGAGGGCGAGCAGCCCGAGGTCACCGGCCGGATGGCGGCGACGCTGCGCCTCACCCCGGACGCCATCGAGATGCACGGCATCAGCCGGGGCGTCGAGGGCGTCGCGGTGCCGGCGACCGACGGCACGCCGTTGATCACCGAGCTCCCGGCCGACACGGCCGTGGCCCTGTCCGTGGAGAACGGCGCCGAGATGGTGCAGGCCGCCTGGGACCACTACTCCGAGACCTACGGCGAGGAGCTGCAGCAGGCCGCCGACGAGGCCGAGGCCGCCGGGTTCGTCCTGCCGGACGACCTCAAGGCCGTGCTCGGCGACTCGATGGTGCTGTCCGCCGGACCGGGCATCGTCGACGCGGCGATGAACATCTCCGGGACCGACCCCAGCGTGCCGGCCCTGCCGGTGGCCTACCGGGCCACCACCGACACGGCCCGCGTGCAGGAGCTGCTGAACAGCAACGGCATGGGCGCCGGCGTGCTCGTCAGCAGGGACGACGAGGGCACGCTCACCCTCGGCAGCGACCAGGCCTACGTGGACGCGCTGGCCGAGGGCGGCGGTGACACGCTGGGCGACAGCTCCCTGTTCACCTCGACCGTGGCCGACGCCGACGAGGCGCAGATGGTGCTCTACGTCGACGTGGCCCCCTTCGAGCAGTACTACCTGCCGCAGGTGACCGACGAGAACGCCCGCACCTCCCTGGAGAAGCTCGGCGCGATCGGCATCTCCAGCGTCGTCGAGGACAGCGGTGACGGCCGGTTCACGATGCGCGTGGTCGCCGACGAGGAGTGACCCCACGCAGGTAGCCCCGCCACGACGGCGGTGGACCTGTGCACGACGACGGCCCCCGGCATACCCCGGGGGCCGTCGTCATACCGGACCGAGCGTCTCGCCGTGCCGAACCGAGCGTCTCGTCGTGCCGGACCGAGCGTCTCGCCGTGCCGGACCGGGCGTCTCGTCGTGCCGAACCGAGCGTCTCGCCGTGCCCGACGCGGCGTAAGTCGGGGTATGTCGACGGTTTGGGCGGCCTGGGCGCGTCGGGTATCCTCGACGGGTTGCCACGGGCAGCGCGCCGCCTTAGCTCAGTCGGCCAGAGCGATTCACTCGTAATGAATAGGTCACCGGTTCGATTCCGGTAGGCGGCTCCGACACAGCCCCGGACCACGCGGTCCGGGGCTTTCTCGTGCACAACCAGACGCCCGGTCCGGCGCAACCAGACGCCCGGTCCGGCACAACCAGACGCCCGGTCCGGCACAACGGGACGACGCTCGGGTGGGCACTTCGAGACGCCCGGTACGGCACAACGGGACGCTCGGTTGGGCACTTCGAGACGCCCGGTGCTAGCAGGTGGTCCCGTCCTCGGGGACCGTCCCCTCCAGCAGGTAGGCGTCGACCGCGTCGTCGATGCAGTCGTTGGACCGTCCGTAGGCGGTGTGCCCCTCGCCCTGGTAGCTCAGCAGCACGCCCGAGTCCAGGGTCTCGGCGAGCCCCTCCGCCCACTGGTAGGGCGTCGCCGGGTCCCCGGTGGTGCCGACCACCAGGATCGGGTCGGCGCCGGCTGCCGAGTAGTCCTCGACGGTCTCCCCGGCCTCGGCCGGCCAGTACTCGCAGGCTCCGTCACCGGCCAGGTAGCGGCCCCAGGTCGGGGCGGCCTCCTCGAACTGCTGCAGCACGGCCTCGTCGTCCAGGTCCTCGGCGCCCTCGGCCGGCCGGTCCAGGCAGTTCACCGCGTAGATGGCCTGCATGCCGTTGCCCTCGTAGCTCCCGTCGCTGCTCCGAGAGGCGTAGGCGTTGGCGAGGTACATGAGCATCGTCCCGTCGCCCGCGAAGGCACTCTCGAAGGCCTGGGACAGGATCGGCCAGGCACCCTCGTCGTACATCGCGACGATGATGCCGTAGAGGCCCCACCCCTCGGTGAGCTCGCCGGCGGCGTCCCCCTCGACCGGGATCGGGTTGGCGTCCAGCTCGTCCAGGAAGGCCGGGATCCGCTCCATCGCGGAGTCCACGTCGGAGCCCAGCGGACACTCGCCGGACGCGACGCAGTCCTCCACGTAGGCGCGGGTGGCCCGCTCGAAACCGGCCGCCTGGCCCAGGCCCATCTCGAGCCCGCTCAGGCCGGGGTCGATGGCCCCGTCGAGCACCAGCCGCCCCACCCGCTCCGGGAAGAGCGTGGCGTAGGTGCTGCCGATGAAGGTCCCGTAGGACGCGCCCAGGTAGGTCAGGGTCTCGTCGCCCAGCGCGGCTCGCAGCACGTCCAGGTCGCGGGCCACCTCCACCGTGGACACGTGCCCCACCAGCTCCGGCGCGTTCTCCCCGCACGCCTGCGCGAAGCTCTCCATCAGCTCCGCCGACGCGCTCTCCTCGGACGCGTCGTCCGGGGTCGGGTCGAAGGAGAGCAGGTCGTCCATCTCCTCGTCGGTGAAGCAGGTGATCGGCGCCGACCGGGCCACCCCGCGGGGGTCGAAGCCGACCACGTCGTAGGCCGCGCGGACCTCCCCCGACAGCACCATGGCCGACATCTGCGCGTAGTCCACGCCGGACCCACCGGGCCCACCCGGGTTGACCAGCAGCGACCCCTGCGTCTCCCCCTCGGCCGGAGCCCGCAGCAGCGCCAGGTCGATGCTCTGGCCCTCGGGCTCGGCATAGTCGAGCGGCACCGTCAGCGAGGCGCACTCGAAGCTGCCCTCGCACTCCGACCACTGCAGCTGCTGGCCGTAGAACTCCTCCAGCCCTTCCGGCGCGCCCTCGGTCACCGGGGTCGAGGTCGAGGTCGCGACGCCCTCGTCGCCCGAGCCGCCACCCTCGGCGGTGTCCTCGGTGGTGCCCGAGCCGCCCGTCGATCCGTCGTCGGGGGTGCACCCGGCGAGCAGGGTCAGTGCCAGGGCTCCGGCGAGCAGCCGTCCCTGGGAGGTATGCAGTGTGCGCACGTTCGTTGGTCCCTTCACCGTGATCTCACCCCCGAGGCAAGATCAAGCCAATCATCATTGCTTCGAGCACGAGCAGAGGCGCTCCGTTGGCGATCAGCCGCTGCCGTGCGGTCCCGATGGTCTCGAGCGCCTGCAGCAGCCCCTCCGGGGTGAAGGAACGAGCGAGCCGCTCGATCTGCTCCGGTTCGCCGGTGTTGATCAGCCCGACCCCCCTCGCCCCGGTGGCCAGCAGCAACGCGTCCCGGTACACCGAGGCCAGGTCGGTCAGTGCGGCGTCGATGCTGTCGTGCTGCTGGCGCCGGGCCTCCGCCTTGAGCCGGTCGTCCAACCGCTTCAGGTGCGATCGCACCGACGGCGGCTGGGTGCGGGCGGCGGGATCGGCCCCGAGCTGCTCGAGCAGGTCGCGGCGCTGCTCGGCAGCGTGGTCCTCCGAGGTCGCCTTGGCCCCTTCCCCCGCCTCGTCGACGAGGTCCTGGGCGCAGCGCAGGGCGGCGCCCAACGAGTCCAGCCCGAGCGGGATCGAGGTGATCTCCCGGCGTCGGGCCCGCGCGTGCTCGTCGGTCGCCAGCCGCTTGGCGATGCCGATGTGGCTCTGCGCCGCCCGGGCGGCGTAGTGCGCCATCGCGGGGTCGACCCGGTCGCGCCGGACCAGCAGCTCGGCGACCGCGTCGGCCGCGGGGGTGCCGAGGCGCACGTGCCGGCAGCGCGAGCGGATGGTCACCAGCACGTCCTCCAGGGAGGGGGCGCAGAGCATCCAGACGGTGCGGGCGGTGGGCTCCTCCAGGGACTTCAGCAGCGTGTTCGCGGAGTGGTCGTTGAGCCGGTCCGCGTCCTCGACGATGACCACCCGCCAGCGGCCCAGGCTGGGGCGGGCCTGCGCCTCCAGCACGAGCTCGCGCGCCTCGGCGACCTTGATGAAGGTCTGCTCGGTGTCCACGACGCGCACGTCGGGGTGGCTGCCGGCCATCACCATCCGGCAGGGCTGGCAGCGGCCGCAGCCGGGTCCCGGCTCCGCCTCACCCGCCACCTCTTCCGTCGCCCCGTCCCGCTGCCCAGCGCCCGTGCCCGGCCCTTCGCACTGCAGGGCAGCGGCGAAGGTGCGGGCCGCCACCGAGCGCCCGGATCCGGGGGGACCGGTGAACAGCCAGGCGTGGGTCATCGAGGGCGGGTGCCCGGCGGCGCGGCTGAGCGTCGCCACCACCCGCTGCTGCCCGACGAGCTGGCCGAAGACGCTCACCGTCGCGCCTCCAGGAGCCCGGCCACCCGGGCACGCACCGCGTCCGCGAGCCCGTCCACGCCCTCGCCCGCGTCGAGCACCAGATACCGCTCCGGCGCGTCCGCGGCGAGCGTGCGGAAACCGTGCCGCACCCGGTCGTGGAAGTCGTCGGCCTCCCGCTCGAGCCGGTCGTGCACGGCGCCGCGCCGCTCCCGGCCCTGCTCGGGGCTCACGTCCAGCAGCACGGTGAGGTCAGGCACCAGACCCTCGACCGCCCACAACGACAGGTCGCGCACCTCCTCGTGCCCGAGCTCGCGGGCGGCGCCCTGGTAGGCGACGGAGGAGTCCAGGTAGCGGTCGGTGAGGACGATCTCGTCCCGCTCGAGCGCCGGCCGGACCACGGTGGCGACGTGCTGCGCGCGGTCGGCCGCGAAGATCAGGGCCTCCGCCCGCGGGGCCACCGACCCGTCCTCGCCGTGCAGCACCAGCTCCCGCAGGGTCCGGCCCAGGGTGGTGCCACCCGGCTCACGGGTGTGCAGGACGGCATACCCCTGCTCCTGCAACCACTGCCCCAGCAGCCGCGACTGGGTCGACTTGCCGGCCCCGTCGCCCCCCTCGAACGCGATGAGCAGACCCCGCCCACGACCGCTCGAGGCGGTGGTGGGCGGGGTCCGGACGATCACCTGGGCAGCCTACGGGACGGGTATGACCTCACCCCCGGCCGTCCACAGCCGGGCGTCAGCCCCGGGCGGCGTTGGCGACGGCCGCCTCGTGCACGTACCTGGCCAACCCCGCCGCGAGGTCCTCGTAGGTCTTCTCGAACCGCGGGTCGTCCACATAGAGCCGGGAGATGTTGGCGTGCATCTCGCGCGGGCAGTCGTAGAACCAGCGGCAGATCTGCTGACGGCCCTCCTCCGCGGCGTCCATCGCCGCCTCCGAGCCTGTCGGCTCTCCTGCCTGCAGCAGCGCCACGAAGCGGGCGTTGATCTCGTCCTGCTCGGCCTTGATCTGCTCCCACTCCTCCTTGCCGTAGGACTTCGTCCGGCTGGACGACTGCCGCCAGGCGTCGGTGTCGCCCCAGCGCTGCTCCGCCTCCGCCTGGTAGTCGTCGAAGTTGTCGGCGAAGCTCTCACCGAAGATCTCCCGCTGCTCGGCGCGGCTGATCTGGTACCCGTTCATCTCACCCTCCAGTGCTCGGTCGATGGCCGCTACGAGCCGGGTGAGCTCGGCGACCTGGTCCGTGACCCTCGCCCGCTGCCGGCGCAGGTGCTCGACAACCGTGCCGGTGTCGGCCTCGTCGCGCAGCAGCGTCGCGATCTCCGTCAGCCCGAGTCCGAGCCGGCGGTAGACGACGACGTGCTGCAGCCGCTGCAGGTCCGGCCCGGTGTAGAGGCGGTAGCCGGCGTAGCTGCGCTCCGAGGGCACCACGAGACCGATCTCGTCGTAGTGGTGCAGGGTGCGCACGCTGACGCCGACCTCCTCGGCCACCTGGCCGACGGTCAACGGCTGCTCAGTCATCGTGTCCACGCATCCGAGCGTGCTGCCTCACGGTGCGTGAGGGTCAAGCCGGGAGCGGGTCGGCCTCGTCGCCGGTCAGCGTGCCCCGCCCGCGGAGCGACTCGAAGATCAGCGAGGTCTCGGCGTGCAGCACCCCCGGACGGTTCGTCAGGTGGTCGAGCACGAAGTCCCGCAGCGCGTCCGCGCTGGGCACCGCGACGTGCACGTAGTAGTCGATGGCGCCGGACACGTGGAAGGCACCCAGCACCCCCGGCAGTTCGGGCACCTGCTGGGTGAACTCCTCGAAGTTGGCCCGCCGGTGGCCACCGAAGCGCACCGCGATCATCGCCTCGACCGGCCTGCCGACCGACACCGGGTCGATGTCCGCGTGGATCCCGCGGACGACACCGCGCTCCCGCAGCGACCGGACCCGGACCAGGCAGGTGGACTCGGCGATCCCCACCTCCCGGGAGAGCATCGCGTTGGACATCCGGCCGTCCTGCTCCAGCAGGCGGACCAGCGCCAGGTCGGTGTCGTCGAGCGGTTTGGCGTCACGAGGAATCTTCGGCACGACACGAGGGTATGCGCATCGGCGCCGTCCGTGCGGCAGCCCGGCCGCGCACCGCGCGACCGGGCTGCCCCGACGTGACCCTCGCCCGACCTACTCCAGGGTCCGCAACTGGTCCAGCACGCCCTCCTGGACGGCCATCGTGCCGCCAAGGACGACGATCCGTCCGGGCTCCAGCCGCTCCAGCGCGGACCAGGTGGCCCCGGGCACCCCGTCCTTGCGCACCAGCAGCATCGGCACCTCCTGCGCCCCCGCCCGGGCCGCCCCGGCGAGCGCGTCCGGCCAGTCCTGCCCGGAGGCGACGTAGACCGGGTCGGCGGTGTCGTAGGCCCGCGAGACCAGCGCCGCCGTGCCGTAGCGGTCGGCACCCGCCACCCGGGTGACCGTCCCGAACTCGGCGAGGGCCGTCTCGACGGCCTCGCCGACGGCGCCCTCACCGCCGAGCAGCACGATCTCCTGCGTCCCCAGGTCGCGCAGGGCGCTCGCCGTGGCGGCGGGCACCGACCCGGGCCGCACCAGCAGCACGGGCGCGTCCTGAGCCCCGGCGACGGCCGCCGCCGCCAGGGCGTCGGGATAGGTGTGTCCGGTCGCGACGTAGGCGGTGCCCGAGGAGCCGAACTCCTGCGCGACCAGGGCTGCGGTGCGATAGCGGTCCAGCCCCGCCACCCGACGGGTCGGTGCCTGGGCGACGTGCTCGACCTGGTCCAGGACCTCGTCCGTGACCGCCGCCTCACCGCCGAGGACGACGACCTCCTGCGGGTCGAGGCGCTGCAGCTCCGCCGAGGTCACGCCCGGCAGCGAGCCGGGCCTGGTGAGCAGCACCGGGGCCTCGGTGCTGCCAGCCAGGGCGGCCGCCGCCAGGGCGTCCGGGTAGGTCGCCCCGGTGGCCACGAAGGCCACCTCGACGCCGGGCTCGTAGCCCTGCGAGAGCGCCACCGCGGTGCCGTAGCGGTGCTCGCCGGCCACCCGGACGACGTCGGGGTGGACCGGCCCGGGCGGCTGCTCGCAGTCCTCGTCCAGCAGGGTGAAGTCCTGCTCGACGACCTGACCGCGCACCGGTGCGACATCGGCCGACGCGCTGAGGTGGCCGGCCGCCGAGGCGATGAGCTCGAGGTCACCCACCCGGGTGTCGATCCACCGGGCATACCTGCCCTCGGTGTCGGTCACCATCCGCCAGGACGGCTGGTCGGCACGTTCCGGGTGGGCGTCGACCACGGCACCGCCCAGGGGCGTGCCCGAGCCGGTGCAGTCCTGGCCGTCGACGACGCCGGCGAGCTTGCCCCACGCGTTCGGGGGCAGCACCGACATGGTCACCTCGACGGTGGGGTCGCTGCCCGGGACACCGCCACCGACGCGGACGCCGGCCGTGTAGGTGCCCGGTTGCGCGACGTCACCGTCGGTGACGACCTGCACGGTCGCCGACTCCCCGGGTGCCAGCGACAGCTCGGTCTCCGACAGGCTCAACCAGGGCACGTCGGCCCCGGTGTCGCCGCATTCCTCGAATCCTGGGAGGTACTCGACCACGTCGAGCGGGCCGTAGTCGTCGACCCCGCCGACCTGGACGAAGCCGCACGCCCCCGAGCCGCGGTATGCCGCGACGTTCGGGTTGGGCAGGTCCGCCCAGCTGTCGTCGACCGGGTCGTAGGCGAAGGCCTCGTTGGACACCCCTCCCTGCTGGATCCCGCCACTGACGACGAGCGAGCCGTCGGCAGCTGCGTAGGCGCTGCCCCAGGAGTCCGAAGGTGCCTGGGCGACCGGGGACCAGGTGTCCGAGGACGGGTCGTAGGCGTAGGTCGACGAGCTCCCCTCGCCGCTGTCCGGCTGGACGCCACCGGTGCAGTAGAGCCGCCCCTCGATGCCGCCGCAGGAGACGAAGGCGCTCGCCTCCGGGTACTCCGCGAGCTCCTCCCAGCTGTCCGAGCCGGGGTCGTAGGCGCTCACCGCGCTGGAGGCCGGTGAGCAGTCGGCGGTGGTGCATCCCGCCACGGTGTAGAGCCGTCCGTCGAGCACCGCCTGACCGGCGGCGGAGACGGCGGCCGGGTTGTCGGCGGCCTCCGACCAGGAGTCAGCCCCCGCATCGTAGACGGCCGTCGCCGTGGTCGGGGACCCGGAGGCGTCCCAGCCACCGCTGACCACGAGCTGGCCACCGGTGACCCCGGCTGCCGGCGCGTTGACCGGCTCCGGGAGCGGGGCCAGCTCGGTCCACTCCATCCCCTCGGGGTCGTACCGGTGCACAGCGGCGCTCGGCTCGAGGCCGTCACTGCCGCCGAGGACCACCCAGTCGCCGTCGACGGTCACGGTCCGGGAGTCCACCACCGGGAACGGGAAGGGCGTGAGCTCGGTCCACGGCTCCTCCTGGGGCTCCCGTCCTGCCGGGCGCTGCCCGGGCTGCAGGTCGAGACCCGGCGCGGCGGAGACCGAGGCGTCCACCGGGCTGGTCCTGGCGGGCGCCCCCTGCGCGTCGGTGCTGGTGACGGCTCGCCCGTCGGCCCGCAGGATGGTCGAGCTGCCGGACACCTCGGCGAGGACGACCTCGGCCGCGGCCGTGCCCTCGTTGGTGACGGTGAGCTCGGCGCTGTCGGAGCCGCCCAGCAGCACCTCCGTGTCGATCGAACTCGGGTCCACGGACAGGACGCCACCGTCCAGGGTGACGTCCGCGCGCACCGCGCCGCCGTCGGGGACGGTCACCTGCTGGGTCGCGGGCGTGTACAGACGGGCCGCGGCCTCGAACGGGTGCTCCCCGGCGAGAGTGCTGAAGAGCCAGTAGAAGCCGTCGTCCTGGTTCACGTCGGCGGGGGTGTCGGTGCTGGTCCCCCGGTCGTCCGGGGCGTCGAGACTCGTGACGACGGCGCCCCGCACGGGCGCCCCGTCGACCCCGGAGGAGACGTTGCCGTAGACGTAGCCACCCTCGCCGGAGGGGTCGCAGGTACGCGACCCGATGAGCACGTCGTCCACCTGCCACCACAGCGCCCAGGCGGCGTCGTGGTAGTGCCAGCGCAGCCGGACCTCAGTCTGGTTGGCCGCGGTCGGCAGCGGGATCGTCCGCGTCACGCCCGGCTGGGGCGTCGTGTAGCTGGCGACCGTCGTCCAGGTGTCACCGCCGTCGATGCTGAGGTCCACGTCGGCGACCTCGGCGTCCCACTGCTCGAAGCTGTGCGAGAAGGTCACCGAGGGGGCGCTCTCCGCACCGAGGTCGACCACCGGTGAGACCAGCGAGGTGTCCTGCGTGCCCTCGGGCCCGTAGAAGTCGCTGTCGACGATGGCGGCGCCACCCTCGCCCCCGGTCATGTTGCCCCGGCCGGCCGGGTCGTCGAACGCCCATACCTGGCCGTTGCCGACCACGTCCTCGACGCTCCAGCCCGACGGGGTGACCCCGTCGTCGAAGGTCTCGGACAGACCGTCGGTGGTGCGCTGGTACCCGGGGGCGGTGCAGGAGTCGGCATCGACCAGGGCGGCCACGTCGACGACCGCGTCACCCGCGAGGTCGAGGTCGCTGGTCGCCACCTGGTAGCCGGGGTACTGGACCTCGACCCGCAGATGGGCCGGGGTGTCCAGCGGGACGTCGAGCTCGTAGCTGCCGTCGGCGGGGTCGGTGAAGGTCAGCAGCGACGTCCCCGCCACCGAGACCTTGGCGTACAGCGGGTAGCCCTGCCCCGACCCGTCGGTGACGGTGCCGCTGACGGTGCCGACCGGGGACGGCTCGAGCGCGAAGTCCTGGGTGACCGTCCCGTCCAGCGGGACGGTGACCGAGGCCACCGCCTGCTCCCAGCCGAACCGGGAGGCGGTGAGCGTGTAGTCACCGGAGGTGACGAGGGCTCGGTAGCTGCCGTCGGCGCCGGTGGACAGGGTGCGCTCCAGCGGCCCCTCCACGGTGACGACCGCACCCGGGAGCGGGTCCCCGGTGGTCGCGTCGGTCACGGTGCCCTCGACGACGCCGGTCTCCCCGGTGGGCGCGGCCTCCAGCAGCGCCAGCGCGTCCAGGCGGCCCTCACCGAAGACGTTGTTGTCGGCGTCGGTGCCACCGCACTGGTCGTCGGGGGTGTCGACGGCGGTGCCGTCCAGCAGCTCCCGGGTCAGGTCGATGTCCCCGACCAGGGCGGGCGCCCCCGACCAGAGCAGCGCGATGGCGCCCGCCACGTGCGGGGACGCCATCGAGGTACCGCTGTAGTAGGCATACCCGTTGCCCGGGACGGAGGAGCGCACCTCGGTGCCCGGGGCGGACACGTCCGGTTTGATCGCGCCGTCCTGCCCGGCGCCGCGGCTGGAGAGGGGGTTGATCTCGGCGGCGGCGTCGTAGTTGCCCACCGAGTAGTTGACGATCCGGCTCCCCGGGGACCCGGAGGACTCGCAGCCGGGCCCGTTGTTGCCGTTGGCCCAGACGCCGAACTGCCCGGCCGCGGCCCAGGCCAGCGAGACGTCCTCCATGAACGGGTCGTTGGACGGGGCCAGGGTGCCCCAGGAGTTGTTGATGACGTGCGGCCGCATGGCCGGGTCGGGGTCGGTGCCGTCGGTGCGGGTCGGGGCCAGCATCCACTGGCCCGACTCGATCAGCGCCTGGTCGCTGGGGCAGCAGCCGTTGGCCGCGATCCACCGGACGCCGGGGGCCACCCCGATCTGGTTGTCCCCGCCGTCGTCCCCGGCCATCGTGCCGGTGACGTGACTGCCGTGCCCGTCCGTGTCGACCGGTTCGTCCGGCGAGACCCCCGCGGCGTCGAACCAGCTGTAGTCGTGGTCGAAGGTGCCGTCGCCCTGGTTGCCCCGGTAGGAGCCGACGAGCGCCGGGTGGTCGTACTGCACGCCGGTGTCGATGGAGGCGACGACCACACCCTCGCCGGTGACGCCGAACTCGCTCCACACGTCGTCGGCGTTGATGTCCGCGATCCCCCACTCCACCGCGGCGGGCCCGATCTCCCCGTCGGGGGACGGCTCCGGGTCCGGTGCCTGGTAGCTGACCGTGGGGTAGATACCCTCCACCTCGGCGCGTCCGGCGAGGTCGAGCGCCAGCTGCTCCGAGCCGCCGCTCACCCGGACGGCGTTGCTGATCCAGAACGTGCTGTAGCCGACGCCCGCGGAGTCGAGCTTGGCCCTGACCCCCCGCTGGCTCTGCTCGGCGGTGCTGGTCAGCGCGTCGTACACGCCCTGACCGCGGGCCGTCCAGTCGTCCACCCCCTCGTAGACGCTCAGGTCCGGACGCTCCTGCAGGCGCACCCAGAAGTCGACCCGGTCACGCTCCTCGAAGTCCTCCTGCACGGCCGCCTCGATCTTGTCCCGCGCGTCCTGGGTCGGAGCGGCGGACGCCGCGACGGGCGTGGCGGCCAGCAGGCCACCGCCCGCCAGCACCGCGGCACACACCGTCGCCCACCATCGCCTGCCCCGACCTGCGTCCATGCGTCGCCTCCCAGCGTCCCGTCCCTGAGCCCAACCCTGAGCGAAGACTAGGCCCGGCCTGCTCGGCACCGCTATACCCACGGCGCCGAGGCAGACACACCGCAGGTATGCCTGTTGTTCTGCTGATTCTTGCGCTGATCCTGTGGAGTTCTTGACGTTTTACCGCAGGCTCTCCATCCTGGTCGTATGACTTCACAGCACCCCGGCGTCGACACCCGCGCCGTGCACGCGGGCCGCGCGGACCTGACCGCCCTCGGCGTCCACGTCCCCCCGATCGACCTGTCCAGCACCTACCCGCTCCCGGACGTCGAGGCCGGCGGGGAGGCCTACGACCAGATGGCCGGCGGCGGGGAGCGGCTCGAGGGTCAGTCAGCCGTCTACCAGCGGCTGTGGAGCCCGGGCGTGGCCCGCTTCGAGGAGGCCCTCGCCGATCTCGAGGGCGGGGAGGCCGGGGTCGCCTTCGCCTCCGGGATGGCCGCGCTCAGTGCCGTCCTGCTGGCCTGCGTGGGGGCAGGAACCCCGCACGTGGTGGCGGTTCGCCCGCTCTACGGCGGCTCGGACCACCTGCTGGCGACGGGGCTGCTGGGCACCCGGGTGACCTGGACGGACGTCGACGGCATCGCGGACGCCCTCGAGCCGGACACCGGCCTGGTCGTCGTCGAGACCCCCGCCAACCCGACCCTGGACCTGGTCGACCTGCGCGCGGTGGCGCGGGCCGCCGGAGGGGTGCCGGTGCTGGTCGACAACACCTTCGCCACGCCGGTGCTGCAGCGCCCGCTGGAGCACGGCGCCACCATCGTGCTGCACTCGGTGACCAAGTTCCTGGCCGGCCACGGCGACGTGCTGGCCGGTGCGCTGGTCACCTCCGACGCCTGGGCCGAGCGGATCCGGCCGGTCCGCGCGGTCACCGGCGCGGTGCTGCACCCGCTGTCGGCATACCTGGCGCACCGCGGTCTGCAGACGCTCCCGCTGCGGGTCCGCTCGCAGCAGGAGAGCGCGCAGGTGATCGCCCGGTGGCTGGCCGGGAAGGCCGACGTGCAGCGGGTGCTCTACCCGGGCGCGCCGGGCTGCGACCCGGCCGGCCTGGTCGGCACCCAGATGTCCGGGCCCGGAGCGGTGCTGGCCCTGGACCTGGGCAGCTACCGCCGGGCCGCGGCGGTCGCCCGGTCCTGCCGCCTCGTCACGCACGCCGTCTCGCTCGGCGGCGTGGACTCGCTCGTCCAGCACCCGGCGGCGCTGACCCACCGCCCGGTGGCCGAGGACGCCCGGCCCGCCGCCGGCATCCTGCGGCTCTCGGTGGGACTGGAGACGCCGGAGGACATCATCGCCGACCTGGAGCAGGCGATCCTGGCCGCGAACGTCCTGGAGGACCAGCGGCAGGAGCACGACTCCCTGGTCTGAGCGCCCCTACGCCTTGGGGGTCGACGCCTTGGTGGCCGGCTTCTTCGCCGGTGCCTTCTTGGCGGGGGCCTTCTTGGCGGGAGCCTTGCGGGCGGGCTTCTTGCGCGTCGTCGGACCCTTGGCGCGCTTCTCGGCGATCAGCTCGAACGCCCGCTCCTCGGTGAGCTCCTCGGGCTCGTCGCCCCGGCGCAGCGTCGCGTTGGTCTCGCCGTCGGTGACGTAGGGCCCGAAGCGGCCGTCCTTGACGACGACCTTCTTGCCCGAGACCGGGTCCTCACCGAACTCGGCCAACGGCGGCTTGGCCGCACCGCGACCGCGCTGCTTGGGCTGGGCGTAGATCGCCAGCGCCTCCTCCAGGGTGATCGCGAAGATCTGCTCCTCACGCTCCAGCGAACGGCTGTCCGTGCCCTTCTTCAGGTAGGGCCCGTAGCGTCCGTTCTGCGCGGTGATCTCCACCCCTTCGGCGTCCGCACCGACCACCCGCGGCAGGGAGAGCAGGCTCAGGGCCGTGTCCAGGTCGATGGTGGCCAGGTCCATGCCCTGGAAGAGCGAGCCGGTGCGCGGCTTGGCCTTCGCCTTCTTCTTGGCGCCCTCCTCCGGCTCCTCGAGCACCTCGGTGACGTAGGGGCCGTAGCGACCGTTCCTGGCCACGATCTCGCGCCCCGTCTCCGGGTCGGTGCCCAGCACCCGACCGTCGTCGGCGGCAGCGGCCAGCAGCTCGTCCGCCTTCGCGGCGGTCATCTCGTCGGGGGCGATGTCGTCGGGGACGGTCGCCCGTCGGGGCTCCCCGTCCTCGTCGGCGACCTCCACGTAGGGGCCGTAACGACCGACCCGGACCAGGGTGCCGTCGGAGGTGCGGACGGCCGAGATGGCGCGGGCGTCGATCTCACCCAGGTCCTCGACCAGGTCCCGCAGACCCTCGGTCGAGGTCGCCTCGTCACCGAAGTAGAACCGCTGCAGCCAGGCCACCCGCTGCTGCTCCCCGCGGGCGATGGCGTCCAGGTCCTCCTCCATCGCGGCGGTGAAGTCGTAGTCGACCAGCCGGGGGAAGTGCCGTTCCAGCAGCTGGGTCACCGCGAAGGCGAGCCAGGTGGGGATCAGCGCCGAGCCACGGGTGCGCACGTAGCCGCGGTCCTGGACCGTGCTGACCGTCGCGGCGTAGGTCGACGGGCGGCCGATGCCGCGCTCCTCCAGCGCCTTGACCAGGGTGGCCTCGGTGTAGCGGGCGGGCGGGCTGGTCTGGTGACCCTGCGCCTCGGCCCGCAGGGTCTCCAGGGAGACCCCCTCGGAGAGCTTGGGAAGGCGCATACCCATCGCGCCGTCGTCGCCGTAGCGGCTCTCGTCGCGCCCCTCCTCGTAGGCGGCGAGGAAGCCGCGGAAGGTGATCACGGTGCCAGAAGCCGAGTACTCCGCGCTGGCGTAGCGGGTGCCCGCCGCGCTGGTCCCCTCGGGCAGCGTGGCGGTCAGCTTGACGCTGGCGGTCGAGCCCTTGGCGTCGGCCATCTGCGAGGCGACGGTCCGCTTCCAGATCAGCTCGTAGAGGGCGTACTCCTGGCCGCGGAGCTCACCGGCGACCTGGGCGGGGGTGCGGAAGCTGTCCCCTGCGGGACGGATCGCCTCGTGCGCCTCCTGCGCGTTCTTGGCCTTCTTGCCGTAGGCGCGGGGGGTCTCCGGCACGTAGTCGGCGCCGTACATGTCCCGGGCCTGGTTGCGGGCCGCCCCGACCGCCTCGCTCGACAGGCTGGTCGAGTCGGTCCGCATGTAGGTGATGTAGCCGTTCTCGTACAGCCGCTGCGCCGTGCGCATCGCGCTCTGGCTGTTCATCCGCAGCTTGCGGGAGGCCTCCTGCTGCAGGGTCGAGGTGGTGAACGGCGCCGAGGGGCGCCGGGTGTAGGGCCGCTCGGAGACCTCGCGCACCGCGACGTCGGCACCGCTGGTGCCCTCGGCGATCGCCTCGGCGGCCGCCGAGTCCAGCTGGACCGTGTTCTTCGTGCGCAGCGTGCCGTCGTCGGCGAAGTCCCGCCCGGACGCCACCTTGGCACCGTCCACCCCGGTGAGCTTGGCCTCGAAGGCCTGCCCGGTGTTGCCGTCCGGGGCGAACTCACCCTCGACGTCCCAGTAGGACGCGGTCCGGAAGGCCATCCGCTCGCGCTCCCGCTCGACCACCAGGCGGGTGGCGACGGACTGCACGCGCCCGGCGGACAGCCCCTGCTTGACCTTGCGCCACAGCACCGGGGACACCTCGTAGCCGAAGAGCCGGTCCAGCACCCGC
The DNA here is from genome assembly GCF_045032955.1 of Serinicoccus shuyuelongi. NCBI lineage: Bacteria > Bacillati > Actinomycetota > Actinomycetes > Micrococcales > Ornithinimicrobiaceae > Serinicoccus > Serinicoccus shuyuelongi. The sequence continues at coordinate 620,363 of NZ_JBJFZU010000002.1, read as the reverse complement.
CGCGTCTCCTGCGCGTCGACCAGGTCGGTGTCCAGCTCCCGCGTGTCGGCGACCGCGCGCTGGATCGCCTCCTTGGTGATCTCGTGGAAGACCATCCGGTGCACGGGCACCTTGGGCTTGAGCACCTCCAGCAGGTGCCAGGCGATGGCCTCCCCCTCGCGGTCCTCATCGGTGGCGAGATAGAGCTCGTCGACGTCCTTGAGAGCCCGCTTGAGCTCGGTGACCTTCTTCTTCTTGTCCGCGTCGACCACGTAGTAGGGGTCGAAGCCCTCGTCCACGTTGATCGCGAACCTGCCGTACGGGCCCTTCTTCATGTCGGCCGGCAGCTCGGAGGGGTTGGGCAGGTCCCGGATGTGACCGACGCTCGCGTCGACCCGGTAGTCCTTGCCCAGGTACTCACCGATCTTCTTCGCCTTGGCGGGTGACTCGACGATCACCAGCTTGTTGCCTGTTGCCACGGGACACGCTCCTTCGCCCTGTGTGCCGCGGATTCGTCGCGGCTCCTGACACGGGACCTCGGGCGTCACCGTAGCCCATCGCACCCGAACGACTACGCTGCGTCCTTATGACGCTGCCTCACCGAACCCGTACCAGGCGTGCCGCGCGGGGGCGCGGCGCCGCCGTGCTGCTGGCGCTCGGTGCGCTGGTGCTCGCCGGCTGCGACGACGGGGGCGAGGACGACGGCGCCTCCACCACCCAGGGGGAGGACGCGGCCGACCAGTCCGGTGGTGAGGTCGGCGACGGCTCCGGTGACGGGGAGGCCGCCACCGGCGACGCGGGAGACCCGGAGGACGCGGGCGACGGAGGGGACTCGAGTGATGGGCCGCCGACCGAGCCCGCCGACATCGAGGTGGTGGCCCAGGACGACCGTGAGGTCGAGCAGGGTGACGGGACGGTCGTCGCGACCGGGGCCCCGGTCGCGTTCACCAGCCCGACGGGCAACGTCTCCTGCGTGATGAGCACCACCAGCGCCACCTGCCAGGTGAGCGACAAGACCTACACCCCGCCGGGCGACCAGCTCGTGGGCTCCTCCCTGGGCGGGTGCACCGCCGAGGACGCGGACGCCCTGATCCTCACCGACCAGCAGGGCGCCTGGACCTGCCCGCCGGAGCCGCTGGCCCCGGTCGGGGCGCTCGACCAGGGCGGCTGGTGGGCTGCCGAGCTGGGGGGCGAGACGGTGGACGTCGACGGCGTCGAGGTCGCGGTGCTCCCCTACGGCCAGGAGCTGCAGCTCGGCCCGGTCAGCTGCTCCGCCGCCGAGGACGGCGTGTCCTGCGACAGCACCGAGCTGGGTCGGCAGTTCTCGCTGTCCCGGTCGGCCTACCGCTACGGCTGAGCCCGGCTCAGTGCAGCAGGCCGTCCGCCACCAGCTCGCGCAGCACCGGCAGCACGGCTGAGACCACCTGCGCTGACGGCTGCTCGGTGAGCACCGCCAGCCCGGAGCACAGCTGGCGCGCGGTGAGCTCGCCGTCGCAGGCACCCACGAGGCCCGCCGCCAGCGTGTCCAGGCGCACCGTGCGGCGCAGCCCGCCGCCCTGACGCAGCTGGATGACCTGCGGGTCGTCCGCCCCGGGGCGCCCCACCCGCTCCTCGGTGACGTCCGCGGCGACCTGCCAGGGGGTGTCGAGCAGCTCGTCGTCCGGATGCTCCGCCAGCCAGGTCCGGGCCCGCAGCCCGGCGAGGACGACCGGGCCCATCGGCCCGGCCACCGGGGTCGGCACGTGCTCGAGGTGGCGCCACGGCTCGCGTCCGGAGCCTGGCCGCTGGAGGGTGACCACCCCGAACCCGACCCTGTCCACACCACGCGCGGCGAAGTCGTCGAGCCACGCGGCATACAGCGCGTCGAAGCCGGGCGTCCCGGCCCGGTGACCGCCGTCGCGGGCCCAGGTCTCGGCATACTCCGCCACGTCCTGCACCTCACGCTGCACCACCCAGGCGTCCAGCCCGGTGCCCCGCAGCCAACCGTGGACGTGCCCGGACCAGTCCTCGCCCTCCACCAGCTCCCAGTTGGCGAGCAGCTGGGCGATCCCTCCGGGGCGGAGCTGGGCGGCGAGGTCCGCGACCAGGTCGGCGACCAGGGCGTCCCCCGCCCGACCGCCGTCTCGGTACTCGTACCGGGGGACGTCGTCGCGGCGCGGGGTGATGACGAAGGGCGGGTTGCTGACGATCAGGTCGAACTGCTCGCCGGACACCGGCTCGAGCAGGCTCCCGGCGCGCAGGTCCGCCTCGACCCCGTTCATCGCCAGCGTCACCCGGGCGAAGGCGAGCGCGCGCTCCGAGAGGTCGCTCGCGGTCCGGTACGTCGTGTGCCCGGCGAGGTGCAGCACCTGTACGCCGCAGCCGGTCCCGAGGTCGAGCGCCCGCTCCACCCGTGGCCGCGGGGTCCAGCCGGCCAGGGTGCTCGAGGCGCCGCCCACGCCGAGCACGTGCTCGGTGGACAGCGGCCCACCGGTGGCGATCTCGGAACGGTCGGAGACCACCCACCACATGTCCTGCTCGGTGCCGTAGGGACGCAGGTCGCAGGTGGCCCGCACGAGGTCATGGCCGGCGGTGCCCCCATCGGCCTCACCCGCGCCCTCGTCGTCCCGCTCGACGAGCCCGAGGCGGAGCAGGCCACGCGCCCCCGTGCGGGGGAGGGCGGCGTCCAGGTCCGGCACCGGGACGGCCTGCCCCAGCGGGAAGAGCCTGCACAGCAGCGCCGCGGAGCCCGCCCCGGGGCGGGCCGTCACGCGCAGGGCCGGCAGCGGCTGCTCGCGGTGCAGGGCCGCCGAGGCCACCGACCCGAGGGCCCGGGCCAGCCCGTCCACGGTGTAGTCGGCGTCGCCCAGGTCGGCCCGCAGGTCGGCGATCTCGGGCTCGAGGACGGTCGGCGGGGCCGGTGGACGGTCGGTGGGGCGTGGTGAGCTCACCGCGCCACCCTAGGGGGAGCGGGACCCTGCCCCCACCCCTCAGCGCTCGACGGCCGCGGCCGGCTCCGACTCACCGATGGCGATGTCACGACGCTTGGAGATGGTGACCGCCACCACGATGACCGCGGTGGCACCGAGCGCGATCCCCCACCGCGCGAGGTCGTTCGCGCCGTCGCCGTAGGTGAGGCCGATGATGGCCGGGGCGATGAGCAGCGCCACCAGGTTCATCACCTTCAGCAACGGGTTGATCGCCGGGCCGGCGGTGTCCTTGAACGGGTCGCCCACGGTGTCGCCGATGATCGTCGCCTCGTGCGCCGCGCTGCCCTTGCCGCCGAAGTGACCGTCCTCGACGATCTTCTTGGCGTTGTCCCAGGCGCCGCCGGCGTTGGCCAGGAAGACCGCCATCAGGACGCCGGTGCCGATGGCCCCCGCCAGGTAGCCGGCGAGCGCACCCACCCCGAGGCCGAAGCCGACGGCGATCGGGGCGAAGATCGCCAGCAGCCCGGGGGTGGCCAGCTCCCGCAGCGAGTCGCGGGTGCAGATGTCGACGACGCGGGCGTAGTCCGGCTTCTCGGAGTAGTCCATGATGCCCGGCTTCTCGCGGAACTGGCGGCGCACCTCGAAGACGATCGCACCGGCCGCGCGGGTGACCGCGTTGATCGCCAACCCGGAGAAGAGGAAGACGACGGCTCCGCCGATGAGCACCCCGACCAGGGCGCGGGGGTCGAACACCAGGAAGGAGCCCATGACGTCCGAGGTGGCCGCGGCGTCGGCGGCCTCCTCGAGCGCGTTCAGGATGGCGTCCAGGTAGGAACCGAAGAGCGCGGTCGCGGCCAGCACGGCGGTGGCGATGGCGATGCCCTTGGTGATCGCCTTGGTGGTGTTGCCCACCGCGTCCAGCTCGGTGAGGATCTGGGCGGCCTCGCCGTCCACGTCGCCGGACATCTCGGCGATGCCCTGGGCGTTGTCGGAGACCGGGCCGAAGGTGTCCATCGCCACGATCACGCCCACCGTGGTGAGCAGTCCGCAGCCGGCCAGCGCGACGTAGAACAGGGAGAGGATCAGGGCTCCACCGCCGAGGGTGAAGATCGCGAAGATGGCGGCGGCGATGGTGACCGCGGTGTAGACCGCCGACTCCAGCCCCACGCCGATCCCGGACAGCACCACGGTCGCCGGGCCGGTGAGCGAGGTGCGGGCCACGTCGTTGGTGGGCTTGGACTCGGTGCCGGTGAAGTACCCGGTGAGCCAGAGGATGAAGGCCGCCAGCACGATCCCGATCACCACCGACGCAGCGGCCCCCAGGGCCACGTTGACGTCCAGGGTGCCGACCCCGCCGAAGGCCTCCGCCATCTGCCCCCGGTCACCGAGCCCGTCCGCGACCTGCAGGCTCGTCGGCAGGAACACGAAGGCCGCTGCCACGGAGGCCACGGCGGCGATCGCGGCGGAGATGTAGAAGCTGCGGTTGATGGCGCTCAGGCCGCTCTCGTCGGCCCTGGCCTTGGTGATGAAGACGCCCAGGATGGCGGTGAGCACGCCGATCGCGGGGATCACCAGCGGGAAGACCAGGCCACCCTGCGACCCGAGCGCCGCGGTGCCGAGGATGAGCGCGGCGACCAGGGTGACGGCATACGACTCGAAGAGGTCGGCCGCCATCCCGGCGCAGTCTCCGACGTTGTCGCCCACGTTGTCGGCGATGGTGGCGGCGTTGCGCGGGTCGTCCTCGGGGATGCCGGCCTCGACCTTGCCGACCAGGTCGGCGCCCACGTCGGCCGCCTTGGTGAAGATGCCGCCACCGACGCGCATGAACATGGCCAGCAGCGCGGCACCGAAGCCGAAGCCCTCGAGGACCTTGGCGGCGTCACCCTCGTAGACGAGGACCACCAGGGCCGCGCCGAGCAGGCCCAGCCCGACGGTGGCCATCCCGACCGTGCCACCGGTCCGGAACGCGATCCGCATACCGTCGTCGCGCCCGGTCGTGCGGGCCGCCTCGGCGACCCGCATGTTGGCGGCCGTGGCAAGGTTCATCCCCAGCCAGCCGATGAAGCCGGAGAAGCCGGCGCCGAAGACGAAGGCGATCGAGCGACCCACCCGGACCGCCATGTCGTCGGCCGGCAGCGCCAGCAGCAGGAAGAAGGCGACCGCGGCGAACACCGCCAGGGTGCGGAACTGACGGGTCAGGTATGCCGACGCGCCCTCCTGGACGGCGCCGCCGATCTCCTGCATGGACGCGGTGCCGGGTGAGGCGGCGAGCACCTCCCGGCGGAACATGAAGCCCATGACCAGGGCGACGAGGGAGATGCAGAGCACCACGACGACGATCGAGGTGTCAGCGCCCGAGAGGGCTACCTCACTGGTGGCGGCGGCTGGAATCATGGGTGATCCTCCTGGGGTGTCCCGCGTCGTTGCGGGCGGACGGCGCGGTTGACCGCGGGTCGTCGATACGGATGTGGTCACTGTAGTGACGGGAATGCCGTGCGGCCAGCATCTCGCGGGATCGGTGTCCGCGCCGTTGCAGCGGCCACTGTCGGTGGTCCGGCGTAGCGTGGGTGAGCGATGAGCAGCCAGCCCGAGCAGAGCGCACCCGCGTCGCCGTTCGACCCGCACCGGGTCGTGGCCGAGCTGACGCGCGGCCAGCGGGCGGGGCGGCTCGCCCACCTGCGTACCCTCCCTGCGCGGGAGGGACGGACGGCGCCGTGGCCCGACTGGTGCGCCCCGGAGGTGAACGCCGCGTTGCTCGGCGAGGGGATCTCCGGCCTCTGGGAGCACCAGGTCGAGGTCGCCGAGCTGGCCCGCTCCGGTCGGCACGTGCTGGTCGCGACGGGGACCGCCTCGGGCAAGTCCTTGGGGTACCTGCTGCCCGTCCTCACCGCGCTGTGCGACGGCAGCCGGGCCGTCACCGGTCGCGGGGCAACCGCGCTCTACCTGGCGCCGACGAAGGCGCTGGGCGCGGACCAGGCGGCCCGGCTGCACGGCCTCGCCGTGCCGGGGGTGCGGGTGGCCACCCTGGACGGGGACACCCCCACCGACGAGCGCCGCTGGATCCGGGAGCACGCGCACTACGTGCTCACCAACCCCGACCTGCTGCACCACACCCTGCTGCCCGGGCACGAGCGGTGGGCGCCGTTCCTGCGGGCGCTGAGCTTCGTCGTGGTGGACGAGTGCCACGTGTACCGAGGGGTGTTCGGGGCGCACGTGTCGGCGGTGCTGCGTCGGCTGCTGCGGGTCGCCGCCCGCTACGGCGCCTCCCCCACCGTGGTGCTGGCCTCGGCGACGGTGGCCGAGCCGGAGGTGCTCGGCCGGGCCCTCATCGGCCAGGACGTGGTGCCGGTGACAGCCGACGCCTCACCGCGGCAGGAGGCGGTGGTGGCGTTGTGGGAGCCGCCGGAGAACGCGGACGGGAGCCGGCGCAGCGCCGGGGCCGAGACCGCCTCGCTGCTCGCCGAGCTGGTCGGCCTGGACGTGCAGACGGTGGCCTTCTGCCGGTCCCGGCAGGGGGTCGAGACGGTGGCCTCCCGGGCCCGGGAGGCGGTGCAGGCACAGGTCTCCGGGGGTCCCCGGATCGCGGCTTACCGGGGTGGCTACCTGCCCGAGGAGCGACGCGACCTGGAGGAGGCGCTGCGGGACCGCTCGGTCCTGGGCCTGGCCGCGACCAGTGCCTTGGAGCTGGGCATCGACATCGCCGGGCTGGACGCCGTCGTGATGGCGGGCTGGCCGGGGACCCGGGCGTCCTTCTGGCAGCAGGCAGGACGGGCCGGTCGTCGTGGTGCGCCATCGCTGGCGGTGCTGGTGGCGGCGGACGACCCGTTGGACGCCTACCTGACGGCACACCCGGAGCTGATCTTCGACGCCCCGGTGGAGACCTGTGTGCTGGACCCGGAGAACCCCTACGTGCTCGGGCCCCACCTGGCGGCGGCCGCGGCCGAGCTGCCGTTGACCACGCAGGACGAGCGCTGGTTCGGGCCGGGCGTGCAGGCGCTCGCCGAGCAGCTGGTGGTGGGCGGGGTGCTGCGGGCGCGTCCCACCGGCTGGTACTGGGCCCGGCCGGAGCGACCCAGCGACCACGTCCAGCTGCGCGGCGTCGGCCAGACGGTGCAGATCGTGGAGGCCCGCAGCGGCCGGGTCCTCGGCACGGTGGACGAGGCACGGGCCCTGTCCACCGTGCACGCGGGCGCGGTCTACGTGCACCAGGGGCAGCCGCACGTGGTGACCGAGCTCGACCTCGAGTCCGGGGTGGCCCTGGTGGTGGCCGGCGACCCCGGGTGGTCGACCCGCGCCCGCAGCGAGAGCACCTTCGCCATCCGTGAGTCGACCAGCACGCAGCGCTGGGGCTCCGCGACGCTGCGCACCGGCCGGGTGGAGGTGACGACCCGGATCCTGTCCTTCCAGCGACTGCTCCCGGACGGGACCGTGCTGGGCACCCACCCGCTGGACCTGCCGGAGCGCAGCCTGGTGACGCAGGCCGTCTGGTGGACACTGCCGCTGGAGGAGCTCGCGCTGGCCGGGGTGGGCGAGGACGAGGTGCCCGGTGCGCTGCACGCCGCCGAGCACGCCTCGATCGGGATGCTGCCGTTGCTGGCCACCTGCGACCGGTGGGACATCGGCGGGGTCTCGACGGCGTCGCACCCGGACACCGGGCTGCCCACGGTGATGGTCTACGACGGTCACCCCGGGGGCGCCGGGTTCTCCCGCAAGGCCTTCTCCGAGGCCGCCGTCTGGTTGGCCGCCACCCGGGACCTGGTGCAGTCCTGCGACTGCACCTCGGGGTGCCCGGGCTGCGTCCAGTCACCCAAGTGCGGCAGCGGCAACGACCCCCTCTTCAAGGCCGGCGCCGTGGCCGCCCTCGAGCATCTGCTCAGCGAACGGGACGTGCACCTGCCCACCGGGTGACCCGGGCGGTCGGCGACGTCGCCGGGGCGCACGCGCGGCACGCCCGACAGGCCTCCCCGACGGCCGTCGCTGCGCTAGGCTCGGGCCACGCCCACGCAGTGCTGCAGGCATCCCACCAGCGCAGATGCGTCTCGCACTTCGGAAAGGACCGTCATGGTCATCTTCGGCTTGATCCTCCTCCTGGTCGCCCTGGCCGTGGTCCTGTACATGTGGCTGGCCACCCGGGGCATGGACCCGGTGCAGATCACCTACGGCCCGCTCAACGTCGACATCACCCCGATCTGGCTCTTCGTGGTGGGGGGGATCACCCTGGCGGCGGCCACCTGCGGCATCTGGCTGCTGGCCGTCGGGACCCGTTCCAAGGCCCGTAAGGCCAAGGAGGTGCGTGAGCTGCGCCGGCAGGCCAAGGACTCCGGTCACGCCACCGGGACGGGCCGCGGCGGCAGCTCCCCCCGTGACACCGGCGCCACCACGACCACGGCACCGGGGGGGCGCGGCAACGACGGCCCGATCCTGCCGCGGTCCGGCGGCGGCACCACGACCGGTGGTGCGGCAGGCACGCCCGGCTCACGACCCACGGACGGCCAGAGCTCCCTCGACCTGGGCCGCTGAGCCGAGGTCCGCGGCCGCACCACCGGCGACGGCCTGGGCGGAGGCGGTCCACGGGGTACCCGGCACTGCGCGTTCCACGCTGACCCGGACCTCTCCCCAGGGATCGGACCCCCTGACATCGTGACGGCACCCGGTCAGCGTCGCCCCGTTGTCGCCGGCCACCGTGCGGGCGTGGGCGCAGGCCTGAGGTGCGCCGAAGCCCTCGACGATCCGGCCCATCCCGGCGAGCGCCGCGAGGTCCGCCGCCGTCCGTGCCTGCTGCCCGGCGACCAGGACGGACGCCAGCCACAGACCCGACACCATCATCGTGACCAGCCCGGCCACCACCCCCACCGCGAGCACCGTGGCCGAGCCTCGCTCTCGAGAGGGGTGGTGTGGCTGCACCCGCGGTGACCACGGCGGTCTCATGGGCCGGCCCCGGGCTCCCAGCTGGCGCTGGCGACACCGTTCGCCGCCGGCAGCCCCGGCAGGAACCGTCCTCGCGCCGGCGCCAGCACCCGCACCTGGACCCGACCGGGACCGTCCTCGACCAGCACGCGTGAGCCCTCCGGGGCACGAGCGGTGGCGAGCTCCCGGACCACGGCGGGGTCCTCGCCGCGGGACGCGGCACGTGCTGCGACGCGTGCCGCGTCCACGCAGCGGACCTGGTCCACGCCCAGGGCCAGCGCCGCGAGGCAGATCGCGAGCACCAGCAGGACCGAAGGGATCGTCACCGCCAGCTCGGCGCTCACCATCCCCCGGTCCTGGTGCCGGTGCCCGCGCCTGCTCACAACGAGACCGACAGCGCGGTGGTGATCACCGAGGTCACGACGCCCTGCACGCCGTCGGACCTCAGGATCACCAGCAGGACGGCGGCGAAGGCACAGGCCGCGATGGTGCCGACGGCATACTCCGCCGTGGTCATCCCGGCCTCGGGTCGCCGCCGCAGCGCCCGGACGGCGGTGCGCAGGTGGATGGTGCTCTTTCTCATGGGTCCCCTCCTTGTGGGTGGATGCGCCCCGGTCGGGGCGATCGTCGTGCACGGCCCACACTTCGCCCCGGGGTGCCGGTCCGCCAGGGTGGTCGGCGGATCTGTGGAGGACGGGGCCGTCCCGTGGAGGCTGTGGACGAACGCCCGGCTCCGGGCTCCGCTCACCAGGACAGGTCGCGGGTGAGGGCGAGCACCAGCGGGACCACGGTGGTCAGCACGAAGGCGGGCAGGAACGCCAGCCCCAGCGGCAGGACCAGCCGGACCCCGAGCCGGGCGGTGGCCACCTCCACCTCGGCCAGCGCGGCGCGACGCAGGTCCGTGGCCGCCTGCCGCAGCGAGGGCCCCGGCGAGACGCCGGCCTCAGCCGCCACCTCGAGGCACCGTCGGGCAGGTACCCAGGCCGCGCCCGCCCGGGTCCAGGCGTCGCTCGCGTCGGCCCCGGAGAGCAGGGCGAGGCCCACCTCGTCGAGCTCGGCGCCCACCTCGTCCGGCAGGGTGGCCGCGACGGCGCGCACCGCGCCACCGAGCGAGGCCCCACCCTGCAGCGCCAGCGCCAGCAGGTCGAGCGTCTCCGGGACCAGCGCCACCGGGGGCATCCCCGGCTCGGCACCCAGGGACCCCCTGCTGCGCGGCGTCCACGTCGAGGAGGGGACGCCCATCCACAGCAGCACGGACAGGGCGGCGCCCAGTCCGAGCAGGGTCGTCCAGCCGGCGTGGGTCACCTCAGGTCCCGCAGGACGCGGCCGACCACGGCCCGCACCAGCACCTGTCCGGCCAGCAGGAGCAGGGTGCCGAGGCCGGCGCTGGCCAGTGCCGGGGCGCTGCCGTAGAGGGTGGCCGGGCCCACCCCGAGCACGGCGGCGAGGAGCACACCGGCCAGGGGCAGCACCGTGAGCACGGAGGCGGTGGCACGCGCGCCGGCGGTCGCCGTGCTCACCGCACGCTCGAGCCGGAGGCGTTCGCGTGCCGTCGTCGCACTGACCCGCAGCGCGACCGACAGCGGCGCGCCGGTCAGGCCGGCGACCCTCCAGGCCCGGGCCACCGACCCCACGGCGGGGCTGCCGGTGGCCCGGGCCAGCCGGGCCCAGGCCGGGGCGAGGCCCTGACCGTCCCGCGACGCCAGGTCCAGCGCCGACCACGCCTCGTGCCCGGGACCGTGCATCGGTCGGTGGGTCAGGGCCAGGGAGACGGCCCGGGGCACCGGCAGCCCGGCCTCCAGCCCGGCCGACAGGTCGTCGAGCACGGCCAGCACGGACGCGTCCCGGTCTGCGTGGACCGACCGCGCGTCGGTCTCCTCGTCGACGACCGTCTGCCGCGACACCCGTGCCGGTCCCGGGAGCAGCAGCACCGACGAGGCGGCCACCAGGCCGAGCAGCAGCGCGGCCGTCAGCACGGGCGGGTCCGGGGACTCGGGTTCAGACCCAACCGGTCGGACAGCTCGGGCCATCCCGTCCCACGCACCCAGGTCGTCCCCTGCCGGGTGAGGGCCGGCACGCCGGACACCGCTCCGGAAGAGTCGCGCCTGAGGACGGCGAGCTCGCTCACCCGCCGGCCACCGACGTCACGGACGACGTGGACCACCAGCTGGATGGCGCTCGCGAGCTGGGTGTGGACGGCCTCGGCCGGCATCCCCGCCAGGGCGCCGAGCGCCTCGAAACGCGCCACGACGTCCGTCGTCGCGTTCGCGTGGACGGTGCCGCAGCCACCCTCGTGGCCGGTGTTGAGCGCGGTCAGCAGCTCCCGGACCTCCGCCCCGCGCACCTCCCCGACGACCACCCTGTCCGGGCGCATCCGCAGCGACTGGCGCACCAGGGTGGTCAGCGTCACCTCACCCCGCCCCTCCACGTTGTTGGTCCTGCCCTGCAGGTGCACCACGTGCGGGTGGTCGACGCGCAGCTCGCGCACGTCCTCGACCACGACCAGTCGTTCGGCGCCGGGGCACCGGGAGAGCAGGACCCCCAGGAGGGTCGTCTTGCCCGAGCCGGTGCCGCCGCTGACCACGAAGGACACCCGCGAGCGGACCACCGCCTCCAGCACCTCCGCCCCGGACCGGTCCACGGTCCCCCACCGGACCAGGTCCGCCAGGCTGGGCACCTGCCGACGTGGCACCCGCAGGCTGAGGTGGGCTCCCCCACCCACCAGCGGGGGTAGGACGGCGTGCAGCCGCAACCCGCCCGGGAGCTGTCCGTCGACCCACGGGCTGGACTCGTCGAGCCGTTGCCCGGCGAGCGCGGCCAGGCGGATCGCCAGCCGCCGCGCGCTGCGTTCGTCGGCGAGGGCCACCCCCGCGGGCTCGACCCCGGCCCCGCGGTCGCACCAGACCCCGGCCGCCCCGTTGACCAGGACGTCGGTGACAGCGGGGTCGTCGACCAGCAGCGCCAGCGGCCCCAGGGCGGCACGCAGGTCGTCGGAGCTGAACATCCCCGAGGCCTCCGACCCGGAGCCCGTGGTGTGGTCCATCCCGTGAGGCTGCCGCGGGCGCGCCGGCACCGCCAGGGTGTCGCCCGGATCTGTGGACGACCGGTCCGGCGCGGCCGGGGATGTGGACGACACCCGCACGGGCCGCAGGAAGGTCACCGCGGGCGTCAGCCCGCGGGAAAAAGGCACCGGGAAAGGGGACGGCCCCGGCGGGGGGGATGCCGGGGCCGTCGGTGCCCAAGATCAGGGGGGATGATCCTGGACACCCGCGCTCAACTCTTGCGAGGAGCGCTTCACCAAGTATGCCCGACCGGAGACGGCGAATGCAAGCTGTACCCGGCACGCCGCGCACCGGTAAGTTGCCCCGCCACGGCGGGGAATCCCGTGGCCCGGGGTCAGCCGGAGAGGGCTCCCCGACGGACGGCGTCGGCGACCTGCTGTCCGTGCGCCGCCGCCCGCTCCAGACCCTCGGCGCAGTGCAGCACCCAGAGCCGCACGCCGGCCGAGCCACCACCGGCATATGCGGCGAGCGCCCCCCGGTAGTCGGTGCCCCCACGGTCGGTGTGACCGGACTCGGTGACCGCGACCCCGGTCGGGTCGACCCCGGAGACCCGGATGACGACCCGTTCCAGGGCGCGGGCCACGACACCGTTCCCCGCGACGAACGGTCGGGCCACCGCGATCTCGGCATGGCAGACGGCGGCCACCACGGCGCCCGGCACCCGCCCGGAGGTGAGACCCCGCAGGAGCTCGTGGACGAGCTGCAGCCTCTCGAACGCCTCACCGGCGTCCGGCGCCGCACCGAGCACCTCCTCGCCGGTGGTGCCCTCGCCCGCCGACCGCGGGCGTCCCACCTGGTGCTCCGGGAGCATCCCGGCGGTGGCGGCGGTGTGCAGGGCGGCGATCAGCTGCGCCGGAGCCGCGAGCTGGGCGGGACCGACGCCCTCGGTGGCCGCGGTCGCCCGGACGGCGCCGCCGAGAGCGAGCCAGACCGGGTCCTCGGGTCGGGAGGACCAGGGCACCGCCCCCCGCATCAGGTCACGCACCAGGTCGACGCTGCCCTCCGAGCCGGCCGGCTCGGCGCCCTCCAGGAGCGCGGACGCGGTCGCCCCCCGCACCCGCGACTCGGCGGCCGCCTGGGGGATGCGCCGCCGCAGCCCCTCGTGCCAGCGCAGCTCGGTGCACGCCTGCCGCGCCCGCTCGACCGCCTCCGGGACGTCCGGCAGGGCGGCCAGCGCGGCCACCGCCGCCTCGGTCCTGGAGATCATCTGCGCAACCCTATGCGGAGGTCACGACTCATCCGCCTCACCCCTGGGGACCACCCACCTCACCCCTAGGGGTGTTCAACCCCGAAGTCTTTAACAAACCTTTGCCCAAAGGGGGTCGGCGGGCCCTCCGAGCGGTGGCAGACTGACAGACATCGACGCAGGTGGCCCCCCTCCCGAGGGCGTGGCCCCACCGGCTGTCACGGGACCGGTTGTCGACATGGTGCCTGCTCGGCACTGAACAGGGGGTGCCGAGCAGGCACCATGGCTCTGCCCGGACCTCGCCCGGGTCGTCCTGCCGCCGCGACGGGGCCGTGCGCGCTGCGACCCCCTCGGTCGGGCGATAGCATGCGGTCATGGCAACTCCCACGGACACCGCTGACCAGACGCCCTCCCCGGGCGACCGCCGCTCCCTCGGTCAGCTCGTCTCGGACGTCTCCCTCGACGTCTCCCAGATCATGCGCGGGGAGATCGAGCTGGCCAAGGCCGAGATCAAGCAGGACGTCACGCACGCCGGCAAGGGTGCAGGCATGTTCGCCGGCGCGGCGGTCTTCGGCCTCTTCGGCTTCGGGCTGCTCCTGCTCGGGCTGGCCGGGGTCATCGCGATCTGGCTGAGCTGGTGGGCAGGTCTGCTCATCGTCGCCGGGGTCCTGTTCCTGGTCGCCGGCATCCTGGCGCTGGTCGGCAAGGGGCAGGTCACCAAGGTCAAGGGCAAGCCCAACCGCGCCATCGCGCAGGGCAAGGAGACCGTGGAGGCGGTCAAGACCTCCGCCAAGGCCCCGCACGCCGCCGCCGCGCTCGACCGCTGACCGACTCACGCCCGAGGGCGTAGGTCAGGAGATCTCGCGGGTGGGCGCGTCCGGCCACCCGACACCGACGCCCGCCAGGTCGAGCACCCGGTCCAGCACCCCCGCGGTGAACCCCCAGACGAGCAGCCCCTCGACATCCCAGGCGGGGCCGACGAAGCCGCTCGGGTGCCGCACCCAGAAGCGCTCACGCGGGTCGACGAGGCGCCGCACCTCCGGTTGCACCACCCGGGCGACCTCCCGCTCGTCCTTGGCCCAGAGGGTGCCCGGGGCCGGCTCCCGCCACCAGGCCAGGACGGGCGTGACGTCATAGCCGGAGACCGGGATGTGCAGCGTCGGCAGGGCTCCCAGCACCTGCACGGTGGCGGGGTCGAGGTCCACCTCCTCCCAGGCCTCGCGCAGCGCCGTCCCGGCGACGTCCACGTCACCGGCCTCCACCCCTCCTCCGGGGAACGCGGGTTGGCCGGCGTGCGAACGCATCCGGTGCGCCCGTTCGGTGATCACCACCGTGGTGGCCTCCGGGTCGTCCGGCTCGTCGACCCCGGGGGCGAACAGCACCAGCACGGCCGACTGCCTCCTGCCTCCCTCCGGCGGTGGCAGGAACCGGCTGAACCGTTCGCCGGGCAGGTCGGGGACCTTCCCGGCAAGGTCGGTCAGCCACCCCGGCGCAGGGTATGCCCGCACGGCCGGGGTCAGGCCCGCGGCCCGGTGCGCACGAGCGCGGCAGCCTTGGTCGGGTCGGTCTCCCCCGCACCGTAGGCGGGGCACTGGCGAGCGACCGGGCAGGCCCCGCAGGCGGGACGGCGGGCGTGGCAGGTGCGTCGCCCGTGGAAGATCAGCGTGTGCGACAGCGTGGTCCACTCCCGGCGGGGGAAGAGGGCCCCGACGGCGTGCTCGACCTTGACCGGGTCCTCCTCCTCGGTCCAGCCGAACCGGCGGACCAGCCGGCCCAGGTGGGTGTCCACGGTGACGCCCGGCACCCCGAAGGCGTCGCCGAGGACGACGTTGGCGGTCTTGCGCCCCACCCCGGGGAGCGTGACCAGGTCCTGGAGACGGCCCGGCACCTCACCGTCGAAGCGCTCCACCAGTGCCGCCCCGAGGCGCAGCAGCGACTCGGACTTGGCACGGAAGAAGCCGGTCGGCTGGATCAGCGTCTCGAGGTCGGCGCGGTCGGCAGCAGCGAGCGCCGTGGCGTCCGGGTACCGGGCGAACAGGGCCGGGGTGACCCCGTTCACCCGGACGTCCGTGGTCTGCGCCGAGAGCACCGTGGCCACCAGCAGCTGGAAGGGGTCGGCGAAGTCAAGCTCGCAGTGCGCGTCCGGGTACCGCTCCCCCAGCGCCCGGTACATCCGTCGCGCCCTGCGGGTGAGCGACAGCGGGCTCTCCCCGGTCGGGGTCGCCGGGCCCGACGTGTCGTCCGGACCGGCGCTCGACCCCGCTGCTGTGCTCACCCGGCCAGCGTAGACGTGACCACCGACACACTGCTCCGCCCGGTCCCGGTCGGCTCGTGACAGGATGAGCCGGTGGACCGTCACATCGTCATGAGAGCACCGTTGTTCGCCGCCCTCGACGAGGAGACGGCGTGGCGACTCATGGACTCGATGTCGCCGCACCAGCTCTCCCGCGGGGACGTCGTCTTCGACGAGGGGGACCCGGGGGACTCGCTCTACGTGATCACCTCCGGCAAGGTGAAGCTGGCCCGCACCTCCGGTGACGGTCGAGAGAGCCTGCTGTCCGTGCTGGGCCCCGGGGAGATGTTCGGCGAGCTCAGCCTGTTCGACCCCGGCCCCCGCCTGACGACGGCCTACGTCGTCTCCGACACCGAGTTCATCGCCCTGGGCAACGAGGCGCTGCGCGACTTCCTCACCGATCACCCCGAGGTGGCGATGCGGATGCTGGCCGGCCTGGCCCGACGTCTGCGCCGCAGCAACGAGGGCATCTCCGACCTGGTGTTCACCGACGTCCCGGGCAGGGTCGCGAAGGCGCTGCTGGACCTGTCCGACCGATTCGGCAAGCGCACCGAGACCGGGCTGCTCGTGGCCCACGACCTCACCCAGGAGGAGCTGGCCCAGCTGGTCGGCGCCAGCCGGGAGACGGTGAACAAGGCGTTGGCCGACTTCGCGCACCGCGGCTGGATCACCCTGGGCGCCAAGTCGGTGACCCTGCTGGACCTGGACCGGCTGAAGCGCCGCGCCCGCTGACCCGCTGAGTCAGTGGGCGATCTCGCCCAGGTAGTCGAGCTGGGCGAGCACCGAGAGCCGGGCTGCCGGCCACACCGCCCGCGGGGTGTCGGCATACACCTGCTCCACCACCCGGTCGGCGAGGTCGGCACCGCCGGCATCGTCGTCGGTGCCACCGGCGTGCCCCTCACTGCCGCGCAGGGCGTCCACCGCCGCCCGCACCTGCTCCAGCCGCTGGTGGCGGTGCCGCCAGTAGTGCTCGACCACCCCGGCCGCGTCCGGGACCACCGGGCCGTGGCCGGGCGCGATGCTGGTCGCGGCGCCGGACCCGGTCAGGTCCCGCAGCCGGTCCAGCGACTCCAGGTAGGAGGTGAGGTCACCGTCCGGGTAGGCCACCACGGTGGTCCCCCGCCCGAGCACGGTGTCCCCGCTGAGCAGCACCTGCTCCGCCGGGAGCAGGAAGGACAACGAGTCGGCGGTATGCCCCGGCGTCGGCACCACCAGGAGCTCCAGACCTCCCACCCGCAGCTGCTCGCCCGCGGTGAGGTCGTCGTGGCCGGTGCCGCAGCGCCGGACCGGGGCGCCGGTCAGCTCGGCCCAACGACCCGCCGACTCGGCATGGTCGGCGTGCCCGTGGGTGAGCAGGGTGAGCGCCACCCGCGCGTCCTCCCCGGCCACCCGGGCCAGCACCGCCTGCAGGTGCCCCTCCTGCAGCGGCCCGGGGTCCACCACGACCACCTCGCTGCTGCCGGGTTCGCGGAGCACCCAGGTGTTCGTCCCCTCGAGGGTCATCGGAGAGGGGTTCGGGCAGAGCACCGCATGCGTGCGTCGCCCCCACGGGCCTCCCTGCCAGCCCGGGTCGGCGGGACCGGCGGACCTCATCCCGGCGTCCCGGCGGTGGTGCGCATCCAGACGCGGCCGCCGTGCTCGACGGGCTCCGGGAGCACAGCGGCGACCTCGACGCGGGTGGTCAGCCAGGCATCCAGATCCTCGACCCCGACCAGCTGCTCGACCATCACACGGGTCGGGGGCAGCACCAGCTCCGTGCCGTCGTCATGCGCGCGCAGCACCTGCCCGGGTCGCCACCAGCCGGCCACCTCGGCCTCGGTGCTGGCGTCGTCGGCGACCTGGCCGGGTGGGATGCGGGCCGCGAAGAAGCGGGTGTCGTAGCGCCGGGGCTCGCACTCCGGGGTGACCCAGTGCCCGCGAAGGGCGAGCAGGTCGCTGCGCAGCACCAGGCTGCGGCGGGCCAGCATCTGGGCGAAGCTCTGCGAGCGGTCCAGCAGGCGAGCCCGCTCCAGGCCCCAGCCCGGGTCGCTCAGGTCGGCCACCACCTGCTCCGGCCCTGCTCCGGCCAGCAGCACCCCGCACTCCTCGAAGACCTCGCGCGCGGCGGCCGTGACAAGCTCCCGGGCGGTCCGCTCGTCGGTCTGCAGGCGCCGGGCCCACTCCTGGGGCGCCGGGCCGGCCCAGCGCACGTCCTCGTCGCCGTCCCGGGGGTCCACCCCGCCCCCGGGGAAGGCGAGCATCCCGGCGGCGAAGGCCATCCCGGCGGCCCGTCGCAGCACGAAGACCTCCAGCTGCGGCTCGTCGCGCAGCACCAGGACGGTGGCGGAGGCACGGGGCGGCACCACGGGGCGCTCGGCCGGAGGCAGCGCGAGCCAGTCGCGCGCCTGCCCGGCGGTCGTCCCGGGCACCGTGAAGTCCCGGTATGCCGCCGCCCCGGCGGCGTCGGCGTCGGCGTCGTCGGCTGCCGCCATCTCAGTCCCGGACGGCGACCGTGATCTCGACCTCGACGGGGGCGTCCAGCGGCAGCACCGCGACCCCCACCGCGGAGCGGGCGTGCACGCCGGCCTCGCCGAACGCCCTCCCGAGCAGCTCGGACGCCCCGTTGACCACGCCGGGCTGACCGGTGAAGGACGGGTCGCTGGCGACGAAGCCGAGGACCTTGACCACCCGGACGACCCGGTCCAGGTCACCGACCACGGACTTCACCGCCGCGATGGCGTTGAGCGCGCATACCTCGGCCAGCCGGGTGGCCTCCTCCGGGGAGACCAGGCCCGGGCCCTCGCCGACCTTGCCAGTGGTCTCCAGCCGGCCGTCCACGAAGGGCACCTGGCCCGAGCTGAAGACGAGGTCGCCGTGCTGCACCACCGGCACGTAGGCCGCCACCGGGGCGGCGACCTCCGGGACGGTATGGCCCAGCTCGGCCAGCCGGTCCTCCACGGCCCCCATGCTCAGGCGCCCTTGGGACGCTTCATATAGGCCACCAGGTTGGACCCGTCGCCGGGTCCGGGCACCACCTGGACCAGCTCCCAGCCGTCCTCGCCCCACTGGTCGAGGATCTGCTTGGTGGCATGGATCATGAGCGGAACGGTCGCGTACTCCCACTGATGCACGGTCATGCACGGACCCTAGCGCGGGGTCGGTCAGGCGGGTCGAGGGGGCGGGGACGGAGCCCGCTTCTACCATGCCCGCGACGCGCGGTGCCGGGGGATACTCAGGAAGGTCACGTACCGTGGTGGAATGCGTTCTGCTCTGACCGTCGCCCGGGTGACCTCGCTGCTCGGGGTCTTCCTCGCCGTCTCGGTGCTGATGGGGGTCATCGGCGCCGGCCTGCTGGCCCCGGTGGTAGGGGCCTCGGGACTGGCCGCGCGGGAGGGCGTGGGCATGTTCGAGCGCCTGCCCGGCGACCTCGAGCAGAACCCGCTGGCAGAGCAGTCCCGCATCCTGGCCTCGGATGGCACCATCCTGGCCACCCCGGCCCAGCAGAACCGAATCATCGTTAACAGCGACGAGATCAGCCAGAACATGAAGGACGCGCAGGTCGCCATCGAGGACGAGCGCTTCTTCGACCACGGTGGTGCCGACATCGAGGCGCTGGCCCGCGCCGTCGTCCAGAACACCACCACCGACACCACCCAGGGCGGTTCGACGCTGACCCAGCAGTACATCAAGCTCGCCCTCACCGAGCAGGCCCTCAAGGACGGCAACACGGAGGCCGCGCAGGACGCGCAGGCCCGGGCCGGCATCGAGGGCTACGTGCGCAAGCTCCGCGAGCTGAAGTACGCGATCACCCTCGAGGAGCGGCTCACCAAGGACGAGATCCTCGTCGGCTATCTCAACCTGGCGTTCTACGGCGACCGGGTCTACGGCGTGCAGGCCGCCGCCCGGCACTACTTCAACGTGGACGCCGCCGACCTCACCCCCGCCCAGTCGGCCACCCTCGCCGGCATCGTGCGCTCGCCCAGCACCACCAACCCGGTCGCCGACCCCGAGGCCGCGCAGGCCCGGCGCGACCTGGTGCTGGCCAAGATGCTGGAGCTGGAGATGATCACCGAGGCGGAGCACGAGGAGGCCGTCGCCCTCGAGGTCGCGGACATGCTGGAGGTCACCGACAGCCAGCGTTCCTGCCTGCGCTCGCGCAACCCGTACTTCTGCGACTACGTCACCGAGTGGCTGCTGGAGCAGCCGGTGCTGGGCAAGACCCGCGACGAGCGGCTGGAGAACCTCACCACCGGTGGCCTGACGGTGAACACCACCCTGGACGTGGACCTGTCCACCGAGATCGGGGAGACGCTGCGTGCGGCCACCCCCCGGGACAACCCGTACTACCTGGGCTCGGCCGCCACCACGGTGGAGCCTGGCACCGGGAAGATCCTGGCCTTCAACCAGTCCAGCGAGTACTCCTTCGAGGAGAGCAACGACAAGGTCCGGACCACCTCGGTGAACTGGAACGTCGACAACCAGTACGGCGGCCCCGGTGGCATGGAGATCGGCTCGGTGGCGAAGGCATACACCCTGGTCGAGGCGTTGGAGAAGGGCGTCCCGGTGGAGGCCGAGCTGAGCGTCCGCGAGCCGGAGGACAGCACCTACGGCAACGTGTGGCTCGAGGACCCGGAGAACCGGCCCGAGTCGTACCCGCCGTCTGACGAGGTCTTCCCGGCCGGCGTCTTCTTCCGGGACGACTTCGAGGAGGGGTGCACGATCGGTGAGGACCACTGGACCGTGCGCAACTCCTCCGACGAGAACCACCAGCCCGACATCGACCTGCGGACCGCCTCCGCCCAGTCGGTGAACACCGCCTTCGCCACCCTGGCCTCCCAGGTCGGCACCTGCGACATCGCCGAGACGATGACCGAGATGGGGCTGCACGCCTCCAACGGCAACGACTACGGGCAGGACCCGGGCAACGCGGAGACGACCCTGGCCCCGTCGTTGGTGCTCGGCGCCGACACCGCCAGCCCGCTGACGATCGCCGCCTCCTACGCCACCTTCGCCTCGGGCGGCGTCTACTGCCCCCCGGTGCCGGTCACCGGCATCACCGGACCGGACGGCGAGGAGCTCCCGCTGGAGCTGCCGGAGTGCGAGCGGGTCGTCGAGGAGGACGTCGCCCTCGGCGCCGTCGAGCTCCTCGAGGGCGTCATCGGCCCGGGCGGTTCCGGCTGGCAGGCGGTGCTGGACGGTGAGCGTCCGGCCGCGGGCAAGACCGGCACCAACAACAACTCGACGCACACCTGGTTCGCGGGCTTCACCCCGCAGCTGTCGACCGCCGTCTTCGTCGGCAACATCCCCGGCGGTGCCCGCTACGGCGGGGAGCTCGCCGACATCACCGTCGGCGACCGCACCATCGAGGGTCCGCTCTACGGCTCGTCGCTGGCCGCACCGACCTGGAAGACGATCATGGACCTGGCCTCGGAGGGGATGGACGTCGAGGACTGGCAGGACCCCTCCCAGGAGATCCTCGACGGCCGACGGGTGACCATCCCGCGGGTCGTGGGGCTGGAGGCTCAGGAGGCCCAGGAGCGCCTGGAGGACGCCGGTCTGACCGGCAGCATCACCCGGGTCGTGTCCAACGAGGACGAGGGCACGGTGGTCTTCACCACCCCCGGTGTCGGCTCCTCGGTGATCACCTCGGACCCGGTCACCCTGCACGTGTCCACCGGCCCCCAGGCCCAGGCCGCGGCCCGACCCGGTGGAGGCGGCGACCGGTGAGAGACTGGTCGGCATGACCGAGCAGACCGGCCTGAAGGCCACCCTCCAGCGTGACCTCACCGACGCCATGCGGGCCCGGGACAAGGTGCGGGCCGGCACCCTCCGGATGGCGCTCACCGCGGTCACCACCGAGGAGGTCGCCGGCACGACGCAGCGCGAGCTCAGCGACGAGGACGTGCTGCGGGTCATCACCAAGGAGGCGAAGAAGCGCCGCGAGGCCGCCGAGGCCTACACCGGTGCCGACCGCCCCGAGCTGGCCGCCCAGGAGGTGGCCGAGCTGGCCGTGCTCGAGGCATACCTGCCGGTGCAGCTGTCCGACGCCGAGCTCGCCACCATGGCCGGTGAGGCGGTGGCCGAGACCGGTGCCACCGACCTGCGCGCCATGGGTCAGGTGATGAAGGTCCTGCAGCCCCGGATCGCCGGTCGCGCCGAGGGCGGACGGGTCGCAGCGGCCGTCAAGCAGGCGCTCTCCGCCTGACCCTGGCGATGAGCACTCTCGGGCGCACCCTGGCCGCGACGGCTGCGCTGGGTGCAGCGGCGGCGGCGTACGCGACCTGGGTGGAGCCGAGGTGGTTCGCGCTGCGCCGGGTCACGGTGCCCTGCCTGACCACCGGCTCCTCCCCTATCACCGTGCTGCACCTGTCCGACCTGCACCTGGTGCCGGACCAGCGACGCAAGCGTGCCTGGGTGGGCTCGCTGGCGGACCTGCAGCCGGACCTGGTCGTGCACACCGGTGACCACCTCGCCGCGATGGACGCGGTCCCCGCCGCGCTGGCGACCTACGGGCGGCTTCTCGACCGGCCGGGGGTCTTCGTGCTCGGCTCGAACGACTACTACCCGCCGACGCGCAAGAACCCGCTGCGCTACCTGGACGACAGCCACCGCAAGGGCGCTGAGCTGACGCCGCAGCGGCTGCCCACCCAGGACCTGGTGGACGGCCTGCGGGCGCAGGGCTGGGTCGACCTGACCCACCACCGGACGCGGATCGAGGTCGCTGGTTCGGTGCTGGAGCTCGTCGGCACCGACGACGCCCACCTGGGGCTGGACGACTACCCGGCCGTCTCCGCGCCGGCCGACCCTGGTGCCGACCTGACCGTCGGGGTGACCCACGCGCCCTACCGCCGGGTGCTGGACCCGATGACCGCCGACGGGGCCCGGCTGCTCATCGCCGGGCACACCCACGGCGGACAGCTGCGGGTGCCGGGCTACGGCGCGCTGGTCACCAACTGCGACCTGGACACCTCGCGGGCGTCCGGGCTCTCCCGCTGGTGGCCCGGAGCGGGCGGTAAGTCGTCGGGCGAGGCCCCCGAGGGCGCCGCCTGGCTGCACGTCTCGGCGGGCCTGGGCGGCAACCCGTACACCCCGTTCCGGTTCTGCTGCCGACCCGGTGCGACGCTGCTCACGCTGACCGCTGCCACCGGTCGACCCTGACGAGGCGGATTTCGGCGCACTCCCCTCGGTGGGCTATCCTCGAGGACGCTGCGCAGGGCCCCTGAGGGCCCGTCGCAGAGCCACGGGGTGTGGCGCAGCTTGGTAGCGCGCTTCGTTCGGGACGAAGAGGTCGCAGGTTCAAATCCTGTCACCCCGACCAGAGATCCAGAAGGGCCCTGACCGTCACCGATGGTCGAGGGTCCTTCTGTCGTCCGGGTGGACCCGCTCCCTCTGCAGCCACGGCCGGCGTCTCGCCCTGGAGGTGCACCGTCGCACCGCGCACGTGGACGGGAGCAGACCCTCCCGTTGATAGTGTGACGACCTCCGGGTTCGCCCAGCAGAAAGGTCAGATCACCGTGTCGCTCGCACTCCTTCTCGGTGCAGTGGCTCTGGTCGTCCTCGCAGCCCCCGTGCTCGCCCGGTTCATGGGTAAGTCAGCCGGTTGGGTGCTGGCCGCTGGTCTGCTGGCCTGCGCCGGGGGGCTGTGGTCGCTGCACACCCCGGGGCAGACGACGACCCAGTCGCTGCCGTGGATCCCCAGTGCCGACATCGCCCTCCGGCTGCGCCTGGACGGTCTGTCGTTCCTCTTCTCGTTGGTCGTCCTGATCATCGGTGCCGTCGTGATGATCTACTCCAGCGGCTACCTCAAGGAGAAGCGGCCGGTCGCCTTCTACACCCTGATGACCTTCTTCGCAGCGGCGATGATGCTGCTGGTGCTCGCAGACGACCTGATCGTGCTGTTCGTGGCCTGGGAGCTCACCACGCTGTGCTCCTACCTGCTCATCCTGCGCTCCTCCCCCGAGGCGGTGGGACCGGCCACCCGCACCCTGGTGGTCACCGCCGGAGGTGGGCTGTGCCTGCTCGGGGCCGTGGCGATGATCGTGGCGACCACCGGCACCACCCACCTGACCAGCGCGTTGGCCGACCCCGCCTGGAGCCAGGATCCGTTCTTCGCCGGCGTGGTCGCCGTGCTGGTCGCCATTGCCGCGATGACCAAGTCCGCCCAGTTCCCCTTCCACGCCTGGCTTCCCGACGCGATGGTCGCGCCGGCACCGGTCAGCGCCTACCTGCACGCGGCGGCCATGGTGAAGGCAGGCATCTTCCTCCTGCTGCTCTTCTCGGCCCCGGCCTCGCACTCCCCCATCTGGTCGCCGCTGCTGATCACCGTCGGGCTCATCACGACCGTGATGGGCGGGGTCTTCGCGCTCCAGCAGCACGACCTCAAGTCGCTGCTGGCCTACTCCACCGTCAGCCAGCTCGGCCTGCTGGTCGCAGTCATCGGGGTGGGCACGCCACTGGCCCTGCTCGCCGCCAGCGTCCACGTGGTCGCCCACGCGATGTTCAAGGCCGCCGCCTTCATGCACATCGGGCTGCTCGAGAAGCGGTTCGGCAGCAGGAACATCAACGATCTGTGGGGGCTGGCCCGGTCCACCCCGTGGGACTCGGCGATGATCGTCCTCGCCTCGGTCAGCATGGCGGGGATCGCCCCGGCGCTGGGCTTCGTCAGCAAGGAGCTGATGCTCGAGTCGATGCTCGAGGAGCCCACCGGCTGGCTGCTCGCCGGCATCGTCACGCTGGGCGCGGTCTTCACCGTCGGCTACAGCGCACACATGATCTTCAACACCCTCCCCGGGCAACGGACCAGCGAGCCCCACCGCGAAGGCGCCTTCCCCCTGATGCTCGCCATCGCGATCACCGCGCTGGGCGGCTTCGTCCTCGGGCTGGGCCTCGGGCTGATCGACGACGTCGCCGCCCAGTCGGCCGCTGCCGCATCAGGCACCAGCGCGGCCGACCTGCCTTACCTGGCGCTGTGGCACGGCGTGAACGCACCGCTGCTCCTGTCCATCACCGCCATCGTCCTCGGGCTCGCCCTGAGCGTCGTGGTCCACCGCAACCTGGAGGCGTGGGAACGCCAGATCCTGCCGTTCACGGCCATCGGTGTGGTGCAGAGCTTCCAGACCGGCGTGGTCGACCTGGGGCGTCGCGTCGGCAACCTGACTCGCACCGACTCCCCAGCCCGCCACATCGCCGTGCCCGCGGTAGGGCTCGCACTGTCGGCCGTGTTCCTTCCCCTGCTGTGGACCGGTATGCCCCAGCACAGCCCCACCGTGTGGTTCGACGTGGTGCTCCTCGCCGTCATCGTCGGCGGGCTCGCGGTCGTCGTCACCACCCGGTCGCGGCTGACGGCCGTCATCGCCGTCGGCATCGTCGGCTTCGCAGTGGCCCTGGCCTTCTACTCCCTCGGCGCGGCGGACGTGGCGCTCACCCAGCTCCTGGTCGAGATCCTCACCGTCGTGATCATGGTGCTGGTGCTGAACCGGCTCGGACGACGGTTCACCCAGACCCCGGGGCGCGCCCGCAGGGTCGGGGGGGTCGCTGTGGCCCTCGGGGCAGGTGCGGCAGCGACCCTGGCCGCGCTCACCTTCACCGGTCACCGCGGCCTGTCCCCGGCGGGCGAGTACTTCCTGGTCAACGCCGAGGAGGACACCGGCGGCACCAACGTCGTCAACACCATCCTCGTGGACTACCGCGCGCTGGACACCTTCGGCGAGCTCGTGGTGCTGGCGATCGCGGCGCTGTCGATCTACGCCCTGGTCAACGCCCGCCCGCTGGCCGACCGCCCGGCGCAGCCGATCCGGCGCTCCTCGCTGACCGACCCCGTCAGCAACGCGATCTTCCTCGGTGTGAGCGGCCGGGTCCTGCAGCCGGTCATGCTGATCGGCTCGTTCTACGTGCTGCTGCGTGGCCACAACGCCCCCGGTGGTGGCTTCATCGGAGCCCTCATCGGTGCCTCGGCGCTGGCCCTGGCCTACTTGTCCGCCGCCGACGAGGAGTCCCGCTGGATGCGGCTGCCGTACCTGCTCATCTCCGGCGCCGGGATCCTGGTGGCGGTGGGCAGCGGCTTCCTCGGCCTCGCCGACGGCTCGTTCCTGCGTCCCCTGCACGCCTACCTGGGCGGACAGCACCTGACGACGGCCCTCATCTTCGACGTGGGTGTCTACCTCGGGGTGCTCGGCGTCATCCTGGCCGCCCTCCGCCTGCTCGGGCGGGTCGAGCCACGGGGGGCGACGGACCGGGACGAGGACACCCGCGCCGACGCAACGGAGGTGAAGCACTGATGGCCCTCGCCCTGATCATCGGCGCGCTCACCGCCGGAGCCGTCTACCTGCTGATGCAGCGTGACTTCATGCGGGTCATCCTCGGCTTCGTGCTGGCCAGCCACGCCGTCAACCTGCTGCTGTTCAGCGCAGGTGGCACCGACCGCCGGGGCGAGCCGCTGGGGTCCGACCCCGACCCGGCGGTGACCGCCGACGCGCTGCCCCAGGCGTTCGTGCTGACCGCCATCGTGATCGCCTTCGCGATCACGATCTACATGCTGTCGCTGACCGTCACCGGCCGGAGCCACAGCGGCCCCGCCGGCGAGGACGACCACGAGCCGGACGCGTCCGGCGCCGGGACGGAGACGCCGCGGTGACCCTTGAGATCCTGCTTCCCTTCTTCGTCGCGGTGCCGCTCACCGTGGCGGGCATCACCGCGGCCGCGGGAGAGCACGCACGGTGGCCACGGGTGCTGCTGATGGTGACCCTGGTCGCCCAGCTGCTGGCCGCGCTGGCTCTGGTCTGGCACCTGCGGGACGGGGCGGTCCTGGCGCACGGGGTCGGCGGCTGGCAGGGTGGCATCGCCATCCCCTTCGTCGCCGACCTGCTCGCCGCGCTGATGCTCACGGTGACCGGAATCCTGGCAGTGGCCTGCTCGGCGTTCGCGCTGGCCACCCGCACCGGCAGGGTGCGTCTGTTCACCCCCTTGGTGCTCGCCCTCGTCGCCGGGGTCAACGGGGCGCTGCTGACGGGGGACCTGTTCAACCTCTTCGTCTTCATCGAGGTCATGCTGCTGCCCTCCTACGGGCTGCTCATCCTGGCGCGGCGCCGCTCGGGGACGGCACAGGCGCACACGGGGTCCAAGCTCTACGTGGCCTTCAACCTCTTCGTCTCCACCGTCTTCCTGGCCGGGGTGGCCCTCGTCTACGGTGCGGCGGGCACGGTTAACCTGGCCGAGCTGGCCGGGATGGGCGCCCAGGACACCCTGGTCGGTGCCGGGGCGGGCCTGGCGCTGGCGGCTCTGTGCATGAAGGCCGCGGTGGTGCCGACCCACGGCTGGCTGGCACGGGCATACCCCTCCACCTCCCCGGCGATCACGGCACTCTTCTCCGGTCTGCACACCAAGGTCGCCATCTACGCGATCTACCGCATCTACGCCGTGGTCTTCGACGGTGACAGCCGCTACCTGTGGATCGGTCTGGTCGCCTTTACTCTCACGATGGTGGTGGGCGTGCTGGGTGCGGTCGGTGAGGACACCACCCGGTCGATCCTGGCCTTCCACATGGTGAGCCAGATCGGCTACATCCTGCTCGGGGTGGCACTGTTCACCCCGGCCGGCCTGGCGGCCGGAATCTTTTACCTGCTGCACCACATGATCGTCAAGGCCTCGCTGTTCCTCTCGACCGGTGCGATCGAGGAGCACTACGGCACCAACCGCCTCGCCGAGCTCAAGGCACGCATCCGGCGTGAGCCGCTCATCGCGGCAAGCTTCCTGATGGCAGCGCTGTCGCTG
Source organism: Serinicoccus shuyuelongi (assembly GCF_045032955.1). Taxonomy (NCBI): domain Bacteria; kingdom Bacillati; phylum Actinomycetota; class Actinomycetes; order Micrococcales; family Ornithinimicrobiaceae; genus Serinicoccus; species Serinicoccus shuyuelongi. Next base: position 593,279 of record NZ_JBJFZU010000002.1, on the reverse strand, counting down.
GCAGGCCTGCCCCCGTTCTCCGGCTTCGTCGCCAAGCTGACCCTGATCGTGGCGACGGTCGAGGCAGGACACCTGTGGGTGGCGGTGGCGGCCCTCATGGTCAGCTTGGTCACCCTGATGTCGATGCTGAAGATCTGGGACGCGGTCTTCGCCTCCAGCCGCAGCGACGAGGAGGACAAGCCCTCGGCTCGTATCCGTGCCGCACGTCGCGTCCGAGTGCCGCTGCCACTGGTGCTGCCCGGCGCGGCGCTGGCCCTGCTCACCCTGTCGCTGGGCATCGGAGGTGAGCTGCTGTACGGCCTGTCCAGCACCGCGGCCGCCGGACTGCTCGACACCAGCAGCTACGTGCAGGAGGTGCTGCGATGACGTTCGCCTCCCTGGCCCGGCTCCCCGGCTTCGTCGGGTGGTACCTCTACGCCCTGCTCTCCTCGGCCGGCTCCGTGCTGGTGACCATCCTCACCCCTCGTATGCGCCCCCCGCTCCGGGTGGTGCAGGTACCCCTGGCGGGCCGCTCGGACTGGCAGGTGGCCTTCTTCGGGGGGCTCATCACACTCACCCCCGGCACCTTGACCGTCGGGGTGGTGCACGAGGATGGGGAGCGCTACCTGCTGGTCCACTCCATGCAGCACGAGAGCAACGAGGAGGCACTGGAGTCCCTTCACGAGATGGAGGCTCGGATGCTGAGCGCCTTCCCGGGACGAGGAAGGAAGCCCTAGATGGTCCTCATGATCGCCACTGCCGCACTGGTCTTCGCGGTGGCCTGCAGCGGCTTCCGGATCTGGGCCGGCCCCACCCCCGCCGACCGCGCGGTCGCCGCCGACCTGCTCACGTTCTCGGTGATCGGACTGGTCGCGGTGACCGGTGCCCGACTGCTCAGCACCGGCACCCTGGACCTGATCATCGTGGCAACCCTGGTTGCCTTCCTGGCCGCGGTCTCCCTGGCCCGGGCCCTGACCAGGGGGGCGCGATGAACGTCGTCATCATCGTCGGTCAGGCCTTCATCCTGCTGGGTGCCGCGATCTTCGTGGTCGCCGCGATCGGGCTGTTGCGCCTGCCCGACCTGTTCACCCGGACCTCCGCCATCGGCACGGCCGCCGGTGTCGGGATCTCCTTCCTCGTGCTCGGTGTCGCCCTGCAGGACCTCTCCTGGGTGACCCTGGCCAAGGCGGCCCTGGCCATCGGCCTGCAGCTGCTGACCTCCGTCGTGGGGGCCATCGCCATCTCCCGCGCCGCAGTGCTCTCCGGCCACACTTTTGCCGAGGGCACCGACACCTCGGACCCGCAGCGGCTCGGGGTACTGGACCCGGCCACCTCCGACGAGACCACGCTCCCCCAGGAACCGCCCCCGCACGCGTGAGGTGGCGCGCGGGAGTCCAGGTCGTCTACGGCCTGGGGGCCAGCGCAGCGAGCTGTGCCTCCATCACCTGCTCGTCGTCGGCGTCCAGACGCACGTGAGCCAGCAGCGTATGCAGCACCCGCAGGGCCGAGGCCGCCCGCTCACCCCAGGACGACAGGTAGCTGAACTGCCACCACCACATCGCCTCGGTGGGTCGTCCGGCGAGCGAGTGCACCTGCCCGTGGGACAGGTCCGCGGCGACCGCCACTAGGTCGTCGGACAGCGAGCCCCCGGTGACCTCGCCGGTGAGGACCGGATCCTCCAGGTCGACGTAGGCGTCCAACCCGCCGAGCAGCTCTCGCAGCGCCTCACGGATCCGCTCCAGGTCGGCGTCCGGCCCGGCGTCCGGCTCGAAGCGCTCGGTGGGCACGACGTCGACGAGAGCACCGAGACGGGCGCCGGCCGAGCACAGCTGGCCGACCGAGAGCAGCAGCAACGGCAGAGCGGACTCCGCTGCGTCCCCCGAGGCGACCTCCTCCAGGCTCAGGAAGTAGGCGGATACCTCGTCCTGCATCTCCCGGGCCGACGGGCCCCAGTCCTGCTCGGCGACATCGCTCATGGCCGCCACCCTAGGCCCATCCCACCCGCCGCGCCCGGCGGCTGTCGCATGGCACCCTGACCTGCGGCTCAGCTCGTCGAGATGACCCGGCGCCCCTCGAAAGCGCGCCCGAGGGTGACCTCGTCGGCATACTCGAGGTCGCCGCCGACGGGCAGCCCGGAGGCCAGTCGGCTGACCCGGACCCCGTCGTAGGGTTGCAGGAGACGGGCCAGGTAGGTGGCCGTCGCCTCGCCCTCGAGGTTGGGGTCGGTGGCGAGGATGACCTCGGCGACCTGCTCGTCGGCGAGCCGGGCGACCAGCTCCCGGACCCGCAGGTCGTCCGGTCCGACGCCGCCGATCGGGTTGATGGCTCCGCCGAGCACGTGGTAGCGGCCGCGGAACTCGCGGGTCCGCTCGATGGCCGCGACGTCCTGGCTCTGCTCGACCACGCAGATCATCGTCGGGTCGCGCCGCGGGTCCAGGCAGATCCGGCACCGTTCTGCCTCGGCGACGTTGCCGCAGACGTCGCAGAAGCGCACCTTCTCCCGGATCTGCAGCAACGCCGCGGAGAGCCGGGTGATGTCGTCGGGGTCCGCCGCGAGCAGGTGGAAGGCGATCCGCTGAGCCCCCTTGGGACCCACGCCGGGGAGACGGCCGAGCTCGTCGATCAGGTCCTGGACCACGCCTTCGTACACAACAGACCACTGTAGGCGGCACGACCCCCATACCCGCACCGGGCGCGCGTCGTGCACCCACCGGGCGCGCGCTGTGCACCCACCGGGCGCGCGCTGTGCTCCGACCTAGCACCCCCTTGCATCGACATCGATCGATGTCATGATGGTTCGGCATCCCTAGCGAAGGAGTTCTGTGTCCACCCCACCCCTGGTCGTCATCGGAGCCGGACCGATCGGTCTGAGCGCCGCGGCCCATGCCGTGTCCCGTGGCCTTGACGTCGTCGTCCTCGAAGCCGGGCCGCAGGCCGCATCGTCGGTCCTCGAATGGGCGCATGTGCGGCTGTTCTCGCCGTGGTCCGAGGTCATCGACCCGGTCGCCGCCACCCTGCTCGTCGGGTGCGGGTGGGAACCGCCCGAGCCGACCGCATACCCGAGCGGGGCGGACTGGGCCGCGCGCTACCTGCAGCCGCTGGCGGACGCGCTGGACGCGACCGACCACGCCCAGGTCCACTACGGCGCCCGCGTCACCGGAGTCAGTCGCCAGGGCAGGGACCGGCTGGTCGACGACGGTCGCCTCGAGGCCCCGTTCACCGTTCTGGTGACCACCGCCGGCGCGACCGAACGCCTCACCGCGCGCGCGGTCATCGACGCGGGCGGCACGTGGGCCACCCCCAACCCCTTGGGCACCGACGGCCTTCCGGCACTCGGAGAGCATGAGGCGGCGCGACGGATCAGCTACCGCGTCCCCGACCTGCGCGACGTCGCGACCCGCAACAGGTATGCCGGGCGACACGTCGCCCTGGCCGGCACCGGCGCCTCGGCGCAGACGGTCCTGGCCGAGCTCGGTGCGCTGGCGGACTCGGAGCCCGGCACGCGGGTCAGCTGGCTGGTCCGGCGCGCCTCGGCGTCCGGCAGCTTCGGCGGGGGCACGGACGACCAGCTTGTCGCCCGGGGCACCCTCGGTGACCAGGCGCGGCGGGTCGCCGGGTCCGGGGTGGTCCGCACGGTGACCGGCTTCCGGACCACCGGGGTGGGGACCGCCGCGGACGGGTCGCTGACCCTGACCTCGGTGGATGGCCAGCAGGTCGGTGGCATCGACGAGATCATCGCGGTCACCGGCTTCCGTCCTGACCACACGGTCGTCGGAGAGCTGCGCCTGGGCCTGGACCCGGTGCTGCAGGCCCCGACCGCACTGGCTCCCCTGATCGACCCCAACCTCCACTCCTGCGGCACCGTCTATCCGCACGGCGCGACCGAGCTGGCTCACCCGGAGCCGGGGTTCTTCCTGGCCGGGATGAAGTCCTACGGCCGGGCACCCTCGTTCCTGGCGCTCACCGGTTTCGAGCAGGTGAGGAGCATCGTCGCGGCGGTGGCCGGGGACCGGGAGGCCGCCGAACGGGTGGAGCTGGTCCTTCCCGAGACCGGTGTCTGCGGCGGCGCGGGCGCGTTCGACGCACCCGAAGACTCGTGCTGCGCCGCTGAGAGTGACATCCTGCCGATGCCTGTCCACACGTCCTAGCGGGCACGACGAGACGTCCGGTCGGGCATTCCGAGACGTCCGGATGAGCACTTGGGGACGCCCGGTCGGGCACTTCGGGACGTCCGGTCGGTCAGGGTCGGTCAGGGTGGGGTCAGGCGGCGGTGTCCGGGGGACGCTGGTTGTACTCCCCGGCCCACTCCTGGCCGGACATCGCCAGGATCGCCTCCATCACCTCGTCGGTGAGCTCGCGACGGGCCCGTCCCTGGGGGACGCCCTCGAAGCGGCCGGCCACCGGGATGGGGGCGCCGAACTCGACCCGGACCTTGGCCCGCCGGGGGAAGCGTGACCCCACAGGCTGGATGTCCTGGGTCCCCTGCAGGCCGACGGGGACGATCGGGCACCCGGCCTCGAGAGCCAGCCACGCGACACCGGTCCGTCCCCGGTAGAGGCGGCCGTCACGCGAGCGGGTCCCCTCCGGGTAGATGCCGAAGGCACCCCCTGCACGCAGGTGCTCCAGCGCCAGGTCCAGGGACTGCTGCGCAGCCCGGGTGTCGTTCCGGTCCACCGGGATGGAGCCGACCCCCTCGAACCACTCGCGGCTGATCCACCCCTTCACCCCGGTTCCGGTGAAGTACTCCGACTTGGCGAGGAAGGCCACCTGCCGGGGCGAGGTGAGCGGGATCACCAGGCTGTCGGTGAACGACCGGTGGTTGCTGGCCAGCACGACCGGCCCCTCCATCGGCATGTTCTCCCGGCCGACCACCTCGGGCCGCCAGATGAACGTGGCCAGCGGGGTCACGATCGGGTGGAGAAGCTCATAGATCATGCTCGGTCCTCACGCCACCGGGTCGTCGTTGATGGCGATGACAGTACCGCCCAGCACGGTCTCGATCACCGGTTGGCCGACCGCGCCCGAGGTCGTCAGGTCCTCGTCGTCCTCGCTCGGCGCGTCACCGGACGGTGCGGGCGAGGTGGCTGCCGCAGCCGCACCGGAACCGGCGGCGGCGGGCGCGGAGGCCGGGGCCGAGGCTCCTGTCGCCCAGTCGGGCGCGGCGTCCCCGGACCGGGACGCCTGCGCCCACTCGGGCTGCCCGCTGCTGTCGGCGCTGCGACCGCCGACGGCGCCGAGCTGTTCGGCGAGGTCGGCGTCCGTGGACGCGGGGGTCGCGGCGGGACCGCCTGCCGCGGCCGCGCCCCGGCCTCGCACCCGGGTGGGTGCGGTGGCCACCGGCTGCACAGGCGCCGGGCCGCTCTGGTCCGCGCGGGTGCGGATCCGGCCGCGCGGCGGCGCGTCCGGCAGCCCGACCGGGGGCGGAGCAGCCTGCTGCGGCCTCGGCTCGGTGTCCGGTTCGTCGGGCGGCTCAGCGGCCGGCGGGTGCTCCCCGCCAGGCTCGTCGTCCGGCGGCTCGGGGTCCTCCTGACCCCCACCCTGGGGCCCGCCCCCGAGCGTGGTGGCCTCGATCCGGACCTCCAGCGCCAGGGCGTCCAGCACTCCCTGACGGAGCGCCTCCTCGTTGGAGGTACCCATGAAGTGACGGATCCACCGCTCGTCCGGCATACCGACCAGGAGCCGTCCACCGTCGAAGTCGAGCACCTGCATCGACTCCAGGGCGCCGGCGGTGCGAGCGCTGATGGCCCGGACCGCGGTGATGATCTCGGGCCAGTGACGACGCATCGCGGCGGTATCCAGGTGGCCGGGCCGGGGCCGCGGAGGCTCGTCGGGCGAAGGACCCTGCGGCGGCGGCGCGCTCTCCTGCGTCTCTTCCCGCTCGGGCACCTGCGCAGCCTCGGGTGCCGCTTCCTGCTGAGCGGGCGGGACCGCAGCGCGGGCGGGCCGTCGCGCCGGCGTCGGCTCCTCCCCCTGGGCGCCGAGCCGCCGCTCGATGCGGTCCAGTCGTGCGCCGTACCCGTCCTCGCCGGCCGCGGCGGGCAGCAGCAACCGGGCCGCGAGCAGCTCCAGCATCAACCGGTACGACACCGCCCCGGTCATCTCGGACAGGCCTCGGCTGACCAGGTCGCCCGCGCGGCTCAACCCGGCGGAGCCGTAGGCCTGGGCCTGCCGGCGCATCCGCTCCACCTGGTCCTCGGGCAACCCCGGCAGCAGCCCGCCAGCCTGCTCGCCGACGGCCGCGAGCACGATGAGGTCCCGGTAGCGCTCCAGCAGGTCCTCGGCGAAGCGCCGGGGGTCGTGCCCGGACTCCATCACCCGGTCGACCTGGTCGAAGACGGTGGCCGCGTCCCCCGCGGCGACGGCCTCCACCACGGCGTCGAGCAGCTCGACGTCGGTGAACCCGAGCAGCGCCGCGGTCCGCTCGTAGGTCAGGCCCTGGTCGCCGGCGCCGGAGATGAGCTGGTCCAGCACGGACAGCGAGTCACGCACGGAGCCGCCGCCGGCACGGGTGACGAAGGACAGCACCCCCGGCTCCAGGGACACCCCCTCGGCGGTGCACAGCTCCTCCAGGTATGCCGTGAGCCGCTGCGGCGGGACCAGGTGGAAGGGGTAGTGGTGGGTCCGGGACCGGATGGTGGCCAGCACCTTCTCCGGCTCCGTCGTCGCGAAGATGAACTTCACGTGCGGCGGCGGCTCCTCCACCACCTTCAGCAGCGCGTTGAAGCCGTTGGGCGTCACCATGTGCGCCTCGTCGATGATGTAGACCTTGTAGCGCGCCGTGGCGGGCCCGAAGGCCGCCCGTTCGCGCAGGTCCCGCGCGTCGTCCACCCCGCCGTGGCTGGCCGCGTCGATCTCGATGACGTCGACCGAGCCGGGGCCCCCACGGGCCAGCGCCACGCACGACTCGCAGGTGCCACAGGGTGTCGGGGTCGGGCCCTGCTCGCAGTTGAGGCAGCGGGCCAGGATGCGCGCGCTGGTCGTCTTGCCGCAGCCCCGGGGACCGGAGAAGAGGTAGGCGTGGTTGACCCGCTCGGAGCGCAGCGCCTGCATCAGGGGCTCGGTGACGTGCTCCTGGCCGATCACGTCGGCGAAGGACTCGGGCCGGTAGCGGCGGTACAGCGCTGTGCTCACGGGACCGACCCTAACGCCCCGGGCCGACACCGCCTCCCGCTCCTCACACGGTCTGTGGACCGTCGCCCTCGCGTCGGACCCGGCGCCATGCGGAGACCGCCAGCCAGGACAGGGTCACCGTCAGCAGCGCCCACACCCAGGAGGTGCCCGGCGCCCCGCCGCCCTCGACCAGAGCGTCGACCGTGAACGCCGCCACCAGCGGCACCAGGGCCGTGTACCCCCAGGCCGCACGGCGGGCCCGGGCCACCCGGTCCCGGGCGAACCGGGAGGCGTAGGACGCGGGCGTCCCGAACTCCTGCGCCAGGCTGCTGCCGGACTGCTGCGCGTGGGCCCGTGCCTCGCGCACGATCTCGGTCACCCTGGCCTCGCTCACGTCCAGCCGCAGCCGCAGCGTCCCGGCCAGCTGCCGCTCCCACGCCCCGTCCTCGAGCGGGGGCGCGGGCCGGGCGGGGGCCTGCGGCAGCACCCGCTCCAGCAGCCCGGCAAGCAGGGCATACCCGACCGCCAGCAACCCCAGGGAGAAGGTGCTGCCGGTGGCCAGGACGGCGTCCCGGGTTCCCAGCAGGAGCCAGGTCACCGCGGCGACGACCACCGCCACCACGCCGAGCGCAGCCCCGGCCGCCACCCAGAGGCGGCGCCGGGTCAGCACCGTCTCCCAGGTCGCGATCGCCGCCGTCACACCCATACCGGCGAGCAGCGGCATCAGCAGCAGCCCCCAGGTCAGCTCCACGGTCAGCCCGTCGCGGACGAGCCACACGACCATCACCATCAGGCTGACCAGGCACGCCGCCACCGAGCCGACGACCGGGATGTCCCGCCAGCGCGCGTCCGGGCTGGAGTCCACCGTCGGCAGCCCCTGCTCGGCCCGGTCCGCCACCCGGGCCCGCGCCCACTCCTGCGCCGGGCCGTACAACGCGGCCGGGCCCTCCCCGCTCTCGCGGACCAGCGGCAGCGCGTGCTCCAGCTCACCGCGGATCGCCCCCGGCGACACCTCGTCCAGCACCAGCGTGCCGACCACCTGCTCGGCCCACGCCTGGTCCTCGGTCCGGCCGCGCACCTCGAGGTATGCCCTCAGCACGGGGGTCAGCGGCCCCTCCGGTCGTCCTGTCCTGCTCATCGTCCCTCCTCGTCCGTCCGCAACGTCTCGCCCAGGTCGGCCCAGGCCGCCAGCCCCTCGGCCAGGTGGCCCCGGCCGCCGGGCGTCAGCCGGTAGTCCTTGCGGCCGGGGCCGCTCTCGACCTCGACCCAGGTGGCCTCCACGTGCCCGGCCTCCTGCAGTCGGGCCAGCACCGGGTAGAGCGAGCCCCCGCGCAGCCGCCCGAAACCCCGGGCCTGCAGCTCCTGGGCCAGGGCGTACCCGTGCCGGGGCCCCTGCGCCAGGGACCCCAGGACCGCCAGGTCGAGCGCCGCCCGCACCCAGGGTGTGGGCCAGCGCGCTGTCTCGCTCATGTACCTAAGTATGCATCATATCTAGGTATGCCGCCAGGGGCATCGAGAACATGAAGGTCGCCCTCGGAGAGGCCGGCGCCACGCTGGAGGACGTCATCGCCACGCGGGTGCTCGTCGCCTCGTCCGAGCAGGCCGACCTGGTGACGGCGTGGGAGGTCGTCCGTGACGCCTTCGGCGACCACGACGTGGCGAGCACGTTGATCGGGGTTGCCGCACTCGGCTACGACCACCAGCTCGTGGAGGTCGAGGCGTCGGCTGCCGTGATCGACTGACCTCGCCTACCCCGCGGAGCGCAGCACCGTCATCCGGTGCGCGGCCCGGGTCAGCACGACGTAGAGCGCGCGTACCCCGCCGGGGGACTCCGCGACGATCGCGTCCGGGTCGATGACGAGGGTCGCGTCGTACTCCAGGCCCTTGGTCGACTGCGGGTCGATCAGCAGCACCCGCTCCCCCGTCGCCAGGTGGGCGAGCCGCTCGTGCCAGGACCAGGGGGCGATCACCGCGACCGGGCCGTCGACCTGCGCCAGCAGCTCCGTCAGCTCGTGCTCGGCGGCCTCCACCAACCCCGTCGCCGGCACCGTCCGCTCGACCGGCTCGTGGCCGGTGTCCCGCACCGCCTGCGGGATGTCCGCGTCCGGCACGTGCTCGCGGATCATCCGCGAGGCCAGGTCGAAGATCTCCCGGGCGTTCCGGTAGTTGGTGTCCATGTGGAAGGACCGTCGCGGCGCCGCGCCGAAGGCCTCCTCCCGGGCCCTTGCCGCCTCCTCCAGGTCGCCCCAGGACGCCTGCGCGAGGTCGCCGACCACGGTCCAGGAGGCCCAGCGCCCGCGCCGACCCAGCATCCGCCACTGCATCGGGGAGAGGTCCTGCGCCTCGTCGACCAGCACGTGCGCATACTCCTCGGTCTCGCCCAGCGTCCCGGCCAGGAGCCGTGCGCGCGGGTCGGTGGAGCGGCGCTGAGAGCCCGACCCCGATCCGGCCGCCGCGGAGACCGGGCGTTCGACCCCGTCCGATCCGACCCGGAGGCTGGTCACGCCGTACTGGGAGGCGTCGTCCAGCTCCTCGATCTCGTAGAAGCCGCGCTCCTCGCTCGGAAGCTCGACCGGCGGACCCAGCCGGGCCGCCAGGTCGTCGATCATCGCGGCGTCGCCCACGCTCCAGCTGCCCAGCTCCAGCGCCTGCCGGTAGGAGGCGGCCAGCTGCTCGGCGGTGGCCGCGTCCACGCCCGCCAACCGGCGGACCAGGTCGGCGTCGACGAGCCACAGCAACATCTCGCGCGGGTCCAGCGGACGCCACCACGCCCGCATGAACGCCTCGACCTCGCTGGAGTCGGTGAACCGGTCGACGAAGTCGTCCCGCTCGCCCAGCTCGACCTGCTCCCAGGCCAGGTGGGCGAGCGCCTCGACCGCGGCGTCGTACCCGGCGTTGCGGTGGTGGCGGCGCAGCACCCGGGCCCGGGCCTGCTCCAGGGCCACCCCCTCCAGCCGGATCGCGTGCCCCCCGACGAAGGTCCGCAGCCGGGTGGGGGCGTCCGGGATCGGCTCCCTGGCCAGGCCCGCCAGCAACCGGCGGATCCGCAGGCTGCCCTTGAGCGCGGCCACCCGTGGGGGGTCCAGCCGGGTCGCCGTGAGGCCGGCCAGCACGTCGCCGATCGAGCGCAGCACCACCGACTCCTCGCCGAGGGAGGGCAGCACCCGCTCGATGTAGGCGGTGTAGGCCGCCGAGGGGCCGACCACCAGCACCCCGCCGCCCTCGTAGCGGCGTCGGTCGGAGTAGAGCAGGTAGGCCGCCCGGTGCAGAGCGACCACCGTCTTGCCGGTGCCCGGGCCGCCGCTGATCTCGGTCACGCCGCGCGCGGGGGCCCGGATCGCCTCGTCCTGGTGCTGCTGGATGGTGGCGACGATGTCGCGCATGGTGGCGCCGCGGGTGCGGGTGAGCGCCGCCAGCAGGGCCCCGTCGCCGACCACCACGACGTCGTCCGGGGCCTCGGCCACCATCAGGTCGTCCTCCACCCCCACGACCTCCTCGCCGCGGCAGCGCAGCACCCGGCGCCGCAGGACGCCCTGCGGGTCGACCGGGGTGGCCCGGTAGAAGGGTGCCGCCGCCGGGGCCCGCCAGTCCACGACCAACGGCTCGTAGTCGTCGTCGCGCACCCCGATCCGGCCCACGTAGCGGACCTCGCGGGTGTCGCCGCGCTCGTCCGGGACGGGGTGCTCCAGGTCCAGCCGCCCGAACACCAGCCCCTCGTGCTGGTGCTGCAGCGAGGCCCGCCGCTTGCTGGCGGTGAAGACGAGGGCGTCCCGCTCGTAGAGGCCGGCCATCTCCTCCTCCCGGGGGTCACCCGTCCCGCGACGGTCGGTCTGTCCGCGCGCCATGCCCTCGGCGTGCACGAGCTCCACCCGGTCCGCCGCCTTCGCCAGCTCGGCGTACACCCGGTCGACGTGCGCCTGCTCGGTGGCGATCTCGGCTGCGATCACGCGGTCGGTCGTCGCGGTCATCGCGCACCTTCCCTCGGGTCCTGCTCACGGGTGCGGACGCCCTCCCCAGGCGCCGCAAAGCCCATACTCTAGCCGCCGCGACCCTCAGACCCATCCCCGACGGACCGCCTGCGCCCCGGCCTGGAAACGGGTGGCGGCCCCCAGGTGCTCCATCAGGTAGCGGACCCGGCGTTCCACCGTCCGGACCGAGACCTCGGCCCGCCTGGCGATCACCTGGTCGGAGGCACCGGTGGCGAGCAGCGCCAGGATGGACCGGTCCCGCTCGTCCAGGGGCGCGGAGGACCCGCCGCGCTCCCGCCGGCGGGCGGCCTCGACCATCGGCTCGTAGGGCGCGGCCAGCAGCCACATCCGCTCCACCAGCGCGGCGATCGCCGTCACCGGCGGCGCCTGTCGCGTCTCGAAGGATCCGACCCCGTCCTCGTCGTAGCTGCTGATGTCGACCAGCGCGGCGCTCCCGTCGCAGACCCCGACCCCGAAGGGCAGGCCGTTGGCCAGCCTGACGGACCCGCCCGCAGCGGCCACCTGCGCCATGACCACGCCGGCCTCCGGCACCGCCAGCAGGGAGGTGTCCAGCAGCAGGCGGTGCACCACCCCCGCCTCCACGCCCAGCACGGCCGGGTCCACCGCGGCACGGTCCAGGAGCTCACGCCCCGCCGGCGAGCCGTCCAGGGCCAGCCACATCCGCTCCCGGGCGTTCAGGTGCATGGCCAGCACCCGCCCGGCGATGTCCGGTATGCCGTTCAGCAGGTCCAGCCCCGGCGCCGCCTCGGTGACCGCCCGCCCCATCGCCTGCCGCCAGGCGGTCTCCAGCTCACCAGACGCGGCCCGCGCCACCCGCATCCGGTACTCCGCCCCCTCGGCATAGCGCGCCACCGCCTCCCGTGGCGGGACGACCTCCCAGACGTCCGGGGCGTCGGTCGTGGTGAGGAACCCGCGGGCCACCAGCTCGGCGGTGCCCTCGTCGATGTCCGCGTCGTCCAGGCCCTCGGCCCGCAGCGCTTCCCGGCTCGGCCGGCCCAGCCGGACGGCACGACGGAAGACCCCTGTGACGAACTCCTCGTAGACCTCACCGCGCAGCTCGCGCCCCGACGACCACCTGTCCATGGGACCAGTGTGACGGATGACCGCCAATGGCAGCATCCCGACGCCGTCGATGTGACAAGCCGAAGTGCCGTGTGTCACTGTTGATGCACCGGCCTCGTGCTGGTGCAGGGATGTGAGTGTCGTACGGACAGCCCCCCATAGTCCGTACTGACCCTGCCCTGCTGTGTGGTCCTCCTGGGAGATACCCCCCCTGCCTTCCAGGAGGACCACACCTATGTCCGCACCCGTTCGGCTGCCCGCCGCGCGCCCGATAGGCTGCTGAGCCGTGGTGGTCCTCGTCCTCGGCTCCGGTGCACGGGAGCACGCCCTCGTCCGCGCCCTCGCTCTCGACCCCGACATCGACGCGGTGCTCGCCCTCCCCGGTAACCCCGGGATCGCCGCCCTGGCACGCTGCCTCGAGGGTGACCCGGCAGACCCTGCCCTGGTGGTCGCCACGGCTCGCCGGGAGGGCGTCGACCTGGTGGTGGTCGGCCCGGAGGCACCCCTGGTGGCCGGTGTCGCGGACGCCCTGGCCGAGGCGGGCATCGACTGCTTCGGCCCGTCCGCCGCGGCCGCCCGGCTGGAGGCCAGCAAGGCGTTCGCCAAGGAGGTGATGGCCGCCGCCGGGGTGCCGACCGCCGCCGCGCACGTGTGCACGACCCCGGAGCAGGTCGCCGCCGCGCTGGCCGCGACCGGCGCCCCCTACGTGGTCAAGGAGGACGGGCTGGCCGCCGGCAAGGGGGTCGTGGTCACCGAGGACCTCGCCGAGGCGCTCGAGCATGCCGCGGTCTGCCTGGCCCGTCCCGGGGGCCGGGTGGTGATCGAGGACTTCCTGGACGGGCCCGAGGTGTCCCTCTTCTGCCTGGCCGACGGCAAGGACGTGGTGCCGCTCGCCCCGGCCCAGGACTTCAAGCGGGTGGGCGAGGGCGACACCGGACCCAACACCGGCGGGATGGGGGCCTACAGCCCGCTGACCTGGGCCCCTCAGGGCCTGGTCGAGGAGGTGCTCGAGACGGTCGCCCGCCCCACGGTCGCCGAGATGGCCCGGCGCGGCACCCCGTTCACCGGGGTGCTCTACGTCGGCCTGGCGCTGACCTCCGCGGGGCTCCGGGTGGTCGAGTTCAACGCGCGCTTCGGCGACCCCGAGACCCAGTCGGTGCTGGCCCGGCTGCGCACCCCGCTCGGCGGGGTGCTGCGCGCCGCTGCCCGCGGGGAGCTCGACCGGCTGCCCCCGCTGCAGTGGTCCGAGCAGACCAGCGTGACCGTCGTGGTCGCCGCCGAGGGCTACCCCGCCGCGCCCAGGACCGGGGACGAGATCGGCGGGCTCGACGAGGCCGCGCAGGTGTCCGAGGTGCACGTGCTGCACGCCGGGACACGGCTCGAGGACGGCGTGCTGCGCTCGGCCGGTGGCCGGGTGCTGAGCGTCGTCAGCCTCGGCCCGGACCTCACCACGGCGCGGGAACGGGCATACACCGCGGCTGACCGCGTCACCCTGCGCGGGTCCCACGTCCGCCGCGACATCGCGCTCGCCGCCGAGCGGGGCGACCTGGACCGATGAGACGGAGAGCCGAATGACGCAGCAGCTGCCCGGGCACGAGCTGATCCACTCCGGCAAGGTCCGGGGCCTCTACGCCCCGCTGGACGCCGCCGGGCGGGCCGAGCACGACCGGCTGCTCCTCGTCGCCTCGGACCGGATCAGCGCCTACGACCACATCCTGGACACGCCCATCCCGGACAAGGGCGAGATCCTCACCCGGATGTCGCTGTGGTGGTTCGACCAGCTCGCCGACCTCGTCCCGCACCACGTGCTGTCCACCGACGTCCCCGAGCAGGTCGCCGGCCGGGGCGTCTACGTCCGGCGCCTGGCAATGCTGCCGGTCGAGTGCGTCGCGCGGGCCCACCTCACCGGTGGCGGCCTGGCGGAGTATGCCGCGACCGGCACGGTCTCCGGGGTCCGGCTGCCCGACGGGCTGGTCGACGGCTCCCGGCTGCCGGAGCCGGTCTTCACCCCGAGCACCAAGGCTCCGCAGGGCGAGCACGACGAGCCCATCTCGTACGCCCGGGTCGAGGAGATCGTCGGGCCCCGGCTGGCCGCCCGGGTGCGTGACCTCACCGTGCGCATCCTGGCCCGCGGCAACGAGATCGCGGCCGAGCGCGGCATCCTCATCGCCGACACCAAGGTCGAGTTCGGGATCGACGTGACCCCGCTCGGCCTCGGCGCCGGTGAGGAGGTCGACTGGGCGGCGGTGGACCCCGACGAGGTGCAGGTGGTGCTGGCCGACGAGGTGCTCACCCCCGACTCCTCCCGCTTCTGGCGGGCCGCAGACTGGGAGCCGGGGCGCACCCAGACCTCCTACGACAAGCAGGTGCTGCGCGACTGGCTCACGTCGGCGGACAGCGGGTGGGACCGACACGGCGACACGCCGCCGCCGGCGCTGCCGGCGGAGGTCGTGGAGCTGACCCGGGCCAGGTACGTCGAGGCGTTCGAGACGCTCACCGGCACGAGCTTCGTCAGCCGTTCCCCTCGTCGGTAGAGACAGGATCGGCACCGTCTGGGGTGACCTGGGCCCCCGTCCCGGGCGCCGCGGTGAGGACCAGGTTGCACCGGGCCGACGCGAGACCTCCGAACGCGCGGACCGCGAAGCGGTACGTGGTGCCGGCGCTCAGGGCGGTGACGTCGGTGTAGGTGATCGCTCCTTGGTCTGTGTTGCTGATCTGGTCCTCGGGGGAGATGCGCGCCGAGTTCTGGACCCACGTCGCCCCGTCGTCGGTGCTGACCAGCAGCCGCGCGAAGAGGGTCGAGCCGCCCGGCACGTCGCGGCGTCCGGACAGGCCGACCTGCGCCACCGCCACCCGGTCGACCTCCGGGGTGTAGGGCTCGGTGATGCAGTGCGTCGTCCCGGTCGGCATTGCGATCGCGCCGTCGTCCGCGAGGATCACGTCCGGCAGCAGCGCCGTCGAGTCGATCGGCAGGAACGCCGGGTTGTACTCGTCGATCAGCTCCGCGAACCGCCGGGCGGTCTCGCTGCGGGTCGCGCCGGACACCCGCCGGACGGTGACGCCCGGCAGCGCAGCGGCGACCTGGGCCTCCACCGCGGCGGACAGCGCACCGGTGCCACCGGCCAGGATGACGAGCTCGGGGTCGGCGTCGATCAGTCCCTCCCGGGCATGCTCGCCGAGGCTGGTGGGTGAGGTGACGAACAGGGGCGCCCCTGCTCGGCCTGCGATCGGGCCGGCAGCCAGGGCGTCGACCGGGACGTCCGACCGTGCCAGGAACGCCGTCCTGGGTGGTGGGTCGACGGTGGCGGTCGCGGCATACGTCGCCACGGCGCCGCCGAGCAGGGCGGCCACGAGGGTCGCGGACAACGCCGTACGGGCGCGCCGGGAAGTGGGGACGGGCATGACAACACACGCTCCTTGCGTCTGGGCGCGCGCCGTCCGAGCTGCTGAAGAACCGCCTCACCTCGAGGCGGACACCCGCCGAGGGTGTTCACACATGACCCTTCACCGTACCGCCGCCCGAGCCCCGGGACCAGGCCCTTACCTACCATGGTGGCCGTCAGGAAGGGGTCGAGCACGTGAGTGAGCAGCAGCGCCCGGACCGCGAGGAGCGCTGGCAGCAACGACTGGCCGTCCCCGTCCTGCTGGCGGCCCTGGCATCGGTGCCGGCGGTCTTCCTCACCCTGCTCGACGACCCGTACTCGACCGCGGGCGACGTGGTCAACTGGGTGGCCGGGGGTGTCCTCGTCGCCGAGACGGTCGTGCTCTTCGTCGTCTCGGCGGACAAACGCCGCTGGGTCCGTGAGCACGTCTGGCTCATCCTGCTCACCGTCGCGATCGTCGCCGGGGTGGTGCTGGCCATCGGCCCTGTGCAGCTGCTCCGCCTGCTACGGGTCTTCGGCGCGTTGCGGTTCATGCGGGCCGGTCGCATCGTCAAGGCCGGAAAGATCGTGCGGAAGCGGATGGGCTGGACCGGTCACTGGTCGGCGGTGCCCCCCGTCCTCGCCTCACTGCTGGTCGCCGTCTTCGTCGCCGTGACGTTGGTCGACCCCTCCTCCTCGACCCGTGAGCTGCTCGACGACTGGCTCGGCGGGACCGGCATCGTGGTGGCGGCGGTCCTCGCGGGGCTGCTGCTGGCCGGGGCGACCTGGGTCGTGGTCCGCCAGCAGCAGAGCGAGCACCGGGACTGAGCACCGACGCCGACGCTGCCGACCGAGGCGCGAACCGCCCGCTACGACTCGCTAGGCTCGACGAGTAGGTCGTGTCCGGTCGGTCCAGCGACCAGACCCCCGTGTCGTGAACAGGAGCCCCATGGCAGTCCCCGACCCCGTCCTCTCCACGGTCCCCGGGGGCTCCGCCCTCTCGACCTTCCGGGCCGAGGCGCTGCTGCGACGGCTGCAGGCGCTCGTGCCGCGCGTGACAGCCGTGACGGCCCAGCACGTGCACTGGGTCGCCGCGGCGCGGGCGCTCGCGGACGACGAGGCACAGCTGCTGGCCGCCGTCCTCACCTACGGCGATCCCTGGACCGGCACGGCCGTGGACCCCGCGCACCCGTCGGGTGGGTCGGACGCCCTGGTCGTCGTCTCCCCGCGGCTGGGCACCATCTCCCCCTGGTCCAGCAAGGCCACCGACATCGTGCACAGCTGCGGGCTGGACGTCCAGCGGGTGGAGCGGGTCACCGAGTTTCACCTGCGCGTCGACGGAGAACCGCTCACCGAAGCCGAGTGGTCCGCGTGCGCCGCCGTGCTGCACGACCGGATGACGGAGTCGGCACTGCCCACCCGCCAGGCCTGCACCCTGCTCTTCGCCGAACGGGAGGCCGCCCCGATGGAGCACGTCGACCTGCTCGGGCGGGGCCGCACCGCGCTCGAGGAGGCGGACGCGGCATACGGACTGGCGCTGTCCCCGGACGAGATCGACTACCTCGCTGAGTCGTTCACCAGTCTGGGCCGCAACCCCACCGACGTCGAGCTGACGATGTTCGCCCAGGCGAACTCCGAGCACTGCCGGCACAAGATCTTCAACGCCGACTTCGTCATCGACGGTCGGCCGCAGCCCAGCAGCCTGTTCGGGATGATCCGGCACACCGAGAAGGTCGCCGGGCAGGGCACCGTCGTCGCCTACAAGGACAACGCCTCGGTGATGGAGGGCGGCACCGTGCAGCGGTGGCTGCCCGAGGAGCACGGCAGCCGCCCCGGACGGTACGCCGCCCGCGAGGACGAGGTGCACGTGCTGATGAAGGTGGAGACGCACAACCACCCGACCGCCATCTCCCCCTTCCCGGGGGCGGCGACCGGTGCGGGCGGTGAGATCCGCGACGAGGGCGCAACCGGACGCGGCAGCGCCCCCAAGGCCGGGCTGACCGGCTTCGCCGTCTCCCACCTGCACCTGCCCGGCACCCAGGAGCCGTGGGAGGACGCGGCCTACGGCGCTCCCGAGCACGTCGCCGGCCCGCTGGACATCATGGTGGACGCGCCGCTGGGGGCCGCCGCCTTCAACAACGAGTTCGGCCGGCCCGGGCTGGGGGGCTTCTTCCGGGTCTACGAGCAGACCGTGGACGGGGTCCGCCGCGGCTACCACAAGCCGATCATGAGCGCCGGTGGCCTCGGGTCGATCAGCGCCGCGATGACCGAGAAGGTCCGGTTCGGGCCGGGGACCCTGCTGGTGCAGATCGGCGGTCCGGGCATGCGGATCGGGATGGGCGGCGGGGCCGCCAGCTCGATGGCCTCGGGCACCAACGCCGCGGAACTGGACTTCGACTCGGTGCAGCGCGGCAACCCGGAGATGCAGCGCCGGGCGCAGGAGGTCATCAACCACTGCTGGGCCCTCGGCGACGACAACCCGGTGCTGGCGATCCACGACGTCGGGGCCGGCGGCCTGTCCAACGCCTTCCCCGAGCTGGTCGACGACGCCGGGCTGGGCGCCCGCTTCGACCTGTCCGCCGTGCCCCTGGAGGAGTCCGGCCTCTCCCCCAAGGAGATCTGGTCCAACGAGAGCCAGGAGCGCTACGTGCTGGCGGTGTCGCCGGGGTCGCTGGACTCCTTCGCCGAGCTCTGCGAGCGCGAGCGCTGCCCGTATGCCGTCGTCGGCGTCGCCCAGGACGGGGGGCAGCTGATGCTCACCGACGGGGACGGTGGTGCAGACGCGCACCCGGTCGACATGCCGATGGGGGTGCTGCTGGGCAAGCCGCCGCGGATGACCCGGGACGTGCACCGGGTCCAGCGGTCCACCCCCGAGCTGGACCTGGGACCCCTGACCGGCGAGCGGCTGGCGCAGACCGCGCACGCCGTGCTGCGCCACCCCAGCGTGGCCTCCAAGCGGTTCCTCATCACCATCGGTGACCGCACCGTCGGTGGCCTCAGCCACCGCGACCAGATGGTCGGGCCCTGGCAGGTGCCGGTGGCCGACGTCGCCGTCACCCTGGCCGACCTCACCGGGCTGGCCGGCGAGGCGATGGCCACCGGTGAGCGGATGCCGCTGGCCTCCGTCGACGGCCCGGCTTCCGGGCGGATGGCGGTCGGCGAGGCGTTGACCAACCTGCTGGCGGCGCCGGTCACGCTGCCCGGTGTCAAGCTGTCCTGCAACTGGATGGCCGCCTGCGGCGAGCCCGGCGAGGACGCCGCGCTCTACGACACCGTGCACGCCGTGGCGATGGAGCTGTGTCCGGCGCTGGGCATCTCCGTGCCGGTCGGCAAGGACTCGCTGTCGATGCGGACCCGCTGGTCCGACGGGGAGGGTGAGCAGCGGCAGGTCACCTCACCGGTCTCGCTGGTCGTGTCCGCCTTCGCCGCGCTGCCCGACGTCCGCGGCACCTGGACCCCGCAGCTGCACGCCGGCGACGCGCTGCTGCTGATCGACCTCGGAGCCGGGGCGCAGCGGCTCGGCGGGTCGATCCTGGCCCAGGTGCTCGGCGAGTTCGGCGGCACCGTGCCGGACCTGGACGACCCCGCCCAGGTGGTGGCCCTGGCCGCCGCCCTGGGTGAGCTGCGCGAGGCCGGGGTGGTGCGGGCATACCACGACCGCTCGGACGGCGGCCTGTGGGCGACCCTGGTCGAGATGGCGTTCGCGGGCGGTGTCGGGCTGGACGTGCGGCTGCCCGAGGGCGCGGGGGTGGCCTCGCTCTTCGCCGAGGAGCTGGGGGTCGTGCTGGGCATCGACCCGGACCGGCTGGAGCAGGCCGAGGCCGTGCTCGACGCGCACGGGCTGGGCGCGCTGACGCACCGGCTGGGCCGCGCCGTGGAGCAGCGTCGGGTGCGCGTCCGGGGTGCCGGTGTGGACCTGGACGAGCCGGTGCACGGGTTGGCGCAGAGCTGGGACGAGGTCTCCGCCCGCATCACGGCGCTGCGCGACCACCCCGACTGCGCCCGCGAGGAGCACGCCGCGGTGGGCGCCGACGGGGACCCGGGGCTGCACGTCAGCACCACCTTCGACCCGGTGCAGGACATCACCGCGCCCTACCTGAACCGTGGGGCACGCCCGGCGGTGGCCATCCTGCGCGAGCAGGGTGTGAACAGCCACGTGGAGACCGCGTTCGCTTTCGACCGGGCGGGTTTCGACACCTACGACGTGCACATGACCGACCTGCAGGCGGGGCGCTTCGACCTGGCCGACGTGGTCGGGCTCGTCGCGGCCGGCGGGTTCTCCTACGGCGACACCCTCGGCGCCGGGGAGGGCTGGGCGCGCTCGGTGCTCTTCGACGGGCGCCTGACCGACGCCGTCGGCGGGTTCTTCGCCCGGCCGGACACCTTCGCCCTGGGGATCTGCAACGGCTGCCAGATGTTCGCCGCGCTCGCCGGCCTCATCCCGGGCGCCGAGGCCTGGCCGCGGTTCACCCGCAACCGCAGCGAGCAGTACGAGGCGCGCCTGTCGCTGGTGGAGGTCGTGGACAGCCCGTCGATCTTCTTCACCGGGATGGCCGGGTCGCGGATCCCGATCGCCGTCGCGCACGGCGAGGGCCGTGCGGACTTCTCCGCCCGCGGCGACGAGGCGGGCGTGCTGTCCGCGGCCCGCTACGTGGACCACCACGGGCAGGTGGCGACGGCATACCCGGCGAACCCGAACGGCTCCCCCGGCGGGCTCACCGCGGTCACCACCCCGGACGGCCGCTTCACCGCGATGATGCCGCACCCCGAGCGGGTGCAGCGCAACGCGCAGCTGTCCTGGACGCCTGGCGACCTGCGGGACCCGAGCCCGTGGCTGCGGATGTTCCGCAACGCGCGGGTCTGGGTGGACTGAGCCAGTCTGTCCTTGCCCCCAGCCCGGAGTGCGGTCACGCTAGCCGGACCTTCATCGCCCTATAGCGTGATGAAGGTCCACCTAGGGTGACCGCAGTCCGGGCTCTGGCGCGCTCAGGTATGCCGGGTCCAGGCGTCCAAAGCGGCCTGCACCTCCTCGCCGGTCATCGCGATCGGGGTGCCCACGATCCACTGGTGGCCGAACGGGTCCCGGAAGCGCCCCTGCCGGGACCCGTAGGGCTGGTCGGCCACCGGGAAGACGGCCTGCGCCCCGTGCTCCAGGGCCAGCGTCATCACCGCGTCCGGGTCCGGCACCACCAGGTCGAGGACCACCCCGCCGCCGCCCTCGGGCGGTGCGGGGTCCGTCTCGTCCACGTCCTTCAGCTGCAGCCCGCCGCCCCCGGGCAGGGCCAGCTGGGCGAAGACGACGGTGTCGCCCATGGCATACCGGTCGACGGTGCGGGCGCCGAGCACGCTCGCGTAGAAGTCGATCGCCCGGTCGGCCGAGTGGACCACGAGCTTCGGAGTCAGTGTCAGATCGCTCATGACACCTCAGTCTGCCCATCTGTCGGTGGGTGGCGCTACCGTCTGGACCATGAGCGCTGACGTCGCCCCTCAGTCCGATCGGCCCACACTCCCGGAGGGCTACGGGCTGCCGGCCACGAGCGAGGGGTTGCTGGGCTGGGAGCAGGTCGAGACACGGCTGCGGGAGGCACAGCACTACTGGCTGGCCAGCGTCCGGCCCGACGGGCGTCCGCACTCGGTCCCCCGCTGGGGCGTCTGGCTGGAGGGCCGGTTCTGGTACGACGGGGCGCCGAGCACCCGGCATACCCGCAACGTCGAGGCCAACCCCGCGGTCACCCTCACCCTGGAGAGCGGCACCGAGGTCGTCATCGTCGAGGGCGACTCCCGAGCCACCCGGGCCGCCGCTGAGGGCCTGGGGGCCCGGTTGTCGCAGGCCTTCACGAAGTATGCCGACGCCGGGTACGCCCCCGGCCCGGACTCGTGGGCCGGCGAGGACGGGGGCGGCCTGCGGGTGATCACCCCGCACCGGGCGCTGGCCTGGTTCGACTTCCCCACCGACTGCACCCGCTTCACCTTCGAGGGTCGCTGAGGATGGGCCGGCGGGAGGGGGGCTCCGCAGAGCGACCGGCGACCTTCTTCGACGGCCCCGAGGACTTCCGGGACTGGCTGGAGCAGCACCACGAGACCGCCGAGGAGTTGTGGATGGGGCTGCACGGCAAGCACGTGCCCGACCGTGGCCTGACCTGGGCGGAGGCCGTGCCCGAGGCGCTCTGCTTCGGCTGGATCGACTCGGTCAGCCAACGGATCGACGACGACGCCCGCCGTCAGCGGTGGACCCCCCGCCGCAGGACCAGCATCTGGAGCGCCGTCAACGTGGCGCACGTGGAGCGCCTCACCGCTCAGGGCCGTATGCACCCGGCCGGCATCGCCGCCTACGAGGCCCGCACCCCCGAGCGGACCGGGGTCTACTCCTTCGAGCAGCCGGACCTGGCGCTGTCCGCGGAGCAGGAGGCCGCGCTGCGTGCCGACCCCGGGGTCTGGGCCTTCTGGGAGGCCGCGACCGCGGGCTACCGCAAGGGGGTCATCGCCTGGCTGATCGGCGCCAAGCGTGAGGCCACCCGGGCCCAACGCCTGGCCACGCTGGTCGACGACTGCTCCGCGGGGCGGCTCATCCCCCCGCAGCGGTACGGCGACACCCCGTCCTGGGTGGCCCGGGCGACGGCCGCCCGGGACGCGGCCCGGGGGGCGGCCGAGGAAGCACCTCGGGTCGCCGGCGGGGACGACCGGTGACCACGCTCGCCGACGTCGCGCGGATGCGGCTGGTCTCGCAGCGGTTGGTCGGGCCGCTGCCGGACGCCGGCGCGGTGGTGCGTCACCTCACCTGCACCCAGGGGCAGGACTACCCGGGGTCGAGCACCTCGATCGCCCTGCGCACCGTCGACCGTGACCTGGCGGGGGTGCGGGCCGCCTACGACGAGGGGCGGATCGTGCGCAGCTGGCCGATGCGCGGCACCCTCTTCGCGGTGGCTGCCGAGGACCTCGGCTGGATGCTGGACCTGACCGCACCACGGGTGCTGCCGGGCACCGACCGACGACGCGCCGAGCTCGGGCTCGACGCCGACGTGCTCGGCCGCGCGGAAGAGGTGGCCAGGGCGGAGCTGGGCAGTGCCGGCCTGACCCGGGCGGAGCTGCTGGCCCGGTGGCAGGACGCCGGGCTCTCGACCACGGACGGCCGGGGCTACCACCTGCTCTTCCACCTCGCGGTCCGCGGGGTGATCTGTCTCGGCCCGACCGAGGGCAGCGGGCAGCGCTTCGTCCTCACCGAGGAGTGGATCCGTGCGCCCCGGACGCTGGCGGGCGAGGAGGCCGTGGCGGAGTGGTTCCGTCGCTACGTCCTCTCCCACGGCCCGGTGCCGGTGGCGGACTTCCTGTGGTGGACCAAGCTGCTGAAGCGTGACCTCGCCCCGGTGCTGGCGCCCCTGCGCGAGGAGCTGGAGGTGCTGGATGTCGACGGGGTCGAGCACTGGGTCGATCCGGCGGTGCTTCAGGCATACCCGGGCAGCAAGCGGGCCACGGCCGCCCCCCTCCTGCTGCCGGGCTTCGACGAGATCGTGCTCGGCTACGGGGACCGGCGCGCGGTGCTGACCAAGGAGCAGGAGGCCAGGGTCGTCCCGGGCAACAACGGCGTCTTCCGGGGGACGGTGGTCCGGGCCGGGAGCGCGCTCGGCACCTGGAAGCGACCCACCCGGACGGGGGCGGTCGTGACCGTCGAGCCCTTCTCCCCGCCCCTGCCGCCGGTGGTCGAGCGGGCACTCCCCCGCCTCACGGCCGCCCTGCCCGGCTGACCGGCGACTCCTGTCGGGCGTCCGGGCGGGTATGCCGGCGCGTCCGGTCCGGCATTTCGAGACGCCCGGTCCGGCATTCCGAGACGCCCGGTCGGGCATTCCGAGACGCCCGGTCGGGCACTTCGAGACGCTCGGTCAGGAGACGGTGTGCTCGCGGAGCACCAGGCGGAGACGCTCCAGGTCGCGACGCATGGCGCGCTTCATCCCCAGCGTCACCGCGCCCGAGGCCAGCGTCGTCATCCCGCGTGGCCGTCCGGTGTTGCGCAGGCTCATCCCGGTCCTGGGACTGCCGTCGACCGGCTCCTCGTCCCACCAGGACAGGGTGGTCTCCAGGGGATGCGGGCCCTGCTCGGTGCGCATCACCAGGCGTTGCTCCGGGACCAGCTCCAGCACCCGGTAGGTGTAGGCGAGCTCGCGGCCGAGGAACGTCGTCACCAGGTCGACCACCGCCCCCTCGGCCACTCCCGGCGCACCGTGCCAGCGCACGGACCGGACGTTGCTGAACCAGCGCACGGCCTGCTCGGGGTCACCGGCGACCTCCGCGACCAGGGCGCGCGGCGCCTCGAACACGGTCGCGACGGTGACGTCCATGACTCAGCGTAGGCCCGACGAGGCCGGCTCAGGGCCGCTCAGGCCTGGTCGCGGCCCAGCAGGTCGTGGCGGACGATGACCTCGTCACGGCCGGGTCCGACGCCGATCACCGAGATCCGGGTGCCGATCAGCTCCTCGAGCCGCTCGACGTACCGCTGCGCGGCGTCCGGCAGGTCGGCGAACTCACGGGCACCGGTGATGTCCTCGGTCCAGCCCTGCAGCTCCTCGTACACCGGCCGCGCGTGGTGGAAGTCGGACTGGTGCACCGGCATCTCCTCGACCCGGGTGCCCTGCACGTCGTAGGCGACGCAGACCGGGACGGTCTCGAAGCCGGTGAGCACGTCGAGCTTGGTGAGGACCACGTCGGTGAGACCGTTGACGCGGCGCGCGTACCGTCCCACGACGGCGTCCGCCCACCCGCAACGGCGGGGCCGGCCCGTGGTGGTGCCGTACTCCGCGCCCACGTCCCGCAGCCGCTGGCCGTGCTCGTCGTCCAGCTCGGTGGGGAACGGACCCTCACCGACCCGCGTGGCGTAGGCCTTGAACACCCCGATCACCCGGTCGATCCGGGTCGGGGGGACACCGGAGCCGGTGCAGGCACCACCGGAGGTCGCGTTGGAGGAGGTGACGAACGGGTAGGTGCCGTGGTCCACGTCCAGGAGCGTGGCCTGACCGGCCTCGAAGAGCACCGTCTTGCCGGCGTCCAGGGCCTGCCCCAGCTCCAGCACGGTGTCGGTGACCATCGGCCGGATCCGCTCGGCGTGCCGCAGCAGCTCGTCCATCACCTCGTCCACCTCGACGGCGCGGCGGTTGTAGATCTTCAGCAGCACCTGGTTCTTGACGTCCAGGGCGGCCTCCACCTTCTGCCGCAGGATCGAGGTGTCGTAGAGGTCCTGCACCCGGATCCCCACCCGGTTCATCTTGTCCGCGTAGGTCGGCCCGATGCCACGGCCGGTGGTCCCCAGGCGACGCTTGCCCAGGAAGCGCTCGGTGACCTTGTCCAGGACCCGGTTGTAGGGCGGGATGAGGTGGGCGCTCGCGCTGATCCGCAGCAGGGAGGTGTCGATGCCGCGCGCCTCGAGCGCGTCCAGCTCCTCGATGAGGACCCCCAGGTCGATGACCACGCCGTTGCCGATGACCGGGGTGCAGCCCGGCGAGAGGATGCCGCTGGGCAGCAGGTGCAGGGCATACTTCTGGTCGCCGATGACGACGGTGTGCCCGGCGTTGTTGCCACCGTTGAACTTGACCACGTAGTCGATCTCGGAGCCGAGCAGGTCGGTGGCCTTGCCCTTGCCCTCGTCGCCCCATTGGGCCCCGACCAGCACAATTGCGGGCATAACGTGGTGCCTTCCTCTCGCGTACGGGACGCCTCACTCTATCGGCGCGCCCGCCCTCCCGACGACGCGCGCGGCCTCAGGGCAGCAGGCCGCGCCGGCAGACCGCCAGGCCGAGCTGGAAGCGGGTGTCCACCCCGTGCTCGTCCATCATCGCCGCGACCCGGCGCCGGACCGTGCGCAGCCCCAGACCCATCTGCCGGGCGATGGCCTCGTCCTTGAAGCCGAGCGACAGCAGCTCCAGCAGGGTGACGTCCTCGGCGGTGGCCTCCCGCGACAGCAACGGCTGGGCCCGGCGCCACAGCTCGTCGAAGAGGATGCTGAAGGCGTCCAGCATCGCGGGCGGGCGCAGCAGCAGGTAGTCGGCGTCCGGGCCGGTCTCCTCCAGCAGCACCCCGGACCGGCCGAAGATGCCGAACTCGACGCGGATCGCGTCGTCGGTGAGGTAGCGCTGGTGCTCCCCCGACGCGGCGCGACGGTGGGCGAAGGCGTCCCACCCCGGGTCGTTGAGCACCGACAGCGGGAAGATCGTGCGCAACTGACGCCCGGAGGCGACCAGGCTCGCCCAGTGCCGGTGCACCGAGTCCTGGTGGCCGGGGCCGCTGGTCGGCTTGGCGGTGACCTGCAGGATGGGGCCGTCGGAGGTGCGGAAGAGGTGCTCGATCACCCCGATCACCTCCGCCGGGGCCACCTGCTCCCACGGCGGGACCCGCGGCCCCGACAGCTGCAGACCACGCCGGTAGTCGGACTCGAAGCTCTCCAGGGACCCGCGCAGGTCCAGCAGGTGACGGCGACGCTCGTCCAGCGCCGCCTCCTCGTTGTCGAGGAGGCGGCCGACCGACGCCCGCGGGTCGTCCACCCGGACCAGCCCCTCGGGGGTGCGACGTACCAGGCGCATGGCCTCCAGCTGCTGCAGGACGTGCTCGGTCTCGCCCGCCTGCCAGCCGAGGGTGTCGGCGTGCTCGCCGACCGAGCGCGGCGCGGAGCGCAGCATGTGGCGGTAGAGCTGCTCGGCGTCCTCGCCGAGTCCGACCGGCCGTGATTGAGCATTCATCTATGGCAGGTTACGGCCAGTGGCAGGATTATGACCACCCGGGACATCACGACGTGATTACATGTGCACATTCGGATTGCACGTCAGGGGACGCGATCTATCCGAGTAATGGGGAGTGAACGGCACTGGCGCCGACATCTGGGCCCGACCGTTCACGGGGTGCGGCCCGGCGCTGGTGCAGACGGCAGGGCGTCCGCACCAGGGCCGGGACCGCTCCGTGCGTCCCGTCGCCTGCGCGGGAGCTGTTACAGCCCCAGCTCACGGGCGGCGGTGGCGGAGGAGGCCCGCAGGAACTCGGTGCAGCGCACCCGCTCCTCCTCGTCCCCGATCCGCGCGGCCGCCACCGCGAGCGCTCCCAGCGCCCGCAGGAAACCGCGGTTCGGCTGGTGCTCCCAGGGCACCGGCCCCTGCCCGCGCCACCCGGCGCGGCGCAACTGGTCCAGCCCCCGGTGGTAGCCGGTGCGGGCGAAGGCGTAGGCGGCGACGTCGTCACCCTCGTGCAGGGCGTCCTCGGCCAGCATCGCCCAGGCCTGGCAGGAGGTCGGGTATGCCGCCGCCACCTCCCGCGGGTCGCTCTCCTCGAGGCGCGCGGCGGCAGGGTCGACGGGCAGCTCGGTCGGCGGGATACCGAGCAGGTCCGCCCCGGGTGCCGGGTTCACTGGTGGGTCCCGGCGGAACGCAGGTGCCGGCAGGCCTCGACGACGCGCTCGCTCATCGCGGCCTCGGCCTCCTTGCCCCAGGTGCGGGGGTCGTACTTCTTCTTGTTGCCGACCTCCCCGTCCACCTTCAGCACCCCGTCGTAGTTGGCCAGCATGAACCCGGCGATCGGACGGGTGAACGCGTACTGGGTGTCGGTGTCGATGTTCATCTTCACCACGCCGAAGTCGACGGCATCGGAGATCTCCTGCTCGGTGGAGCCGGAGCCGCCGTGGAAGACCAGGTCGAAGGGGCGGTCCTGCTCACCGAGCCCGAGGGCCTGCGCCGCCGCCTGCTGGGCCTTCTGCAGGATCTCGGGGCGGAGCTTGACGTTGCCGGGCTTGTACACGCCGTGCACGTTGCCGAAGGTGAGGGCGGCGAGGTAACGGCCCTGCTCACCGGCCCCGAGCGCCTGCACGGTGGCGATGGCGTCCTCGGGGGTCGTGTAGAGCTGCTCGTTGATCTCGTTGGCGACGCCGTCCTCCTCGCCACCGACGACACCGATCTCGACCTCGAGGATGATCCGGGCCTCACGGCACCGGGCCAGCAGGTCGCCGGCGATCTCCAGGTTCTCCTCCAGGGGCACCGCGGAGCCGTCCCACATGTGCGACTGGAAATAGGGCAGCCCCCCGCCGCGCACGCGCTCCTGGGAGGCGGCCAGCAACGGGCGGACGAAGTCGTCCAGCTTGTCCTTGGGGCAGTGGTCGGTGTGCAGCGCGATGTTCACGTCGTACTTCTTCGCGACCTCGTGGGCGAAGGCGCTGAAGCCCAGCGCACCGGTGACCATCTCCTTCACCCCCAGCCCCGACCAGTACTCGGCGCCGCCGGTGGAGACCTGGATGATCCCGTCCGAACCGGCGTCGGCGAATCCCTTGATGGCGGCGTTCAGCGTCTGGCTGCTGCTGACGTTGATGGCCGGGTAGGCGAAGTTTCCCGCCTTGGCCCGGTCGATCATGTCGGCATACACCTCGGGGGTGGCGATGGGCATGGGTCCTCCTCGGGACGCGGGTGACGTCGGATCACCGCCCATGCTTCCACAGAGCGGACCGGCATACCCATGGCGTTGGGATGGCGGGGGCGTTGGCCATAGGGTTGCGCCATGACTGGCGCGTTCACCGACTATCCGACCACGCCGTCCACCTACGACGAGACCGTCGCCGACGACGGACAGGTGCGAGCGGGCTACGAGCAGATCGCTGGACAGTTCGACGACATCGGGCTGGAGGACGTGCGCAACCGCGGCGAGTACGTCAGCAAGACGTACCACGACCAGGGCGTCACCTTCGACTTCGAGGGCGAGGAACGGCCCTTCCCGCTGGACATCGTCCCGAGGGTCATCGAGGCGGACACCTGGTCGCACGTGGAGGCGGGTGTGGCCCAGCGGGTGAAGGCGCTGGAGGCCTTCCTCGCCGACATCTACGGTCCGATGCAGATCATCACGGACAAGGTGATCCCCCGCCACATCGTGACCAGCAGCAACCACTACCACCGCGTGGCCTTCGACATCCAGCCGGGCAACGGGGTGCGCGTGCACGTCTCGGGGATCGACCTGATCCGGGACGCCGAGGGCGCCTTCCGGGTGCTCGAGGACAACGTCCGGATCCCCAGTGGCGTCTCCTACGTGCTCACCAACCGCCGGGCGATGACCTCGACCCTGCCCGAGGTGGTCGGGACGCACCGGATCCGACCGGTGGCGGCATACCCCAGCCGTCTGCTGCGTGCGCTGCGCGCCGCCGCGCCCTCAGGGATCCTCGACCCCGAGGTGGTGGTGCTCACCCCGGGGCCCTACAACTCCGCCTACTTCGAGCACTCGCTGCTGGCGCGGCTGATGGGATGCCGCCTGGTGGAGGGCCGCGACCTGGTGACCCAGGGTGGCCGGGTGATGATGCGCACCACCCACGGCCTGCAGCCGGTGCACGTCATCTACCGACGCGTGGACGACGACTTCCTGGACCCGGTGGCCTTCCGCAACGACTCCATGCTGGGGTGCCCCGGCATCCTCAACGCGGCGCGTGCCGGGAACGTGACGATCGCCAACGCCGTCGGCAACGGGGTCGCCGACGACAAGCTCATGTACTCCTACGTCCCCGAGATCATCCGGTACTACCTGGGCGAGGAACCGCTGCTGCCCAACGTGGACACCTGGCGCCTGGAGGACCCCACCCACCGCGAGGAGGTCAT
The DNA here is from genome assembly GCF_045032955.1 of Serinicoccus shuyuelongi. NCBI lineage: Bacteria > Bacillati > Actinomycetota > Actinomycetes > Micrococcales > Ornithinimicrobiaceae > Serinicoccus > Serinicoccus shuyuelongi. Next base: position 564,179 of record NZ_JBJFZU010000002.1, on the reverse strand, counting down.
GGACCGCCTCGACGAGCTGGTGCTCAAGCCCGTCGACGGCTCCGGCGGCAAGGGGATCGTCATCGGCCCGCAGGCCAGCAAGGCCGAGCTGGACGAGCTGCGGACCACCGTCTCCCGTTCGCCGCGCGGCTGGATCGCACAGCCCGTGGTGCAGCTGTCCACCGTGCCGACCCTGGTCGACGAGGGCCTGCGTCCCCGGCACGTCGACCTGCGCCCGTTCGCGATCAACGACGGCGAGAAGGTCTGGGTGCTGCCCGGCGGGCTGACCCGGGTCGCGCTCGGCGAGGGGGAGCTCATCGTGAACTCCAGCCGCGGCGGCGGCTCCAAGGACACCTGGGTCCTCTCCGGTGACGGTCGACGGACCCGCGTCGAGCCCCGCGCCCAGCGGCAGGTCCAGGTCAGCTCGGCGCCGCAGGTGGCGCTGAAGCGCTCCGAGGCCGAACCGGCCGAGCAGGAGCAGCAGCAACAACAGTCGGGACCGACCGCAGGAGGTATGCCGTGCTGAGCCGGATCGCCGAGTCGCTCTTCTGGATCGGTCGCTACCTGGAGCGGGCCGAGGACACCTCGCGGCTGCTCGAGGTGCACCTCACCCTGCTGCTGGAGGACCCCGTCGTCGACGAGGAGGCCACCAGCGAGGTGCTGCTGCGGGTGATGGGCATCGACAGCGCGGCCAGCCCCGACCACCAGACCGTCCTGCAGCTGCTCGGCTGGGACGAGACGTCGATGCACTCCATGGTCGCCGCCTTCTACGGTGCCCGGGAGAGCGCCCGCCGCTCCCGGGAGACGGTGGCCCTGGAGATGTGGGAGGCCATCAACACCACCTGGAACATGATGCGCGGCAACCGGCTGCAGCACGTGCCGGCCAACCGTGCCTGCCAGCTGCTCCGCGAGCGCTGCGCCGTGGTCGGCGGGATCGCCGACAACTCGATGACCCACGACGAGGGCTGGCAGTACATGATGCTGGGCCGGTCGCTGGAGCGGGTCGACATGACCTCGCGGATCATCGAGTCGGCGGCCTACAACGCGGACAGCCCGTACGCCTGGACCCAGACGCTGCGCGCCTGCGGGGCGCACCACGCGTTCGTGCGCACCTACCGCGGGGCCGCGACCGACGCCCAGGCGGCCGAGTTCCTGCTGCTGGACGGGTTGTTCCCGCGCTCGGTGCTGGTCTCGCTGAAGGCGGCCGAAGATGCGCTGATGGCGCTGGAGCTGGAGACCGGACCGCGCCGCAACGGCGTGACCGGAGACACCCTGAAGACCCTGGGACGGGCCCGGGCCGAGCTCGAGTTCGGATCGCTGGAGGAGACGATGGCCAACCTGCCCGAACGGATGAGCCGGCTGCAGCGCACCTGCAGCGCGGTCAACGACGCCGTGTCCGACCACTACTTCGACGGCGCCGGGCAGGCCGTCTGGCGGGCGGGGGTGCGCTGATGCTGCTGAGGATCGTCCACCGGACCGGCTACGAGTACGCCGGCATGGCGTCGCACTCCTTCAACGAGGCGCGGATGTCACCGCGTTCCACGTTGCACCAGGCGGTGCTGCACACCAAGGTCGACATCGCCCCGACCGCCTGGACCAACACCTACACCGACTACTGGGGCACCACCGTGACCCAGTTCGAGGTGCACGAGCCGCACCCCCGGATGGCGGTGACCGCGTCCGCCACCGTCGACGTCCAGCGGCCGGAGGTCCCCGGCGAGAAGCTCTCCTGGTCCGAGGTGCGCTCCGCCGAGGTCTTCGACGACCTCAGCGAGTACCTGCTGCAGTCGCCGATGGTCGAGCCCCCCGAGGAGCTCAAGGCCCGGGTGCAGGAGATCGCGGGCAGGAGCAGGAACCCGGACACGTGCGCCCGCGAGATCGTGGACCTGATCCACGAGGAGATGGAGTACGTCTCCGGCTCGACCGGCGTGCATACCCGGGCGTCCCAGGCCTGGTCCCGACGTTCAGGCGTGTGCCAGGACATGTCCAACCTGACGATCGGCTGCCTGCGTGCGGTCGGCATCCCGGCCTGCTACGTCAGCGGCTACCTGCTGCCCGCCCGGGAGCCGGAGGTCGGGACCCCCTACACCGGTGAGTCGCACGCCTGGGTGCGCTGGTGGGACGGCGAGTGGGTGGGCATGGACCCGACCAACGCCATCCAGCCCGGCGGCCGGCACGTGGAGGTGGCGCAGGGACGCGAGTACGGCGACGTGCCGCCGCTGCGGGGCATCTACACCGGCACCAAGAGCAGCTCGATGTTCGTCGAGGTGGAGCTCACCGCGCTGCGTCCTTGAGCGGGACGGACCGGGTATGCCGTGCGCGCCCTGTCAGCCGATGACGACCGTTCCCCGGTGGTCGTCGGTCGGCAGGGCGCCGTCGGTGGTGGCGACCACGTCCAGCGTGCCGAAGGTGAGGCCGCCGGAGTGCACGGTGAGGAAGGACGTCTCGCTGGCGTCCGCACCGGCGCCGATCCGCACCAACGACGGGCGCGGGGCGAGCCAGGTCGGGTCCAGCACGACCCACCGGTCGTCGATGGCCGCCTCGACCACCGCGTGGAAGTCCATCGGGCTGAGCCCCGGGGCGTAGCAGGCGACCATCCGCGCCGGCACCCCGCGGGCCCGCAGCAGCGCCAGGGTGAGATGGGCGAAGTCACGGCACACGCCCTTCCGGGCGAGGTAGGTGTCGCTGGCGCCGTCGGTGACCGAGGAGGAGCCGATCACGTAGCGGATGTGCTCGTGCACCCAGGTAGCCACGTCCAGGGCGCCCTGCTCACCGCTGACGTCCCCGACCTCGGCCCGGGCCACCGCCTCCAGCCGGTCCAGGTCGACGTAGCGGCTGGGGCGGACGTAGTGGATGCGGTCCAGCGGGGTCACGGGCGTGCCCGCACCGCCGTCGGTGACGGTGGCCCGGTAGCTGATGGCCAGCTTCCCCGGCGGCAGGTCGCGCAGCACGTGCCACCGCGTCCCGGAGGCCTCGTCGAGCACGTGGGCGACCTCGACCTGGTCGCCGTCCAGGGTGACCGTGAGCTCCTCGGATTCCCGGGCCACCTGTTCGGCCACGGAGACGCCGAAGGTGGCCTCGACGGTGCTGGTGACGGTGGCGGTGAGGTCCGCGGAGACATGACGACGCATGCGCCCATCGTCTCAGGGATCGAGGGCCGGGGGCGCATCCTGGTGCCGCAGCGCCCAGTGGTACATCACGATCGCCGCCGCCGCTCCCGCGTTGATCGAGCGGGTGGAGCCGTACTGGGTGATCGCCAGGACCTGGCTGCAGGCGGCGAGGGCTTCCGCACTCAGCCCGGGACCCTCCTGGCCGAGCACCAGGACGCAGTCGCGGGGGAGCTCGACGGGCTCCAGCGGCACCGCCCCCGGGACGTTGTCCACCCCCAGGAGCGGGAGCCCGCGCTCGCGGGCCCAGGCGGCCAGGTGCGCGACGTCCGGATGGTGGTGCTCGTGCTGGTAGCGGTCGGTGACCATGGCGCCGCGCCGGTTCCACCGCCGCCTACCCACGATGTGGAAGGCGGCCGCGTTGAAGGCGTTGGCGGTGCGGATGACCGACCCGATGTTGAAGTCGTGCCCCCAGTTCTCCACCGCGACGTGGAAGCCGTGCCTGCGGGTGTCCAGGTCGGCCACGATGGCCTCGTGCGTCCAGTACCGGTAGCGGTCCAGGACGTTGCGGGTGTCCCCCTCGCTCAGCAGAGCGGGGTCCAGGTGCCCGGGCAGACGCCCGTCGTCCTCCGGCCACGGCCCTGGCCAGGGCCCGACCCCGACCTGCTGCTCAGCCACACCGGCTCCGCAGCCGCCGGACCCGCGACACCACGAACCAGGCCAGCGCCAGGAGGACCGCCGCGATCACGATCACCTGGAAGGTGCCGGCATACCGCTCGACGAGGTGCCAGTTCTCGCCCAGGTGGTACCCGGCCAGCACGAAGATCATGTTCCAGACCAGGCTGCCGGCGAGGGTGAGACCGAGGAAGACGGCTACCGGCATCCGTTCCACCCCGGCCGGGACGGAGATCAGGCTGCGGAAGATCGGCACCATCCTGCCGAACAGCACGGCCTTCGTCCCGTGCCGCGAGAACCACGCCTCGGTGCGGTCGAGGTCGTGCAGGTCGACCAGCGGCAGACGCGCCCACACGGCCCGCAGCCGATCACGACCGAAGACCGCGCCGAGGACGTAGAGCACCAGGGCCCCGACCACCGACCCGCTGGTGGTCCAGACGATCGCCTCCAGCACCGTGAAAGACCCTTGGCTGGCGGTGAACCCGGCCAGCGGCAGGATGACCTCGCTCGGCAGCGGGGGAAAGAGGTTCTCTGCGGCGATCAGCAGCCCGGCGCCGGGAGGCCCGAGCCGCTCCATGACGTCGACGGCCCAGGCGGCGACGCCGGTCAGCTCGGTCTGGGTGCTCACTCTTCTCCTGCTGGGTGGAGGACGGTCCGGGAATCGGCTACCACCGCCTCGGAGCGGCGCTCAACCGTGCCGACGGGTGGGATTCGCACTACGGTGGGACGGCCGGGCACGAGCCCTGGCTGAACACGACGTGGCCGAGGGCTGGCCCCGGATGGAGGAACCACGATGGACGACACGACCAAGTGGATCATGGTCGCACTCCTGCTGCTGCTCATCGGCGTGGCGGTCTTCCTGCTGCTGCGCCGGCCCGGCGCGGACGACGAGACCTCGTCGATCGCCCAGGACGACGGGGCGCTGCCCCAGGCCACCTCGGCAGGGTCGCAGGGCGCCATGACCGAGCCGACGTCCGCCACCGATCCCTACGACCAGGACCGCGACGCCGGCCCGGGACACCCCGCACCGGCCGCCGGCAGCACGGAGGAGGCTCGGTACGAGGAGCAGGAGCGCCCGGTCGAGGACGGGCCGGTCGCGCACGACCCGGTCGCGCACGACCCGAACGCTCACGACCCGGTCGTGGAGCCCGTCTCCGAGGAACGCTCCTACGACCCCGTCGTCGAAGAGCCCGCCTTCCAGGAGCCGGTCACCGAAGAGCGGTCCTACGACCCGGTCGTCGAGGAGCCCGTCACTCAAGAGCCGGCCTACGACCCGGTCGTGGACGAGCCCGCTTTCCAGGAGCCGGTGACCGAGGAGCGGTCCTACGACCCGGTCGTCGAAGAGCCCGCCGTCCAGGAGCCCGTCTCCGAGGAGCGGTCCTACGACCCGGTCGTGGACGAGCCCGTCACCCAGCAGCCCGGGTACGACGAGCCGCTGACGGCGGACGAGATCGGGGAGGCCGACGAGGCTGCGCGCCGCGAGGAGGAGTACCCGGTCGGGGACGCCGGCGTGTATCGCGCCGGCGAGGGCTCCGAGCCCGAGCCTCTCCTCACCCCCACCCCCGGGGACGCCCCGACCGAGGAGAGCTTCGCAGCCGACGCCCCCGCACCCGAGCCCGACCCGGAGCCCGAGCCTTTCGCCCCCGCGCAGGAGCCGACCTTCGCGGAGTCCGTCTACGGGGCGGGCTCGGCCGAGCCCCTCGATGACGGCACCGGCCCCTCAGGCTGGGAGGTCAAGGGCAACTCGGGCTCGATGCTCTTCCACACTCCCGAGTCCCCGAGCTGGGACGGGGTCCGGGCCGAGGTGTGGTTCGAGAGCGAGGACGCCGCGCGCGCCGCAGGTTTCGCGCACTGGGACCGACGCCGCCGTTGACCGGCATTGAGTAAGGAATTCGTCAAGGAATAGTCAAGAATTCGTCAAGAATGGGTCCGACGCCGAGTGGCATCGGGCCCATTCTTGACGTCCGGGAAGGCGGGAGCGGGACGTCAGACACTCACGAGCAACGCGCGTCACATCGTTCACGCAATAACAGTGACAGCCGGTAATGGTGTGAAAATCGGGAAAAGTGCAGGTCAGCGAACTACACCGATGTGATATTCCGCCTGACCTGCAATGATCTGCGGGCGTTGTGACGAACATCACTAATTACATGCTTGTGGTACCCGCGGAAATCACACTCCCGCAGGTCAACGGGGGTTGCGCACACGCGAAGCGCTCTGTTTGATAGCACCTGGCTCGGCGTCCCGGGCTGGCATGAAGAGGTTGTCCCACCTCGCCCCACATTCCTTTGTCCGCCCACGCCACACGATGGATCACCGATGACCCTGAGCACGCGCCGCTTCTCCCGCACCTTGATCGCCGTCACCGCGGCCGCCGCACCCGTAGTCGCCCTCGTCCCCTCCGCCCAGGCCGCTCCGTCGACGCCGATGATGCCCCGCGCGCCGCTGCCGGCCACCCCGCAGGGGCTGCAGCCCAGCACGCCGATGCCGGCCACCCCCCGGGTCCTGCCGACCCCGGCCGTCCAGTCGACGGTCACCATGGTCGTCGAGGCCTCGGGCGGGGTGAACGTGCGCTCCGGCGCCTCCACCTCCTACCCGGTCGTCGGCGGCCACCGCGCGGGCACCGAGCTCACCGGGACCCTGACCTCCAACAACTGGCTGAAGATGCCCGGTGGCAAGTTCGTCGCCGCCTGGAACCTCGCCCCCCAGAGCCCGGGTGGCGGCGGTGGGGGTGGCGGCAGCTCGCAGACCGTGACCCGCTACATGGACGCCGCCGTGGGCAACATCCGCTCCGGCCCCGGCCTGAACCACAGCATCGTTACCACCATGGTGAAGGGCACCAAGGTCACCGGCACCTGGACCTCCAACAACTGGCTCGACCTGGGCAACGGCAAGTTCGTCTCCGGCGGCATCCTCACCTCCACCCCGCCCAGCGGCGGCGGCGGTGGTGGCGTCCAGGAGACCACCCGCTACATCAGCGCCAACGTCGGCAACATCCGCTCCGGCCCCGGCCTGAACCACAGCATCGTCACCACCATGGTCAAGGGCACCAAGGTCACCGGCACCTGGACCTCCAACAACTGGCTCGACCTGGGCAACGGCAAGTTCGTCTCCGGCGGCATCCTCACCTCCACCCCGCCCAGCGGCGGCGGAGGCGGCGGTGGCGGCCCCCAGGAGACGGTGCGGTACATCAGCGCCAACGTCGGCAACATCCGCTCCGGCCCCGGCCTGAACCACAGCATCGTCACCACCATGGTCAAGGGCACCCAGGTGAGTGGCACCTGGACCTCCAACAACTGGCTCGACCTGGGCAACGGCAAGTTCGTCTCCGGCGGCATCCTCACCTCCACCCCGCCCAGCGGCGGCGTGGCCCCGGTCCCCGCGCCCACGCCGGTACGGCAGGGCATCATCGACACCGCGGCCGACTACGTGGGCTCCCCGTACGTCCTCTACGGAACCCCTCCGGACGCCTTCGACTGCTCGTCCTACACCTGGTGGGCCTACAAGCAGAACGGGATCGACATCCCGCGCACGGTGCGCGACCAGCGCACCTTCGTCACCCCGGTGACCAACCCGAAGCCGGGCGACCTCGTGTTCTACAAGAACTGGTACCACGTCGGGATCTACGCGGGCCCGGGCATGAGCTACGAGGCGCAGAACCCGCAGGCCGGCGTCGTCTACGGCCCCATCTGGGACAGCCAGGTCTGGTACGGCCGGGTCCCGGGTATGCCCTGACCCACCTGCGCGCGAAGGGCTCAGGCCCACGGACACGACGACGTCCCTGCACCGGGGGAAGGTGCAGGGGCGTCGTCGTGCCTCAGAGACCCAGGTCGGACAGCGAGAAGGCGGAGCGGTACTCGATGCCCTGCTCCTCGATGCGCTCCCGCGCTCCGCTGTCCCGGTCCACGATCACGGCCACCGCCACCACCTGGGCCCCCGCGTCCCGGACGGCCTCCACGGCCGTCAGCGGCGAGCCACCGGTGGTGGAGGTGTCCTCCACCACGACCACCCGTCGGTCCGTGACCGCGGGCCCCTCGATCCGCTGCTGCAGCCCGTGCGCCTTCTCGCTCTTGCGGACCACGAAGGAGTCGAGCTGTCCGCGCCCGCTCCGGGCGGCGGCGTGCATCATGGCGGTGGCGACCGGGTCCGCGCCCATGGTCAGCCCACCCACCGCGTCGACCTCGAGGTCGGCGACCAGGTCGAGCATGACCTCCCCCACCAGCGGCCCGGCCTCACCGTGCAGGGTGATCCGGCGCAGGTCGACGTAGTAGTCGGCCTCCGTACCGGAGGAGAGGGTGACACGGCCGTGCACGACGGCCAGGTCGGTGATGAGCTCGAGCAGACGGTCACGGGTGGTGGTCATGAGCGCCCAGCCTAGGCCAGGTCGGTCAGGGCCGGAGGGTGAGGACGACCAGGGCGGCGGTCCAGGCCAGCGGCGCGACGGCGGCGGGCTGCCCGTCGTGCAGCACCTTCTCCGGCAGGGCCCCGGTCACGGTCCGGTGGTCCGCCAGCCAGTCCAGCCACCGCTCCGCCTCCTCGGAATGCCCGCCGTGCGCGGCCGCGAGCGCCTGCAGCGCGGTCTCCGGGGTCCAGGAGATGCCGTCGTTGTGCCACCCGGCGCCGGGTGCGAGTCCTCCGGCCGGACGCAGCTGCGCGCCCTGGCTCCGCAGCCGGGCCCGGTCGGCACCGGCCACCGGGACCTCCACGAAGGGCGGCAGCAGGAAGGTCACGGCGGCGTCCGGCCGTCCCCCCGCGTGCCGGGGGAAGCCCGGGCCGAACTCCTCGACGATCCGGGACCGCAGCCGCGCGGCCCGCTCCGACAGCCCCTCGGGGTCCACCCCCGCACCCACCCAGGCCGACGCCGGGACCGAGGAGTCGGCATACAACGCGGCGGCGGCCTCCAGACCCATGAGCGAGGTGGCGGCGATGCCGAGGGTGAGCTTCTCCTCCGGCCGCTCCCAGTAGTCGGGTGAGGGCAGCGGCAACCCCGTCCCCGGGTCGATCCGGTCCAGCAGCCGGGCGGTGGAACGGGTGATCAGCGGGGTCAGCGTGGTCGCCTCCGCACCGTCCGCGCCGTGTTCGACGACCTCTCGCGCGGCCCACAACGCCCACCCCGGGCCGTCCTCCTGCGGCAGCCGGTCGTCCGGCACACCCCCCTCCTGCGCCGGCAGGTAACGCGCCTGCATGGACCCGTCGGGAGCCTGCAGGTCCTGCAGCAGCACCAGCGTGGCCAGCGCCTCCTGCTGGTGACCGCTGCGGGCGTAGGCGGCGGCCGCGAAGGAGGCGTCCCGCGGCCAGACGAACTGCCAGGCCGGTGACGCCCCGGCCAGCACCGCCCCCGGGGGGCTGCCGGCGGGCGCGGTGAGGGTGTGCAGGTCGCGCAACGCGTCACGGGCCAGCCCCGCGTGCGGGTGGCCCTCCTCGGGGAGCCAGCCGGAGGTCAGCCACACCTGGTCCGCGGCCGCGCGGGCACCCAGCAGCGACACCTCGAGCGGCACCGTCCCCGGGTCCGCCGACAGCGGGAGCCAGCCGTCCGCGGTGCGTCCCGGGGCGACCGGGGTCAGGACCCCGTAGGCGTCCCGGACCACCGCCTCCTGGTAGAGCGGCACCTGCCGGTGCGCACCCTGCCAGACCAGTGCCCCACCGCTCGTCAGGACCAGCACCGTCCCGGCGGCGAGCCGCCGCCGGCGGCTCATGCGGTGCGGTCGGGGGCGCGCCGCCGGCTCGCGAGCGAGGCGGAGACGCTGCGGACCAGGCGACGGGGGGTGACCCTGAGCACCTGGACGAGGCCGGTGTAGGTGAGCGAGGGGATGGACACGACCCTTCCCCGGGCGAGGTCGTCCAGAGCCGTCCGTACGACGGCGGGTGCATCCAGCCAGAGGGCGTCCGGGAGCGCGGACATGTCCATCTCCGCCCGCCCGTGGAACTCGGTGTGCACGAAGCCAGGGCAGAGCGCCATCACCCGGACCCCGTGCGGGGCCAGCTCGGTGGCCAGCGCCTCGGAGAGTACCGTCACATAGGCCTTGATCGCCGAGTAGTGCCCCATCGCGGCGAACGAGGCGACCGAGGACACGTTCAGCACGGCCCCGTGCCCGCGTTCCCGCATCGCGCCCGCGGCGGCGTGCGAGAGCACCATCACCGCCTTGGCCATCACGTCGAGCGCGGCTTCCTCGACGTCCAGGTCGTTGCCGGCGAAGCTGGCGCCGGCGCCGAAGCCGGCGTTGTTGACGACCAGGTCGACAGGGCTGCCGCGATCCCGGACGCGCTCCGCCACCTGCTCGAGCTGGCCGCGGTCGGACAGGTCCGCCGGGAGCACCTGCACGTCCACCCCGGCGTCGCGGCGCACCTCGTCCGCCAGCTGCTCCAGCCGCCCCCCGTCCCGGGCCACCAGGACCAGGTGGTGCCCGCGTGCGGCGAGCTGCACCGCGAACTCCCGCCCGAGCCCGGCGGAGGCCCCGGTCACCAGTGCTCGTCCCATCAGGTCAGGGTATGCCGCCGGCTCACAGCCGGGAGCGCAGCCACCCCAGGTCGGCGAGGTGCTCGTTCGTGCCGCCGGGCGTCTCCAGGACCACGGGGGCCCCTGCTGCCCGGACCACGTCCACCAGCTCCTGCGCCGGGACGGTCCCGTCCCCGAGGTTGGCGTGCCGGTCGGCCCCGGAGCCGGCGGTGTCCCGGGAGTCGTTGAGGTGGACGAGGTCGATGCGCCCGGTGATCGCCAGCACGCGTTCCACGACGGAGCCGAGCTCGAGGCCTCCCGCCCAGGCGTGGCAGGTGTCGAGGCAGAAGCCGACCTGGTCGGCGCCCTCCGCCGAGCGGATCGCGTCCCACACCCCCGCGATCCGCTCCAGGTGGCGGGTCATCGCGTGGTCACCGCCCGCGGTGTTCTCGATGAGCAGCGGGGTGGTGATGGTGGTCGCCTCGACGGCCTTGCGCCAGTTGTCGAAGCCGGTGCCCGGGTCGTCCTTGGCGTTGACGTGGCCGCCGTGCACGATCAGGCCCTTGGCGCCGATCTCGGTGGCGGCGTCCATGTGCTGCTGCAGCAGCTTGCGGGAGGGGATCCGGATCCGGTTGTTCAGGGTCGCGACGTTGATGATGTACGGCGCGTGCACATAGAGGTCGACACCGGCCCGCTCCGCCGCCTCCCGCAGGGCCGCCGCCCCGCCCGGGTAGCGGACCTCCGGACCCTGGTACCCCTGCGGGTCGCCGAGGAAGAACTGCACCACCGGCACCTTCCGGGCGGCTGCCGCGCCGATCGGGTCGGACTGGTCGACATGGGCTCCCAGGGCTGGTGCGTTCATGAGGTCATCGTAGGCAGCAGCGGCGACAGGCCTAGTCTGGAGGCGTGGCCTCCTTCTGGTTCGACGTCCTGGTCCCCGGACCGCCCGAGCAGGTGTGGGCCCGGCTGTGGGACCTGGACCGGCATACCGCGGCGATTCCGCTCACCACGACCACCGGTGAGCCGCTCGGCCCGGGTGCCCGGTTCACCGCCCGGACCGGGGTGGGACCGCTCGGCTTCGACGACGACATGGTCGTCCGGTCCTGGGGGCCGCCGCACCGGGCCGTCGTCGAGAAGGTCGGGTCGCCGTTGACCGGCAGCCTGGTGGCGACCCTGCGGCCGGCCGGGGCGGACACCCGGATCCGGTGGGAGCAGACGTATGCCGTGACCGGGGTGCCCGACGCCGTCGCGGCGCTGGCTGCCCCGGCCGTGCGGGCGGCATACCTGAGAGCGGTGCGGGGGATCACCCGCCCCTGATCAGTGGTCGTGACCCTCGTGGTCCTCGTCGCTGTGCTCCTCGTCACCATGGTCGTGACCTTCGTGGTCCTCGTCACCGTGGTCCTCGTCGCCGTGCTCGTCCTCGGAGTGGGAGCCCGCGGCCTCGTCCCGGCCGCTGACCCCGGAGATCTCGTTGGGCACCTGCGGCAGCTCCGCGCTGTCGATGATCTCCATGGCGTCGAGGTCGACGACGTGCAGCTCCTGGGTGGCGGGCTCGGTGACGTAGCCGAACTGGCCCATGACGAAGAGCGTCGGGCGCGGCTGCTGCCACTCCGTCGGCTCGGTCCACTCCTCGACGACGGGGAGCTCCTGGGTCACCTCGCCGGAGGCAGGGTCGATGACGTGCAGCTCCCCGTCGGTGCCGAGCACCAGCGCCTCCCCCTGCGGGCCGCGCGCGAGCGAGCGGAAGGAGTAGGAGGTGCCGAGGTCGACCAGCTGCAGCTCACCGGTCGCGGTGTCGGTCAGGCTGACCTGCTCGGGACGCTCGAGCTCGGCGTCAGGGTCGGACTTGTAGTCGCCCAGCACGACCGGGGACAGCTCGGAGCCGGCCTGGTTGCCGATGCGGCCGTAGTCGTCCGGGGACGAGATCTTGGTGAACGCCCCGTCCGCTAAGACCACCAGACCGTCCTCGCAGCCTAGGACCACGGCGCCGCCCTCTGCGGTGGCCTCCCCGTGCACGCCCGGGCACTCGTCCGTGCTCGCCAGCTCGTCCCCGTTCGCGTCGAGGACCCTGGCCCCGGTGCGCTCGTCCTCGGTGCCCACGGTCTCGAGCATGGCGCCGTCCTCGAGCATCACCGCGACGCCGTGGTGGGCCTCGTCCACGTCGATGGACGTCTCGATGTCCAGGGTGGCCGGGTCCAGGAGGTCGATGCGGCCCGCGCCGTCGAAGTAGAGCGCCGTGCGGCCGCCGTGCGCGACGGCGTGGCCGGGGTGGCTTCCCTCGACCCGCTGGTCGGTCAGCGTCGGCGCGGTGGTGTAGCTGTGGTCGTGATTGCCGTGCGGCTCGCTCCAGGTGCCGGCATCCAGCAGCCGGAAGCTCTCGCCCTCGGTCAGCAGCATGTGGCGACCGTCACCGGCGGGGTTCAGCCGGGTGAAGCCCTCCGCCGGGAAGTCACCCTCCACCTCGAGGTCGAGGGCGTCCAGCACCATGACCCCGCCGTCGTAGGTCAGCGCCAACCGGGGGGACGGGCCGGCCGACTCGTGGGTCTCCGCGGCCTCGTCGGCGCTCCCGGTCCCGGCGGCGCCGTCGGAGGTGCCGGCCGGGTCGGTCTCGCTCGCGGCGTCGCCGGCGTCGGCGGTCTGGGTGGTGCCGCCGTCGCTGCTGCCACCCGCGGGGGCGTTGCCGTCACCGGCGTCGTCGGAGGAGGTGGGACCGCACGCCGCCAGCAGGGTGGCCGAGGTCAGGGCAAGGATGAGAGGGGTCGTCTTCGTTCGCATAGTGGGAATCATTATCGTTCTATGCTCCAAAATCAAACCGGCCTGCCAACACCGGGCGGCCGCGGCTGACGGCCCGGGGTCAGCGGCTGCCCCACACGGAGGAGGAGCCGGTATGCCCTGCCAGGGTCACGGTGACGATCGCCGCCACCGCGGCCAGCACCGCGAGCACGGAGACGACGACCCGCACCCAGGACGGCCAGCGGCCGGTCAGCCGCTCCCGGCCCCACTCGGAGGTCAGCGCCCAGTACAGGACCGTGACCACCCCCAGGACGATGCCGGCCCAGCCTGCGCGCACCCCCCACATACCGTGCTCGGACAGCAGGTCGGTGGCCGGCACGGTGCCGGTCGTCAGCAGGTCGTCGCCGGCGCTCTGGGTGAGCCGCACCAGCACCGCGCTCACTACCCCCAGCACCGGCAGGCCCCAGCCGAACCAGCGGCGGAAACGCGCGAGAAGTACCGCCAGGATCTGGGCGCCTGCGGCCAGCAGCAGCAGCACGATCGCGAAGTGCACGAGCAACGGGTGTGCCGGCAGTCCCATGACCATGACGGCCACCTCACTCTCGGTTCGGGCTCCGAGACTTCCAGCGCGACCTGTGCGGTGGCTGTGTCTCCTGTCGGTGGGTGTTCGGCGCGGCCGGGTCCTGCGGATGTCCAGGGCGGCGCTTAGGGTGACCCGGTGCGTATCGCGACCTGGAACTGCAACAGCATCCGCTCCCGCCTGGACCGGGTGGTGGGCTTCCTGGAGCGGCACGACGTCGACGTCCTGGCGTTGCAGGAGACCAAGTGCCGCGACGACCAGTTCCCGCTGCTACCGCTGGAGTCGGCCGGCTACCAGGTGGCGCACACCGGGCTGAACCAGTGGAACGGGGTGGCCCTTATCAGCCGCGTGGGCCTGGAGGACGTCCAGGTGGGCTTCCCCGGGCAGCCGGGGTGGGGCGACCCGAGCGTGGTGGAGGCCCGGGCGATCGGTGCCACCTGCGCGGGGGTGCAGGTGTGGAGCCTGTACGTGCCCAACGGACGGGCGCTCGACGACCCGCACCTGGACTACAAGCTCCGCTGGCTGGAGGAGCTGCGGACGGCGGCCGGTGGCTGGCTCACTGCGGACTCGGACGCGCAGGTGGCGCTGACCGGCGACTGGAACATCGCCCCCACCGACGACGACGTCTGGTCGGTGTCCTACTTCGAGGGCCGGACGCATACCAGTGAGCCGGAGCGGGCGGCCTTCCGGGCGGTGCTGGACGCGGGGTACGCCGACGTGGTGCGGCCCCACACCTCTGAGCCCGGGACCTTCACCTACTGGGACTACACCCAGCTGTCGTTCCCGAAGCGCCGCGGCATGCGGATCGACTTCTGCCTCGGCTCGCCCGCCCTGGCGGCCCGGGTGGAGGGCGCGTTCATCGACCGTGAGGAGCGCAAGGGGAAGGGCGCGAGCGACCACGCCCCGGTCGTCGTCGACCTGGCCGACCGCCCCTAGCGCCTGCGGACCAGCGCCAGAGGCACGGTGAGCAGACAGAGTCCGGCGGTGACCGCCATCCCGACCCCGAAGCCCGCGCCGACGGCCACCGTTCCGACGAGCAGGGCCCCGCAGGCCGTGCCGGCGTCGAAACCGGCGTTCCAGACGGCGCTGGCGGCGCCGATCCGTCGAGGCCCCGCTGCGGCGAAGGCCTGCAGCATGGTGAGGTTCTGGAGCCCGCCGTAGCACAGGCCCAGGAGCGCGCAGGTGAGGATCCAGACGGTTGCCTGCCCGGAGGTGACGGGTTCGCGCACCACCCAGGCGAAGGCGGCCAGGACGAGCACCGTCAGGACCACGAACGGCGCGACCAGGCGATCCACGCCGATCCGGTCGGTCAACCCCCCGATCCGCCATCGGGCGATCGCCGAGACCAGGCCCATCGCCATGAGCCCTGCCGCAGAGAGCCACGGCAGCGCGACCAGCTGAGGGGTGAAGGTGATGACGGCGCCACCGGCCAGGGTGACGGCCAGCAGGATCAGGGTCGGTCGCAGCATCGCCGCCGCGGTGCCGGCCCCCATGGCGGTCTCGTCGGACGGGCCACCGGGCTGGCGGGTCGAGCGGTCCGGGAGGTGACGGGCGACCACGATGCAGGCCGGGATGCCGAGCAGCGGTATCGCCCCGGCCGCGAAGGCGGGGACGAAGCCCCACGCCTGGGCCACCCAGGCCCCCAGGGGCATGAAGACGACGTTGGGCACCGACAGCGCGGCCGAGTAGGCGCCCACGGCAGCACCTCGTCGCTCCGGGGTCACCAGCAGGACGGCCGCCGCGTTGGCGGCGACGGTGAGGATTCCGAAGCCCACTCCCCGGGCCGCCGAGAGGAGGAGGGTGACCAGCAGGGTGTCGCTGAGCAGGTGCAGCAGCGAGGGGACGCCCAGGAGGACCATCCCCAGCGACAGCACCCGGGCCCATCCCACCCGGCCGATCGACCACGGGACGGCGAACTGGGTGGCGACGGTCGTCCCGAGCAGCACGAAGTTGACCAGTCCGGCACCGGCGCTGTCGGCGCCACCCTCGACCGCCCACAGCGGCGCGACCGGCAGCAGGGCGGCGTAGCCGGAGAATCCGGTGAGGGCGACCACGGCGATGGCCAGCATCCCCGGGACGGTCCAGACGGACCCCTGGACGGGAGGCTCGAGACGTCCGTCGGGGTGGGGGACCGCGGCGGTCACGCCCTGGCGGCCTTCGCGGCCGCCTTCTTCTCCTTCTTGTAGGCCCTGACCTGCTGCAACGACTCGGCGCTGGTGACGTCGGCGATCGACATGTGCACGCCGTCCTGCCCGTAGTCACCGGCGGCCTGGCGCCACCCCTCAGCCTGCAGCCCCCGCTGCTTGCCGAGCAGGGCGAGGAAGATCCTGGCCTTCTGGTCCCCGTAGCCGGGCAGCGCCTTGAGCCGCTTCAGGATCTCGGCGCCGTCCGGGCCGCCCTCGGTCCAGATCGCCTCCGTGTCCCCGTCGTAGTCCTGGACCACGGCGGCGGCGAGGTCGTGCACCCGCTGGCCCATGGACTTCGGGAACCGGTGCACCGAGGGCGGCGTGGCGCACAGCGCGATGAACTCCTCCGGGTCGGTGGCGGCGATCGTCACCGGGTCCAGCGACCCGAGGCGCTCGAGGATCTTGCGGGGGCCGTCGAAGGCGACCTCCATCGGGATCTGCTGGTCCAGCAGCATGCCGGTCAGCAGCGCGAAGGGGTGCTCGGAGAGGATGCGGTCGGCCTCGGCCTCGCCGACGAGGTGGAGCGTGCTCATGCACCCAGGGTATGCCGATCCCACCGAGCGCGCCGGAGTGCCCATCCGGACGTCTCGTCGTGCCCGACCGGACGTCTCGTCGTGCCGGACCGAGCGTCTCGTGCTGCCCGACCGAGCGTCTCGTCGTGCCCGACCGGACGTCTCGTGCTGCCGTCCACCACTACCGTGACGGTATGCCGCCCGCCGACCCCGACCTGCACCATGCGGAGGCGGGTGCCCAGCTGCGGGCGTTCGTCGACCAGCACCGGGCCCTGCTCGCCGCCAGCCTGGACGGGCTGGACGAGGAGGAGGCCCGGGCCAGGCTGGTGCCCTCACGGACGACCCTCCTGGGACTCGTCAAGCACGCGACCTTCGTGGAAAAGGTGTGGTTCGTGCAGGCCGTGACCGGGGCGTCGCGGGCCGCGATCGGCATACCGGAGCACCCGGACGAGTCCTTCGTCCTCACACAGGACGACACGATCGCCTCGGTCCTGGCGGACTACGCCGACGCGGTGCGGGCCTCCCGGCGGGCGATCGAGAGCCTCGACCTCGACCACACCCTGCCCGGCAACCGTCGCGGCCCGCTGCCGTTGCGCTGGGTCCTCATGCACGTGCTGCGGGAGCTGGCCCAGCACTGCGGGCACGCCGACATCCTGCGGGAGCAGATCCTCGCGCGCAGGCCCTAGACCTGGGCGCCGCCTGCGGAACGGACCTCGCGGGCGTCCCGGCCCACCGCCCGGAAGCCCAGCGCCAGGGCGAGGACCGCGGCGAGGGCGGCGGCATACCCCGCCCCGGTCAGCACCGTCTGCACCTGGACCACGGCCGCGTCGAGCAGGGCGTCGCTGTCGGTCGGGTCCGCGAGCCGGCCGACCTCGGTGTGGAAGCTGCGCAGACCGATCGCGGTGAGCAGTGCCAGCCCGACGACCATGCCGACCATCCGCGCGACCACGACCAGCGAGCTCACCGTGCCGTGCGCGTCCTCCCGGGCGTCGGCGAGGGCCGCGTCGTTGACCGGCGCGATCGCCAGGCCGACGCCGAGCCCGGCCCCGGCGAGGGCGAGCGTGGTCACGGTCAGGTCGTCCAGCGAGGCCCGGTCCCAGCGCGCCATCGCCAGGATCGAGACCGCTGCCACGGCGAGCCCGGGCGCGGCGACCAGCGCCGGCCCGACGCGGCGCAGCAGCCAGCCACCGAGCAGCGCACCGACCGGCACCGCGACCAGGAACCGGACCAGCACCAGCGCCGCGTCGGTCTCGTCGGTGCCCTGGGTGAGGCGGGAGAGCAGCGGCACGTCGACGACGACGGCCACGATCGCGGCGCCGACCAGCACGCTGACCCCGAGCGCGGGCCAGACACGGGCGCGGACCACGCCGCTCGGGATGAGCGGGTGCGCGGCGAGACGCTGACGCAGCAGGAAGGCGACCGTGGCGAGCACGCCGAGCGGCAGCAGCCACACCCCCCACGGCCCGAGCACCTCGGTCTCCGGGTTCGCGGTGGAGAACGTCAGCACCAGCGAGCCGAGCGCCACCGCGAGCAGCACCGCACCGAGGAGGTCGGCGCGCAGCAGCAGCGGCAGCCACCGCGGCAGTGTGACGACGCCCAGCAGCAGGGTCGTCACTGCGGCCGCGACGCCGACCGGGGTCGCCACCCGCGAGCCGGAGGCGGGGTCCAGCGGCACGAACGGCGCCCCGAGCTCGATCGAGGTGGTCAGCACCTCGGGCGCCCACAGCGCCAGCGTCCAGAGCGCGGCCGCCAGCACCGCCAGCAGGTATGCCGTCGCGGTCAGCACGCGGGAACGCCGGTCGTGGTGGGTGGCCGGGTCGGCCGTGGGTGGGGTGCGGACGGTCTTGTCCGTGGACGCGACGGGGCGGATGATCGCCACCCCGACCAGCGCCAGCAGGCCCAGCACGACGTTGAGCCAGAAGATCTCCCGCCAGCCGGTGACGGCCAGCACCAGGGCCCCCAGCAGCGGCCCCAGCACCGACCCCATCTCCTGGACCGCGCCCACCACGCCCAGCGGCATACCTCGCCGGCCGGGTGGCCAGAGGTCCGCAACCAGGGCGAGGGTCGCCGGCACGAGGCCGCCGCCGCCGAGGCCCTGCAGGAACCGGCCACCGACCATGACCGGCAGCTCCACGGCCACCGCGGTCACTGCGGACCCGATGACGAAGATGACCAGGCACCAGAGCAGGATCCGCCGTCGGTCGACGAGGTCGCTGACCCGGCCGATGAGCGGCAGGACGGCGATGTAGCCGAGCAGGAAGCCGGAGATGATCGGGGTGCCCCGCTGCAGCGACTCGATACCGACCCCGACGCCGGCCATCATGTCGGTGAGCGCCAGCACCACCACGTACGTGTCGGCCGCGGCCAGCGCCACCGCCAGCGCCGCGACCGTCAGCAGGGCGCGCGCGCCCCGGGCCGGGCTCCCCTCCCCCTGGCCCATCCTCAGGGCTGGGTGACGGTGACCGGCTCGCCGTAGGCGTCGAGCGTCAGCGTGTAGGTCGAGGTCGTCGGCGGGTAGAACGGGCCGGTGAGCTCCACCGAACGGACCTCCCAGGTGTCCTCGACCAGGCCGTAGGTGACGTCGAAGTCGGCCTCGGCGTCCCCGGCGTAGAGGAGGTCCGTCACCGCCTGCCCGGGCAGCGTCCCGGTCACCTGCTGCACCACCTCGGCCCCGGCGCGGGAGCGCTCGCCGAGCTCCGGGTCGTCGGTCATCGGCAGCAGCCCGACCAGGCCCGCCTCGGGGTCGAAGAGGGTGGCCGGGTCGGGCACGCCCAGGTCATCGGGGTCGGTGTTGACGTGCGAGGGGACGTACGGCAGCTTCACCCAGAGGTCGCCGTCGAGCGCGACCGTGGGAATGTCCGCCTGGACCCCGGCGACGGTGGCGGTGATGGTGCCGTCGAAGGCCGGCGGCTCCATCGTCCCGCTTCCCTCCGCGCTGATGATGAACGAGTCCTCGTCCTCGGGTAGGTCCGTGCCGGTCATCGTCAGGTGCACGGTCCCCGCGTCGACGAGCACGTCGTGCGCCTGCGCCAGCCGGTCGGCGGCCGTGGGCGCAGGCGCTTCCGAGGTCTGCGCGGCGTCATCGTCGTCCCCGCTGCACCCCGCCAGCACCAGCGCGAGGACGGCAGCGCCCGTCACGACCCGGGGGCGGACGGTCGGGCGCGCAGTGCGGTGCGTCATGGGAGCCAGTATGCCGGTCGCCGGCATGTCGGGACGCCCGGTCGGAGCACAACGCGCGCCCGGTCGGAGCACGACGCTCGCCCGGTCGGTCAGCCGAAGCGGCCGGAGATGTAGTCCTCGGTCGCCTGCTGACCCGGGTTGTTGAAGATGTTCTGGGTGCTGTCGTACTCCACCAGCTCCCCGGGCATCCCGGTCGCCTCCAGGTTGAAGAAGCCGGTCTTGTCCGAGACCCTCGCCGCCTGCTGCATGTTGTGGGTCACGATGACGACGGTGTACTCGACCTTCAGCTCGTTGATCAGGTCCTCGATGGCCAGCGTCGAGATCGGGTCGAGCGCGGAGCACGGCTCGTCCATCAGGATCACCTCGGGCTGCACCGCGATGGCCCGCGCGATGCACAGCCGCTGCTGCTGTCCACCAGACAGGCCCGAGCCAGGCTTGTCGAGCCGGTCCTTGACCTCGGTCCACAGGTTCGCCCCGCGCAGCGCCTTCTCGGTGAGCGCGTCGGCAGCCTTGCCGGAGAGCCGCTTGCTGTTCAGCCGGACCCCAGCCAGCACGTTCTCCTTGATGGACATGGTCGGGAACGGGTTGGGCCGCTGGAAGACCATGCCGACCTGGCGGCGCACGTCGACCGGGTCGACGCCCTTGTCGTAGAGGCTGTGGCCGTCGATCGCGACGTCCCCGGAGACACGGGCGCCGGGGATCACCTCGTGCATCCGGTTCAGGGTGCGCAGGAAGGTGGACTTGCCGCAGCCGGAGGGGCCGATGAAGGCGGTCACGGCGCGGGGCTCGATGACCATCGAGACGTTCTTCACGGCGTGGAAGTCGCCGTAGTAGATGTCGAGGTTGTTGACGTCGATGCGCTTGGACATGAGATGGGTCTCCTGGTGGGTCAGCGGCCGGTCTTCGGCGCGAACATCTTGGCGATGAGCCGGGCGAGCAGGTTGAGGGCGACGACGATGAGCACGAGCAGCAGCGCGGCGGCCCACGCCCGCTCCAGGCTCGGCTCCCGGACGGCCGGGCTCAGCGGCTTGGTGAACATGAAGTAGGCGTACACCGCGAGGGTGTTCATCGGTCCCTCGAACGCGTTCCAGTTGAGCCCTCGGGCATACCCGATGGCCACCAGCAACGGTGCCGTCTCGCCGATGACGCGCGCGATGGCCAGGGTGACGCCGGAGGCCAGCCCGGAGGCAGCCGTCGGGAGCACCACCTTGGCGATCACCCGCCACTTGGGAACGCCCAGGGCCAGGGCCGCCTCGCGGAGCTCGTTCGGGACGATCCGCAGCATCTCCTCGGAGTTGCGGACCACCGTGGGGATCATCAGCACGGACAGCGCGACGGCGCCCGCGAGGCCCATCTTGGCGTCCCGGATCCCGAAGATCTGGGTGAACAGCGCGAACGCGAAGAGGCCGGCCACGATCGAGGGGATGCCGGTCATCACGTCGACCAGGAAGCGGATCCCGCGGGCCAGCCGGTTCCGGGCTCCGTACTCCACCAGGTAGATCGCGGTGAACATCCCGATCGGCACCGAGATGAGGGTGGCCAGTCCGGTGATGATCAGGGTGCCCATGATCGCGTGGTAGGCGCCACCGACGAACTCGGCGGACCCGTCGGCGTACTGCTGGTCGTTGAGACCGGTGACGCCGTTCATCGTCTGGTTGAGGAACGCCGGGTCGAAGGCCCGTCCGGCGCCCTCGGCGATGACGGTCCACAGCAGGGACACCAGCGGGATGATCGCGCAGACGAAGGCGAAGTAGACCAGCGCGCGCACCAAGTGGTCGACCGCGACGCGGCTCCCGCCTAGGTGGCGGTAGACGGCATACACGACGACCAGGTAGACGACGAAGCTCAGCACCAGGGCCGCGGCGACGTGCAGGCCGACAACGAGCCAGAGCACCAGCGCCAGGGCGGCCGCGGCCACCGCGAGCAGCTGGCCGGGCCGACGGCTGGCCGGCCGCACCTGGGAGGGGACGATCCCGTCCACGTCGTCGAGGCGGGTGTGGTGCAGGTCCCCCTCGGACTGGGGTGAGGTCTGGGTGGGGGTGCTCATCAGTTCGCTCCCGAGAACTCGGCGCGGCGGTCCACGATCCACCGGGCGAAGAGGTTGACGGCCAGGGTGATGACGAAGAGGACCAGGCCGGCGGCGATCAGCTCGGACAGCCGGAGCCCGGCGGCCTCGGGGAAGTTCAGCGCGATCTCGGCAGGGATCGTGGAGTTGCCGTTGCCGATGAGGTTGAGGCCGAAGACCCCAGGGGCCAGGATGATGGCGACCGCCATCGTCTCCCCGAGGGCGCGGCCCAGGCCGAGCATGGTGCCGCCGATGACGCCCGGCATACCGAAGGGCAGCACCGCCGTGCGGATCATCTCCCACTGGGTGGCGCCGAGGGCCAGCGCGGCCTCCTCGTGCAGCCGTGGGGTCTGCAGGAAGACCTCCCGGGAGACGGCCGTGATGATCGGCAGGATCATCACCGCCAGCACGATCGAGGCGGTCATCAGGGTACGGCCGGTGGTGGACGCGTCCGAGAAGAACGGGATGAACCCGGCGTACTCCTCGAGCCACTCGTAGAGCGGCACCATCCGCGGGGCGAAGACCGCCATCCCCCACATGCCGAAGACCACCGAGGGCACGGCGGCCAGCAGGTCGATGACGAAGCCGATGCTCCTGCCCAGCCGGCGTGGCGCGTAGTGCGACACGAAGAGGGCGATCCCGACCGCCACGGGCGTGGCCAGGATCATCGCGATCAGGGAGGCGACGACCGTGCCGAAGACCAGCGGCCAGACGTAGCCGGAGAAGCCCTCACCCCCGGTGATCTCCTCCGCGGGCGCTCGCAGCGCCGGGAGGGCCTCGACGACGAGGAAGAGCGCGACCCCGGCGAGGATCAGCAGGATGAGGATCGCGGCGCCGAGGGAGGCTCCGGAGAAGAACAGGTCACCGGGCCGGCGGACGGCCTGGGTGGACCCGCGGGCACGCCGGGTCGGCGTCACAGGGGCGTTCATGGGCATCCTTCACGGGGACGTGGGGCGGGCACCACGGGACCGGCGGGCGACGTGGAGGTCGACCGCCGGTCCGTGGCGAGAGGCGTGGTGCTCAGGTGTCAGCCACCCTGGATGGTGTCGATGAGGCTGAGGGCGCTCTCGCGGGTGGTCTCGGAGATGGGCGCGGAGCCGGCCGCCTCGGACGCGGTGGACTGCCCCTCCTCGGAGACGACGTAGCTGAGGAAGTCCTTGACCAGGTTGGCCCGCTCCGCGTCGTCGTAGGAGGTGCAGGCGACGTGGTAGGAGACCAGGACGATCGGGTAGGCGCCGGACTCGGTGGTGTCGCGGGCCAGCTCGAGGGCCATGTCACCGTCGAGGCCGGTGTCAGCCGGCTCGGAGGCGTCCACCACGCGGGCCGCGGCCTCCGGGGAGAACTCGACGAACTCGTCGCCCACGCCCACGGCGGCGGCCTGGCCGGTCACCACGGAGGCGTCGGCATACCCGATGGTGCCCTCGTTCTGGTTGATGACCTCGATGACGCCGGTGTTCTGGGCGGCAGCCTCGGCCGAGACCGGCCAGGCTGCGTCCGCCTCGTGCGGCCAGGAGTCGGGCGCTGCGGCGGACAGGTACTCCATGAAGTTCTCGGTGGTACCGGAGTCGTCCGAACGGTGCACCACGGTGATCTCCGTGTCGGGGAGCTCGGCGTCCGGGTTGTCCTCGGCGATGGCCGGGTCGTCCCAGGCGGTGATGTCCTGGTTCATGATCTGGGCCAGGGTGTCCGGCTTCAGCTGCAGGCCGTCGACGCCGGGCAGGTTGTAGGGCACGGCGACCGGGGAGATGTAGACCGGGACGTGCAGGGCACCGCCGTCCCCGCAGCTGTCGACGACCGCCGCGCGCTCGTCGTCGTCGAGGTAGGCGTCGGAGCCGATGAAGTCGGAGGCACCGGCGATCAGGTTCTCGCGGCCGGCGCCGGAGCCGACCGAGTTGTACTGGACGGTCACCTCGGGCTGGACACCCTGGTAGCCGGCGATCCAGGCCGTCATCGCGGCCTCCTGCGACGAGGCGCCGGAGGCGACCAGGTCACCGGTCAGGGCCTCCCCACCGGCGTCGGCGGACTCGGAGCCGCCGTCGGACTCGTCGCTGCTGCCCTCGGACCCCTCGTTGGCGGAGGTGGTGGGCGCGTCGTCGCCGCACGCGGCGAGCGTGAGCGAGGCCGCCATCGCGATGGCGACGGTCGGACCGATGCGGTGAAGCTTCACGGGTGGAACCTCTCTGGAACGTCTGACGGATGTCGTGCCGCGCTGATGAATCTCACGAGGCGCGGTGGCGCCGTTGCCAACCGAGACGAACGTAGGCAGCCCACATGACACCCGCTGGCGCGACGGGTGAATGCCGCGTGAACGACCAGCGAAGAGCAGACGTGCACCCGGGCCGTCGCCCGGGCGCACCTGCCCAGCTCAGGACAGCGCCAGCTCCCCGTCCTCGGTGACGTCGACCACCACACGCGCCCCGTCCCGGACCTCTCCGGAGAGCAGCGCCCGGGCCAGCCTGTCGCCGATCTCGGTCTGCACCAGACGGCGCAGCGGGCGGGCACCGTAGGCCGGGTCGTAGCCGCGCTCGGCCAGCCAGCGGGAGGCCGCGTCGGTGACCTCCAGGGTGATCCGCCGGTCGCCGAGCCGTCGCGCCAGCAGGTCCACCTGCAGCCCGACGATGGTGGCCAGCTCCTCGCGGGAGAGCGGGTCGAAGACGACCACCTCGTCGAGCCGGTTCAGCAGCTCCGGCTTGAAGGTGGAGCGCACCACGGCCATCACCTGCTCGCGCTTGGTCTGCGCGTCGGTCACCGGGTCGATGAGGAACTGGCTGCCCAGGTTGGAGGTCATCACCAGGATGACGTTCCGGAAGTCGACGGTGCGGCCCTGCCCGTCGGTGAGCCGCCCGTCGTCCAGGACCTGCAGCAGGATGTCGAATGTCTCTGGGTGCGCCTTCTCGACCTCGTCCAGCAGCACCACCGAGTAGGGCCGCCGTCGGACCGCCTCGGTCAGTTGACCACCCTCGTCGTACCCGACGTAGCCGGGCGGGGCACCGATGAGGCGCGCCACCGCGTGCCGTTCGGAGTACTCCGACATGTCGATCCGCACCATCGCGCGCTCGTCGTCGAAGAGGAAGTCGGCCAGCGCCTTGGCGAGCTCGGTCTTGCCGACCCCGGTGGGCCCGAGGAAGAGGAAGGAGCCGGTGGGCCGGTCCGGGTCGGAGATGCCGGCCCGGGACCGCCGCACCGCGTCACTGACGGTGCGGGTGGCCCGCTGCTGACCGATGAGCCGTCGGCCGAGGACCTCCTCCATCCGGAGCAGCTTCTCGCTCTCCCCTTCGAGGAGCCGCCCGGCGGGGATGCCGGTCCAGGCGGCGATCACATCGGCGATGTCGTCCGCGCCCACCTCGTCCTTGACCATCGGCGGGTTCGCCGGGTCGTGGACCTGGCTGGACTCCTCCTCCTGGGCCGTCGCGAGCTCCGTCTCGGCTGCCGGGAGCTCTCCGTAGAGCACCCGGGAGGCGCCCTCGTAGTCGCCCTGGCGCTGCAGCCGCTCGGCCTGGGTGCGCAGATCGTCCAGTCGGGCCTTGAGCTCCCCGACCCGGTTCAGCCCGGTCTTCTCCGCCTCCCACCGCCCGGTGAGCGCGGCCAGCTCCTCGCGCCGGTCCGCCAGGTCCGCCCGCAGCCGCTCCAGCCGACTCGTCGAGGACGGGTCGCCGGTCGCCTCGACGGCCGTCCGCAGGTGCATCTCCTCCATCGAGAGCCGGTCGACCTGGCGCTGCAGCTGGTCGATCTCGACCGGTGACGAGTCGATCTCCATCCGCAGCCGGCTGGCGGCCTCGTCGACCAAGTCGATCGCCTTGTCCGGCAGCTGTCGTCCACTGATGTAGCGGTCGGAGAGGTCGGCCGCCGCCACCAGCGCGGAGTCGGAGATGGCCACCTTGTGGTGCGCCTCGTAGCGTTCCTTGAGCCCGCGCAGGATGGCGATGGCGTCCTCCACCGAGGGCTCGCCGACGAAGATCTGCTGGAACCGCCGTTCCAGCGCCGGATCCTTCTCGATGTTCTCCCGGTACTCGTCCAGGGTGGTCGCGCCGACCATCCGCAGCTCGCCGCGGGCCAGCAGCGGCTTGAGCATGTTGCCGGCGTCCATCGAGGAGTCGCCGCTGGCTCCGGCCCCGACCACGGTGTGCAGCTCGTCGATGAAGGTGATCACCTGCCCGTCGCTGCCGGTGATCTCGCCGAGGACCGCCTTGAGCCGCTCCTCGAACTCGCCGCGGTACTTGGCACCGGCCACCATCGCCGCGAGGTCGAGGGAGATGAGCGTCTTGCCCCGCAGCGACTCGGGCACGTCACCGGCCACGATCCGCTGGGCCAGGCCCTCCACCACGGCCGTCTTGCCGACCCCGGGTTCACCGATGAGGACGGGGTTGTTCTTGGTCCGGCGGGAGAGCACCTGCACCACCCGGCGGATCTCGTCGTCCCGGCCGATGACCGGGTCGAGCTTGCCGTCCCTGGCCATCGCGGTCAGGTCGGTGCCGTACTTGCCGAGCGCGTCGAAGGTGGTCTCGGGGTCGGTGGAGTCCACCGTCCGACCGCCACGCAGGGCCGGTATGCGCTCCTCGATCGCGGTCGCGTCCAGCCCGGGGAAGGCCTGGGTCCGGGCCAGGGCGAGCAGCAGGTGGTCGGTGGAGACGTACTGGTCACCCATCGCGGCCATCGAGTCCTGGGCGTCCTTGACGACCCCGTGCATGGCCCGGGAGAGCGCCGGGTTGCCCATGCTGGAGCCGCTGGCGGTGGGGAGCCGGCGCAGGGCCCCCACGGCTGCCGCGCGGGCGTCGGCGGCCGAGCTGCCGGTCGCCTCGAGCAACGGACCGGTGGTGGTCCCGTCCTGCTGGCTGAGCGCGGCCAGCAGGTGGCCGGGTTCGACCTGGGCGTGGCCGCCCGCGGCCGCGTCGCGCACGGCGCTCTGCAGCGCCTCCTGCGCCTTGGTGGTGAGCTTGAGGTCCATCTGGTCAGCTGCTCCTTCCGACCGCCGTCGGACGGTCCGCCGAGGTCACGATCTGTTGATCAGGAAACCTCGCCAAAGTTGAGTCTATTCCACTCAACCCTCAGCCGAAGGGTGCCGCCAGCAGCCACAGCGACAGCACCATCACCACCGCCCCGAGCAGGAACCCGACCAACGACTCCCGGGTGCGACGCTGGTAGCGCCGCGCTGCCGGCAGCAGCTCCGAGAAGCTCACCGCGATCATCATCCCGGCCACCAGGGCGAGCGAGAGGTCCAGCCACTCCGGCGCCAGCACCGCCCGCAGCGCGAGGTACCCCAGCACCGCCCCGACCGGCTCGGCCAGCCCCGAGAGGGTGGCCCAGAGCAGGGCCCGGGCACGGCTGCCGGTCGCGGCGTAGATGGGCGCCGCGACCGCGAGCCCCTCGGGCACGTTGTGCAGGGCGATCGCGACGGCCAGCACCACGCCGCCGGAGGGGCTCTGCAGAGTAGACACGAAGGTGGCCAGACCCTCCGGCAGGTTGTGCAGGCCGACCACCACCGCGAGCAGCATCCCGCTGCCCAGCAGCCGCGCGTCCACCTCGCCCCGCCGGGTCCGCTCCAGCTCCCGGCCGCCGGTGGTCTGCCCGGGGTTCAGCCGGTGCGGGATGAGCGCGGAGATGACGACCACGGTCAGCGTCCCCAGCACCGCGACGCCGAGCACCCAGGCCAGGGCCGGTCCAGGACCCACCAGCTCCCCCAGGCCGGCGAGCGCACCCGGGATGATCTCGACCACCGAGATGGTCAGCATCAGACCCGCGGCGAAGGCCAGCGACGCGGCCAGCACGTGCGGGGCCAGCAGGGCTGGGCGGGTGCCCAGCCACCCGCCCAGGCAGGTGGCCAGGCCGGCGAGGGTGGTGACCAGCAGGGCGAGCGCCACGGCATACCTCCCTGGACGGTGCGCGGACGTGCCGCAGTATGCCCGACCGGGCGTCGGTCAGCGCCCGGCCCGTACCGGCTGCCCCGGGAAGGCACCTTCCTGCAGCTCGGCGTCACGGACCACCAGCTCGCCCTGCACCAGCAGGTGCCGCACGCCCGTCGAGGGCCGCGTCGGATCCGCATAGCTGGCCCGGTCGGAGACGTGGTCGGGGTCCAGCACCACGATGTCGGCGTCCGCCCCGACCGAGAGGTGGCCCTTGCGGGCCGCGGCCGGGCTGACCTCGGCGAGCACCTGCGCCGGAAGCCAGCTGCAGCGCCGGAACGCCTCCACCCACGACCAGGCGCCGAGCTCGCGCACCATCAGCCGGAGGGCCTTGGCGAAGGTGCCGCTGGTCCGCGGGTGCGTGCTGCCCCCCGGCGGCAACGGCCAGCGTCGCGACTCCCGGGCGCCGTCCGGCCAGAGCACCGGCATCGCGTCGCTGGCCACGATGGCGTCCGGGAAGGCCAGCGCCCGCTGCAGGAAGGCCAGGTCCGCGGGCTCACGCTCGTCCAGGAACTCCACGATGCAGGCATGCCCGGGGTCCTGCCGGCGGACCTGACGCAGGTGCGCCTCGTCCCGGATCCGGGTGCCCTCCGGCAGCAGCACCAGGTGGGTGGGGTCCAGGCCCCACACGCCGAGCCGTTCCGGCGCGAGGAAGGCCGCGCCGATCCCGGTGCTCCCCGCACCGTACGGGTAGGCCTCGACGGTCACCGTCGAGCCCTCCGACCGGGCCGCGGCCAGGGTGTCCAGCACCTGGTCCAGGTGCCTGCGGGAGGTGCTGTTCACATGGCAGTGGTGCATCCGGGCACCGGTCTCGGCGGCGGCGACGACGATCTCTGAGCTGCCGTCGACCGGGGTGCTCGGGTCGGCCGCGGCCAGCTCCCGGACGTGGGTGAAGGTCGGCACGCCCGTCTCGGCGGCCAGCCGCGCCACCGCGGTGAACTCCGCCGGGTCGGTGCGCGGGGCATACCCCTGCAGGATGCCGATGCCGAGAGCACCGTCGGCCACCTCCGCCCGGAGCAGCTCCATCCACCGTCCCAGCTCGGACGGCGAGGACGAGCGCTGCCAGTCGGGCTCGCCGAGCATGCCGAGCGAGGAGGTCAGGTCCAGGGTCGGCTGCCAGCCGAGCAGCACCACCGCCCGGGCCTGACCCCAGGAGGCCGAGAAGCCGAAGTTCAGCGGCCTCCCCTCGTCGGCGGTCTGCCGGTAGGCGAGGTCCACGGGCATCAGCCCGCCCTCCAGCTCCAACGCCGTGGTGACGCCGTCCATCGCCTGCAGCCGCTGGCCGGCGACGGAGTTGACGTGGCTGTGCAGGTCGACGAAACCGGGCCCGACGACGCAGCCGTCCACGTCGAGCACCTGCGCGCCGTCGGGCACCGGCAGCCGGTGGCCGACCGCGTGCACCCTGCCCCCCGCCAGGTGCACGTCGACGACCCGCTCGTCACCGCGCGCCGGGTCGGCGACCCGACCCCCGCGCAACACGATCTGCGCGGGGGTGGTGGAGGCCGTCACCCGACCGGGAGCCGCCGGGCCAGCCGGCCGCCCATGTGCACGCCGGACACGGTGCCGTCGGCCTCCCGGACGAAGGTCCCCTTCATCCCGCTGGCCGAGCCGCTGGTGGCGACGAACTCGTCGTCGTCCACCATGCCCAACGTGACCGGCGGCTCGACGAAGTCTTCCCGGCTGGCCCCGAGCGAGTCCAGGAAGGACTGCTTGGGCTCCATCATCACCGAGAGGGCACGGTCCGCGAGCGAGACCTCGATCGTCAGCGCCACCGTGTCGTAGCTGCCGACGTAGGCCTGCAGCTGCTCCGGGTCACGGTCGACCGGTACCGGCGTACGCGGCGTCAGACCGAGGAACTCCTCGCGCACCCGGCGCACCACCGCGTTGTTGAAGACGGTGCCCGGCCCGGACGCGTTGGTGGTGCTGGTGATGCCGAAGCCCCGCTCGGGGATCATCGTGAAGGCGGACTCCTGGCCGATGGTGCTGCCACCGTGGGCGACCACCCGGGCCCCGTCCAGGTCCTCGAGCATCCAGGAGATCCCGATGTGGTCGCCCAGCGCCGACCCCTTGACGGTCACCGTGGGCTCCTGCATCCGGCGCAGCGACGCGGCCTCCAGCACCCGGGTGCCGTCGGCGGCCGTGCCGTCGCCCAGGTGGAAGTGGATCCAGCGGACCAGGTCGCCGGCGTCGGCGGTGATCCCGCCGGCCGGTGCGCTCCCGCGCGGCATGTTCCAGGGCCGGGCGATCGCCATCGTGTCCCCGGCCGGGACGTGACCCACGGCGAACCGGTGCGTCATCACGTCCTCGGGCAGGAACAGGCTGTGCTCCATCCCCAGCGGACCGAAGATCAGCTCGCGCATGGCCTGCTCGTACGCGCTGCCGGTCACCACCTCGATGATCCGGCCCGCCACCGACAGCGAGGCGTTGTTGTAGGACATCCCGGCACCGACCGGGAACTCCTGGTGGGCATCCGCGAGTCCGGCGACGAACCGGGCGAGCGCGTCGTCACCGCGGTCCCGGACGTCGCCCATCCGGTCCCCGGACCAGCCGGCCGTGTGGTTCAGCAGGTTCAGCACGGTGACCTGCGCGGAGGCCTCCTCGTCGGCCACCGCGAAGTCGGGCAGGTAGCGGCGCACCGGAGCGTCCAGGTCCACGTCACCACGGTCGACCAGCCGCATGACGGCGGTCGCGGTGAACGTCTTGCCGGTCGAGCCGAACTGGAACAGGGTGCCCGCGTCGACGGGCAGCGGGTGCTCCACGCTGGTCACGCCGTGGTAGGCGAAGTGGTCCTCGCCGTCGAGCACCATCCCCACGGCGACCCCGGGCACGCCCGCCTTCTCGGCCTCCTCGGTGACGATCTCCTGCAGTCGGTCCTGGGTGCTCATGATGCGTCCTCTCCTGCGTCCTGCTGGGTGGCGGGGTCGGTCATCGGGTTGGCCCGGACCCCGTAGTGCACGTACCTGGTGCCGTTGTCGAGCTGGTAGAAGGTGATCGGGAGGTGGGTGTCCGTCCCCGGCGGCGTCGCGGCGTAGAGGCCCTCCGACACCGGGACCAGCGGCCACCGCTGCACCGCGCTGTCCGGCTCGAGCTCGGCCATCGCCCCCCGCATCGTCTGGGTGATCATCGGCGTGCCGTCCTCGACCGAGATCTGCGTGGTCAGCGAGGCCCGCTCGTAGGTCCCCAGCCAGGGGGTCAGGTCCAGCTCCGGTCCGTCCTCCGGGGGAGCGAAGGCGGGCGGCATCCGGACCCCGCGCAGCTCGGTGAACAGCTCGGTGAACAGCTGCTGGTAGAGCTCCCGGGTGCGTCCCCCGTTGGTCAGCAGCGCCACCGCGAAGGCGTCGTCGGCCTCGCCGTCGGTGCCGGGCAGGATCCGCAGGAAGGCGTTCTGACCCAGGGTGGTGCCGTCGTGCCCGATCAGCCGGTGCCCGCCCCAGTCGAAGCGGATCCAGCCCAGTCCCCACGAGTCGCCGCCGAGGGTGTGCGGGTCCGGCACGGTGGCCTGGTGCTCGGTCATCCGGCGCGCGGACTCCTCGCTCAGCAGCCGTTCCCCGTCCGGGGCGACGCCGCCGGCCAGGTGCGCCCGGGCGAAGCAGAGCAGGTCGTGGACGCGGCTGGAGATCAGCCCGGCCGGTCCCATGGAGCGCGGCAGCAGCAGCTGCGGGGTCGGGTGCGGGGGCTGCCCCGGGGTGCCGATGTGCCCGATCGCCGCGGCGTGCAGCATCGTCTCCTCGGGCAGCGTCGTGGTGTGGCTCAGCCCGAGCCGCTCGATGATGCGGCTGCGCAGGGCCTGGTCCCAGGTCTGCCCGGTGACCCGCTCGATGATGGCGCCGAGCACGACGTAGCCGGAGTTGCAGTAGGACCAGGTCGCGGCGACCGGGTGGTTCTGCCCGATCGTGGCGGTCCCCTCCAGGTAGCGGGCGATGCAGTCGTCGCCGCGGCCGGTGTCGGTGAAGACGTCGCCGTCCATCCCGCTGGTGTGGTTGAGCAGCTGGCGGACGGTGATCTCGGCGGCGGCGGCCTCGTCCACCAGGGTGAACTCGGGCAGCACGTCGGCCACCCGCTGGTCCAGCTCCAGGCTTCCCTCGTCGACCAGCTGCAGCACCAGGGTGGCGGTCCACACCTTGGAGATGGAGCCGATCTGCCACAGCGAGTCGGGGGTCGCCGCCGCACCGGTCTCGGTGGACAGCACTCCGGCGGTGACCTCGGTGATGGCACCGCCGCGCAGGATCCCCAGGGACGCACCCGGCACCTGGTAGGTGGCGATCAGCTCGGTCAGCCGGTGCCGCCAGTAGGCGCTGTCCGCCGGGGTGGTGGACGTGGGCTTCCCGGTGGCCTGCCCGGTGGCGGGCTGGGTGGTCTCGGTACTCATGAGGGCTCCTTCTCAGCGGGTCGGGGGTCGACGTGTCGGGTCAGCCACTCGACGACCCGGAGGGAGTAGTCCCGCCGGTGCGAGGGTCGCCCGTTCAGGATGAACAGGTGCGAGGCTCCCGGGTAGAGCACCAGCTCGGGGCGCTGACCGCGGGCGCGCAGCGCGGCGAACCACAGCTCCGCCTGCCCGGCCGGGCAGCGCTCGTCCTCGGCACCGTGCAGGATCAGCGTGGGTGTGCGGACCTGGTCCACGGCGCTCATCGGGGACTGCTCCCACAGCCGGTCGTGGTCGAGGGAGCCGAGCTCCAGCCCGATGGTCGGGTGGCCGACGTCGGAGGCGAGCATGCTCACGGTGTCCGCGACGACACCTCCGGCGACCGCCGCCGCGAACAGGTCGGCATGCCCGGTCAGCCAGCAGGTGGTGTAGCCGCCGTAGCTGTAGCCGGTCAGCGCCAGGCGCGCCGGGTCGGCCACCCCCTCGTCGACGAGCCGGGCGAGCGGCTGGAGGAAGTCGGCCTGGTCCCCGGTGCCCCAGTGGCCCACGTTGGCCAGGAAGAAGTCCTCGCCGTAGCCGTCGCTGGCCCGGGGGTTCAGCAGCAGCACGGACCAGCCCTGCGCCACCAGCATCTGGTGGTAGACGTGCGCGGCGTCGGGGGTGGGGCTCCACGCGTTGTGCGGCCCCCCGTGCACGTCCAGCAGCAACGGGGTGGGCCCGCTGACCCCGTCCGGCCGGAGCAGGAAACCGTGCACCGTCCGTCCGTCGGAGACAGCGAAGGAACGCTCCTCCGGACGGCAGGGCGCCAGGCCCGGCATCGAGTCGGCGGTGTGCGAGGTGAGCGTGGTGCGGCTGCCGTCATCGAGGTCGAGGAGCTGGATCTCGCCGTAGCTGCTCGCGTCGGCCACCACCAGCGCCGCGACCGGTGCCCGCGCCGCCAGGGACAGCCCGGAGACCTCGGTATGCCCGTCGGTCGGCGCCCCCACCGGCACCCCGACCGGCTCCGCCCGGCCGGTGGACCCGGGTGCCCCCGCCGGGATCCGGTAGAGCCCGGTCGACCCGTGGTCCCGGGCGCAGAGGAAGAGGTCTCCCGTGACGCTCACCTGTGGCAGGCCTCCCGGGTAGCCGGGGCCGCCGGGCATCACGTTGCGGTCGAGCCCGACGGTGAGCGAGGTGAGGGTGCCTCCGACGGCCTCCAGCACGTGCAGGTGCCCGAGGCCAGGGTCGGCCCGTCCGACGGTCAGCAGCCGGGAGCCGTCGGGGTGCCAGTCGGCGAGCACGACCATCGCATCCTCGGGGGTCAGCCGGTGCAGCTCCTCCTGCGGCCGGGGTCCGTCCACGGTGGTGACCGGGACCTCGTAGGCGGCGCTGGACAGCTTCAGGTCGGCGTCCTCGCCCAGCGCGGCGCAGGCGACCAGCCGGTCGCCGTCCGGGTGCCAGCGGGGCGGGCCGAGGTCGGCATACCCGGTGGTGAGCTGGCGGCACCGTCCCGTCTCGGGGGCGACCCGGTGGGCATCGTCGCCGGCGTCGGCGGGCACGCCGGTGCCGAGCTCGACGACGTGCAGCTGGGCACGGGCGGACCGGGCCCACCCGGACCCGTCGTTCTTGTAGCCCAGCCGGTCGATCACGACCGGTCGGTGCGTCGACGCGCCCCGCTCCTCCGTCGCCCCCGACCCCTCGTCGACCGGAGCGGTGAAGGCGATCGAGGACCCGTCCGGGCTCCAGACGGCGGCGCCTGCCCCCGAGGCGAGACCGGTCAGCACGCTGACCTCCCCGGGCTCGTCCAGCGGCAGCAGGTGCAGCTGGGGCACCCCGTCGACCGGGCGGAGGAAGGCGAGCCTGCTGCCGTCGGGGCTGACCCGGGGTGCGCCGTCGTGCCGGCCGTGGGTCAGTGCTCGGGCCGTGGTCCCCGGCGCCGCGATCCACAACCGGCTGACGTCCTCGTCCGCCTCCGTGTCCACGGTGGTGACCACGTAGACGACCGCGCGGCCGTCCGGCAGCACCGACGGGTCGCTGGGCCGTTGCAGCCGCTCGACGGCGGCCAGGTCGGGCAGGGGGGTCATGGTGCCTCCGCGGGCTGGGGGTCACGAGGACGGGGGGACGGCAGGTCGACCGGGCCTCCGGGGAACCAGCAGGCCGCCTGGTGGGGGCGGTCCTGCGCCCCGACCGTGGGGTCCTGCTGGGCGCAGATCTCCCGCCCGGCGACGACCGCGGGGCCCTGCGGGCAGCGGGGGTGGAAGCGGCATCCGGTCGGCGGCGCGTGCGGGTCCGCGGGCTCGGTGTCCTGCACCTGCGGCGGCAGCGAGCTGTCCGCCAGCGAGGCGCCCACCCGGGGCGCCGTGGACAGGAGCAGGCGCGTGTAGGGGTGCTGCGGGTCGGCCACCAGCTCGGCGGTCGGCCCTACCTCGACGATCTTGCCGAGGTACATCACCGCGACGACGTCGCAGACGTAGCAGACCACCGCGAGGTTGTGCGAGATGAACAGCATCGACAGGTCCATCTCGGCCCGCAGGTCACGGATCAGGTTCAGCATCGCCCCCTGCACCGAGACGTCCAGCGCCGAGGTGATCTCGTCGGCGATGATGACCTCGGGTCGTGCCGCGAGGGCCCGGGCCACCGAGACCCGCTGGCGCTGCCCGCCCGAGAGCGCGGCCGGCAGGCGTCCGGCGAGGCCGGGGTCGAGATGCACCAGCTCCAGCAGCCGCGCCACCTCCGCCTCCCGCTCGCGGCGGGGCACCGCACCCGCCACCCCCAGCGCCTCGGTCAGGCTGGCCCGGACGCTCATCCTGGGGTCGAGCGCCGCCACCGGGTCCTGGAAGACCATCTGCACCGGGCGTCGCCCCCGTCGGGGAAGCGGTCGACCGCTCGCGGTGATGCTGCCGCCGGTCACCGGGGCCAGCCCGATCGCGGCCCTGGCCAGGGTGGACTTGCCGGACCCGGACTCCCCCACCAGCCCGACGACCGACCCGGCGGGCACCTGCAGGCTCACCCCGTCGACGGCCCGCAGCGCGTGCGCCCCGGTGCCGTAGGTCACGGTCACGTCGCGGAAGTCCAGGGCCGCGGTCATGAGGTCTCCTCGACGGGGTGGTGGCAGGCGACGGCGCCGGCGGCGTGCCGGACCAGGGGCGGTTCGATCGTGCAGGTCGTGTCGGCCCGCGGGCAGCGGGGCGCGAAGGGGCACCCGGTCGGCAGCGCCGCCGGGTCCGGGGGCCGGCCGGGGATGCTGCTCAGCCTCTCGTCGCGGGGCGTCTGCATGGTCGGCACGGCCTCGACCAGGGCACGGGTGTACGGGTGGCGGGCCCGCTCGAGATCGGCGACCGGGAGGTCCTCGACCACCCGGCCGGCATACATCACCAGGACCCGGTCGCAGACGCTGCTGACCACCGAGATGTCGTGCGAGATGAGCAGCAGCGCCGCCCCGGTCCGCTCCCGGGTCGACTGGATGACCTCCAGCACCTGCTGCTGGACCGTCACGTCCAGCGCGGTGGTCGGCTCGTCGGCGATGATCAGCCGCGGGTCGCCCATCAGGCCCATGGCGATCATCACCCGCTGCCGCATCCCGCCGGACAGCTCGTGCGGCAGCTGCCGGGACCGACGCTCGGCCGCCGACATGCGGACGGCGCGGAGGCGCTCGACGGCCCGTGCGCGGGCGTCCCGCCAGCTGCTGCCCTGGTGCTCGGTGGCGACCTCGGCGAGCTGGTCGCCGGCGCGCATCGTCGGGTTCAGGGAGCTCATCGGGTCCTGGAAGACCATGCTCAGCGAGGTGCCCAGCCGGGTCCGTCCGGTGGCCCCGAGCCGGCCCCGCAGGTCCAGCCCGTCGAAACGCAGCCGCTGCGCGTCGACCCGCACCGGGTCGTGCGTGAGCCGTGAGATCGCCAGCGCGGTCAGGCTCTTGCCCGACCCGGACTCGCCCAGCACGCCGACCGCCTCGCCGGGCGCCAGGTCCAGGTCCACCCCGCGGACCGGTCGGATCAGACCGTCGGCGGTCGGGATCCGCACCTGCAGGTCCCGCACCGAGAGGACCGCGTCGGCGGTGGCGGTCGCGTCGGTGGCGTCTGTCGCTCTCTGGTCCGCGTCGGCGGTGGCGGTCGCGACGGCGGCGTCGGGGTCGCGCTCCGGGTCGGCGGCGACGACGGCGTCCCCCTCCCCCGCGTCGGAGGCAGGTCGACCGCCGGCGGCGGCCACCGCCGCCGGGCCGGCGAGCGCGGGCACCGCGCGGTGCACCCGGGACCGGCCGCCCACCACCTGGGCCGCGAACTCGCCCCCGAAGTTGAAGGCCAGACCGCTGATCACGATGGCCAGGGCCGGGCCGAGCGCGGCCGAGGGGTTGGTGTAGATCGAGTTCAGACCCTCGGACAGCATCCGACCCCAGTCGTAGGCCGGGGACTGGACGCCCAGGCCGAGGTAGGAGAGCCCGGCGAAGGCCAGCAGTGCCGACCCCGCGGCGACGGTGCCGTTCACGATCAGCGGTTCGGCCAGGTTCGGCAGCACGTGCCGGGTCAGGATCCGTACCCGGGAGACCCCGAGCGTCCTGGCCGCCGAGACGTAGTCCTGACTGGTGACCGAGGCCGCCAGGGTCTGGGTGAGGCGCGCGAACCCCGGCGCCATCGCGAAGCCCAGCGCCAGCACCGCTCCCCGAGGGCCGACCCCGAAGATGACCGCGAAGAAGAGAGCCAGCAGGAGACCGGGGAAGGCGACCGCGATGCCGATCATCATCGCCAGGAACCGGCTGAGCCGCCGTCCGGCCATGCTCGCCACCGACCCGAGCAGCACCCCGAGGACCATGCCGATGGCGGTGGCGGCCACGGCCAGCCCGATCGAGAGCCGCGCCGCCACCAGCACCCGGGCCAGGATGTCGCGGCCCAGCTTGTCGGTGCCGAAGAGGTGCTCCGCGCTGGCCGGCTGGTCCAGGCTGGTGAAGTCGTTGGTCTCGGCCGCCTCGCCCCAGATGACCGGCCCGAGGACGGCGGTGCCGAGGACCAGCAGCCCGGTCAGCAGGGCCGCGACGGCCAGCGGGTTGCGAAGGGTGTCGGCCAGGCGTGTCGTCAGCGGGCGGCCGGTCGCCATCTCAGGCCTCCCGGATCGTGGAGCGCGGGTCCAGTACCGACAGCACCATGTCCACCACGAGGTTGATGCTGAGCACCATCGCGCCGTAGATCAGCACGATGGCCTGCATCAGCGGGTAGTCCTTGGTGATGATCGAGCTGACCATCGTCGGCCCCAGGCCGGGCCAGGCGAAGATGCTCTCGACGATGACGGTGGAGGCGATGAGACCGGAGAGCAGCAGGCCCCCGAGGGTGATCGTGGCGGTCAGCGCGTTGGGCAGCGCGTGCCGCAGGTACACCCTGCTCGGGCGCAGCCGCTTGGCCCGGGCGGTGCGGACGAAGTCCCGCCCCAGCACGCTCAGCAGCTCGACCCGGACGATCCGGGACAGGGCCAGCGCCGAGCCGAGGGAGAGTGCGGCCACCGGCAGGATGATCGAGCTGGGGCCGGCGTTGCCGGCGATGGGCAGCACCTCCATCCGCACGGCGAAGACGTAGACCAGCAGCACCCCGAGCAGGAACTCCGGGATCGCCGAGACGACCATCGCGACGCCGGTGTACCCCAGCTCCAGCAGGCGGTGCCGCCCCTGCTGGGTGAGCACCGCCATCCCGGTGCCGATCGGCAGTGCGATCAGCAGGGTCACCACGAAGGTCAGCCCGGCCAGCAGCAGGGTGTTCGGCAGCCGCTCGGCGATCACCTGCGTCACCGGCAGGCGCGACTGCAGAGACACCCCCCACTCCCCGCTGACCAGCCCGCCCAGGTAGTGGACGTACTGGCTGAGGATCGGGTCGTCGAGGCGCAGCTCGGCACGGCGGGCCGCGACCAGCTCCGGGCTGGCGTTGAGCCCCAGCGCGGCGCGGACCGGGTCGCCGGGGATCAGGTGGATCATCGCGAACGCGAAGGTCACCAGCAGCCAGAGGGAGAGGGCGAAGACCCCGAGGCGGCGGACGACATACCTGGCCCACGTCCTCGTCCCGGGGGAGCCACCGACCGCCGCCGGGGCGACAGGCGCGTCGACGGCGGCCGTCACTGGCCTAGCCGCAGCGAGCTGCCGTCCAGCTCGCCACCGGGGTACTGGAGGGTGCCGCCGCTGAGGTAGACACCGGCGACGGCGTCGAACATCGGCACCACGTCGCCCTCGGAGATCAGGGCCGACTCCGCCTCGTTCCAGAGTGCGCAGGCCTCCTCGGTGTCACCGGTGGAGAGGGCCTCGACCGAGTTCTCGTTGTAGACGGTGTTGTCCAGGTGGCCGAAGTTGGTGCCGTCCGGCGCCGCCGGCCCGGAGAAGAACGGGACCAGCTGGCTCGGCAGGCTGACGGTGAGCGGCACCCAGCCGGCGTCCCAGTCGCCGGTGGCGAAGAGGACCTCGTTGATCTGGGTCGAGGTGACGCTCTGCAGGGTGACGTCCGCGCCCACCTCGCGCCACATCTGCTCGGCCAGCTCCGCCGCGGCGGCGACCGAGTCACCGGTGCCCGCGGGGTAGACGAAGGTCATCGCCAGCGGCTCGCCGTCCTTGGTGCGGACCCCGTCCGGACCGGCCGTCCACCCGGCCGCGTCCAGCGCCGACGCCGCGGCCTCGACGTCGTAGGTGGGCAGGTTGCCCGAGACGGTGTCGCCCTGGCAGGGCTGGGGCTCGGTGGTGACCAGGCCCACCGACTGGGAGTCCTCCCGCCCGGTGGCGACGGTGGCCAGGGCCTCGATGTTCAGGGCCTGGAGCAGCGCCTGCCGGACCTCCGGGTCGGAGCCGGGCTGGCCCTCGGCCTGGTTGAAGACGAACTCGCCCTGGGGCGAGCGCAGCTCGATCTTGTCGACGCCCTCGGCGTCCAGCCGGTCCGCGTCCGCGCCGATCACGGTCGCGGCGTTGACCTCACCGGACAGCACCAGGTTGGTCAGCGTCGTCGGGTTGGCGATGACCCGCACGACGACCTCCTCGGGCACCCCGTCACCCTCCAGGGTGGTGCTGTCCGGGCCCCAGGCGTAGTCGGCGCGACGGGTATAGGTGTAGTGGTCGTCCGCCACCGCCTCGGAGAGCACCCACGGGCCGGTCCCGTGCGTCTCCTGCGCGAGCGCGTCGTGGTCGTCGAGCCCGCTCCGGCAGAGGATGAAGACGTTGGTGAAGCCGTGCAGCAGGAAGGCGTTCGGCTCCGGCGCGGTCACCGTGACGGTGCCCGCCTCGTCGTCCGCCTCGGTGGTCAGCCCGGCCGGGACGAAGACCCCCAGCAACGGGCTCTGGTTCTCCGGGTCGCTGACGTAGTCGATGTTGTCCTTGACGTCGGTGGCCGTCAGCGGGCTGCCGTCGGAACAGGTGACGTCCGGGTCCAGGGTGAAGGCGATCTCCTGCGGGCCGACCTCCCAGTCGGTGGCCAGCTGGGACACGAAGGTCCCGTCCTGGCGCTGGTGGACCAGCGTGTCGTAGCTGAGCCGGCTCACGGTGCGGGTGACCGACAGCACGGTCATCGACGGGTCCAGGTTGCCGGGGTCGTTGGCCACCCCGAGCACGAAGGACCCGTCGCTCACCGGCGCGGCGCTGGGCTGACCGGCGTCGTCGCCGGTGCCGGCTCCGTCGTCCCCACCGCCTCCGCTGCAGGCGGCAAGCAGGGTGGCGGCGGCAGCAGCAGTCACGACGGCCATGGTCTTGGGGGAACGGTGCACGA
Organism: Serinicoccus shuyuelongi; assembly: GCF_045032955.1. Classification (NCBI taxonomy): domain Bacteria; kingdom Bacillati; phylum Actinomycetota; class Actinomycetes; order Micrococcales; family Ornithinimicrobiaceae; genus Serinicoccus; species Serinicoccus shuyuelongi. Next base: position 524,766 of record NZ_JBJFZU010000002.1, on the reverse strand, counting down.
AGGTCTCCTCGTCTGGGACGTGGACTCATGATGGCAACCCACCCCGGCCGCGGCATCGTCGGATCGGCCGAAGATTCGGCTTGCTCTTGGTGCAGATGTCCATTGAACGACGGGACCTCGGGTCCTAGCGTGGCGCAGTGTGAACACCGCACCCGCGAGCACCCCTGGACCATTGCTGGCTGCCGCCGGGAAGCGGGTGCCGGACCTGCTCTCGGACCTGCGCCGCCTCGTCGAGGTGGAGTCCCCCTCCTCCGACCTGGCCGCCGTCGCCGAGGGCGCGCGCACGGTGGCCGACGTCGTCGAGGAACGCCTCGGTCGGCGGCCGGAGACGATCGTCGAGGAGGGCGTGACGCACCTGCTGCTCCACCTGGGGGGTCCGACGCGGGTCCTCCTGCTGTGCCACCAGGACACCGTCTGGCCGCTCGGGACCCTGGAGCGGATCCCCTGGTCGCACCAGGACGGGGTCCTGCGCGGCCCGGGGACCTTCGACATGCTGACCGGCCTGGTGATGGCGGTGCACGCCTGCGCGCTGCTGCAGGAGCGCTCCGGACCGGACGCCCTGGACGGTGTCACCCTCCTCGTCACCGGCGACGAGGAGGTCGGCTCCACGCACTCCCGCGAGCTGATCCTGCAGACCGCGGCAGGTGCCGCCGGGGTGCTCGTCCTGGAGGCCTCCGCCGACGGCGGGGCCGTCAAGGTCGCCCGCAAGGGCGCCGGCCGCTACCGGGTCGAGCTGCAGGGGGTCGCCGCGCACGCCGGCCTGGAACCGGAGCGGGGGGTCAGCGCGCTGCTCGAGCTCGCTGCCCAGCTGCCCCGGATCCTCGAGCTGGCGGACCCCGAGGCAGGCACCACCGTCACCCCGACCACCTTCGCCGGCGGGAGCACCACCAACACGGTGCCGGCCGCGGCCACCCTGGACATCGACGTCCGCGCCCGGTCGGCGGCCGAGCTGGAGCGTGTCGACGCCGGGCTGCACGCCCTCCGCGCGACCCAGACGGGAGCGCAGGTCCGCACCGCCGGAGGGATCAACCGCTACCCGATGGAGCGTCACCACGCCGCCGGCCTCTGGCGGCGGTATGCCGACGCCTGCACCGCGCTGGGGGTGCCGGTCCCCGAAGCGGTCGCGGTGGGCGGCGCCTCGGACGGCAACTTCACCGCGGCGGCGGGGGTCCCGACCCTGGACGGCCTGGGCGCCGTCGGCGGTGGGGCGCACGCCGAGCACGAGCACGCCCTCGTCGACGAGATCGGCCCCCGCACCGCCGTCCTCGCCCACCTGATCGAGCAGCTGCGCGACGCCGGCCCCGAGCCCGCCCCGGGGAGCACGGCACCCGGACGGGAGGAGCACTGAGATGGTCGCTCCCCAGCCCGTCCGCCGCCCCCCGTCGGACACCCGGCGGATGGTGCCGGGGCAGCTGACACTCACCCTGGTCACCCGACCGGCCGAGTGCCTGGAGGTCGCCGAGCTGTTCGACCGGATCTGGGCGGTCCAGGACGGCACCATCCTGGACCGGCACCTGATGGTCGCCCTCACCCACAGCCGCAACTACGTCCTGCTGGCCCGCCTCGACGGCCGTCCGGTCGGGGCGGCCGTGGGCTTCTGCGGCCCCCCGGGCGAGCCCTTCCACTCCCACATCGTCGGCGTCCGGGCGGAGGCGAGCGGCCACGGTGTCGGCCGCGCCATCAAGGAGCACCAGCGCCGCTGGTGCCTGGACCGGGGGATCGGCACCATGGTGTGGACCTTCGACCCCCTGGTCGCGCGGAACGCCCACTTCAACATCCGGGTGCTCGGGGCATACCCGCGGCGCTACCACGAGAACTTCTACGGCCAGATGCGGGACACCGTGAACGCGGGGCAGGCCTCCGACCGGATGGTGGTGCGCTGGGAGCTGGGCGACCCCGCCGGCGGCAGCACGACCGCGCCGCCGGGACAGCCCGCAGGCGGCACCCACCTGGCCCTGTCCAACCACGACGACCACCCGGGCGAGCCCCTGCTGGACGTGCCCGCGAACACGGACCGGGTGCTCGTCGGGGTCCCCCGCGACATCGAGGCGCTGCGCCGCGAGGCCCCGGAGCTGGCGCTGCGCTGGCGTGAGCGGACCCGGCTGGCCCTGGGCGGACTGCTCGCCGAGGGCTGGCAGGTGCACGACTTCGACGACGACCGCCACTACATCCTGCGGAAGGAACCATGAGACTGACCAGCCTGCGCCTGCACCTGATCGAGATGCCGCTGCGCTCCCCGTTCACCACCTCGTTCGCCACCACCACGGTGCGCAGCTGCTACCTGGTGGAGGCCCGGACCCGGACGACGGACGGCCGCGAGGTGACCGGGTGGGGCGAGTGCGTGGCGATGGAGGCGCCGCTCTACTCGCCGGAGCACCTGTCCGGGGCGGTCGAGGTCACCCGCCGGTGGCTGGCGCCGGCCCTGCTCGCGGTCGAGGACCTCACCGCGGAGACCGTCGCCTGGCACCTGCGGCACGTGGTCGGGCACCCGATGGCCAAGGCCGCCCTGGAGATGGCGGTCCTGGACGCCCAGCTGCGGGCCCGCGACGTCTCCTTCGCCGACTACCTGGGCGCGGTGCGGACCAGCGTCCCCAGCGGGGTCTCCGTCGGGATCCAGCCCTCCGGCGAGGAGACCGTCCGGGTGGTCGGCGAGTTCCTCGACCAGGGGTATGCCCGGATCAAGCTCAAGATCCAGCCGGGCAGCGACCTGGGCCCGGTCCGGGCCGTCCGGGAGGCCTTCGGGGACGACCTGCCGTTCCAGGTGGACGCGAACGCGGCCTACACCCTGGCCGACGTCGGTCTGCTGCGCCGTCTCGACGAGTTCGACCTGCTCCTCATCGAGCAGCCGCTCGGGGAGGCCGACCTGCGTCAGCACGCCGAGCTGGCACGGCAGGTGCGCACGCCCATCTGCCTGGACGAGTCGATCGTCTCGGCCGAGGTCGCGGCGGACGCGATCGCGCTCGGCGCGACCTCCGTCATCAACGTCAAGCCGGGCCGGGTCGGCGGCTACCTGGAGGCCCGGCGCATCCACGACCTGGCCCGGGCCAACGGCATACCCGTCTGGTGCGGCGGGATGCTGGAGACCGGTGTGGGCCGGGCCGCCAACGCGGCGCTGGCCGCGCTGCCGGGCTTCGTCCTGCCCGGGGACATCTCCGGGTCGGACCGCTTCTACACCGAGGACGTGACCGAGCCGATCGTGATGCGGGACGGGGCGGTGGACGTGCCGACCGGTCCCGGCTTCGGCGTCGAGGTGCTGCCGGAGCGGCTGGAGCGGTTCAGCACGGGCACGGTGGACCTGCCGGCCTGAGCACCGTTCTTCCTCGTCCTCAGGACGAGGGCAGCAGCCGTAGGTGCAGCTGCACGGCGAAGCGCACCTCGGGGTCGGTAAGGTCCATCCGGCCGATGCTCTCGATCCGCCGCAACCGGTAGCGCAGCGTGTTGGCGTGGATGTGCAGCGAGCCCGCGGCGGAAGCCACGTCGCCGTGCGCGTCGAGCCAGGCCCGCAACGTCTCGACGAAGCTGGTCCGTTGAGCGAGGTCGTGGTCGACCAGGCGGGAGACGGGACCGCTCGGCTGCTCGTCGTCGGACAGCAGCCGGTCCCGCAGGTCCAGCAGGAACGACTGGATCTGCACGTCCGGGTAGGCGGCCACCGCGCCGACCGTGGCACCGACCGGGCCGGCCCCGCCCTCGACCAGCACCCGGAGGGCGCGGTCGGCGCCCCGCCGGGCGGCCACCAGTCCGTCGACGTCGGTGGCCAGCGGACCGATCCCGACGCGCGGGGCATACCCCGGGCCGGTGCGGGCAACGAAGTCGCGGGCGGTCCGCTGCGCCGCCGCCAGCCCGTCGGCGACCGGGATCAGCCCGTAGGTGACCTCCCCCAGCAGCGCGGTCGCGGCCTTCGGGTGGACCGAGGTCAGGTGCAGGGCCAGCGCGTCGCTGCGCCGTTCCCTCTCGACGGCGTCGTGTCCCAGCGCGGTGAGGTCGCCCCGCCCGCCCGAGGTCCCACCGGACACCTCGGCCACCTGCATGGCGAGCACCGCCACGGTGGCCCCGGCCAGCCCGAGGCGGGTCACCGCGTGCCGCGCCCGGACACCGCCCTCGAGGGCCGTTCCGAGCAGGTCGGCCCGGATCCGGCGGGAGGCGTCCGCGCCCGCCCGGATCCGCAGCAGGTGCAGCGCCACCAGCTTGGCGGCGTCCTGCAGCGCGGCCGCGCGCTCCTGGTTCAGCTCCTCGTCGACCGCGGCCCAGATCGAGCCCAGCACCTCGGTGCCGGCGCGGACCGCCATCGCCACCCGCAGCTTGCTGACGGCCTCCTGCCCCTGCAGCTGGATGCTCATCGGGTGGTCGGCGGCGTACAGGTCGGAGAAGAAGCCCTGGTCGTCCAGCAGCCGGGCGTAGCGCTCCGGCACCTGCCGCTCCAGGATGGTCTCGATCCGGGACGGGTCGGCCTCGTCCTGCCGCCCGGAGAAGGCCAGCACCCGGGAGCTGCGGTCCTCGATCGTCACCGGGGCGTCGACCAGGCTGCTGATCGCGTTGGCCAGACCGAAGAGGTCACCGGAGGGCAGCCCGCCCATCGTCTCGTCGTCACCACCGCCGACGTCGCCCTCGGAGAGCAGCGAGCGCAGCATGGCGGTGAGCTGCGCCCACGAGGCACCCCGCGTCAGGCCGGCCACGGTCATCCCGTGCCGGTGGCAGGTGGCGGCCAGGGCGGCGTCGTCCGTCTCGACCGGCTCACGCAGGATCAGCAGGGCGGCGCCCTGGGCCCCGACCCGCTCGGCGAGGTCGCCGACCTGGCCGGCCCCGCTGACCCCCACCCCCAGGACCACCGGCGAGGCGGGCCAGTGCTGGTCGTCGACGGGGTCGTGGATCACCACCCCCTCCACCGCCCTGGTCGGAAGGCCGAGGACCATCGGCTGAAGGAAGGTGTTGCCGAGGTCCTCGAGCACCCGGGCGACCGTGACCGAGGGGCGAGGGCTGCTCGGCCGGGGTGTGCTCCTGACGTTCACCCGCCCAGTCTCTCAACCGCCCCCGTCGCCGCCACCGGCGACGGCACCAGCGACCGCGACGGCGTTCCGGAGGGCTCGACGGGCCACCACGCGTGAGAATGGGCGCATGCGGATCAGCTGCGAGCTCTCGGACATCACCACCGTCGCGGTGGACGCCGTCGTCAACGCTGCCAACTCCACCCTGCTCGGCGGGGGCGGGGTGGACGGCGCGATGCACCGTGCCGCCGGGCCCGAGCTGCTGGCGGAGTGCCGCCGGGTGCGGGCGGCCCGCTGGCACGACGGGCTGCCGGTCGGCGAGGCCGTCGCGACCGGGGCCGGGGCGATGCCCGCCCGGTGGGTGATCCACACCGTCGGGCCGAACCGGCACCGGGGGCAGGACGACCCGGAGCTGCTCGCCTCCTGCTTCCGACGCAGCCTGGAGGTTGCCCAGGAGATCGGCGCCACCTCGGTGGCCTTCCCGGCGATCAGCGCCGGGGTCTACGGCTGGGACCCGGCCCAGGTGGCCGACATCGCGGTCGACACCGTCCGTGGCTGCGCCGCGCAGGTCCCCGACGTGCAGGAGGTGCGTTTCGTCCTCTTCGGCGAGGACGTGCTGGCCGAGTTCGAACGGGCGGTCGGATGAGCGACCCGGACCTCACCCGCACCCCCACCCTCACCGGGGAGCTCGTCGAGCTGGTGCCTGCCGGGTCCGAGCACGTCGAGCGGCTGCACGCGCTGATGGGCGACCTCGAGGTGGCCCGGCTGACCGGGTCGATCCACGACGACAGCGAGACCGGTCGGATGACCCTGGGCGTGCCCGAGCTCCAGCGGGTGTACGCCCGGTGGGCCACCGACGACGACCGCCTGGTGTGGGCCATCGTGGACCGCACCACCGGCCGGACGGTCGGCGAGAGCCTGCTCACCGACCACGACCCGGGGAACCGCTCCTGCGGTTTCCGGATCTGGATCGGTGAGGCCAGGGACGGGGGCCTGGGCACCGAGGCGACCCGGTTGAGCGTCGGGCACGCCTTCGGCGAGCTCGGCCTGCACCGGGTCGAGCTCGAGGTCTACGCCTTCAACCCGCGCGCCCGCCGGGTCTACGAGAAGGTCGGCTTCGTGCTGGAGGGGACCCGGCGCGAGGCGTTGCGGTATGCCAACGGCTGGGTGGACTGCCACCTCATGTCGATGCTCGCGAGCGAGTGGTCGCCGCAGGGCTGAGGGTCTCGGGGGCACGCAGCCAGACCAGCCCGCCCAGCACCGCCACCACCCCGGTCACCGCCAGCGCGGCACCGAAGCCGGCCAGGTCGACGACCAGCCCGATCAGCACCGGGCCGGCGATGACCCCGACGTCGGTGGCCATCTGGTAGGTCGACAGGACCGTCCCGCCCTTGCGCTCGTTGCCGACGATATCGGCCACCGCGGCCTGCTGCGCCGGGTTGACCAGCCCGGCCCCGATCCCCGAGACCAGGCTGAGGCTCAGCAGCAGGGTCAGAGCGGTCGCTCCCTCGATCCCAGGAGCGACGGCCAGCCCGAGCAGCCCGAGCGAGATGCCGGAGGTGACCATCCCGGCGATGATCAGCGGCCGGCGGCCCAGCCGGTCGGCGAGCCGGCCGGTGATCTGCAGGGTGACGGCGGTGCCCGCGGCGGCCGTCGTCAGCGTCGCCCCGGCCACCCAGGGCTCGTCGAGCACCGCCGCCGCCAGCAGCGGGACGACCGCCATCCGCACCCCGAGGTTGGCCCAGCCGTTGGCCACCCCGCACGCCAGCGCCGCCCGGTAGGCCTTGTCCCGCAGGGCCTCCCGGACACTGAGGGTCGGCCGGTCGGCGTCCTCGGGGGCGGCTCGCAGGCGGGCGCCACCGAGACCGACGGCGACGACCAGGGAGGCGATGACCAGGGCGACGGCATACACGACGAAGGGGACGCGGGTGCCCCACCCGGCGATCAGCCCGCCCAGGACCGGGCCCAGCATGCTGCCGAGGATGAACGAGCTTCCCCACAGCGAGGACACCCGCCCGCGGATGGTCGGCGGCGCCAGCCGGACCAGCAGCGCGATCGCCGAGATGGTGAAGAGGGTCGACCCGATCCCGCCGAGGCTGCGGAACACCAGCAGCTGCCAGTAGGTCTGCGCGAACGCGGTCGCGAAGGAGGACGCGGCGACGATCAGCAGGCCGGTGAGGTAGACGGGCCGCTCCCCCAGCCGTTGCACCAGCGCCCCGCCCGCCGGGGCGAAGACCAACCGGAAGAACGCGAAGGCCGAGACGACGACGGTGGCGGCGGTCGCCCCGACGTCGAAGGACTGGGCGAAGCCGGGCAGCACCGGGGAGATGAGCCCGAAGCCGACCGCGATGACGAAGGAGGCACCGACCAGGATCCAGATCTCGCGCGGGACCGGGACCCGCGCCGGGGACGGCCCGCTCACTCCCCGACCCGCCGCAGGTGCTCGCGCAGGTAGGGCAGCGCCACGTCGACCAGCCCGTGGCCGACCGGTGCGATGAGCTCGCGGGCGATGAGCCGGGTGCGGACCACGTTGGCGTGCTGCCTGCTCACCCCGAGCCGTTCGGCGACCAGACCGGTGGCGGAGGGCCCGTCGTCCTGGGCCATCGCATGCAGGTAGTCCAGCTGCCCGGGCGGGACGTCGAGCAGCGCGGGGGTGTGCACCAGCCGGCTCATCCGGTCGACGACCACCTCCCGGGTCCGCTCGACGTCCCGCTCGGTGATGACCTCGTCGGTGCCGGCCGCGCGCCAGGCGTGGTAGCCGACCAGCTGGAGCAGGTAGGGGTAGCCGTGCGCGATCCGGACCAGCAGCCGGACCGCCTCCGGGCTGATCACCCGGCCCGCCGCACGGACCGTGCGCACCGCGGCGTCGGCGACCTCGGCCTCGTCCAGCGGCCCAAGCTGCAGCCGCTCGGCGCGGCGCAGGAAGGTGGTGCCGCGCTGCTTGAGCAGGGTGGCGATCCCCACCGGCAGGCCGGCCCCGACGAAGGCGATCTCGTGGTCGTCGCGCAGCAGGTGCTGGTATGCCGACGCCAGCCGGGAGACCTCGGCCACCTCCACCGACTGCACCTCGTCCAGGGTCAGCAGCACCCCGGTGCCGCGCTCGGCCGCCAACGTCGCGAGCCGCGCCAGCATCGCCGTCAGGCTCTGGGTGTGCGGGTAGGCGTGGTCGATCTCGGTGCTGATCGAGCCGACGGCGTGGATGCCGCCGCCGGTGACCCGGCGCTGCTCGGCGGCCGGGTCGACCCGGGCGAGCAGCCCGGGCAGCAGGCTCTGCTCGGTCTCCTCGACCATGCCGGGGCCCTCGGGCAACCGGACGACGTGCCACCCCCGGGTGCGGGCCCGGTCCTCCAGCTCGTTCAGCACGACCGTCTTGCCCATCCCGCGGGGGCCGCTGATGAGGATGGAGCGCATCGGTGAGCCGGGGCCCTCGTCCAGGGCGACGTCGAACTCGTCGAGCAGCCCGGCGCGGCCGGCCAGCACGCGTGGGCTGGTGCCGAAGCTGGGCCGGAACGGGTTTCCGGGCACGTCACCCTCCCCTCAAGAACGGTTATACCTGTTATACAACGTGAACGTTGTTATATCTGTCTTATGTGCGCGAGGTGTGCTGCTGCGTGCCGCTCTCACCGTCGCCGGCCAGGAGCCGGGCGAACCAGGCCGGGTCGATGTTGCCCCCGGTGAGGACCACCCCCACCCGGTCCCCCGGACCCACCGGCACCGCGCCGGAGAGGACCGCCGCGAGCCCGAGGACTCCGGTCGGCTCCACCACCTGCTTGAGCATCCCAGCCACCAGCCGCATGGCGCTGACCAGCTGCTCGTCGGTGGCAGTGACGACGGCGTCGACGTGCTCGCGCAGGATCGGGAAGGTCAGCTCCCCCAGGTGCTGGGTCTGGGCGCCGTCGGCGATGGTGCGGGGCGTCTCGATGTGCACGATCCTGCCCTCCGCCAGCGAGCGCCTCCCGTCGTCCCCGGCCGCCGGCTCCACCCCGTAGACCCGGGCTCCGGGAGCCAGCACCCGCGCGGCCAGGGCCGACCCGGACAGCAGGCCTCCCCCGCCCAGCGGGGTGACGAGGACGTCGAGCGGACCGACCTCCTCGACCAGCTCCTTGACCGCGGTGCCCTGCCCGGCGATGACGTGCGGGTGGTCGTAGGGCGGGACCAGCGTCGCCCCGCTCTCGGCGGCGATCGCGCGCCCGATCTCCTCCCGGTCCTCGGTGTACCGGTCGTAGCGCACCACGTGCGCGCCGTAGCCCCGTGTCGCCGCGACCTTGAGCTCCGGGGCGTCCAGCGGCATCACGATGGTGGCGGGCATCCCCAGCTCGCGGGCGGCGAGCGCGACGGCCTGGGCGTGGTTGCCGGAGGAGAACGCGACCACGCCGGCGGCACGCCGACCGCCGCCCAGCGCGGAGAGCGCCGTGTAGGCGCCGCGGAACTTGAACGCCCCCACCCGCTGCAGGTGCTCCGCCTTGAGCAGCAACCGGCACCCGGCCAGCTCGTCCAGCCGCCGGGAGGTCAGCACCGGGGTCCGGTGGGCCACGCCCTCGAGCACCGCCGCGGCGTCCTCGACGTCGGCGTAGCTCGGCAGCGGTGGGGTGGGCATACCCGCAGCCTGACGTGAGCCTCTGACAGTCGCAAGCCCGCCGCCCCCGGCCCCTTCTCCCGCCCCCTTCCCTTCCCCCGGAGTGGGGTCAACCTCGCCGGAAATCCACCACGCTATAGGGCGATGAAGGTCCGGCTAAGGTGACCGCGGTCCCGGGTGGGCCGCCCCCTGTGGACGATTTCTGCGGGCGGGACCTGTGTCCCGGGAAGGTGCAGGTATGCCGCGTCTCCCGTCTCCCCCACCGCACGACCCCGAGGAGCAGCAGCTCCACCGCAGCCGGCTCGAGGTGCTGCAACGGGCGTTGGACACCGGGCACGGCACCGTCCTCAGCCGGGAGCTCACCGCCCTCGGCATCAGCCCGGAGACGGTCCGCACGCTGGTCTCCCGGAAGATCCTGGTGCGGGCGGGACGGGCATCCTTCGTGGACGGGGCACGCTACGGCTCGGCAGGCCCCGAGCAGCGACACGTCCTGCGGGCCACCGCCATCGCCCGCACCTGGCCGAAGGACGTCCTGTGAGCCACACCAGCGCCGCGCTCCTGCACGGTCTTCCCTTGATCCGGTCCCTCTCCGACCGGGTGCACGGGTGCCGATGCGCCACCGGGCAGCACCGGAGGACCGCGATCCACACCATCCACACGGGGTATGCCGATGCGCGCTCCACCCTGCTGAACGGGGTGGCCGTGCTCGAGCCCCGCTTCGTGGTGATGGGGGTCGCCGAGCTGCACGGGCGGGACGCGGGGGTGGTGGCGGCGGACGCGGCGCTGCATCGCGGCATGGTCAGCACGGCCGACCTGGTCGGCACCCTCGACGGTCGCGAGCACCATCCGGCGCACGCCCTGATGGAGCGGGTGACCGAGCTGGTCGACGCCCGGACCGAGTCGCCCGGGGAGAGCCTCACCCGGCTGGTCCTCGCGGCACTCGGCTACGTCCCGCAGCCCCAGGTCGTGATCCGCGACGTCATCGGCACGTTCCTCGGTCGGGTGGACTTCCTGATCGAGGGGACCCGGGTGATCGCCGAGTTCGACGGCATGTCGAAGTACGCCTCCCCCGAGGACCTCGTGGCCGAGAAGCGTCGTGAGCTGCGCCTCCGCCGGGCCGGCTATACCGTCGTCCGGCTGGTGTGGGCCGACCTGGACCACCCCGGGCGTATCCGGGCCATGGTCGAGGCAGCCCTGGCTTCCGAACGGCGTGGCGCCTGAGCCGCGTCCTCCTCGGCGTGCGGTCACGCTAGAGGGACCTTCATCGCCCTAAAGCGTGATGAAGGTCCGGCTAGGGTGACCGCACTCGGGTGGCAGGCAAGGGGCAAGGGGCGAGGTATGCCTCAGCGCTCGGCGTCGTGGACCACCAGGGCGACCTGCACCCGGTTGGTCAGGTCGAGCTTGGCCAGGATGCTCGAGACGTGCGCCTTGACGGTGGGGATGCCCAGGTAGAGCTCGCGGCTGATCTCGGCGTTGGAGCCGCCCCGGGCCACCGCCCGGGCCACCTCGACCTCACGCTCGGTCAGCAGATCCAGCGAGGCCCGTGCCCTGGCTCCCCGGTCGTCCGAGGCAGCCCGCGCGCCACCGGCCACCTCGCGCACCAGCAGCGAGGCCACCGACGGGGAGAGGGCGTGGTCACCGGAGGCCACCTCGTGGACCGCGGCGACGAGCCGCTGCGGCGGGGTGTCCTTGAGCACGAAGCCCCGGGCCCCCGCGCGGAGCGCCTCCAGCACCAGCTCGTCGGCGTCGAAGGTCGTGAGCACCAGGATCTTGGTCTCCGGCCAGCGCCGCAGCACCTCCCGGGTCGCCGTCAACCCGTCGACCCGGCTCATCCGCACGTCCATCAGCACGACGTCCGGCCGGTGCCGGGCCACGAGCTCGACCACCCGATCACCGTCGTCCCCCTCGCCGACCACCTCCACCCCGTCCGGTCCACCGAGCAGCATCCGCAGGCCCGCCCGGACCAGCGGGTCGTCGTCGACCAGCACCACCCGGGGGACTGCCGCCCCGTTCACGTCGTCCGCCACGGCAGCCACACTCGCACGGCGAAGTCGCCGCCGACCACCCCGGCCTCGAAGGTCCCCCCGGCCAGCGTCACCCGCTCGGCCATCCCGGGGAGGCCCAAGCCCTGCCCGGTCGCGGGCACGGTCGAGACGACCGGGTTCCGGACCAGCACGCGCAGGCCCGCCTGCGGCCCCCCGGCCAGCTCCACCTGCACCCGAGTCCCGGGTGCGTGCCGGCGGGCGTTGGTCAGCGCCTCCTGCACCACCCGGTAGGCGTGCCGTCCCACCGGTCCCGGGAGCTCCACCGACCGGGCCCACAGGTCGGGCGCTGCTTCCAGCTGCACCTGCTGCCCGCTGCTGGTCACCTCCGCCACCAGCGACGGGATGTCGGTGAACGCGGGCTGCGGGGCCTCGACGGCCCGCCCCGCCGCACCGTCCGTGGTCCCGCCGGCCGTCCCGCTCGCTGCGGCCCCGCCGCTCCCCTCGTCCTCGGCGCGCAGCACCCCGAGCACCACCCGCAGCTCCTCCAACGCCTGATGGGCGCCGTCCCTGACGATCTCGGCGCTCTGCGTCCGTTCCGCTTCGGTCAGGTCGGGGCGGTGCGCCAACGCCCCCGCGTGCATCGCGACCAGGGAGAGCCGGTGCCCCATCACGTCGTGCATCTCCCGGGCGATCCGGGCCCGCTCGGCCAGCCGGGCCTGCGCCACCCTGGCGGACTGCTCACGGTCGGCGGTCTCGGCCTGGGCGCGCCAGCTGCTGACCAGCTCGCGCCGACCCCCGATGTTCCAGCCGATCAGCGCGACGATCGCGAAGACCAGCAGCCCGATCACCGAGGTCAGCCCGAGCGAGAGCAGGGAGCCGCGACCCGAGGCATACGACGGGTCGTCGGGGAAGAGGATGGGCGCGATCCAGCGGTCGTGGACCGCCCCGAGCGCCACGTTCAGGATCAGCACGACCACCAGCGGCGGCATGCGTCGCCGGGTGGCCAGGGAGAGTATGGCCAGCATCACGGCCGGGACCGACCAGGTGGACAGGATCGAGAGCAGGGACACCGCCACAGCCACCCCGACCGGCCAGCGCCGTCGGAAGGCGACCAGCACCACGACCAGCTGACCGATGGCGATGTCCAGCAGGAGCAGCACGTCCACGACGCCCCGGTCGGTCGGCTCCCCCTGACCGACCGGGGTGATCGCGAAGACCGCCAGCCAGAACAGGCCGCCCAGCAGCCATACCGTCGCCAGCCGCCAGGTCTGCTGCCAGCGGGTCAGGGGTGGCGGTGGATGCTGCATCCCACCGAGCCTACGGCGACCGGACACGGTCGTCCCCGGCCGTCGGTCTGCCGTCCGCCCCTACTTTGGTCGGGGCCGACACCTCACGCCGCCGACCTTGGTCAGCCGCCCGCAGACCGGCGACCGATGTGCGGGACGGCCCCCGCGACGGAGGGTGGTGACATGATCCAGATCGAGCACCTGACCAAGCGCTACGGCGCCTTCACCGCCGTCGACGACATCTCCTTCACCGCCTCCCCCGGTCGTGTCACCGGCTTCCTCGGCCCGAACGGCGCCGGCAAGTCGACCGCGATGCGGATGATGTGCGGGCTCACGCCGGCCACCTCCGGCAGCGCCCGGATCCTGGGCCGCCCCTACGGCGCGCTCCCCAACCCCACCCGTCACGTCGGTGTCATGCTCGACGCCTCGGCGCAGCACGCCGGTCGCACCGGGCGGGAGACGCTGCTGCTCAGCGCCATCGTCACCGGTGTCGGCGGCAAGGCGGTGGACGCCGCGCTGGAGCGGGTCGGCCTGTCCTCGCGGGAGGCGCAGCGGCGGGTCAAGGACTACTCGCTCGGTATGCGCCAACGGCTGGGCCTGGCGAACGCGCTGATCGCCGACCCGCACGTCCTCATCCTCGACGAGCCGGCCAACGGCCTCGACCCGGCGGGCATCCGGTGGATGCGCGGGTTGCTGCGCGACTTCGCCGACGACGGAGGGACGGTGCTGCTCAGCTCGCACCTGCTCAGCGAGGTCGAGCAGGTCGCCGACGACCTGGTCCTCATCGGCCGCGGTCGGATCGTGTCCCAGGGCACCAAGGAGGAGCTGCTCTCCCGTGGCGGGGTCGTCTTGGACGGCACCGACCGTGCGGCCCTGGAGTCCGCGCTGCAGCGGGCCGGCCTGTCACCGGTGGCCCTGCCCCGGGGCGGCTTCGGCGCGCAGACCGACCCGGCCACCATCGGCCGGCTCGCCCTGGACGAGGGCCTGGTCATCACCAGCCTCGGTGCCTCCGGCGGTGGCCTCGAAGAGATGTTCCTGACCCTGACCGCGGACGACGCACGAGAGGTGGCGGCATGAGCTCCACGACCAGCACCCCCGTCGGCACGGCCGACGACCAGGCCTCCCTGAGGTCCGACGCGACCGGCGCACGCGAGGAGCCGCCCGGCTCCCTGGGTAGCGGGCTGGGCTTCGGCCAGCTGCTGCACGCCGAGCTGCGCAAGACCGTGGACACCCGGGCCGGACGGTGGCTGCTGATCGTCATCGTCGCGGTCACCGCGCTGGCGATGGGCCTCGTCATGTGGTTCAGCCGGGAGGACGGGGCCGGGTTCCTGGCGCTGCTCACCACCGCGGTGCTGCCGCAGGCGGTGCTGCTGCCGGTGCTCGGCATCCTGACGGCGGCCTCGGAATGGAGCCAGCGCACGGCCCTGATCACCTTCACCCAGGAGCCCCGCCGGCTCCGGGTCATGGTCGCCAAGTCGCTGGCGGCGGTGCTCCTGGGACTCGTCGTGCTCGCGGTGACCTTCGTGCTCGCCGCACTGGCGCACGTGCTGTCGGTCTCGGTGGCCGGTGGCGACATCGACCTGGCGGTGACCGGGGCACTGGTGCTCAACTACACCGTGATCCAGGTGATCTACATCCTGATGGGTGTCGCCTTCGGGGCGCTGCTGCTCAACGTGCCGTTGGCGATCGCCGCGTTCTTCGTGCTGCCGGTGGTCATCTCGATCGTCACCGCGACGGTCGGCTGGCTCCGGGACCGGGCCGCCTGGATCGACCCGACGATGGCCGGCATACCGTTCGCCGAGTCGAGCAACGCCAGCGCCCAGGAATGGCAGCAGCTCGGGGTCACCACGCTCATCTGGATCGTGGTGCCGCTGGCCCTCGGCCTGTGGCGGGTGTCCCGGCGCGAGATCAAGTAGGCCTTCGCCAGCCACCGCGGTGGGTATGTGCTGTCCTGGCAGCACGTACCCACCGCGGTGCGCCCAAGGGGCAGGGGGTAAGGGGGCGAGCGGCAATCGCCTTGGGGCACAGGCTCAGGAGCTCAGCCGCGCGGCCAGCCCTGCGGGCGCCAGAGGGCGAGGGCGGTGCTGGTCGAGCGGCCCCGGGGTCGGCGACCGGCCCGCAGGGCGACGACCTCACCGGTGAGGTCCGCCGCGAAGACCCGCGACTGGCCGGTCTCGCGGAGCTGCTCGTTCTCGGCGAGCAGCTGCGCGAGACGGTCGCGCAGGCCCTCGACCTGGAGCTCCAGGTCCATGATCCGCTGGATGCCGGCCAGGCTGACGCCCTCGGCGGAGAGGTTCTGCACCTCCCGCAGCCGGTCGATGTCGCGGGAGGAGTAGCGCCGCCCTCCGCCGCGGGTGCGGGAGGGTGTGACGAGGCCGAGCCGGTCGTACTGGCGCAGGGTCTGCGCGTGCATACCGGCCAGCTCGGCCGCGACCGAGATCACGTAGACGGGTGTCTCACGGTCGACCACGGGTCATCACGCCCTGGCCCGCTGGAGCAGCTCGGCCCGCGGGTCCGTGCCGGCCTCCTCGGCGCGCAGCGCCTCGACCGCCTCCTGGGCGGTGTCGGAGAGCCGCTGCGGGACGACCACCTGCACCTTGGCGAGCAGGTCGCCGGTGCTCTGCTTGGTGGCGATGCCCCGGCCCTTGACCCGCAGCACCCGCCCGGAGGGGGTGCCAGGGGCGACCTTGACCTTGACGACCGACCCGTCCAGGGTCGGCACCTGCACGGTGGCGCCGAGGGCGGCCTCGGAGAAGGTCACCGGCAGGTCCACCGTGAGGTGGTTGCCCTCACGCCCGAACACGGGGTGCGGGGTGACCGTGACCGTGAGGTACATGTCGCCGGGCTCGGCGCCCTGCATCGGCGCGGGCATCCCCTTGCCGCGCAGCCGGATCTTCTGGCCGTCCTTGACGCCGGCCGGGATGCGGGTGGTGATCCGCCCGCCGTCCGGCTTGGACAGGGTGACGGTGTCGCCGGAAGCCGCGGCCCGGAAGTCGATGGTGGTGCCGGCCTGCACGTCCTGGCCGCGCGGCATACCTCCACCGCGGCCGGTGAAGCCGCCACCGCCGGGGAAGCCGCCCGGGAAGCCCTGCGGTCCGCCCTGGCTGCGCTGCTGGAAACCGCCGGCGCCACCGAAGGCGCCCAGCAGGTCCTCGAGATCGACCCCGCCGACACCGCCCACCCCGCCGGGTCCGCCGGTGGAGAAGCGCTGCCCCTGCCCACCGCCGGCACCGCCGAACATCTGGGCGAAGACGTCCTCGAAGCCGCCGCCGCCGGCGCCCGGGCCGCCGGCACCCGCGGTGAAGCGGGCACCTCCGCCCATCTGCCGCACCGCGTCGTACTGCTTGCGCTGCTCGGGGTCGGAGAGCACCGCGTAGGCCTCACCGACGTCCTTGAACCTCTGCTCGGACGCCGCGTCCCCGGGGTTGCTGTCGGGGTGGTGCTGCCGCGCCAGCTTGCGGTAGGTCTTCTTCAGCTCCTTGGCGTCGACGTCCTTGCTGACGCCGAGGATCGCGTAGAAGTCCTTGTCGAACCAGTCCTGGTTCACCATCGGTGCTCACCTCCTCCTTCGTGTCGTCCCGTGTCGCCCGCGTCCTCGACCGGGCGAGCGTTGTGCTCCGACCGGGCGAGCGTCCTGTCGCTGCAGAACGCCCGCCCGGTCAGGGTATGCCGCACGGCGGGTCTCAGCCCGGGTCCGCCACCGCGACGCGCGCGGCACGCACGACCTGGTCGCCGACCTTGAAACCGGGCTGCATCACCTGCACCACCGTCATCTCCGTGGTGCCCTCCGGCAGCTGGGCCTGCTCGGCGGGCAGGTGCATCAGCGCCTCGTGCACGTTCGGGTCGAAGACGTCGCCGACGGCACCGACCCGCTCCACACCGAAGCGGCCCAGGGCCTGCTCGAGCTTGTCGGCGATCGCCGCGAACGGGCTGCCCTCGGTGAGGTCGCCGTGCTCGCGGGCCGAGTGGATGTCGTCCAGCACCGGCAGCAGCGACTCGACGACGGCCCCGGTCGCGCGGCCCTTGTCCAGCTCACGCTCCCGCTGGGTGCGGTTGCGGAAGTTGACGAACTCCGCCTGCATCCGGCGCATCTCCTCCAGCCGCTCCGCGGCCAGCAGGGAGTCAGGGTGCAGGTCGTCCGCGACACCGGTCAGGTCGTCCGCAGCCGTGTCGCCAGCCATCTCGCCGCCGGCCGTGACGTCGCCGCTCCCGCCGTCGGCCACCGCACCGTCGGCGACACCGTCGGTGTCGTCGGCGGGTGCGGCCTCGGGCTCCGGCTGGCGCCGTTCACCCGTCTCCGGGTCGATCCGTCGCTTGTCCCGGATGACGGGCCCGACCTTCTCGCCGTCGCGGCCCTCGCCCTGACGGCCCTCGTCCGGGCCGCCCTCGGAAGGGGTTCCGTGGGTGTCCGTCACTTCTTCTCCTCGTCGTCGTCGACGACCTCGGCGTCCACCACGTCCTCGTCGGAGCCGGCGTCGGCGGTGCCGTTCCCGGCCTCGCCGTCGGCACCCTGCTGGGCGCCGGCGTCACCCGCACCGGACTCCTGCTGCGCGGCATACATCGCCGAGCCCATCTTCTGGCTCTCGGTGGACAGCGTCTCCATCTTGGCGCTGATGTCCTCGAGCGAGGCGCCGCTCTCGGGCTTGAGCGCGTCCTTGAGGTCGGTCAGCGCGGTGTCGACCGGGCCACGGGCCTCGGCCGGGACCTGGTCGCCGGAGTCGGAGAGGAACTTCTCGGTGGAGTAGACGAGCTGCTCCGCGGAGTTGCGGGTCTCGGTCTCCTCGCGCCGTTGCTTGTCCTCCTCGGCGTGCGCCTCGGCGTCCTTGATCATCCGCTCGATCTCGTCCTTCGGAAGCGCGGAGCCACCGGAGATCGTCATCGACTGCTCCTTGCCGGTGCCACGGTCCTTGGCGGAGACGTGCACGATGCCGTTGGCGTCGATGTCGAAGGTGACCTCGATCTGCGGCACCCCACGCGGAGCCGGGGCGATGCCGGTGAGCTCGAAGTTGCCGAGCAACTTGTTGTGCGCGGCGATCTCCCGCTCACCCTGGTAGACCTGGATCCCCACCGAGGGCTGGTTGTCGCTGGCGGTGGTGAAGGTCTCGCTGCGCTTGGTCGGGATCGCGGTGTTGCGCTCGATCAGCCGGGTCATGATCCCGCCCTGGGTCTCGATGCCCAGGCTCAGCGGGGTGACGTCGATGAGCAGCACGTCCTTGCGGTCGCCCTTGAGGACACCGGCCTGCAGCGCGGCGCCGACGGCGACGACCTCGTCCGGGTTGACGCCCTTGTTGGGGTCCTTGCCGCCGGTCATCTTCTTGACGGTCTCGACGACGGCGGGCATCCGGGTGGAGCCACCGACCAGGACCACGTGGTCGATCTGGTCGAGCTTGATGCCGGCGTCCTTGATGACCTGCTCGAAGGGAGCCTTGGTGCGCTCCAGCAGGTCCGAGGTCATCTGCTCGAACTGGGCACGGGTGAGGGTCTCGTCCAGGTGGATCGGGCCGTTCTCGCCCATCGACAGGTACTGCAGGTTGATCGAGGTGCTCGATCCGGAGCTGAGCTCCTTCTTGGCCTGCTCCGCGGCGTCCTTGAGACGCTGCAGGGCGATCTTGTCGCTGCTCAGGTCGACACCGGTCTGGTTCTTGACCGTGGTGACCAGGTGGTCGATGACGCGCTGGTCCCAGTCGTCACCACCGAGCTTGTTGTCACCGTGGGTGGCCTTGACCTGAATGGTCGCGAAGCCGTCGTCGGCGTCCTTGCCCACCTCGAGCAGGGACACGTCAAAGGTACCGCCACCGAGGTCGAAGACGAGGATGAGCTCGTCCTCCTTGCCCTTGTCCAGGCCGTAGGCGAGCGCCGCGGCGGTCGGCTCGTTGACGATGCGCAGCACGTTCAGGCCGGCGATCTCACCGGCGTCCTTGGTGGCCTGGCGCTCGGCGTCGTCGAAGTACGCCGGGACGGTGATGACCGCGTCGGTCACGTCCTCACCGAGGTAGGACTCGGCGTCCCGCTTGAGCTTCATCAGCGTACGGGCGCTGATCTCCTGCGGGGTGTAGTCCTTGTCGTCGATCTTGGTGCTCCAGTCGGTGCCCATGTGGCGCTTGACGGAGCGGATGGTGCGGTCGACGTTGGTGACGGCCTGCCGCTTGGCGACCTCACCGACCAGGACCTCACCGTTCTTGGCGAAGCTGACGACCGAGGGGGTGGTGCGGCCACCCTCGGCGTTCGCGATGATCTCCGGCTCGCCTCCGGTGAGGACGGCGACCGCCGAGTTGGTGGTGCCGAGGTCGATTCCGACTGCACGTCCCATGAACTGCTCTCCTTGGTATGTCGATGCGCACGTCGTGCGCCGAGGTTGACACGTCTGCACTCAACTCTGCTGATTGGGCGGCGTCTTGTCAAACCCGCGCTCAGTGAAGTTGAGTTCACTTCGCTCAACTACACGAGCGGGGGGTTTGTTCCTTGCGTCGGCGCCCCCCGCGGAGATCGGGTGGGTCTCGGCCGGAGCTCAGGCGGTGGTGCCCGGCTCCAGCCGCGCGCCGGCGGCGATCCGGGCGTCCCGGGAGATGTGGCTGTCCCGCCCGACCAGGGTGATGGCCTCGTCGCTGAGCCGGGTGCCGGCGGGCGTCTCCCCGACCCTGGCGCCGCGCCCGACCACGACCCCCTCGTCCAGCACCGCGGTGCGCACCACCGCACCGGCCTCGACGACGACGTCGGAGAGCAGCACGCTGTCCTCGACGACGGCCCCGGCCTGCACCTCCACCCGAGGGCCGAGGACGCTGCGGCGCACGGTCCCCCGGACCCGGCTGCCCGGTGCCAGCATCGACCCGGCGACCTGAGCCTCGTCGCCGCACCAGGCGGGCGGGTCGGGGACGCCCGGGCCCAGCACGGGCCGGCCCGGGTGGTCGAAGACGTCGACCCGCCCGGTCAGCAGGTCCCGGTGCGCCTGCAGGTAGGCCTGGGGTCGCCCGACGTCCTTCCAGTAGCCGGGGAGGGGGTCGGCATACACCTGGCCGCGCTGCACGAGTGCCGGCACCAGGTGCTCGCCGAAGTCGCCCAGACCGGTGTCCTCGCCGTCCCCGTCGTCCCGGTGCAGGTCGGCGCGCAGCCGCTCGAGCTCGGCGACGAGCACCGCGGGGTCGTAGAGGAAGATCTCCACGGCGACGGTGCCGGTGCCGGTCGAGCCCGGCTTGTAGTCCACCCGCGACACCCTGCCGTCGGCGCGGGTGTGCACGACCATGTTGTGCGCGGCCTCCTGCACGCCGATCTCGGCGGTCAGCATCGTGCACTCGGCCCCCCGCTCCAGGTGCCGGCTGACCATCGGTCGCAGGTCGGCGGAGAACACGTGGTCGGCGGAGAGCACCAGCAGCACGTCCGGGTCGAAGGCCAGGATCTCCTCGCGCAGCCGGAACAGCCCGTCGGCGTTGCCGTGGCTGAAGCCGTCCTCCTCGGCCGGGCCGGACCCCTGCTCCGGGGTGAGCCGGCGGAAACCGCCGTGGGTGCGGTCCAGGTCCCACGGTCTTCCCCCGGCGAGGTAGGTGTCGAGGGTGCTGGACTGGTACTGCACCGCCACCCACACGTCCGCGACACCGCTGGCGGCCAGCGTGGACAGCGGGAAGTCGACCAGCGCGTGCGTGCCGGCGAACGGCAGCGCCGGCTTGGCCCGCTCACGGGTGAGCACGTCCATCCGGCTCCCGGCCCCGCCCGCCTGGACGATCGCCAGCGTCCGTAGCCCCACGGGCAGTGTCGACACGCGGTGAGTGTATGCCGGGACCCGCCCCCGCGTCCGTCCGGACGTCAGCCGGGCCGTCGGTCTGCGCGCGAGCCTAGTGCATACCCGACGAGGGCGGCGAGGGCGCTGCCCGACACCAGCCCGACCATCAGCATCATCGACCCGACGAGGAACAGCCCGGTCGGATCCTGCGACGCGGCGTCCACGGTCCAGACGAGCCAGAAGCCCGCGGTGGTCCCGAGCGCCACCGCGACCGGGCGCCAGCGGGAGGCGAGCGCGGCCGTCACCAGGAGGAAGGTGAGGCCGCAGCCGACGACCTGGGCCGGGCGGTACGGGCCCTGCATCGTGCCGGAGCCGGGGTCGAGGTAGTACTGCCGGTCCCACCCGAGCCAGGCACCCCAGATGGCGGCGCCGAGCAGGAGGGCGAGGAAGAAGGTCGCTGCCCGCCCGGGTCGGGCACGTCTCTGCTCCGCTGTCATGACACGTCCTCCTGCCGGAATGGGTCCACCGCAGTATCGACCATGTCGCCCCGGAATGTGGGTATCAGGAATCTTTCTGGGAAACGGTAGAATGAGGCAGTGTCATTTTCTCGCCATCACCTGGGCATTCCTGCCGTGCTGACCCTCGCACTGTCGGGGTGTGCGACACCTCTCGGGGACGCGGAGGGCGCCGGGGCCGGCTCCTCCGGCGGGGACTGCGTGCAACCAGCCGGGAGCGAGCTGGCGCCGGCGTCCGGGGTGCTCGCCGGGGTGAACCTCGACTGGGGGGACGAGACGTTGGCGGAGTACGCCGACCAGCTCGGCCGTCGTCCTGCGGTGGCGGTGAGCTTCGCACCCTTTCCGCTGTCGGCCACCGACGTTGAGAACATCACCGCGGCCAAGGACCAGGTGCGTGCCAACGGGGGCGTCCTGCTGCTGACGCTGGAACCGCACGAAGGGCTCGACGCCGTCACCGAGGAGCTGGCCGACGAGCTGGCGACGCTCCTGGACGGGTTCAACGGCGACGGGGTGCCGGTCATCGTGCGTTTCGCCCATGAGATGAACGGGTCCTGGTACCCCTGGGGTCAGCAGCCGGAGGCCTACCGGACCGCGTTCCGCCGGGTCGCGGACGCGATCCACCGCTCGGCCCCGGGCAGCGCCACCATGTGGGCACCGAACTACGGGGGTGGCTACCCGTTCAACGGGGGCGCCCACGAGGCCGTCCCCGGCTCGGCCGACCACCGGGAGCTCGACACGAACGGCGACGGCGAGGTCGACGGACGGGACGACAGCTACGCCCCCTACTACCCGGGGGACGACGCGGTGGACTGGGTCGGGATGACGCTCTACCACTGGGGCAACAGCTACCCGTGGGGCGCGAACGTCCTGCCCGAGCAGGGGAAGCTCCTGGAGCAGCTCACCGGCACCTACGACGGCGCCGGGGGCGACGACACCGCGGTGCCCGACTTCTACGCCGAGTACGGGGTGAGCCGTGACAAGCCGGTCGCCATTCCCGAGACCGCGGCGCTCTACGTCCCCGAGGGTGGCGGCGACGGCGAGCTCGAGATCAAACAGGCCTGGTGGCGACAGCTCACCGATCCGGTGATTCATCGCGACTTTCCGCAGATCAAGATGATCAACTGGTTCGAGTGGCGCAAGCACGAGGCCGAGATCGACGGGATCATCGACTGGCGTTCCGCCGGGAACCCCGACATCAGCAGCGCGTATGTCGACGACCTCCCCGCCTGGTTCCACTACTCGGCGGAGCCGGGGGACTGCCCCGCCTTCGCCGGGTAGAGCCGCCTCAGGCCACGCAGAACTCGTTCCCCTCGGGGTCGTGCATCACGACGTGACCCAGCACGCCGTCGTACTGCTCCTCACGGATGCGGATGGCTCCGAGGTCGACCAGCGCGTCCACCTTGGCCCGGATCAGCCGCTCCCTCTCGGCCATGTCCCACGGCGGTTCACCCGCCACCCGGATGTCGACGTGCAGCCGGTTCTTCGCCGCCTTCGTCTCCGGCACCCTCAGCCACCCGATCGCCGGCCCCGCACCGTCGGGGTCGACGATGGAGGCGCCGTCCGGCTCGTCATAGCCGGGCTCCGGCACATACCCCAGCGCCGCGGCCCAGAACGCGGCGAGCAGGTGCGGGTCGTTCGCGTCGCCCCCGAGGGTCCAGTGCGTGGCCATGCACCGACGGTAGCGAGCGGCGAGGACAGTCGCCGTCCGCGGCAGCTCGACGGGACGGTCAGACTGAGCCGATGGACGCGAGCGATGGGCCGGCAGCACCGGACATGCCCACCCTGGCACGGAGCTTCCAGGGGATCGGCGCCGACTACGAGCAGCACCGTCCTGGGTTCCCGGCCGCAGTGCTGGACCTGCTCGTCCCGCAGCCCTTCGAGTCCGTCCTCGACCTGGGGGCCGGGACCGGCAAGCTCACAGAGCTCCTGGTCACCCGCACCCGGAGAGTCACCGCGGTGGAACCGTCCGCGGCCATGCTCGCCGTGCTCACCGCGAAGCTGCCGGAGGTCCGGGCATACCTCGCGTCAGCGGAGGCCCTGCCGGTGGAGGCTGACAGCCAGGACCTGGTGACCGTCGCGCAGGCCTTCCACTGGTTCGACCGCGAGGCGGCCTGCGCCGAGATCGTCCGTGTCCTGCGCCCGGGCGGCCGGCTGGGACTGCTGTGGAACACCCCCGACCCGGCGTGCGCCTGGGACGTGGCCGCCCACCAGGTCGCACATCCCGGTATGCCCCTGGTCGAGCGGTCGGATCCGCCGCGGCAGGAGGAGCTGCCCGGACTGCAGGCCGTCGACGCCACGGCCGTCCGTTGGGAGGAGCACCTCACCCGGCACGAGTACCTGCAGCGCTGGTCCACCGTCAGCACCTTTCTGTCCGCACCTCGCCCGCTGCGGGCTCAGATGATGGCCCAGGTCGAGGACATCCTGGACCGGGACCCCGACACGGCAGGCCGCGAGGACCTGCTGCTCCCGCACCGCACGGAGGTCTTCCTCCACCGCAGACCCCGCTGAGCCCGGCCGTCGGTCACGGCCTCCGCGCCACCAGGGTGAAGCTGGCCGGGAGCCGGTGCGGCCGGTCCGCGAGCCGGTGCTCACCGAGGTCGTCCTCCACCATCAGCCCGGGCAGGGCGTCCCACGGCACCGAGTCGTGCTCCTGGAGCAGCTCGAGCGTGAGCCCCGCCCCCAGCACCGCCATGACGATCTCGCTGAGCGCGTGGTTCCACTCCCGCGACACCGGCGAGGCGACCGGGCCCTCGCCGGAGTAGGAGACCTCGTCGGACCAGGTCAGCCCGGCCTGCTCTTCCCAGTACGGCAGCTCCAGCGCCGGGGTGGCGGCACCCGGGCCGCTGATCCACTCCTGCTGGTCCCGGTCGGGGTGGTGGTCCCGCACCACGAGCCCGACCACGGAGTTGAGGACGGGATGGATGTCGCGGACGAAGAGGCGGCCACCGGGGCGCAGCAGCCGCCCCACCGTGTCCGCCCAGCGGCGGATGTCGGGCAGCCAGCAGAGGGCGCCGATGCCGGTGTAGACGAGGTCGAAGGTGCGGCCGTCGAGGACGTCGGGCGCGGCGTACACGTCGGCCTCCACGTAGTCGATCCTGGCCCCGGCGCGCTGCGCGAGGTCGCGTGCATGGGCCAGCGACCGGCTGGACAGGTCGACTCCCGTCATCCTCGCCCCGAGACGGGACAGGCTGATGGTGTCGGTGCCCAGGTGGCACTGCAGGTGCACCGCGTCCAAGCCGTGCAGGTCGCCGAGCCGGGGCAGGTCGAAGCGGACGACGGACGACAGCCACTCCGGGTCGTCCAGGAGCTCGACGCGGTAGCCGCCGGGACCCATGTGGGTGTCGGCCCGGGCGTCCCAGTTGGCGGCGTTCAGAGCGAGGTAGTCATCCATGGGTCCACCAGGGCCAGGTCGCCTGGATCACCAGCATGACCAGGAACGCCCAGCCTCCGGTGAGACGGGATTCCGGAGGGCCCTGCCCGGGTCGGCGCACCCCGAGGACGAGGTAGACCACGGTGGCGAGGAAGCCGGTGCCGACGAACAGCCAGAACCAGGCCCACCGGGTGGCCAGTCTCGGCTCCTGTCCGGTGATCAGCATCACGAGCGTCGCCAGCCCGCCCGCCATGCCCATCATCGCCAGCCAGACGGGGACCTTCCAGTCGTAAAGGCTGCCGTGGGACTCGCGCACCTGGCCCCCGTCGGTGACCGACAGTCGACCGTCCGGGGTCTGCGCGGTCAGGCTCTCCACCACGTCCCCGCGGACGACGGGGAGATCGTCATCATTGGCATACCCGACCGACCCGTCGGGCTCCGTCCCGGACGACTCCTGCCACACCTCGGTGTACCTGGGCAGCAGCCCGTCGTGCCAGCGGATCTCGACCAAGGAGCGTCCCTGGGCTTCCGGGGAGAGGGCCCCGACGAGCTCGACCTGGGAAAGGCTCCCGGAGCTGAGCCGGGAGTCCAGCTCCTGCAGGCTCGCGGGTCTCGTCCCGGTCAGCAGCATCGCCACGAACAGCCCCACCATCCCGACCAGCAGCACCAACCGGCACCACCACCACCTCCGGGCGGCGGCCTCCTGCTGGTCGTCGAGCGGCACCTGCGTCTGGATCCCCTCCATCACACCCACCCTAGGACAGGGTCGTCCTCCCAGGCCTGACCCGCGGCTCCGCCCTCATCCCTCGCGCTCGACGATCTGCTTCAGCCGGGCAAGGTCGGCCTGGACCATCCCGACGTCCCGCTCGAGCTCCTCGTCGGTCAGCTCGATCTGCCGGACGGTGAAGACCACCTCGCAGCCCTCCGGGTGGGCCAGCACCCGGACCGGGTTCGTCACGGTGGTCCCGGACGGCAGGGTCACGTCGTGGTCCAGGACGCCGAGGTCGTTGCGCGGGACGAAGCGCACCGTGACCCGTCCCATCGGTGACTCGACCAGCAGGGTGTCGCCGGAGCGCTCGACCTCGGCCCCGGTGAGCCCGGCCGCCCACCGCGGCAGGTTGTCCGGCTCGGCGGCGAAGGCATACACGACGGCGGGCGGCACCGCGATGACCTGGCTGACGTGACGGCTGCGCATACCGACACCCTGCCATCATCGCCCTCGGCGACCCTGACCGATGAGCCAGGCGCGGGGCGTGGTCGAACCACCATGGGCACCCTCATCCTGGACATGGTCATCAGCATCGACGCGATCACCGCCGCCGCGGACGGCGACCTGGGCTTCCACGACGCAGGAGGGGGTCTGGGTGCCACCATGGCGGACCAGCTGCGACGGCTTCGGACCTGCGACGCCATCCTGCTCGGCGCACAGACCTACCGCCTCTTCTCCGAGTTCTGGCCGACCACCACGGCGCAGGACCAGCAGATCGCCCCGTTCATCAACGCCACCCCCAAGCACGTCGTCTCCTCGACCCTGGACGCCGCCCCCTGGGGGCAGCACGAGCCGGCGACCGTGGAACGCGGCGACGGCGTCGAGGTCGCCCGTCGGTTGACCAGGAAGTATGCCGGTGACGTCGTCGTCTGGGGGTCGATCACCCTCGGCGAGAGCCTGCTCGCCGCCGGTGCGGTCGACGCCCTGTGGCTCCGGGTCGTCCCGGTCCTGATGGGCGCCGGACGGCCCCTGGCGACCGGACCCCTGCTGCAGGCGCCGTGGCACCTGCAGAGCTCGGTCGCCTACCCCGGCGGCGTCCTCGGTCTGGTCTACCAGCGGCATGTGTGAGAGTGGACGCCCACCCTGTCGCACCCTGAGGAGCAGCTTGTGCCGTCCCCGATCGAGGACTACGCGTGGATCGGTGACCAACGCACCGGAGCCTTGATCTCCCGCGAGGGCAGCATCGACTGGATGTGCGTGCCCAGGTTCGACTCGCCCGCCGTCTTCTGCGCGCTGCTCGGGGACGAGACCAACGGGCACTGGAAGGTCGCGATCCGCGACGGTCGGGTCGTGGAGCGCCACTACGAGGGCGACACCATGGTGCTGCGCACCCACTGGGAGGGCCCCGGCGGCAGCGCGACGGTGACCGACTTCATGCCGGTCCTGGAACACGGGTCGCAGGTCGTGCGCACCGTCACCTGCACCGCTGGGCGGGTGACCGTCGAGCAGGAGCTGGCGCTGCGCTTCAGCTACGGCAGCGTCGTCCCGTGGGTGCGCCGGGTCGAGCACCAGGGCGCCACCCTGCTGGCCGCGGTGGCCGGTGCCAGCCAGGTGCACCTCAGCGGGCCGCTGCCCACGCCGGAGGACCACCGGCATACCGGCAGCGTCGAGCTGGGCACCGACGAGTCGGTGTGCTGGGTGCTCACCTCGAGCCACTCGTGGCAGGAGCCGACCGCCGCGGTGGTGCCCGACCAGGCGCTGAAGGAGACCATCGCCCGCTGGCGTGCCTGGTCCGCCCAGGTCAGCACCGACGGCCCCTACGCCCCCTATGTCCGACGTTCGCTGCTGGTTCTCAACTCGCTGACCCATCGGGAGACCGGCGGCATCGTCGCGGCGCCCACGACGTCACTGCCCGAGGACTTCGGCGGGGAACGCAACTGGGACTACCGCTTCTGCTGGCTGCGGGACGCGGCGCTCACCCTGGAGGCCCTGCTCGTGCACGGGCTGGACGGCGGTGCCACCGCCTGGCGGGATTGGCTGCTGCGGGCGGTCGCCGGGGACTTCGAGGACCTGCAGATCATGTACGGCGTGGACGGTGACCGACAACTGCCCGAGCGAGAGCTCGACCACCTGCCCGGGTATGCCGGTTCCCGCCCGGTCCGGGTCGGCAACGGTGCGGTGACCCAGTACCAGGCCGACGTCATCGGCGAGGTGATGCTGGCACTGGCCCAGCTGCGCGACCTGAGCGGGCCGGGTGACTCGTTCTCCTGGTCGCTGCAGCGCACGCTGCTCCGCTACCTGGACATCAACTTCGACACCATGGACCACGGCATCTGGGAGATGCGCGGCGACCCGCACTACTTCACCCACGGCCGGGTGATGATGTGGGCCGCCTTCGACCAGGGGCTGCGCGCTGTCGCCGAGCACGGGCTGCCCGGCGACGTGGAGCTGTGGGAGCGGCGACGCGCCCAGCTGGAGGCCGAGATCTGGGAGCGCGGGTACGACGAGAAGACCAGCTCCTTCACCCAGACCTACGGCGGCAGCACGGTCGACGCCTCGCTGCTGCAGCTGCCGCACACCGGGTTCGTGGCGCACGACCACCCCGCCATGGTCGGCACGGTGCGCCGGATCGAGGCCGAGCTCGTCGACGACCACGGCTTCGTCCGCCGCTACCTCACCGACGGTGCCGACGGCCTGGCCGGTGAGGAGGCACCCTTCCTCATCTGCACGTTCTGGCTCGTCGAGCACTACGCGCACGTGGGGCGGGTCGCGGAGGCCACCGCGCTGATGGACAACCTGGTCTCGATCACCTCCGAGGTCGGCCTGCTCGCCGAGGAGTACGACCCGGTGAAGAAGCGGCACGCCGGCAACTACCCGCAGGCCTTCAGCCACCTGGCACTGGTCCGGGCGGCGGACGCCCTGGCGCAGGTGACCGGCTAGCTCGCGGACGGGTTCTCCGCGGCGACGTCGCGGTCGGGCGACGACCGCCGCGCCGCATACCGCAGAGCCACCGCGCCACCTCGGAAACGTCGCTGGTCCAGCAGCTCCAGGTCCAGGCGCACGTCGGCGGGGAAGACCGGCAGCCCGGCGCCGACCACGACCGGGAGGAGCACCTGACGCACCTCGTCCACGATCCCGGCCCGGAGCGCGTGCGCGGCGAGGGTGGGGCCGTCGATGGTGACCTCGCCGTCGGCGTCGTCGACGAGCGCACGCACCGTCACCGGGTCGAAAGACCGCTCCAACGTGGTGCGCCGGGTCGACGTCTCCTGGAGGGTGGTGGAGAAGACGACCTTGTCGGAGCGCTGCCAGAGGGTGGCGAACTCGGTCGCCTCCGGTGAGGAGGCGATGAGCCCGGGGTCGTTCTCCCACGGGGTCATCAGCTCGTACATGCGGCGGCCGTAGAGCTGCAGCGTCACCGGCTCCATCTGGGCGTTGGCGTCGCGGTGCACCTCCTCGTCCGGCATCGCGAAGTCGAAACGACCCTCGGTGTCGGCGGTGAATCCGTCCAGCGAGCAGATCACCGAGTAGATCAGCCGGCCCATGTCTCAGGACCCAGGTGCGGGGTTGTCAGCAGCGTTCATGGATGGTCCGACCACCGGGACCGCCACGACTCATCGCCGCGTGCACGCACGTACCGTGGAGCTGGACGATCCCGACCCCTGGAGGACGACGTGAGCGACACCGCGGCGACCGACACCGCACTCGTCTTCGAGGGCGGAGGGATGCGGGCGTCATACACCTCCGGGATGGTCGTCGCCCTGGTCGAGGCCGGGCTGCACCTGCCGTGGGTGGGCGGCATCTCGGCGGGCGCCAGCAACACGTGCAACTACGTCTCCCACGACCCGTGGCGGGCGCGGCACTCGTTCACCGACTTCGCGGCCGACCCGCGGTTCGGCGACTGGCGCACCTTCGCACGGGGCCAGGGCCTGTTCAACGCCCGGTACATCTACGAGGAGACCTCGCTGCCGGGGCAGGCGCTGCCCTTCGACTGGGGCACCTTCGCCGCCGACCCTGCGCAGGTGCGGATCGGGGCGTTCGACGCGCTCAGCGGCGAGCAGGTGTACTGGGGCCGCGAGAACCTACCCGACCTGCACTCCTTGATGGTCAGGGTGCGCGCCTCCTCGACGATGCCGGTGGTGATGCCGCCGGTCCAGGTGGACGGGCGGACGTATGTCGACGGGGCGCTGGGCAGCTCCGCCGGCATCCCGCTGGACGCGGCCAGGGCGGACGGCTACCGCCGGTTTCTGGTCGTGCTCACCCAGGAACGGGCATACCGCAAGGCCGCGCAGCGTGGGGACTGGTACCTGCGCCGCCACTTCAGGCGCTTCCCCGCGGTCCCGGAGGCGTTGGCGGCGAGGCCGGCCCGGTACAACGCGGTGCGGGAGGAGCTGTGGGAGCTGGAGACGCAGGGTTCGGCATACCTCTTCGTGCCGGAGCGGATGCCGGTCGGCAACGGCGAGCGCGACGTGGGCAGGTTGCGGGCCGCGCACGAACTCGGTCTGGAGCAGGCGCGGCGGGAGATGCCCGCGATCCGGGAGTTCCTCGGGGTCGGCTGAGGCGACACAACGCTCGCCCGGTCGGAACACAACGCTCGCCCGGTCGGAACACAACGCTCGCCGGGTCGGAACAGAACGCTCGCCCGGTCGGGGGTGGGCGGAGGGGAGGGAAGAGTGGGGGTGGGGTCAGTCGAGGAAGGTGCGCAGGAGGTCGACGAGCGCCGCCGGGGCGTCCACGTTCAGCGCGTGCCCGGCCCCCTCGACGATCTGCAGCCGCGCCGAGGGTATGCCCTGGGCCAGCGCGCGGGCGCCCGGCTGGTTGGCCTTGTCCTTGGCGCCGACGAGCACCAGGGTCGGCACCTGCACCCTGGCCAGGACGTCGCTGAGGTCGATGGCCCGCGCCTGCTCCAGCGCCAGCAGCAGCCGTTCCTTGGACACCCCGGAGTCCGCCAGCCGCGAGGCCGGGACGATCTTCAGCGCCGCGGACTGCGCCCGCAGGGCCAGCTTGGGGGGCCGCACCTGCCCGGCGATGAGCACCAGCCGGCGCACCCGCTCCGGGAAGTCGGCGGCCAGCCGGGTCGCGACCATGGCCCCGTAGGACAGTCCGCAGACGTCCACCTGCTGCATCCCCTCGAGCATCAGCTGCTGGTCCAGCGCCGCGGCGCCCTGCTCCAGCGGCAGCAGCTGCGTCTCGGTCGGCTTCAGTCCCGGCACCCAGGGGGTGAGCAGCGGCCGGCTGCCGTAGAGGGAGACCACGACGTCCTCCCAGGCCATCGGCGCCTGACCGACACCGTGCAGCAGGACCAGGGGGGTGCTGTCGTCGCTCACCCCACCAGGGTAGGCCGCCGCCGCGTTCGACCTGCGCACCCACCATGGCGGTCGTAACCTTTGACAGAAGTTGTACGACGACGCACCTGCCCTGGGGCTGAGGTGCTCCCTCACCCCCTGGAGATCCCGATGAGCCTGAGCAGACGTCACTTCCTCACCGCGATGGGCGCGGTCGCCGCCCCGGTCGCCCTCAGCGGCTGCGGAGGCTTCTCCACCCAGGGCGGGTCCGGCGGCGGCGGGGCGGCCGCCGAGGGCACCCTGGACTTCACCACCTGGGGCACCGATGCCGAGCTGGCCGGTTTCCGGGCCGCGATCACCGCCTTCGAGGCAGCCAACGAGGGCGTCACCGTCAACCTCAACGCCGTCCCCTACGACCAGATGTTCACCAACATCGACGCCCAGCTGCAGGCCAACACCCCGCCGGACATCTTCCGGGTGCCCTACTACACCTTCGGCAGCTACGCCGGGCGCGGTCAGCTCCTCGACCTGGGCAGCCACCTGCCCGACGGCTTCGGCGACCGGTTCACCCCGCAGGCCTGGGCCGCGGTGCAGAGCGAGGGGTCCCCGTTCGGGGTTCCGCACCACACGGACACCACGGCGATCCTCTACGACGTGGCGGCGATGGCCGACGCCGGCATCGAGGTCCCGCAGAGCATCGACGAGGCCTGGACCTGGGAGGAGTTCGCCGACGTGGCCGCCCGGCTGCGGGAGTCGCTGCCGCAGGACCAGTACCCGTTCGCCTACAACTGGCAGGGCAACGGCGTGACCCGGTGGCTGACCTGGCTCTTCGAGGCCGACGGCCGCTTCCTCACCGAGGACCTGAGCGCCTCGGCCATCGACTCGGACGCCGCCCGGAAGGCGGTGGAGTTCACCACCAGCTTCTTCCGCGAGGGCTGGGTGCCGCCCACCAACTCGATCCGCTCCTCCACCTACGCCGCGGACAGCTGGTTCGCCCAGACCGTGCCGATGGTCTTCGCCGGCGCCTTCCTCATCCCGGACGCCGAGAGCACCTTCGAGGGCGAGTGGGCCGCCACCTACCCGCCGCGGGACGTCCGCTCCGCCAGCGACTTCGGCGGCAACGCCCTGGTCGCCACCTCGCAGACCGAGCAGCCCGAGCTGGCCGCGGCATTCCTCGACTTCGTCACCAACGCCGACCCGATGCGCGAGTTCTGCGCCGGCGCGTCGTTGCTGCCCACCCGCGCCGACCTGGTCGAGGAGGGCATCGAGTTCGCGGTCCGTCCCGAGCTGTCCACGGTCTTCATCGAGCAGGCCGGCAGCGTGCTCCCCGAGGACTCCGGCCAGGTCGCCTCCCCGGACATGTCCGCGATCATCGCGGTGCTCCAGGAGGAGCTCGAGGCCTCCTTCGTCGGTGAGCGCGACGCCGACGAGACCGTGCGGGCGATGGACGAGGGCATCGCCTCGGCGGTCGGGTGAGCCGCACCGCGACGGCCGACGACCGGCCGACCCGGCGGCGGGGGCCCCGCGGGGAGACGGTCGCGGCATACCTCTTCGCCGGGCCCACCCTGGCGCTGCTCGGGCTCTTCGTCTTCCTCCCGCTGGGAGGAGCCTTCTGGATCAGCCTGCAGGAGACCGACGGCTTCGGCGACGGGGTCCTGGTCGGTCTGGACAACTACCTGAGGCTGTTCGGTGACGGCACCTTCTGGCGCGCCACCCTCAACACCCTGCTCTTCACCGCCGTCGTCACCCCGCTGTCCATGCTGGGCGGGCTCGGGCTGGCGGTGCTGCTCAACTCGGCGCTGCCGGCCCGCGGGGTGTTCCGCTCCGTGCTCATCCTGCCGATGGCGATCTCCGGCGTGGCCACCGCGCTGATGGGGGTGCTGATCTTCGACCAGAACAGCGGCATCCTGGACAAGAGCATCACCGCCCTCGGGCTCCCCGGCATCGACTGGCAGACCAGCGGACCGGCGGCCTTCGGCTCGATCGTGCTGATGACCCTGTGGTGGCGGGTCGGGTTCAACATGCTGATCTACCTGGCGGGGCTGCAGGGCGTCGCCCCCGAGCTCTACGAGGCCGCCCGCCTGGACGGTGCGAACGGCTTCCAGCGGCTGCGGCACGTGACGATCCCGGCGCTGCGGCCGCAGTCCTTCTTCCTGCTGGTGCTCAACGTCATCTACTCCTTCCAGGTCTTCGACATCGTCTTCGTGATGACCGGGGGTGGACCGCAGAACGCCACTACGGTGCTGGTGACCTATGCCTACGACACCGGCTTCGTCATCCGCGACCAGGGGTATGCCGCCGCCATCGGCGTCGTGCTGCTGCTGGCCACGCTCGCGTTCACCGCTCTGCAGTGGCGACGCAACCGGCTCCGGGAGGCCACCGAGTGAGCACCCTCGCCCCGACCCCCTCCCCCGCCCTGCGCGCGGCCCGCCGTCGCCGACGCCTCGGTGCGTCGCTCCGGCTGGTCGGCGCGCTGCTGGCCGCGCTCGTCATCCTGTTCCCGCTGTACTGGATGGTCGCCGTCGCCCTCTCCACCCGCTCCGAGCTGCTCGGCGGCCAGATGCGGCTGTGGCCGCGGGAGGTGACGACCGAGAACTTCGAGCGGGTTCTGGACTCCTTCCCGGTGCTCACCTGGTTCGGCAACTCGGTGGCGATCGCCCTGGTGACCTCGCTGATCATCGTGAGCATCAACCTGCTCGCCGGGTATGCCTTCGCCCACCTGCGCTTCCGCGGGTCCGGGGTGCTGCTGCTGCTGGCGCTGTCCACCCTGATGCTGCCGGTGCAGGTCATCATGGTGGCGCTGTTCCGGCTGGTCACCGACCTCGGGCTGTACGGCAGCTACTGGGCGGTGATCCTGCCCACCGCGGCCTCCGCCTTCGGGGTCTTCCTGGCGCGCCAGTTCATGCTCGGCATCCCCCGCGAGCTGATCGAGGCGGCCCGCATCGACGGGGCCGGGCACCGGCAGATCTTCCTGCGGATCGTGCTGCCGCTGTCCCGGCCGCTGATCGCGGTGCTCTTCTTCATGAGCCTGCTGCAGACCTGGAACGACTTCGCCTGGCCGTTGATCGCGCTGCGCGAGAACGAGCTCTACACGCTGCCGATCGGGCTGCTCTACCTGCAGGGCCAGTTCGGCGCCGACTACGGGGGAACGATGGCGTTCGCGCTGATCACGGTGGCGCCGATGGTGGTCGTCTTCCTGGTCGCCCAGCGCTGGTTCGTCCAGGGGTTCGCGAGCAGCGGGCTGCGCTGAACGCTCTCAGTCGTTCTCGCCGTGCGGGTCGCTGACGCAGAACTCGTTGCCCGCGGGGTCCTGCAGGACCGTCCAGGCGAAACCCTCGACGTCGTGGTTGCGGACCACCTCCGCGCCGAGCTCGACCAGCCGGGCGACCTCCTCCGTGCGCACGCCGCCGCTCAGGTCCATGTGCAGGCGGTTCTTGCCCGGGGTCGGGTCCTCGACCTGCTGCAGGGCCAACGCCGGGCTGCCCCCGAGCACCAGGTAGCCCTCCAGGTCCGCGACCACCTCGGTCTGCAGGGCCTGGGTCCAGAACTCGGCGAGCGCCTTCGGGTCCTCGCAGTCGATCGTCACCATCGTCACCGCCAGCATGTGCGTCCTCCGTGCTCGGGCCGTCGGCCGGCGGGACACCGACCGTCGCCATCGTGGCAGAACGGGCGCCGGAATGCTGCCGTGGCGCCCCTCGTTGTCACCGGGGACCGTACTTCCTCTCGAAAGGACCTCACGTGCCCACTCGCACCGCACGCACCGCCTGGACCGGCACCCTGCAGGACGGCTCCGGCAAGGTCGAGCTCGCCAGCTCCAAGGTCGGCACCTACGACGTGTCCTTCCCGAAGCGCTCCGCCGAGGACGCCGACGGCACGACCTCCCCCGAGGAGCTCATCGCCGCCGCGCACTCCTCCTGCTACGCCATGCAGCTGTCCGCGCTCATCGCGGCCGCCGGCGGCACCCCGCAGGCCCTCGACGTGAGCGCCGACGTCTCCCTCGGCGAGGACCCGGCCGGCGGCTTCCGCCTCACCGGGATCACTTTGACCGTGCGCGGCGAGGTCGACGGCCTGGACGAGGCCGCCTTCGTCAAGGCTGCCGAGGAGGCCAAGGCCGGCTGCCCGGTCAGCAAGGCCCTGACCGGCGTCGAGATCCGCCTGGACGCGGCGCTCGAGAGCTGAGCCACCCGCTCCCGGACATGAGCGAGGCGCCCACCGGATCCGGTGGGCGCCTCGCTCATGTCCGGGAGTCCGGGGGAGGATGTGGGGAGGACGTGCGCGGAGGGAGCTGCGGCATACCTCTGCGATGCTCGGGGTATGCCCTCCCCCTCACCCCTGCCCCGCAGCACCGAGCACGTCCTGGTCCGCCGCGCCGGCGACACCGACGGGGTGGTCGAGGTGGTGCTGCAGCGGCCGGAGAAGCTCAACGCGATGACGCTGCCGATGCTGGACGACCTGGTCCGGACCGCGCATACCCTGCGCCGCGACAGCACGGTGCGGGCGGTGCTGCTCAGCGGGGCGGGCGACGCCTTCTGCGCCGGCCTGGACCTGCGTGCCGCGCTGCGCGAACCCGCCGCCATCGCCGGCCGGTTCCTGCCGCGGCCCTGGTGGGGAACCAACGTCTTCCAGGAGGCCTGCTGGGCCTGGCGCCGGGTGCCGGTGCCGGTGGTCGCCGTCGTGCACGGGCACTGCCTCGGGGCGGGGATCCAGCTGGCGCTGGGGGCGGACTTCCGGACCACCACGGCGGACGCCGCCTGGTCGGTCCGCGAGGTCCGCTGGGGGCTGGTCCCGGACATGGCCGGGGTGCGGGCCCTGGTCGAGCTGGTCGGCGCCGACGTCGCCAAGGAGCTGACGATGAGCGCCCGCACCGTCACCGGTGCGCAGGCCCACGAGCTCGGACTGGCCACCCGGGTCGCGGACGACCCGCGGGCAGCAGCCCTGGAGCTGGTCGCCGGGATGGTGCAGCACGACCGGGAGGCGGTGGGCAGGGCCAAGGCCCTCTTCACCCGGACCTGGACCTCCTCGCCCCGGCGCACCTTCGCCGCCGAGCGCCGGGCGCAGCTGCGGCTGCTGACCCGGATGGACCGAGGCGCGCTGCCCGGTCGCGCGACGGACCGGTCCGCCGACCCGCAGGCACGCACCGGTGGTCCGGCGTGAGCGGGGCCTCCTCCTCGGGCGAGAGCGTCGACGACGTCGGGGTGCTGCCGCAGGTGCGGCGCACCACCCGGTGGACCCGCCTCTGGCGGCCGTTCTGGGTGCTGCCGATGACCTTCGTGCTGGTCGCCACCGTCGTCGGGGTGCTGCTGCCGGAGTGGGAGCAGACCGTCGACGAGCACCTGCCGTTCGTCTTCCAGGGCGGCGCGGACGGCGCGCGCGGGATGCTCAGCACGATCGCCGGCGCGATGATCTCGGTGACCGGGCTCGTCTTCTCGATCACGATGGTCGTGATCCAGCTCGCGAGCAGCCAGTTCAGCCCGCGGGTGCTCACCGACTTCCTCTCGAGCCGGATCACCCAGGCCACCCTGGGCATCTTCGCGGCGACCTTCACCTACGCCCTGACGGTGCTGCGCTCGGTGCAGGGCGCCTCCGGCGAGGAGTCCTTCGTCCCGCAGATCTCGGTCACCGTGGGCTTCCTGCTGGTGCTGGCCAGCGTCGGCACCTTCCTCGCCTTCATCCAGCACATCACCACCTCGATCCAGGTGTCCTCGATCGTGTCCCACCTGGGCGACTCCACGGTGGACGTGGTCGACCGCTACTTCCCGGCCGCCGACGAACCGGCCGCGCTGCGCCCTCAGCCGGCCTGGGACCCCGCGCCCGCGGAGCCGCAGCTGGTGCTGGAGGCGCAGGAGCACGGCTACGTGGTCGAGGTGGCCCACCGGCGCCTGGTCGACTGGGCGGTCGAGCACGACGCCGTGGTCGAGGTGCTGCTGCCGGTCGGCCGGTTCGTCACCGAGGGCACGCCCGCGCTGCGGATCTTCGGGCTGCCGCTGCCGCAGCGGGTGCTCGTGCTGGGCGCCGACGCGGCCGACCCGACCGGTGACGGGACGCACGCCGAGCTGGCCCGTCGTCACGACCTCGACGCGGTGCGCAGGTGCGTCGTGGTGGAGCAGGACCGGGTCTTCAACCAGGACCCGGCCCTGGGCGTGCGCAAGCTGGTGGACATCGGCGAACGAGCCCTCAGCCCCGGCATCAACGACCCGACGACCGCCAGCCAGGTCACCGACGAGATCCACCGCATCCTCCGGCTGCTCATCACCCGCCGGGACCTGCCCAGCGTCCTCGAGCACGAGGGGCAGGTCCGGCTGGTGCACCGTCCGCAGCGGGTGAGCGAGCTCGTCGACCTGTCGCTCGAGGAGCTGCTGCACTACGCCGAGGAGTCGCTGCAGGTGCCCCGCCAGGTGGGCGACGTCATCGATGCCCTGCGCCCGGTGGCGTTGCCGGGGTATGCCCCCGTGCTGGACCACTGGGGGCAGGTCGCCGGACGCCTGGCCCGGGAGGCCGCCGCCGAGGTGGAGCGGATGCCCGGCGGGGGCGGGGCATGAGCGCCGCAGCCGCCTGGCCGGCGGCCTCACCCGGTGACGCCCTGGTGCTGCCGGACGTGACCTGGACCGGTCTCGGGCTGGCCTGCGTGGTGCTGCTGGGCGCGGTGATCCTCGGGCAGCTGACCCGGCTGGCCGTGAGCGGGATCCTGGGGTGGCGCGGACGCAGCGCCGAGTCGGCCAGGGTGTTCGGCCGGCTGGCCGGGATGCTGGTCGTCGCGCTGGGCGTCGGTGCCGCCCTGACGGTCCTCTTCCCCAGCGTGCGGCCGGTGAACATCCTCGGCGGGGTCGGCATCATCTCGATCGCCGCGGGCATCGCCTTCCAGACGGTGCTGGGCAACATGTTCGCCGGGATCGTCATCCTCGGCCGGGGCAGGTTCGGCGTCGGCGACCAGATCGCCGTCCTGGACCACGCGGGGACGGTCGTGCAGATGGGGCTCAGCTCGACGTCGATCCGCACCTTCGACGGGCGCCTCGTCCTGATCCCCAACGGGACCCTGCACTCGAACCCGGTCGTCGTGCAGACCGGGTTCGAGCAGGTCCGCAGCGCGATCACCGTGGAGATCGCCGACGACAACGACCTGGACGAGGTCCGCTCGGTGGCCGTGCTGGCGATGCGCGAGCTGACGGCCGTGCTGGAGGACCCGCCGCCGCAGGCCCTGTTCACCGCGGTGGGCACCCGGGCGGTGGAGCTGGAGCTGCGCTTCTGGTCCGGCGCCCGCCAGCTGGAGACCAAGGAGGCCCGGGACGACGTGATCCGGGCCGTGCTCACCGCCTTCCGGCGGGCCGGCATCGAGACCTCCTCCGACGTCACCACCCTCGGGCTCACCCCGCGGCTGATCGAGCTGTGGGGGCGGGGGCCCGCCGCGCGGGACGAAGGACCGGACGACGGGTCCGACGAGGCACCCGGCAGCGGACCGGGGCGTGACGGTCGCGGGTGACGCGGCATACCGTGACCGGCATGAACGGTCTGATCGAGGTCCGCGGGGCACGCCTGCACAACCTGCGCGACGTCGACGTGGACCTGCCGCGGGACGCGCTGGTCGCGGTGACCGGGGTGTCCGGCTCGGGCAAGTCCAGCCTGGCCTTCGGCACCATCCACGGCGAGAGCCAGCGCCGCTACCTCGACTCCGTCGCCCCCTACGCGCGGCGGCTGCTGCACACCGCCGTCGACCCGCAGGTGCGGGACGTGCGGGGGCTTCCACCGACCGTCGCGCTGGAGCAGGGGCGCGGCGGTGCGGGGGCCCGCTCCACCGTGGGCACCGTGACCACCACCGGATCCACGCTGCGGATGCTGTGGTCACGCTGCGGTGACTACCCGGCGGGTGCACCGCGGCTGGACTCCGACCACTTCTCCGCGAACACCGCGGTCGGTGCCTGCCCGGGCTGCGGCGGTGTCGCGGTGGTGCACGAGCCGACCGAGGACTCGATGGTGCCCGACCCGTCGCTCTCGATCGCCGAGGGCGCGATCGCCGCCTGGCCCGGGGCCTGGCTGGGCAAGAACTACCGCGACATCGTCGCCACCCTCGGGCACGACATCGACGCCCCCTGGCGGGAGCTGTCCGCCGAGACCCGCCGGTGGATCCTCTTCACCGACGAGCAGCCGGTGGTCACGGTGGTGCCGACCCGGGACGCGGACCGGATCAACCGGCCGTACCAGGGCACGTTCAGCTCGGCTGCGCGCTACGTGCGGCGCACCCTGGCCGAGAGCCGCAGCGCGACCGCCCGGCGCCGGATGCTGCGCTTCGTACAGACGTCCTCGTGCCCCACCTGCGAGGGTCGCCGGCTGCGGCCCGACGCGCTGGCCGTGCGCTGGGGCGGTCTGGCGATCGACGAGGCGGCGGCGCTGCCGGTCGAGGAGCTGCTGCGCCGGCTCCAGGAACGGCGACGGCGGGTCGACGACGAGCACGGGACCGGGACCGCCTCCACGGGACAGGCCGCCGCCCAGGCGGAGCGGGTGCTGCTCGAGGACCTGGTCGGCCGGCTGGAGCTGCTGGAGGACCTCGGCCTGGGGCACCTCTCGCTGGGTCGGCCGGCGACCGGGGTCTCGGCCGGCGAGCTGCAACGGCTGCGGCTGGCCACCGCGCTGCGCTCCGGCCTGTTCGGGGTCGTCTACGTCCTGGACGAGCCCTCGGCCGGGCTGCACCCCCGCGATGTCGACCAGCTGGTGGCGCTGCTGCGCGCCCTGGTCGAGGCGGGCAACACGGTCGTCGTGGTCGAGCACGACATGGCCGTGGTCCGCCGCTGCGACTGGGTGGTGGACGTGGGTCCCGGCGCCGGCCGCGAGGGCGGTGAGCTGCTGTGCAGCGGCCCGGTCAGCGAGCTGGCCGCGACCCCGGCCTCCCCCACCGCCGCCTTCCTGGACGAGCCGGTGCACCCCGCCCTGGTGCTCGGGGAGCGGACCGGGCCGCGTCCCCCGACGGGCACCCTGGCCCTGCGCGGGCTGCACCGGCACACCGTGCGCGGGCTCGACCTGGACCTGCCGCTCGGGGTGGTGACCGTGGTGAACGGCATCTCCGGGTCGGGCAAGACCAGCCTGCTGGACGCCGTGCACGACGTGGTCGGGGCCCGGCTGGCGACGGTGGAGGACCTGCCCGACGCCGCGGACGAGGAGAACGAGGACGAGGGCGAGGACGCGGACGTGACTGCCCTCGGCCAGGTCGGCACCAGCGGCACCGGGGCGCCGCGCCGGGTGGTCCGGATCACCCAGCGCCCGATCGGGCGCACCCCCCGCTCGACCCTGGCGACCTACACCGGCCTGTGGGACGCGGTCCGCAAGGCGTTCGCGGCGACCCCGGAGGCCAAGGCCATCCGGTTCGGCCCGGGACGGTTCAGCTTCAACACCACCGCCGGGCAGTGCCCAGAGTGCACCGGGGAGGGCGCGGTCGCGATCGAGCTGCTCTTCCTGCCCGGGGCGTACGCCCCCTGCCCCCGCTGCCGCGGCGCCCGGTTCGCGGAGGAGAGCCTGGCCGTGACCTGGCACGGGCATACCGTCGCCGACCTGCTGGCGATGACGGTGCGCGAGGCCCGGGAGGCCCTGGACGGGATCCCCCCGGCGGCCCGGGCGCTGGCGGCGCTGGACGCCCTCGGCCTGGGCTACCTCACCCTGGGGCAGCCGGCCACCGAGCTCTCCGGCGGCGAGGCCCAGCGGATCAAGCTGGCCACCGAGCTGCAGAAGCAGCGGCGCAGCGCGACGCTCTACCTCTTCGACGAGCCGACCACCGGGCTGCACCCGGCCGACGTGCACCGGCTGCTGGCGCAGCTGCACGCCCTCGCCGACGGCGGGCATACCGTGCTGCTGGCCGAGCACGACCCGGTCGCGGTCGCCACCGCCGACCACCTGGTCGAGCTGGGACCGGGCGCGGGCGACGCGGGCGGGCGGGTGGTGTCCTCCGCCCCCAGGTGATCGCCGACGGTGCGGCCTGGTGCGCCCCCGTCCACACTGGGGGTATGCGCATCGTCATCCTGGCCGGCGGGAGCCGCGGCGACTACCAGCCGATCATCCCGGTCGCCCGGGAGCTGGAGCGCCGCGGCCACCAGGTGGCGGTGAGCGCGTCCACCGACTTCGTCCCGTGGCTGACCGGTCAGGGCGTCACCGTCGAGGAGGTCGAGGTCGACGCGATGGCGATCTACCGGGCCGGGGACGTCTCGGCCGCGATGGCCGGCACCGGGGTGCCCGGTCAGCTGACCGCCCTGCAGCGGCAGGCCGAGGCG
Source organism: Serinicoccus shuyuelongi (assembly GCF_045032955.1). NCBI lineage: Bacteria > Bacillati > Actinomycetota > Actinomycetes > Micrococcales > Ornithinimicrobiaceae > Serinicoccus > Serinicoccus shuyuelongi. Next base: position 484,097 of record NZ_JBJFZU010000002.1, on the reverse strand, counting down.
ATGGCACCGGAGCTGGCCCGGGCCATCGTCGGGCTGTGGCCGCGCTACGACGCCGTCGTCGCGACCGCGCTCACCCTGGGCATGGTGCTGCAGATGGACGCCGCCGACCCGCGCCCGCACGTCCTCATGCTCTTCGTGCCGGCCCTGCCCTCGCGCTGGGGCGACGCCAGCATGTTCGCCGTCCGGCCGGGACGGTCCTGGCGCAACCTCGTGGCCGGACTGCGCAGCCTGCGCCCGGCCGCGGCGGTCACCGCACCGGTGGTCTCCGCGCTGGTGGGAATGGGTGTCCCGCGCCCGGGGCCGGTCCGCGCCCTGCGCAGCGCGGTGGCGCTGCCCACCTTCGTGGCGCACACCGCGGAGGTCATCACCGAGCGCCGGGTGAGCGGACGTCGGGTCCGCACCACCGGCTACCCCTTCCTGGAGTCACCGCCCGGCACCGAGCTGGACCGTGGGCTGGAGGACTTCCTGGCCGCGGGTCCGCCCCCGGTGTATGCCGGCTTCGGCAGCCAGAGCCTGGACGTCACCCGGGCCGCGCTGCGGCATACCGTGCACGGGGCGCTGGCCGCGGGACACCGGGTGGTGGCCCTGCGCGGCACCGGGCTGGCCGAGGAGGACGACGAGCGGGTGCACTTCCTGGACCAGGCACCGCACGACGTGCTGTTCCCCCGGATGGCGGCGGTGGCGCACCACGGGGGCGCCGGGACCACCGCGCAGGCGCTACGCGCAGGGGTGCCCCAGGTGGTGGTGCCCTTCGCGCTGGACCAGCCGTTCTTCGCGCGGCGGGTGCACGAGATCGGGGTGGCGGCCGCACCGGTGCCGGTGGCGGTCGCGTCGGTCGACCGGCTGCGCGCGGCCTTCGAGGAGGCTGCCGACCCCGCGGTGGTGCAGCGCGCGGCGACCGTGGGCGAGCGGGTGCGGGCGGAGCGGGGTCCGCAGCGGGCCGCCGACCGGATCGAGGCCGCCCTCACCCCTGGGGGGTGACCTTCAGGACCTGGTCGGTGCCGCCGTTCGAGGTGGTCACCCACAGGGCCCCGTCGGCGTCCAGGGTGAGCGAACGCAGCCGACCGTGGCTGCCGTCCAGCTCCGCCATCCGCTGCTCGTCGGTGACCTGCTCCCCGTCGACCGTGAAGACCGTGACCCCGGTGCCGCGGAGCTCGGCGACCGCGAGCCCGCCGTCCCAGGCGCCCCACTGCTCGCCCTCGAGGAACACCGCGCCGCTGGTGGCGTGGGTCGGCTCACCGCTGCTCCAGGCCGCCTCGACCGCGTCCGGGAAGGCCTCCAGGTCGGTCATCGGGACGGACTCGTCGTAGCCCGGACCCGGGTCCCACCCGTAGTTGGCCCCGGGCTCCAGCACGTTCACCTCGTCGTCACGGTCCGAGCCGTGCTCGACCGACCAGACGGTGGCGTCCCCGCTACCGGGCTGCACGGCCAGGCCCTGCACGTTGCGGTGACCGTAGGTGAGGATCCGCGGGTCCCCGTCGACGAAGGGCGCCTCGGCGACCGGGCCGCCGTCGGGGTCGAGGGCGAGCACCTTGCCCCCGAGGGAGTCCAGGGACTGCGGGTTCTCCTCGTCGGCGGCGTCCCCGGTGCCGACGTAGAGGACGTCCTCGTGCAGCAGCAGGCGGCAGCCCCCGTGCCGGCCGGAGGTGATCGGCAGGTCGGCCACCACCACCCCGTCCATCTCGGCGGTGCTCACCTCCTCGTCCAGCACCCAGCGGGTGACCCGGAGGTCCGCCGGGGCGCCGCCCTCGGCGGTGGCGTGGCACAGGTAGATCGTGCCGTCCTGGGCCACGTCCGGGGAGAGCGCCATCCCCATCAGCCCGGACTCCGAGCCGACGAAGAGGTCCGGGATGTCGAGGGCCACCTCGCGGGTCTGCCCGTCCTCGTGCGCCAGCAGCCGTCCGCCGCGCTCGGTGACCAGCACCATGCCCTCCGGCAGCGGCTGGACGTCCCAAGGGATGTCGAGGCCCTCCATCACCACCTCCACGTCCAGGGCCGGGATCGTGGCCGCTGCCGACGGCGTGTCGCCCGTGTCCTGCGTCGTGGCGTCCTCGGCGTCGTCGGTGGGGGCCTGCGGCGTCGTGGCCGGCTCCTCGTCGTCAGCGCCCTCGTCGGCCGCAGCCGGTGCTGACGCGGACGAGCCGGCGGGGTCCTGCGCGGGGTCGGGGTCCGACCCACCCGTGCAGGCGGCGAGGGCCAGGGCGGCGCCGGTGGCCAGCAGGACTCGGGAGCGTCGCATCCCTCGACGGTACCCGGGCAGGGTGCTCAGCTCAGGTCGAGCACCTGCTGCAACCGCTCGACCTGGCGCCGCACCTGGCGCTCGTAGATCTGGCCGCGGCCCTGCGCCTCGGTCACGACCCGCCGGGTCGGGTACGCGCTGATCGACCGGGCGTGCGAGAGCACGAGCTGCTCGGCGGGGGTGAACCCGCCGGGCAGGTCTGCCCAGACCGCCAGCACGTCCCGCACCGTCCGCTCCGGCTCGACCGAGTACAGGTGCAGCTTGACGACGTCGCTCATCACCGGCGCCGGCCCGGAGTGCTCCCAGTCCACGAGGGTGTGCCGGTCCCCCACCCGCAGCATGTTGGACATGACCAGGTCCCCGTGGCACCAGGACCGGGCGAGCGTCCTGGTGGGGTCCTGCAGCAGGTCCGCGACCCGGGCGTGCGCGGACTCCGGCACGATGCCGGTGGCCCCGGTGTCCGTCCACCGCTCCGCGAACGTCTCCCCCCAGTGCTCACCCAGGGCGACCTCGGTGATGCCGAAGCTCCGGTGCACGGCGCCGAGCCGCTCGAGCAGCTCGGGCGCGGCCAGGTGCACGGTGCGGGTCCCGGGCAGCGGGACCCCCTGGGTCCAGTCCTCCACCAGGTATGCCGCCCCACCCGGCAGCCGCCCATGGTCCCGCAGGGCGGGCATCAGGGTGGGGTCGACGGCGGCCACCACCTCGTGGGCACGCACGGCGTTGTCGATCCGACGCGCCGCGGCCCGGGGCTGGACGGCCAGGCTGAGGCCCCGGCGTGCGTAGGCGGCGCGCAGCTTGATGCCCTGCGCCGGGCTGATCTTCGCCAGCAGGACGGCGTCGGCGGCGACCCTGGCCCGGTGCGATCGCACCGGGAGTCCGACCCAGGACCCCCGCAGGGCGGACGTGTAGAGCGACGCCGCGGCAGGCGGCATACCCGGGCGCCGGGCGGCATTCCCGGTGGAGACGAACCACGTGTCACGACGGGCGACCGGCAGGGCGGGCGAGGCCTGCTCCGCCTCCTGGACGAGCGTGAGCGCGCGCACGGTCCGGTCCTGCGGCTCCGGTGCCGACATGGTGACCTCCTCGTCCTCGCACTGCAGTCGACCACCTCCGGAGGAGAGAACCATGAGACACGCCGGGCAGGCCCCACCGGGTGGGTCGTCGGGGGCGCGGCGGGCGGTTGGACCTGCGCGGCATACTGGTGCGGATGAGCACCCACATCGCGGCCGAGCCCGGTCAGATCGCCCCCCGTGTCCTGCTGCCCGGCGACCCGCTGCGGGCCCGCTGGATCGCCGAGAACTTCCTGGAGGACGCGCAGTGCTACTCCGAGGTCCGCGGGATGCTCGGCTTCACCGGCACCTACCGCGGTGAGCGGGTCTCCGTGCAGGGCACCGGGATGGGCCAGCCGTCCGCCTCGATCTACGTCAACGAGCTGATCGCGTCGTACGACGTGCAGCAGCTCGTCCGGGTCGGCTCCTGCGGGGCGCTCACCGAGCGGCTGAAGGTGCGCGACGTGGTCATCGCGCAGGCCGCCGCCACCGACTCCTCGATGAACAGCCTCCGGTTCCAGGGCTACCACTACCCGGCGACCGCCGACTTCGGGCTGCTGCGGGCGGCCGTCACCGCGGCCGAGTCCGCCGGTGCACCGCACCTGGTGGGGACCGTCTTCTCCTCGGACAGCTTCTACCACTCCCGGCCCGAGCTGACCGCCAAGGTCGTCGAGTACGGCGTCGTCGCCGTCGAGATGGAAGCCGCGGAGATCTACACCCTGGCCGCCCAGCACGGCCGGCAGGCGCTGGCCGTGTGCACCGTCTCCGACCACATCGTCACCGGCGAGGAGACGACCGCGACCGAGCGCGAGCAGACCTTCGCGGACATGATCACCATCGCCCTCGACGCCGCCCTGGCGACCCCGCTCCCCCAGGCCTGACCCTCACCCCGACCGGGCGTCTCCACTTGCCCGACCGAGCGTCTCGTCGTGCCGGTCAGAGCGTCTCGTCGTGCCGGGGTGAGCCGTCCTCCAGGACGACCGTGCCACCCGGCTCGCGGTGCTGGAGCGACCTGACCATCCGGGCGACGTAGGGCGCGACGTGCGCGTCCACGTCGTCGGCGGCGACCCAGTGCAGCCCGCGCAGCTCGGTCGGCTGCAGCTGGGCGCGGTCGGCGAGGTCCGGGTGCCGGCCGACGTCGAAGACGAGCAGCATCGCGTCCTCCCACTGCCGGTAGACCGGCAGCCAGTTGACGGCCAGTAGGTCACCCACCTCCAGGTCCACGCCCAGCTCCTCCCGCAGCTCGCGCGCCAGGGTCTGGGCCGGGGACTCCTCGGGGTCGACCACCCCGCCGGGCAGGTCCCAGTGGTCCTTGTAGGTCAGCTCGCAGAGCAGCAACCGACCCTCGTCGTCGGTGATGACACCCTGGGCGATCACCCGCTTGCGTGGCAGCGTGGCGTTGAGCATCCCGAGGAAGGCACCCGGGTCGCCGGGTGCCGGGTCGGTCGCCAGCCGGGCCAGGCGCAGCACGTCGACGGGTATGCCGCCGCTCCCCAGCCGCCGGCCGCGCGCCGTCCCCTCCGGCCGCAGCCCGGCCCGCTGCAGGGCCCGGCGGGTGGCCGCGTCGTCCACCCGGATCTCCGCCTCGACCCGGTGCTGGCCCTCGCCGAAGGCCCGCTCGAGCAGGCTGCTCACCACCGCCGCGGCAGCGTCCAGGTCCGGCGGCAACGTGTCCAGGCCGGTCAACGAGACGACCCCGTCCCGCTCCGAGCGGAGCCGGGGCCGCCCGGGTTCGACGTCCGGGGAATCGGGGAATGCCGGTGGGGAGGGCATACCCGAGCTCAGACGTGCCGGCGGCTGGTGATGACGCGGAACCGGTTCGCCACGAAGGCCGCGTCGGAGTAGGCAGCGTTGGCGGCCGGGTTGGCGCCGGTGCCGTGCAGGTCGGAGAAGGCCGCCGTCTGGTTCACGAAGATCGTCCCGGTGAGGTTCTCCGAGAGCGCCACCCCGGCCTCGGCCGCGGCGTCCCGGGCGTCCTCGAGCACCTGCTCGTCGGTCGAGTAGACGGCGGCGGTCATCCCACCGTGCTCGGCGACGGTCCGCGCGAACCGCTCCAGCGACTGGGCCGTGTCCGTGGTGTGCACCACGAACGCGACCGGGCCGAAGCACTCTTGGGTGTATGCCGCCTCCGCGGCGGCGTCGACCCCGATCAGGGCGGGGGTGCGGACCACGGCGTCGGGATAGCTGGGGTGCGCGACCGGGCGGGAGTCGAGGACGACCCGGCCACCGAGCCGCTGGGCGAGGGCGGGGACGTCGGTGGCGCGGCTGCGCACGTCGTCGTTGACGGTGGCGCCGAGGATCTCGACCGCCTTCGCGTCGTCGGCGGTGAACCGGCTGATCGCCTGCCCGAGGCGGTCCGCGAAGTCCTCTGCGCTGAGATCCCCCTCGTCGGTCACGACGGTCGCCGGGACGTAGACGTTCTGCGGGGCGGTGCACATCTGGCCGGAGTAGAGCGAGAACGAGAACGCGAGGTTGCCGAGCATCCCGCGCAGGTCGTCGGTCGAGTCGACGACGACGGTGTTGAGTCCGGCCTTCTCGGTGTAGACGAGCTTGCCGGCGCCCGCCGCCTCGGTCTCCAGCCAGTGGCCGAAGCCGGGGCCGCCGGTGTAGTCGATGATCTTCACGGCCGGGTGCAGGGCGAGGTCCTTGGCCAGTGTCCCGCCGTCGTCCTCGGCTGCCACCTGGACCAGGGCCGGGTCGAAGCCGGCCTCGGCCAGGGTCTCGCGGGCGACCTGCGCGGTGATCGCCAGCGGCAGCACGGCCCGCGGGTGCGGCTTGATGACGACCGCGTTGCCGGTGGCGAGCGAGGCGAAGATGCCCGGGTAGGCGTTCCAGGTGGGGAAGGTGTTGCAGCCGATCACCAGCGCCACCCCGCGCGGCACCAGCCGGTAGTCCTTCTGCATGCGGATCGGGTCACCCTTGGCCGGCTTCTCCCAGGTCACCGAGGCCGGGACCCGGCGCTGCTCCTCGAGCGCGACGACGATCGCCTCCAACGCGCGGTCCTGCGCGTGCGGCCCGCCGGCCTGGAAGGACATGACGAAGGGCTGCCCGCTGGTGTGCATCACCGCGTGCGCCATCTCGTGCGAGCGCGCGTTGATGCGCTCGACGATCTCGGCACTGACGGCCGCCCGGACCTCGGCGCCCGCGTCGCGCCAGGCGGGGATCGCCGCACGGGCGGTGGTCATCGCGGCATCGACGTCCAGCTCGGGGTAGCGGACCCCGAGGGTGGGGCCGTACGGGCTCTTCTCCGAGCCGACGCTGCGGCCGGTGCCCGGCTGGTCGGCCAGCCCGGCGAAGTCGGAGTTGAGCGCGGACTCGTGGGCCAGCTGCCCGTCCTGCGGTGCGTTCTCGCCGTAGACGCGCGGGCTCGGCGACTCGGGGTAGCGGCTGTAGTAGCTGCGCTCGCGCAGGGCCCGGGTGGCCTCCTCCAGCAGCTCGCGGTGGGTCTCCAGGAGTGGGTGTGCCTCGTGCGTCGTCGCCGTCTCAGCCATGCCGCTCAGACTAACCACGCCTGCCGTGCACACCGAACCCCGCGCCGGACCCAGCGCCGGACCCAGCGCCGGACCCGGACGTGCTCGGCTGTACCCAGGTCGCACCGTGGCCCCACATAGCCGGGCTCCTGGCACCATGGCGGGGTGATCGACACCGACCCCGACCAGCACCCGCGCGCCGCCGACCTGCCGTCCGGCAGCCTGCTGGCCGACGACCCGACCCGGACCCCGGTGACCGTGATCGGGGCAGGCGCGATGGGCAGCGGCATCGCCCAGGTCGCCGCTCGGGCAGGCCACCCGGTGACGCTCGTCGATGCGCAGCCGGGGGCGGCGGAGGCCGCCCACCAACGCCTGGGGAGCACCCTGGAGAAGCTGGTGGCCAAGGGGCGCCTCAGCGCACAGGACGCAGAGGCGACGCTGGCGCGGATCAGCCCGCTGACCACGTCCGACCTCGCCGGCCTCCCACCCGTGCCGCTGGTCGTCGAGGCCGTCGTCGAGCACCTGGACGTGAAGCGGGCCATCTTCCGTCAGCTGGAGAGCGGGCAGCGGCCCGACACGGTCCTCGCCACGAACACCTCCTCGCTCTCGATCGACGACATCGCCGGGGCCGCGACGACCGGGCACGACGCCGCGCTGCACGGCGGCCGCTCCCCCGTCCTCGCCCACCCGGGGCGTCTCATCGGGCTGCACTTCTTCAACCCGCCCCCGGTGATGAAGCTCGTCGAGGTGGTCGGCGGGCAGCAGTCCGAGACCGCCGTCCTGGAGGCCGCCGCCGACCTGGTGCGGCGCTGGGGCAAGGCACCCGTGCGGTGCTCCTCCACGCCGGGGTTCATCGTCAACCGGGTGGCGCGCCCCTTCTACGGTGAGGCCCAGCGGATGGTCGCCGAAGGGCTGGCCGACCCGGCCACCGTGGACGCGGCGCTGCGCGGTGCGGGCTTCCGGATGGGTCCCTTCGAGCTGACCGACCTGATCGGTCAGGACGTCAACCTTGCCGTCGGCGAGTCGGTCTGGCGGCAGACCGACCAGGACCCCCGGTACGCACCCACGCCCTGGCAGCAGGACCTGGTCACCGCCGGGCGGCTGGGCCGCAAGTCAGGTCGCGGCGTCTTCCGGTATGCCGACGGCATCGCACTCGACGCGACGCCGGACGAGGCGCGGGTCCGGGAGCTCGTCGGCGGGCCGCTGCGGACCGACCCGGTGGCACGCACCATCGCGATGCTCGTCAACGAGGGCGTCGACCTGGTCCACCGGGGCGAGGCGAGCGCCGAGGACGTCGACACCGCCATGCGGCTGGGCACCAACTACCCGAAGGGGCCCTTCGAGTGGCTCGCCGAGCTGGGCGCGGACACCGTGCGGGGCCGGCTGGAGGAGCTCGCGCACCTCTACCCCGGGGGCCGGTACCGCCCCAGCGCCGCGCTGTGAGCGCCGACACGGGTGCCGACGCAGGCGCCGACCTGAGCCACGTCCGCCGGATGTGGGACCAGGACCGCGCCTCCGCCGCGCTCGGCATCGAGCTGCTCGACGTCGACGTCGAGGACACCGACGGCCAGCCGCTCGGGCACGCCAGCACGCGGATGACGATCGCCGCCACCATGGTCAACGGCCACGACATCGCCCATGGCGGCTTCCTCTTCACCCTGGCCGACTCCACCTTCGCGCTGGCCTGCAACGCCGCCGGGCGGCTCACGGTCGCGGCCAGCTGTGACATCACCTTCCTCCTCCCCTGCAACCTCGGCGACGTCATCGTCGCCACCGCCCGCGAGCGCGTGACCTACGGCCGCAGCGGCATCACGGACGTGACGCTATGCCGCACCACCGACAACGCGGTGGTGGCCGAGTTCCGTGGGCGCAGCCGCGCGCTGCGCCCCTGAGCGGGGCCGTGCCCGGCACCAGTGCCCGGGTGAGCGGCTGACAGCCCCCGGCAGGCGGCATACCCTCTCGGCATGGCGCCGCTGCCCGAGATCACCCCGCGACCGGACCTGTTCGACGACGCCGAGAGGTGGTCGGTCGACGAGCTGCGAGCGACCCAGCTCAGCCGCCTGCGCGACTGCGTGCGCCGTGCCTACGACGGGGTCGGGCACTACCGCCGCCGGCTGGACGGGCTGGGGGTGCACCCGGAGGACGTGCGCAGCCTGGACGACATCCGGCTGCTGCCGCTGACGACCAAGGCAGACCTGCGGGCGAACTACCCGTTCGGGATGTTCGCGGTCCCACGAGAGCAGTGCGTCAGGGTGCACGCCAGCTCCGGCACGACCGGTCGCCCGACCGTGGTCGGGTACACCGCCGGTGACATCGACACCTGGGCGAACCTGGTGGCCCGCTCCCTGCGCGGCGCCGGGGTCCGGCCCGGGGACCTGGTGCACGTGGCGTACGGCTACGGCCTGTTCACCGGCGGGCTCGGCGCGCACTACGGCGCGGAACGGCTCGGCTGCACCGTCGTCCCGATGAGCGGCGGGCAGACCGAGAAGCAGATCCAGCTCATCCAGGACTTCGGGCCGCGTGCCATCATGGTGACGCCCTCCTACTTCCTGTCCCTGGTCGACCACCTCGTCGAGCGGGGCATCGACCCGGCCGACACGTCGTTGGAGATCGGGGTCTTCGGCGCCGAGCCGTGGACCGAGGCGATGCGCGCCGAGATCGAGTCGACCACGGGGATCCATGCGACCGACATCTTCGGGCTCTCCGAGATGATGGGGCCAGGTGTGGCCCAGGAGTGCGTGGAGACCAAGGACGGTCTGACGCTCTGGGAGGACCACTTCTACCCGGAGATCATCGACCCGATCACCGAGGAGGCGGTCCCGGACGGTCAGGAGGGCGAGCTCGTCCTCACCGCGCTCACCCGGGAGGCGATGCCGGTGCTGCGCTACCGCACCCGCGACCTCACCCGACTCCTGCCCGGCACGGCACGACCGGGTATGCGCCGGCTCGCCAAGATCACCGGGCGCAGCGACGACCTGATGATCGTGCGGGGGGTCAACGTCTTCCCCACCCAGATCGAGGAGCTGGTGCTGGCGCTGCCCGGGCTGGCCCCGCACTTCCAGTGCGTCCTCACCCGACCGGGGCGGATGGACCAGCTGACGATCAACGTCGAGGGGACGCCGGGGCTGGCCGGCGACGACCGGGAACGGCTCGCCGCCGAGCTGGCGCACCGGGTGAAGGCCACCATCGGCACCACCGCGCAGGTCGTGGTGCTGGCCGAGGGCGGGGTGGAGCGGTCGGTGGGCAAGGCCCGTCGGATCGTGGACCAGCGGGAGGGCTGACACGACGCTCGCCCGGTCGGAACACGACGCTCGCCCGGTCGGAACACGACGCTCGCCCGGTCGGGACACGACGCTCGCCCGGTCGTGTGCCTAGGGTGCTCGGTATGACGTCGTGGCCGGGGCTCGTGCTGGCGCGCGCCCGGGCCTCGTGGGGGCTGCTGGTGACGCTGCTGTCCCTGGTGCTCGTCACCACCGCGATCATCGCGGGCACCCTCGGGTACTCGCAGGCCGCCGCCAGCACCGCGGCGCAGGACGCGCTCACCCAGGGGGAGCCGACCGAGAGCGGGGTGCAGGTGCAGACCCGGCTCGCCCCGGACCCGCAGCGACAGGACGAGCTCGCCCGGGAGGTCATCACCGACGCCTTCGCGCCGGCCCCGGTCAGCATCGGGCGGCTCGTGGCCAGCGAGCCCCGACCGGTCCAGGACGGTCGGTCCCCGCTCGAGGGCGACGTGGTGCTCACCGGTGGCCCGGACCTGGCCCCGGGCGCCACCGCGCCCACCGGCCTGGTCTCCGTCGTCGAGGGCACCTGGCCCACCGCCTCGACCACCACCGCCGACACCGCTACCGCCGCCACGTCCGGCAACCCTCCCCCGGGAGCGCTGCACGTGGGCGCCGCCCAGGCCTGGGGCGTCGAGGTCGGCGACGTCCTGACGCTGGACACCGGCGCCGACGCCGCCGTCGCGATCGAGGTCACCGCCACCTGGCAGCCGGTCGACGCGCAGGACGCCTTCTGGTTCGGCGACGAGCTGGTCCGCACCGGTGTGCTCGAGGACGGCGACCTCGGCCCGCTGGTCGTCGACGAGACCCTGGTCAGCCAGGTGGGGGACCCCTTCGTCCGGTGGCCCGTCCGCCCGGACGCGTCCCGGGTCACCCCGGACGACCTGGGAGTGCTGGCCGCCGCCGCGCAGACCCTGCGCTCCGAGCTGCGGGACGTCGAGGGCCTGACCGTCCGCGGCGTCCAGGTCGAGGGGGACCTGGCCCCCACCGCCGGGCAGGCCGCGACGAACCTGGCCACCACCCGGGCCCTGGGCGTGGTGCCCCTCTCGGTGCTGGTGCTGGTCACCGGGCTGGCCGTGACCCAGCTCGCGCGGCTGCTGTCCACCACCCGGGAGGCGCAGGCCGAGCTGCTGGTGGCCCGGGGAGCCACCCGCGCCCAGGTGCTGCTCAGCGGGCTCGGCGAGTCGGTCGCGGTCGCCCTCGTCGGCGCGACCCTGGGCACCCTGGGCGCCTGGTCCCTGCTGCAGGCGGTCCCCGGCAGCGAGGGCGTCGGCGCGCGCGTCCTGTCCGCCGGGGCCCTCACCCTGCTCGGGATCGTGCTCGCCCTGGCGGCCGTCTCCGCGCTCCAGGTACGCCGCCTCTCCGCCCGCACCGCCGTGGCCCTGGCTTCCGGCCGGGCCCGGGCCGCGACCGCCCTGGCGACCGTGGCGCTGGTGCTGGCCGCCGCCGCGCTGAGCTGGTGGCAGCTGCGCCGGGCCGGTTCCCCGTTGACCCGGCAACCGGACGGCACCCTTGGCACCGACCTGGTCGCCGGTGCCGCCCCCGCGCTGCTGCTCGCGGCCGCGGCGGTCGTCGCGGCCGCCCTCCTCGGGCCGCTGGCCCGGGTGGCCGAGGTCGGCACCCGACCCTCCCGCCGGGTCGGTGCGCACCTCGCCGCGGCGCAGGTCAGCCGCCGCATCCAGGTGTATGCCGTCCCCGTCGTCCTCACCGTCCTCGCCGTGGGCTCGACCACCCTGGCCGGGCTCTACGCCGGCACCTCGGCCCAGCTGCGGGACGACCTGGCCGACGTCAGCGAGGGCGCACCGCTGCGGGCGGACCTGGTCCGGCCCCCGGCCACCACCACGCCGGGGGCGGTGCCCGCACCGCCCCCGGACCTGTCCGAGCTGCCCGGGACCGGACGGTCCGCCCTGGTCTGGGCCGAACCCGACGCCCGGGTCGGTGACGTCGCCGTGCCGCTGACCCTGGCAGACACCGACGACCTCACCGCGGTGGCCACGGTCCCCGCCGGGCAGCCGCAGGGCCTGGTCCCGGCCGGCCTCGGCCAGGTGATGACCGCCGACGGGGAGCCGGTGGCGCAGGAGGCGGTCGGCATACCGGCCGGGACGCAGCAGCTCACCGTGGACCTGGGCGTCGAGCGCAGCGTGGACCGGTGGGAGGTCGCCCGGCTGGAGGGCCTCGCCGAGACCGAGCGGGAGCGCGAGGAAGCGCTCGTCGCCGCCTACGCCGAGCTGGACGAGGAGCCCCCCGAAGGGCTGCTGCCCGCAGGGTCGCTGGAGGAGCGGGTACGCCAGCAGCTGGACGCGGAGGTCGAGGCCGCCACCGCCCCGGCCGAGGTGACGGTGACCCTCACCCTGCAGGAGACCACCACCGGGATGACCACCGCCGTGACCGGGGAGCCGGTGAGCGTCGACGGGCCGACGCTCGACCACGACCGCGACACGCTGTCCGAGGTCACCGTGACGCCGGTCTCGACGGAGGGCACGGTGACCTTCGAGCTGCCCGAGCGGGGGGAGTTCGCCCTGCTCGCGGTGACCGTGGACCCGCCGCCGGCGCCGACCGAGACCCCGTCCGACGGTGCCTTCCTGCCGCCCACCGCGACCCTGACCGTGGACCTGGCTCTGCGGGCGGACGGTGCTGACCTGCTGGACCGGGCCACCGGCTGGGGCAGCCCGGAGGCGGCGACCCCGGAGGCGGCGGCGCCCCTGGAGGCCGAGGCCGCGGCGGTCCAGGACCCGGTGCTGCGGGCCGTCGTCGAGACGGACCCCTCCTTCGTCGGCGACCGGGGCCCCAACCTGGCGTTCGACCTGGAGACGAACGCGGTCGCGGTGCCGCCCTCCCTGGACACCGACGGCGCCACCTGGCGGGTGGTGCTCCCGAACGCCTTCGGGGTCGAGGAGGTCCTCATCGGTCCCGGCCTCGGCTACCAGGGCCTCACCCCAGGCCTGGCCCCCGACACCGCCCCCGACACGGACCCCGAGACCGACGGCTCGACCGGGACCGACCCGGCGGGCGCGGTCCCGGTCGCGCTCTCCACGCAGGCCGCGACGGCCGCGGCACTGGAGGTCGGCGACCCGATGACGGTGAGCGTGGTCGGCACCACGGTGCCCGCCCGGGTCGCCGCCGTCGTCCCCGGGCTGCCCGGCCAGCAGGGGCCGACGGCCGCGCTGGCCGACGCCGGTGCCGTGTCACAGGTGCTGGCCCAGCAGCAGCGCAGCCTGACCTGGCCGACCCAGGTCTGGGCCCGGCCGGCGCCCTCCGCGACCATCGCCGGCGCCCTCGAGGCTCTGCAGGGGCGCGAGGACCTGCGGGCGGTCGTCGGGCCCGGGACCGTCTCCGTCACCGACGCCACGAGCGCCGCCCGGCTCGTCTTCTGGGTGGCCTCGGCCGGTGCCGTGCTGCTCGCCCTGACCGGCGTCGCCGCCGTCGCCGCGACCCTGCTGTCCGCACGGCGGGCCGAGGTCGCGGTGCTCCGCGCCCTGGGTATGCCGCCCGCCGGGCAGGCGCGCTCGCGGGCCCTGGAGCTGGCCGGGGTGGTCGCCGCGGCCGTGCTCTTCGGCCTGGCCGCCGGGTGGGCCGTCGGCCAGGGCGTGGTGCCCGAGCTGGCGGCGTCCACCACCCAGCCCGGCCGGCTGCAGCTGCCCGCCGCGTTGCGCCTGGAGGTCGGGACGTGGGCGGTGCTGCTGGTCGCGGTGGCCCTCGGGCTGGCAGCGACGGCGCTGGCCGTCGGGGGCCGGGTCCGGGGGCAGGCGCTGGACCGGGACTACCGCGAGGAGATCCGGTGAGCCCGCGACACCGCGCCCCCCGCCCCCGGCATACCTCCGGGGCGGCCGGTCTGGCGGTCCGCCAGTTCACCGCGGACCCGTGGGTCTCCCTCGGCCTGGCGCTGCTCGTCGGCGTGGTGGCGCTGCTGCTCACCGCGGTGCCCCGCGGCTTGGTCGACATCCAGTCTCGCCAGCTCACCCAGGAGCTGGGCTCGCTGTCGGCGGCGCAGCGCGACCTGCGCGGCGACTGGCAGCGCAGCGTCACCTACGGCTCCACCGAGCAGCTGGCGGCCGTCACCGGGGCCGGCGACGACCAGGGGGTCCCGGACGTGTGGCAGGTGCTGCGCGAGGGGGCCGAGGAGGTCCGGCAGGAGCAGCCGGAGCCGCTGCGCAGCACCCTGGGGCCGGCGCAGTTCCTGCTGCGGCTGAGCACCGACCTGGTCTACGAGCCGCCGGTGGAGTCCGGCTACTACCAGGCGACGGTGAGCCTGGCGGTGGACCCGGACCTGACCGAGCACGTGGAGCTGGTCGAGGGTGACTGGCCCGAGCTGGTGGTCGCCGAGCCGGTCGCGGGCCCTCGTCAGGAGGACCGGCCGGCGGACGACCCGGTGCCGGTGGTGCTGCTGGCGGAGTCCGCGGACGAGCTGATGCTGGAGGTGGGCGAGGAGTTCGGCGCCGACCTGGTGCTGGCCGGGACGTACGCGCCGCGGGACCCGGAGGACCCCCGCTGGCAGCACGTGGACAACGGCGCGACCTTCGGCACCCTCTTCGATCCCAACCAGGGCGAGAGCGGCCTGGCCACCGCCTTCCTGTCCCCGCAGAACCGGGGCAGCACCGGGCAGCCGGCCGCGGTCCTGATGCGCCTCTGGTACCCGGTGGATGCCGCCGCGATCACCGGCAGCACCGGGCAGGTGGAGGCGTTGGCCGCCCAGGTCAACGGCTTCCTGGCCCAGCAGCACACGCTGGCCGGGCCCGAGCAGATGGTGGACTCCCCGGCCCCGCAGGTGCCGCTGTTCACCACCGGGATCACCGAGGCGCTGGACCGTGTCGTCAGCCAGCAGCGGGCCAGCACGTCGTTGCTGGCCGTGGTCGCCGCCGGTCCGCTCGGGGTGGCCCTGGCGGTGGCCGCGCTCGGTGCCCGGCTGGTCGTGCACCGGCGTCGCTCGACGCTGGCGCTGACGCTGGCCCGGGGGGCGGCCCCCGGCCAGCTCCGCCGGCTGATCGCCCTGGAGGGTCTGCTGGTCGGGGTGCCGGCGGCCCTGGCGGGGCACCTGGTCGCCACCCTGCTGGTGCCCGGCCCGACCCCTTGGTGGCAGTGGCTGGTGACGGGCGCGGTGGCCCTGGTCCCGGCCGGGGCACTGGCCGCGTCGGTCGAGGACGCCTCCCTGCTGCAGCAGCGCAGCGACCTGTCCGGGCGCAGCGGCAGCCGGTGGCGGTGGGTGGTCGAGGTGGCCGTGGTGGCGCTGGCGGCGGTGGCCACCTGGCGGCTGCTGGACCGTGGGGCCGGCGGTGACGGCGGTGGCGGTGCGGACGCAGGTGACGGCGGGGCGAGCGGGGTGGACCTGCTGGCGGCCGGCACCCCGGTGCTGCTGGCGCTGGCCGCGTGCGTGCTGGCGCTGCGGCTCTACCCGGTGCCGTTGGCGGGGTTGACCGGCCTGCTCCGGCGCCGACCGACGCTGACCCCGTTCCTGGGTGCCGCGCGCGCGTTGCGGGACCCGGCCGGGGGGCTGGTGCCCGCCCTCGCGGTCGTGCTCGGCACCACGATCGCGCTGGTCAGCGCGGTGCTGCTGGCCACGGTGACGCGGGGGGCATCCATCGCGGCGTGGGAGGAGAACGGTGCTGCGGTGCGTCTCAACGGGCCGGTCCTCACCCAGGAGCTGCGGGACGAGCTGTCCGCGGTCGACGGGGTGCAGGCGGTCGGCGGCGTCGTGGACCACGGCTTCACCGAGGACCTGGTGGTCGACGGCGAGCGCACCCCGGTGCGGATCTGGATCACCGAGCCCGGCATCGAGCAGGTGTATGCCGGGTCCCCCCTGGTGCAGGGACCGCCGCCGGAGTTCTACGGGAGCGGGGGCATACCGGGCGTGATGACGCTGCGCGGTGCGGACGTGCCCGCCGGCGCGGAGCAGGTCTCGGTCTCCCGGATCGGCGACGTCCGGGTGCTGGGGCACCTGGACGAGCTGCCCGGCATCCAGCTGCCGGGGGCCGCGGTGCTCATCGACGGCGAGGCCTGGGAGGCCACCGGCGGGACGGTGCCGCGGCCGACCACCACCCTGCTCGGGGTGGCCGAAGACGCGGACGCGCAGGCCGTCGCGGGCCGGGTCCGGCAGGTCGTCGGTGAGGGCGGTGTGGTCACCACCGCCCAGACCCGGCTCGACGCCTTCGAGGGGTCCCCGGTGACGACCGGGCTGCGTCAGCTCTTCGTCGGCGCCACCGTCGTCTCCGGGCTGCTCACCGTGCTGGCCGTGATGATGGTGCAGCTGATGGGCTCGGGGGCCCGGACCCGGCTGCTGGCGACGCTGCGCACGCTGGGGCTGGCGCCCCGGCAGACCCGCGCGCTGACCGCCTGGGAGCTGGCGCCGCTGCTGGTGACCTCCGTCGTCGTCGGCACCGCGCTCGGCCTGGGTGTGCCCTGGCTGCTGCTGCGGGGGCTGGACCTGACCGGTCTCACCGGCGGGACCCGGCAACCCGACCTGTACCTGGATCTGCCGTTGCTGGGCCTGGTGCTCGGCGGGGTGACCCTGACCGTCCTGATCGCCGTCACCGTCAGCGCCTGGCTCGCCGGGCGCACCAACCTCGCGCAGGCGCTGCGCGTCGGGGAGGACCGATGAACACCACCCATGAGCTGCAGACCCGGCGCGAGCACCAGGGGCCGGACATCTGGTGCGAGGACCTGGTCCGCATCTACTCCACCGAGGGGGTGGAGGTGCAGGCGCTGCAGGGCCTCAACCTGGTCGTCGACCCCGGGGACGTGGTCGCCCTGGTGGGCGCCTCCGGGTCGGGCAAGTCGACGCTGCTCGGGATCCTGTCCGGGCTGGACCGGCCGACCGGCGGCAAGGCCCGGGTTGCCGGGGTCGACCTCCTGACGATGAACCGTGGGCAGCGGGTCGACTACCAGCGGCACGCCGTCGGCTTCGTCTGGCAGCAGACCTCCCGCAACCTGCTGCCCTTCCTCAGCGCCGCCGAGAACGTGGCGCTGCCGATGGTCATCTCGGGCCGCCGGGAGCGGGCCGGGCGGGTGAGCGAGCTGCTGGAGCTGCTGGGCATACCGGACTGTGCCGGGCGGCGACCGGCGGAGCTGTCCGGCGGGCAGCAGCAGCGGGTCGCGATCGCCACCGCGCTGGCCAACTCCCCGTCGGTGCTGCTCGCCGACGAACCGACCGGGGAGCTCGACGACGCCGCCTCCGAGCAGGTGCTGGAGGCGATGCGGGGGGTGGCCGGGGAGCTGGGCACCACGGTGCTGGTCGTCACCCACGACCCGACGGTCTCCGAGCACGTCCGGCGGACCGTGGCGATCCGGGACGGGCGCACCTCCACCGAGGTGCTGCGCTCCCTGACCACCGACGCCGACGGGGTGCAGCGGCAGGTGTCGCGGGAGTACACGGTGATCGACCGGGCGGGCCGGATCCAGCTGCCGAAGGCGCACGTGGACGGGCTCGGTCTGCGGGACCGGGTGCGGATCGAGAAGGAGGCCTCGCACGTGCAGGTGTGGCCGGACGACGAGACGCACGGCGTCGCGGGTGGGACGCACGGCGACCAAGGCGAGGAGCGGTCATGAGCGGGATCGTGGTGCTGACCGGGCGGGACCTGCACCGGACGTTCGGGCGCGGGGCCACCCAGGTGCAGGCCGTCGCCGGGGTGGACCTGGAGGTGCCTGCGGGGCGGCTGACCGTGGTGCGCGGACCCTCCGGGTCGGGCAAGACGACGCTGCTCAACCTGCTCGGCGGGCTGGACCGACCGACCTCCGGGCAGGTGCTGCTGGACGATGGGCGGGTGCTCTCCGAGCTACCGGAGAAGGACGTGCTGGCGGTGCGCCGGGAACGGATCGGCTACGTCTTCCAGAGCTTCGGGCTGGTGCCGGTGCTGTCCGCGGCGGAGAACGTGGAGGTGCCGTTGCGGCTGCAGGGGGTCGCCGGGGCGGAGCGGACCCGGCGGGTGGCGGAGGCCCTGGAGATGGTCGGGCTGGCACGGCACGCCCGGCAGCGGCCGTACGAGCTGTCCGGCGGGCAGCAGCAGCGGGTGGGGATCGCGCGGGCCCTGGTCGGCGAGCCGGACATCCTCATCGCCGACGAGCCGACCGGGCAGCTGGACTCCGACACCGGGGCGATGGTGATGGACCTGCTGGTATCGCTGACCCACTCGCGCGGGATCGCGAGCGTGGTCTCCACGCACGACCCGGTGCTGATGGGCCGGGCCGACCAGGTGGTGGACCTGCACGACGGCCACCGCACCTGACCTCTCCCCACCGGGCGTCCCGGATTGCCCGACCGGGCGTCCCGAGTTGCCTGACCGGGCGTCCCGGATTGCCGTCAGGCGCCCCGGACCCGCCGTTCGTGCAGGCGACGCACCCGCTGCGCCAGCTCCGGGTCCGGCCCGTCGACGACCGCGCCGGGGACGACCGCGGTGATCGGCAGCGGCGCCACCGCACCCGGCGCGACGCCGAGCTCCGCGGACCAGACGCGCAGCTGGTCGGTCGAGGCGGCATACACGATCCGTCCCAGACCGACCCACCCGTGCGCCGCCGCACACATCGGGCAGTGCTCGCCGGAGGTGTAGACGGTGCTGGCCCGGCGCTGCTCCGGGTCGAGGTGCTGCGCGGCCCAGCGCGCGATCGCGAACTCGGGGTGCTGGGTGTGGTCGCCACCGCCGACGTGGTTGTGGTCCTCGAGGAGCACGGTCCCGTCGGCCGCGACCAGCACCGACCCGAACGGCTCGTCCCCCGCCGCCAGTGCGTCCTCGGCGCGGTCCACCGCGCGGGTCAGCCAGACACGGTCCTGCGCGGTGATGCCCATCGTCGGAGCCTACCGAGCGAGGGGTCGGGTCTGAGAACATCAGGGGTATGCGCGTTCTCGTCACCGGCGGCGCCGGGTACATCGGGTCACATACCGTCCTCGCCCTGGCCGACGCCGGGCACCAGGTGGTGGTGGTCGACGACTTCTCCAACAGCAAGCCCTCGGTCACGCCGCGGCTGGAGGAGCTCGCCGGCCAGCCGGTCACGGTGCACGCCTTCGACCTCGCCGACGGCGACAAGCTGCACAGCCTGATGGGGCAGGAGTCCTTCGACGCGGTGATTCACTTCGCCGCATTCAAGGCCGTCGGGGAGTCGGTGGACAAGCCGATCGACTACTACCGCAACAACCTCGGCGGGACGCTGCGCCTGCTGGAGGCGATGGTCGCCCACGACGTGCCGAACCTGGTGTTCTCCTCGAGCGCCACGGTCTACGGGGAGGACGCGCCGGTGCCGATGACCGAGGGGCTGCCGACCTCGGCGACCAACCCCTACGGCTGGACCAAGGTGATGAACGAGCAGATCCTGCGGGACGTCACGACGGCATACCCGAGCATGCGGGTGGCGCTGCTGCGCTACTTCAACCCGGTCGGCGCGCACCCCTCCGGGCGGATCGGCGAGGACCCGTCGGACATCCCGAACAACCTCATGCCGTTCATCGCGCAGGTCGCCGTCGGCCGCCGGGAGAAGCTGTCGGTCTTCGGCGACGACTACGACACCGTCGACGGCACCGGGGTCCGCGACTACATCCACGTCGAGGACCTCGCCGCCGGGCACGTCGCCGCGCTGGAGTGGATCAGCAGCCACGATCGCCCGCTGTCGGTGTGGAACCTCGGCACCGGTCGCGGCACCTCCGTGCTGGAGCTGGTCGCCGCGTTCGAGCGCGCCAGCGGCCGCCCGATCCCGTACGAGATCGTAGGTCGTCGACCCGGGGACATCGCCTCCTCGTATGCCGACCCCGGCCTCGCGCGGACCGAGCTCGGCTGGAGCGCGGCCCGGTCGGTCGACGACATGTGCGCCGACACCTGGCGCTGGCAGCAGGCGAACCCGCAGGGGTACCCGGACTGAGGGCATACCCCCGTGGTCGCTGTCGGCCAGGCTCTGCCGTCCGGGTTGGTCCGGAGTGCGGTCGGTCTAGGTGGACCTTCATCGCCCTAGAGGGTGATGAAGGTCCACGGAGGGTGACCGCACTCAGCCGTCCGGCACGACGAGACGCCTGGTCGGGCCGGGCGGGCCGAAGCCACCTCGAGGGTGCGTAAACTGGAGGTTATGCCGCTGCGCAGCACCACTCTGGGAGACCTGGAGCGCGCCGTCATGGACGTCCTCTGGACGCAGGGGGCCGACCAGTCGGTGCGTGACGTGATGGACCACCTGGGCGGCGGGGCCCAGAAGGATCTGGCCTACACGACGATCATGACCGTGCTGGACCGGCTGGCCAAGAAGGGCGTGACCGAGCGCCGCCGGGACGGCCGGGCCTGGCGCTACACGGCCGCCGCCAGCCGCGAGGAGCTCGCCGCCGGAGCCCTGCGCTCGGCCCTCGACGCCGTCCAGGCGGACCGCACCGCGGCGATGCTGCACTTCCTCGACGACGCCAGCCCGGGTGAGCTCGACGACCTGCGGGCCGCCCTCGCCGAGGTCGAGCGCCGCCGCACCTGAGCCGCTGGCACCATGCCGGTCGGCCCGCCGCTGCTCTCCGCGACCGTCGTGGTGGCCGCACTCACCCTGACCCTGCTGGCCCCTCGGTTGCTGCCGCGTTGGACGTCGCTGCGCCAGATGCCTGGCGCGGGCCTCCTGCTCTGGCAGTCGGTCAGCATCACCGGGGTCCTGTGCGCGCTGCTCGCGGCGCCGGTCACCGCCCTCAGCACCGGCCTGGACCAACCCCTGCTGCTCGGTGTCGCGGTCGCCCTCTCCGCGCTGATGCTGGCCCGGCTGCTGGTGTCCGGGCATACCGTCGGCACCGACCTGCGTCGCCGCCGGGCCCGCCACCGCGAGCTGATCGACCTGGTCGGCGAGCGTCTGCAGGACACACCCGCATCCTCGGGCACCACCCCGCCCGGGTATGCCCACCCGCCCGTCGCGGTCGTCGCCCAGGGCAACCCCACGGCCTACTGCCTGCCCGGCGCGGGGGACCGGATCGTCCTCACCCAGGCGGCACTGGACCGGCTCGGTCCGCCCGAGCTGACCGCCGTGCTGGAGCACGAGCAAGCCCACCTGGACCAGCGGCACGACCTGCTGCTGGAGCTGTTCACGGTGCTGCACGAGGCGGTCCCCCGGGGGCTGCGGGTGCCCGCCGCGCTCGCGGAGGTGCACCTGCTCGCCGAAGCCCTCGCTGACCGGGTGGCCGAGCAGCGGACCGCCCCGACCGACCTGGCCCGGGCCCTCGTCGCGATGGCCACCGGAGCCCCGGCCCAGGTGACCACCCGGGTCCGGCTGCTGGCCACCCCGCCGGCGCCCCGGCATACCCGTGCGCTGGTGACCCTGCTGGCCGTGCTGCTGCTCGCCTTGCCGGCGGCCCTCGCGGTGGGCGTCCTGGTGCTGGACCGGGGCTGACGCAGCACAACGCTCGCCCGGTCGGAACACAACGCTCGCCCGGTCGGAACAGAGCGCTCGCCCGGTCGGGATTGGGAACGACAAGAGGTAGTAGTAACGTGTACGACGAGACGTAGTACACACCTCACCTTCGGGGGTCCTTCCGTGGAAGCACTCGACCTGGCCCGGTGGCAGTTCGGCATCACCACCGTCTACCACTACTTCTTCGTGCCGATCACGATCGGGCTCAGCCTGCTGGTCGCGATCATGCAGACCGCCTGGATCCGGACCCGCAACCCGCAGTGGCTCCGGCTGACCAAGTTCTACGGCAAGCTCTTCACGATCAACTTCGCGCTCGGGCTGGTGACCGGCATCGTGCAGGAGTTCCAGTTCGGGATGAACTGGTCGGACTACTCCCGCTTCGTGGGCGACATCTTCGGTGCCCCGCTCGCGATCGAGGCGCTGCTCGCGTTCTTCCTGGAGTCGACGTTCCTGGGGCTGTGGATCTTCGGCTGGGGCCGGATCCCGGAGAAGCTGCACGCCGCCGCGATCTGGCTGGTGCACATCGGCACCGTGCTGTCCTCCTACTTCATCCTGGCCGCGAACTCCTTCATGCAGAACCCGGTCGGCTACACGATCAACCCCGAGAGCGGGCGCGCCGAGCTCACCGACTTCCTGGCCGTGCTCACCAACAAGGTGCAGCTGGTCACCTTCCCGCACGTCATGGCCGCGGCCTACATGACCGGCGGCGCGTTCGTCATGGCCTTCGCCATCTGGCACCTGTGGCGCACCCGCACCCCGCGCAGCGACAAGGGGATGTACCGCAAGGCCGCCAAGCTGGGGGCGCTCACCGTCCTCGTCGCCTCGCTCGGGGTCACCATCTCCGGCGACCTGCAGGGCAAGGTGATGACCGAGGTGCAGCCGATGAAGATGGCCGCCGCCGAGGGCCTCTACGAGGACTCCCCCGAGGGCGAGGGCGCCCCCTTCTCGATCATCACCGTCGGCACCCTCGACGGCCGCGAGGAGGTCTGGGCGGTCACCGTCCCCAAGCTCCTGTCCTACCTGGCGACCGGCAGCTTCGAGGGCGAGGTCGAGGGCATCACGCATATCCAGGAACGCTACGAGCTGACGTATGCCGGGTCCGAGCTCACCGAGGTCGACGACTACCGGCCGGTGGTCCCGGTGACCTACTGGAGCTTCCGGTTGATGATCGGCCTGGGCATGCTGGCCAGTGCCGTCGCGGTCGCGGTCCTCTGGGTGCTGCGCGGGAAGGACACCTCGGAGTCCGCCGGCGACCCGATGGCGCACCGCGCCTGGTCCTGGGTCGCGGCCACCGTGCTCTTCATGCCGCTGCTGGCGAACTCCTTCGGCTGGATCTTCACCGAGATGGGCCGCCAGCCGTGGCTGGTGATGGGCCTGATGACCACCCGCACCGGCGTCTCGCCCGGCACCACGGCCGCCGAGGTCATCACCTCGATGAGCGTCTTCACCCTGCTCTACGGGGCGCTGGCGGTGGTCGAGGTCAAGCTGCTGCTGCGCTACGGCCGGGCCGGGGCCGAGCACGTGCCCGAGGACGCCTCCTACGACCCGAGCGCCCGCGACGACGACGACGCCTTCGTCTTCACCTACTGAGGGAGAGGCCACCCCATGGAGCTCACCACCGTCTGGTTCATCCTCATCGCCGTGCTCTTCGTCGGCTACTTCTGCCTGGAGGGCTTCGACTACGGCGTCGGCATGCTGCTCCCGGTCCTCGGCCGGGACGAGCAGCCGGCCGGCCCCGCCGGCGTCGGCACCGGCACCGGCACCGGCGTCGGCACCGGCGCGGGCGACGGGCATACCGGCGAGACCCGCAAGCGGCAGATGCTCTCCGCGATCGGCCCGTTCTGGGACGGCAACGAGGTCTGGCTGCTGACCGCCGGCGGTGCGATCTTCGCGGCGTTCCCGCACTGGTACGCCACCCTCTTCTCCGGGTTCTACCTGCCGCTGCTCCTCATCCTGGTCGGGCTGATCGTCCGCGGCGTGGGGCTGGAGTACCGCGGCAAGGTCGACTCCCCCGTCTGGCGCACCCGGATGGACACGATGATCGTCGCCGGGTCCGCCCTCCCCGCGCTGCTGTGGGGGGTCGCCTTCACCAACATCGTCCTCGGCGTGCCGATCGACGCGGACATGGAGTACGTCGGCGGCTTCTGGAACCTGCTCGGACCGACCGCCCTGCTCGGCGGGCTGACCACGCTCACCCTGTTCCTCACGCACGGGGCGCTGTTCGTCGCGCTCAAGACCGACGGGCAGCTGCGCCACGACGCCCGCGCCCTGGCGCTGCGCCTCGGGGCGGTCGCGGCGGTGCTGGCGGTGGCCTGGCTAGGGATCGTGATGTCGCGGACCGGCAGCACGCCCTCCTGGCTGGTGGCCGGCGCCGCCGCGGTATGCCTGGTCGCCGGGCTGCGGGCCGCGGCCGGGGGGCGCGAGGGTCGGGCGTTCACCGGGACGTTCCTGGCGATCGGGCTGGCGACGGCCTCGCTCTTCCTGGCGCTCTTCCCGGACGTGATGCCCTCCTCGCTCGACCCGGCCTGGTCGCTGACCGCGGAGAACGCCAGCTCGACGGCCAAGACGCTGGGCATCATGACGGTGGTGGCGGCGATCTTCACACCGATCATGCTGCTCTACACGGCGTGGAGCTACTGGACCTTCCGGAAGCGGATCTCGGGCCACCACATCCCCACCGAGGTCCACCACGCCGCCGCCGAGCCCACCGGGTCCTCGGTCGAGCCGGCCGAGCCCGCCGAGTCGGCCGACACCGCGGGGCGCTGACCCGGTGCGCCCCTTCGACCCCGCCCTCCTCCGGGCGCTGCCCGCGACCCGGGGGCCGGTCGCCGCGCTGTCCCTGGTCGGGGTGGCCTCCGGGGTGCTGGCCATCGGGCAGGCGCTCACCCTGGCGCTGGTCGTCGGGGCGGTGGTCCGGGGAGAGCCGCTGCAGGCATACCTGACCTGGCTGGTGGCGCTGCTGCTGGCCAGAGGGGTGCTGGCCGGGGTCGGCGAGGTCAGCGCGCGGCGGGCCGGGCTGCGGGTGGTGGCGGTGGTGCGCTCAGCGCTGCTGCGCCGCTGGCTGGCGCTGCCCGAGGGACGACGCCCGGGCACCGAGGTGGCCCTCACCCGCGCAGGCGACGGGGTCTCGACGCTGGAGCCCTACGTCTCCCGCTACCTGCCGGCGCTCGTCAGCGCCGCGGTGGTGCCCGCGCTGACGGTGCTCACGCTGCTCGTGGTGGACCCGTGGAGCGCGCTGATCGTGGTGCTCACACTGCCGCTGCTGCCGCTCTTCGCATCGCTGATCGGGATGCACACCCGGGACGAGACGCGGCGCCGGTGGGACGCGATGACCCTGCTGGCGGGGCACTTCCTGGACGTCATGCGGGGGCTGCCGACCCTGGTCGGCTACGGCCGCGCGCACGCCCAGGTCGGGGTGGTGCGGGAGGTCGGGGACCGGCACCGGCGGGCGACGGTGACCACCCTGCGGACGGCGTTCCTGTCGACCGCGGCGCTGGAGCTGCTGGCCACGATCTCGGTGGCGATGGTGGCGGTGGCCGTCGGGCTGCGGCTGGCCTACGGACAGATGGACCTGGTCGTCGGGCTGACCGCGATCCTGCTGGCACCTGAGGCCTACTGGCCGATCCGCCGGGTGGGGGCCGAGGTCCACAACGCCGCGGACGGGGCGGCGGTGCTGGAGGACCTGGCCGCAGACGGGGTCCTGGGTCCCGAGGTCGACCGGCCAGGGTCGGCCGAGCCGGTCGGGTCGGCTGCGGGGGACGGCACCCTCGGTCTGCACGACGTCCGGTATGCCCACCCCGGCCGGGTCGTCACCCTCGTGGGGGTGAGCCTGACCACGCCGGCCCGGCCCGGGCTGACCGCGCTCACCGGGCCCAGCGGCAGCGGCAAGACCACCGTGCTGGAGCTGCTGGCGGGGCTGCGCACCCCTGCCTCGGGGACGGTGAGCGGGGCGGCGCACACGCACCTGGCCACCCAGCGGCCACTGGTGCTCCCCGGAACGGTCCGCGACAACCTGGCCCTGGCCCGGGCGACCGACGACGCGGAGATGACCGAGGCCCTGCAGCGGGTCGGGCTGTGGGCCCAGCTGACGCGCCGTGACGGGCTGGACACGGTGCTCGGGGACGACGGGCTCGGGCTGTCGGCCGGGCAACGGGCCCGCCTGGCGCTGGCCCGGGCCAGCCTCAGCGACGCCGCGCTCCTGCTGCTGGACGAGCCGACCGCCAACGTCGCGGCCCACGACGTCCGTCTGCTGCACGAGGTGATCCTGGAGCTGGCGGAGCGCCGGCGGGTCGTCGTCGTCACCCATGACCCGGTGCTGGCGGCGGTGGCCGGCGACCGGTGGCAGCTGACGAACCCTGGTGCGGAAACGGTGTGTCACATCCGTCGCCCGGACGACGGAGGTGACACACCGTTCCTGCACAGGGATGCCCCCGGCCAGGTGGCCCCGGTCCGCACCCCCGGCGGACGGCGCGGGCTGGTCCTGGCCTGCCTGCTCGGCGGCGCCTCGCTGGGCTGCGGGGTGGCGCTGACGGCGACCTCAGGGTGGCTGATCGTGCAGGCCTCGACGATGCCGGTGGTGATGACGCTGCTGGTGGCGATCGTCGGGGTGCGCGCGTTCGGCCTGTTCCGCCCGGTGCTGCGGTATGCCGAGCGCGTGGTCAGCCACGACGTCGCCCTGGAGGACCTCGCCCGGCGCCGGGCCGACCTCTTCGCCGGGCTCATCCCGTTGACCCCTGCGCGGCTCGGTCGACGCAGCCGCGGCGAGCTGCTGGCCGCGATGGCGCACGACCTGGACGACGTCGTCGACGACCAGGTCCGGGTCGTGGTGCCGGCCTGGTCGGCGGTCATCGCCTCGCTCGTCGGGGCCGGGCTGGCCGCCTGGCACCTGCCATGGGCGGGGGCCGCGGTCGCGACGGGTGCGCTGCTCGTGCTCGGGGTAGCGGCCCTCGGGACGGTCGCCGAGGGGGCCGCCCAGCAGGACGCGGTCGCGCACCGGGGGCGCCTGCACCACCACGCCACGATGCTCACCGCGAACCTGCTGCCGATCCAGGCGGTGACCGGGCTGCTCGCCGACCGCACCGCCCTGCTGGCCCCGTTGGAGGCCGCCGGCCGGGACCAGCGGCGCAGCGAGTCCCGGCTGATCAGGGCACGGGCCCTGACCCTGGTGCTGACCTGGACGGTGGTGGCCGCGACCACGGCGGTGGTGGCCGCGCTGGTGTGGCAGGCGCACGCCGACGGCGTCCTCTCCGGGCCGTACGCGGCGCTGGTCACCCTCGTCCCGTTGGCCCTGGCGGACGTCTGGGTGGGCATTGCCGACATCGCCGGGGCACGGGCCCGGTCCCGGGCGGCCACCGCCCGCCTGCAGGCGGTGCTGGACCAGCGGCCCGCGGTGGCCGGCACCGACACCCGCCCGGTGGCCCCCACCGCGGCGCGGTCCGACGAACGCGGGGGCCGCGCACCTGCAGGCCTCGGACCTGCGGGTCTCGACCTGCGCCTGGACCGGGTGAGCGCCCGGTGGGCGGCCGACGACGCCGCCCTGGGGAAGGGCATACCCCCGGATCTCCCGGAGCTCGACCTGCACCTGGCGCCGGGTGACCGGGTGCGGCTCACCGGGCCCAACGGCGCCGGCAAGTCGACCGCGCTGGCGGTGCTGGCCCGGCACCTGGACCCCGAGTCGGGCACCTTCCTGCTGGACGAGGCGGACGTGCTCGACCTGGACCTGGAGCAGACCCGGTCCCGGCTGGCCGTGGTGGACGACGAGCCGCACGCGTTCGCGGGGTCGGTCCGGGCGAACCTGGCCCTGGCCGCCCCGGATCCCGAGGACGCCCCCGACGACGTCCTGCTGAGCGCGCTGCGTGCCGTGGACCTGGAGCACTGGTTCGCCACCCTGCCGGAGGGGCTGGACACCCCCCTGTCCGGACTGTCCGGTGGCGAGCGGGCGCGGCTGTCACTGGCCCGGGCCCTGGTGTCCCAGCGTCCGGTGCTGCTGCTGGACGAGCCGGCCGCGCACCTGGACGACGCCACCGCGCAGCGGGCCCTGACCGGGGCGCTGACCGCGGTGGACCCGGCCACCCGCATCGTCCTCGTCTCGCACACCGCCCCGGCCTCCGGAGACTGGCACGAGGTGTCCGTCGACGCCACCCTAGGACGGCGTCACACTGCATCACCCCCTCGCCTCGGCTAGGTTGCGACGATGGACAACACCAACACCACCACCGTCGTCGTGGTCGTGATCGTCGCGGTGCTCGTCGTCGCCGCGCTCGTCGCCTGGGCGCTGGTCGCCCGCAAGAAGCGCCTGGACGCCGCCCGTGAGCACGCGACCGGGCTGCGGGAGAAGGCCAAGGCGGGCGAGTCCTACGTATCCAATGCCGAGGACCGCGCCCGCGAGCTGCAGGCGAAGGCCCGTGAGGCCCAGCAGGCGGCTGACCACGCCCACCAGCAGGCGGAGGAGGCGACCCGGATCGCCCGCGAGCACCGGGACCGGGTCACCGACGGCTACCTCGAGGCCGACGGGGTCGACCCGGACGCCGGGCGCCGCCAGCGCTGAGCCCCACCGTTGCAGGTCGGCGCGTGGGCGCGTCAGTCGGCTCAGGCGGCGCCGTCCTCGACAGGTATGCCCGTGTCCCGCACCAGGTAGAGCCACGGGAACGAGCGGGCACCGACCTGCCACCCGTCGGTGAGGTAGCTCGACGTGGCGCGGGTCCACACCACCCTGCGGTGCTCCCAGCGGGTGTCCGTGCGGACCATCCGGTGCCGGAACATCCCGGCCTCGACGGTGTGCCAGCCCAGCTGCCCGGCCAGCTCCAGCTCGCCGATCTCGTCGAAGGCGGTCACCGGCCCCAGCCATCGTTGGCCGGCCTCCCCTGGGCCGCTCGCGGTGCTGGGGTCGGTGTCGTCGTCGTCCTTGGCCTGACGACCGGCGCCGCCGAAACGCTGCTGCGCGCCCTGCCTGCTCAGCCCCAGCTCCTGGCCGAGGGTCGCCCAGCTCTGCCCGCCGGAGCGGGCGGCGGTCACCGCCTGCTGCAGCAGCTCACCGCTGACCTCGTGGGCCAGCGCGGCGCGGCGCACCAGACGCAGGTGGTCGTCGCCGTCCAACGTCTGCCCGCCGGGTTCCGGGCCGTCGTCGAGGATGATGTGCCCGATCTGGGCGGCGAGATCACCCTCCGGGTGCGCCTGGCTCACCGCGGGTCCCGGGTCTCGGGGCTGGTCGGGTCGACGGCGCCGTCGCGGCTGGGCAACCAGTGCTGGTCGTCCTCGACCTGGCCGCGGCTGCGCCGGTGCCACATGGAGGCCCCGATCAGGTAGGCGCCGGCGACCATCAACGCCAGGGTGGCGCCCTGGAAGAAGCCGTGCACGAAGCCGGAGTCGATGACGCGGCTCAGCCACAGGGTGACGAAGCCGATGGCGACCGCGGTCATGCCGGCCGTGAGGCGGACCTTGGACATCGCGTCGTTGGGTGAGATGCTCATGCGTCAACACTATGTTGACGCCTGCTCGTTGTCAACGTCTTGTTGACAATGACCCGTCCGTCGGTCACGGACATCGTTTCGGACTCCCCCACGCGTCCTGCCAAGATGGGCGTATGCCGCTGCCTCCCGCCCGCACGCCGCTCGCCGAGCTCTCCCCCACCATCGCCCTGGGCTCCCTGGACGGGCGCTACCGCGGCGCCGTCGCCCCCCTGGTCGACCACCTCTCCGAGGCGGCGCTGAACCGGGCGCGGCTGCACGTGGAGGTGGAGTGGCTGCTGCACCTGGTCCAGCACGAGGTGGTTCCGGGAGCACCCGGCCTGTCCGAGGACGAGCGGGCGTCCCTGCGGGCGCTGGTGGTCGACTTCGACGCCCACTCGATCGCCGAGCTGAAGGCCATCGAGGCCGAGACGGTGCACGACGTGAAGGCGATCGAGTACTTCCTGCGGGGACGGCTGACGACCTTGCTCGCCGGGTCCGACGCCGCCGGTGGCGCCGACGACAACGGCTCCGACGAGAGCGGCGCCGCGCGCGCCGAGGCCCTCGGCCAGCTCATCCACTTCGCCTGCACCAGCGAGGACATCAACAACACCTCCTACGCGCTGATGGTGCAGGGGTCGGTGCAGGAGGTCTGGCTGCCGCGGGCGCAGGCCCTGGTCGAGCAGCTCGCCACGATGGCGCGCGACCTCGCGGACGTGCCGCTGCTGGCGCACACGCACGGCCAGCCGGCGACCCCGACGACGATGGGCAAGGAGCTGGCGGTGCTGGCCCACCGCCTGACGCGACAGCTGCACCGGGTCGAGGGGGCGGCATACCTGGGCAAGCTCAACGGGGCGACCGGCACCTACGGCGCGCACGTCGAGGCCGTCCCGGGCGCGGACTGGCAGCAGCTCAGCCAGGGTTTCGTGGAGCACCTGGGCCTGACCTGGAACCCGCTGACCACGCAGATCGAGAGCCACGACTGGCAGGCCGAGCTGTATGCCGACGTGGCCCGGTTCAACCGGATCCTGCACAACCTGGCCACCGACATGTGGACCTACATCTCGATGGGTTACTTCGCGCAGGTCCGCGGGCAGGGCACCGTCGGTTCGTCCACGATGCCGCACAAGGTCAACCCGATCCGCTTCGAGAACGCCGAGGCGAACCTCGAGGTGAGCAACGCGCTGCTGGACGTGCTGGCCTCGACGCTGGTGACCAGCAGGCTGCAGCGCGACCTCACCGACTCCTCGATGCAGCGCAACGTGGGGACCGCCCTCGGGCACAGCCTCCTGGCGCTGGACAACGTCGGGCGCGGGCTGGCCGGACTGGACGCGGTCCCGGCGGCGATGGCCGCCGACCTCGACGCCAACTGGGAGGTGCTCGCCGAGCCGATCCAGTCGGTGATGCGGGCGCTCGCGGCGCGGGGTGTGGAGGGGATGAGCAACCCGTACGAGCGGCTGAAGGAGCTCACCCGGGGGCGCCGGATCGGGCAGGCCGAGCTGGTCGAGTTCGTGCGCGGCCTGGGGCTGCCCGCCGAGGAGGAGGAGCGGCTGGTGGCGCTCACCCCGGCGACGTACACCGGGCTGGCAGCCGAGCTGGTCGAGCACCTGGACCGTCCGTGATCATCCTGCCCGCCGAGCGGCTGGGCGACGCGGAGGCGCACTTCGCCCAGGCGGGGTATGCCCTGACCACGGTCACCACCCCGGCCGCAGGTGGGCTGCGGGAGACCCAGGCCCAGCTGGCGCACGCGCTCCGGCTGCCGGACCCGGCGGCGACCAACCTGGACGCGATGGCGGACTCGCTGCGGGACCTGCGGGACCTCTGGGGTGGACAGGAGGTCGCGCTGCTCTGGCAGGAGGCGGGGCAGCTCGCGGAGAACGACGGTCGCGCCTGGTGGATCCTGTCCGAGATCCTCGACGATGCCGAGGCGTTGGCCGTGGTGGCGCTCGGGTCGACTAGGTCCTCTGAGCAGTCATGACCCGGTCGCGGGCGGTGGGCGTCGTCGTGCTGGCGCTGCTCGCGGCGCTGGTGGTGTGGCTCGTCGTCGGTCAGCGCGGTGGGGGGACCGACGCGCCGGAAGGCGGGTCGACCGTGCAGTCGGAGACGGCGGAGGGCGCGCGGGGGACGGACACCCGCGACTGGGACGACATCGGTGCGTGCGCCGACCAGGTGCTGCCGGAGGAGCTGGAGCCGGTGATCGACGACATCGAAGGGGGCGGACCCTACGAGTACCCGGACAGGGACGGCTCGACCTTCGGCAATCGGGAAGGATTCCTCCCGGACGAAGACCAGGGGTACTACCAGGAGTTCACCGTGGAGACCCCTGGGCTGTCGCACCGTGGCGCCAAGCGAGTCGTCACCGGCGGCGGCGAGATGGATCCCGCGGACGGCGACGTGCTGGTCGACCCCGAGGACGACGACGTGCTAGTGGACCCCGAGGTCTGGTACTACACCGACGACCACTACGAGAGCTTCTGCGAGTTCGCCCCCTGACCGACCGGGCGAGCACTGTGCACCCCACCGGGCGAGCGTTGTGCACCCGACCGGGCGAGCGTTGTGCACCCGACCGGGCGAAGGTTGCGCACCAAGCTAGGCGGTCGATATCACTCTCATGCCGAACACTGGGTGGCACGGATACCGCTGGGATCTCTCGCGGGCCGGGGGCTGCCGCTGCCTTAAGACATATAGCCTGGTCACTACTCCGCGACCGAGCCGTTGTGCCGTGGCGTTGGCCCGGTCGTTGCTGACGAGCACAGCGGGCCGACGCTTGCTGGCCTCGCTACCGCACAGGGTCCAGGTCGACGAGGGGGATCTCACCGCGCAAGATCGGTGAGCCCGTCCGAGGACGCAGCGGCCCACGCGTCCTCATCTCCCGCGGTGGCCCACTCCTGCCAGGCGGCGGCGTAGTCCGCCTCCAGTTGAGGGTCCTGCAAGCGCCGGATGGCCTGCTGGACGGCGGCCGACCTCGACTCGAGACCGGCTTGCTCGACGTACCGGTCGAGGGCCGCGAGGTCCTCCTCGCTCAGACTCACACTCACCTTCATTCACCCATCCTGCCCGGGAAAAACGAGTAATTGCTACCTCAGTAGCATCGCTCGGATACTGCGTGAAGGACGGCTACGCTCGTCCGGAACGGCCGCTGTGAGGCGCCTGGGGCTGATGCGTCAGCACGCCCACATCATGAGGCCGTCCTGCTCGCGCCCGATGACTTACCTGAACCCTTCGGAGGCATACAGGCGCTTCGCGTAGTTCCCCGCTTCCACCGAGAGGCTGAGGCCTGGGAGGCCTCTCGTGGCAGTCTCCTGCTGCAGCCGGCGCAACAGCAGCCTTCCCACTCCTCGCCCGCGGAAGTCTTCCCGCACCCAGAGACTGATCTCTGGGGTGGACTCATCCAGGAACCCATATCCCGGGTCATCCGCAGGGAAAAACATGGCAGATGCCACTGCGAGAGATCCACCGGCGTCCCCTGCCACCAGGCCAAAGTCACCTCTCCCCAACACGAGCTGGGTGTAGTGGCGAAACTCCGGCCGCTCCTGCACATCCTTCATCGTGAAATGACGCCCTGCCCAGTTCAGGTTCTCCAAGGTGGCGGCGGCTAGCAAGGGTTCGTCCGTGGTCACCAGCGGGCGAACGACGAGATCCCTCATCAATGAAGGCTACCGCTGGGGTGACCCGTCACGGTTCCCCGACAGTCTGCCCGTGCAGCGACGGGAAATTTCAGATTTCATCTTTTCGCGCGTCGCGGATTGCGTGGCGGACGGCTAATCTCACAACGACGTAGAGGATGACGGCCGGGACGATCACCCACACGAGTAGAAGGAGCGTTTCGGGTCCGGCGATGTTCATGTTCGTTGACGCTACGTGCCGGGCATCTGCATAAGCCGGGTCGGGTGTCCGCGTGCGTGAGGGCGCTCGTCGGACCTCATGTGTGAGGTGTTGCGTGTTGGCGCACAGCCTCGCCCTGACTTCCCAGTCACCACGGTGAGTTCACCTGTCGAGGTATCTGCGATCAGGTCGGTGGCGGAAGGTGATGTGCATCAGGCGACTGTCAGCCCAGTCCTTGAGCCGAGTCGGCCGGATGGTGCCGGGGTCGTGGGACTGGTGAGGTCCGCGACGATCTGCACCAGGACGGCCTGACGCTCCGTCGGGTCGGTGAAGGGGGTGGCCCGCGATGGCAGATCTGCGCGTATCCCGTTCTTGAGGTGGAAAGTGAGATTGGCATTGGCGAGGAGGTTCGTATGCCAATCGGTCGCGGCCCGCCAGCCCCTGCACAGGTAGGTGGTGCCCGCAGCCTGCCACGAGGACTCATCACCGGCGGAATCGTTCCATCCCGTCACGTCTGGACGGCTCATGCGGTCTCGGTCTGGAGGGCAGGCCCAAGGAGGAGTCCACCGTCGATGACGTGCTCGGAGCCCGTGATGAACGACGCGTCTGATGACGTGAGGAACAGGAGGAGCCCTGTGACGTCGGTCGGTTCTCCAAGTCGGGGGATGGCGAACGGCTCGGGTGAGTAGAAGTCCGCGATTGCCGCGGTGGCGCCGGCTGCTGGTTCGTGGATGAAGGGGGTCGCGATCACGCCTGGATGGATGGCGTTGACGCGGATGCGGTCTCGGCCGAGTTCGATTGCTGCCGTTCGGGTGAGGCCGCGTAGGGCCCACTTGCTGGCGACGTACGGCGCGTAGTGCGCCGTGCCACCCAGAGCCATCGTGGAGGCGATGTTGACGATGACTCCTCCGTTCGCGCGGCGCAGAGCGGGGGCGGCGACCTTGATGCCGAGAAAAGTCCCTGTGAGATTGATGTCGAGGATGCGCGACCACGTGGCCTCGTCCGTGCTCTCTATCGGTGCTGGAGGGTTCTGCACGCCCGCGTTGTTGACGAGCACGTTCAAGGCTCCGAAGGTCCTCTCCGCCGCAGACACAGCGGCGGACCAGGAACTCTCGTCGGTGACGTCCAGGCGGGCGAAGTGAGCGCGGGACCCGAGCTTGTCGGCGAGGGCGGTGCCGCGTTCGGCATTGGTGCCGCCGATCACCACATTCGCCCCTTCCGCATGGAAGGCCCGTACATGGCTCGATCCCTGTCCACCGGTCCCACCAGTCACGAGCACGGTCTGGTTGTCGAAGCGGTTCATCAGATGTTCCTTCGGTAGGGGGTGCCTGACCGCGACCATCGACGATGGTCAGGCCGGTGGTGAGTCGCACGACTCACCACCGGCCTGACACTAGAGCCGCAATAGGAGTGAGTCAAGCCACTCACCTCGTATGCTTGGCGGATGAAGAGCGCCGTACCGACGTACCACCAGCGCGTCGCCCAACAGAAGCGCGCACTGATCGTGACGGCCGCGACCTCGCTGTTTCTCGAGTTGGGCTACGACCGGACGTCGCTGGCGCGGATCGCGGAGCGCTCGGGGGTCTCGCGGGCCACCTTGTTCAAGCAGTTTCCGAGCAAGGCAGCTCTGTTCGACGCCATCGTCACCGAGTCCTGGTCAGCAGCCGGCGAGGAGGATCCTCCGCCGGCAGGCAACGTCGTTGACGGGCTCAGTGCTATCGGTCGCCGCTACGCCGAGCTGTTGAGCCGGCCCCAGATGACCGACCTGTTTCGGATCGTCATCGCCGAGCTGCCGCGGTTCCCGGAGCTGGCCCATGCGCAGTTCTCGCAGGGGAAGATGCCGTACTTCGAGTCTGTACGGAGCTACCTTCTGGCCGAGCACGAGGCGGGAACGGTGCGGGTGGAGGACGTGGACCTCGCGGCCACCCAGTTCCTGGGAATGATCTCCAACTACATCTTTTGGCCGACACTCCTTGTACCGGACTGGGAGGTGAACTCCGAGCGCGTCGCGCAGGTAGTCGAGGAAGCCGTGCGCACCATCACCGCCCGCTACGCCGTGACTGGGAAAGGTCGTCCACCCACGACTGACTCGGCCTGAGCAAGAGAGCTGATGCCTCAGCGAATCCAGTTCGTCGCCACCAGGGGCGTTCGCGGGGCATCCGGGGACCAGACACCCGATCGGCCAGTTGTTGTCAGTGCTCATCACGGTCCCCTCGGTAGGTGGCGGCGAGCCCCTGAGACGCCCTCGGCGAGCATCAGCCGACGGGCCGGCGCTCGGCCGAATACAACAGCGGAATCCACTGCTCCACGCGTCCATCACGCCATCCAGCCCGAAATGCGGATGCTTGACCAGGTCAGCGGCTTGCCAGTCGATCTCGACAAGCTCCGTGTCATCTAGCGCATCGACGCCGAACGGTTCCCTCACGGGACGGGTGTATGACGAACAACTACACACTGTCAGCCGCGCATGGCGACCTGCTGAGCAAGCCTGGCAGCTCGGTGACGCACGGGTCTGCCTGACCTCGTGTTGGATGAACCCATGCACATTCGTCCCTGCACGCAGCACGACCTAGAGGCGTTGCGCTCTCGCTGGCCGACACCCGGGAAGGTGCACGAGGCGCACTACGCTCAACAGGCAGACGGCCGTGTGACGTACCTGGTCGCGTGGCGGGGTGATGATCCGCTGGGATCGGGAGTTGTGCAGTGGGGTGGCTGCACAGGACCAAACGCACAAGAGACATTCCCCGAGGCCGTAGAAATCAATCATCTGCAGGTCCGCAGTGATTATCGCGGGCAGGGAGTCGGCAGTCGCTTGATCAACGCAGCCGAGGAACTCGTAAGACAGGCCGGCAGGCACCAGGTTGGGGTGGGCGTCGCCGAGGACAACCCCGATGCGGAGCGGCTGTACGTCCGCCTCGGCTATTGCAAGACCGGCGTCTTCGATGTCACCGAATACGACTGGGTCACTGGCGAGGGACGGCGGCAGCACGAGGTCGAACGCGACCAACTGCTTCTGAAGGTGGTCGGCGAGCTACGGACACCTGAACAAAATCCGCTCATGCCGCGCCCCATCGAGCCCTGGCAGTGACAAGTCCTTCATCAACCAGGACGGTATCTATCACCACCAGCCACGGAGGCGTCACAGCCGCGACGATAGCTTGGGTTCCGAGTCACCCATGTCGCGCCTACCGATGGCTTGGTCGATCCTCATCCCGTCCCGGGGGAACCATCATCGTGACGTTCCCGCAGTCTTCGCAGCGGTATCCACGCCGGATCTGCAGGTCCATTTCCCCCCGACGTGATCGAAGATGGCCTCATCCCCTTCCAGCACCTGTAGATCCTGTCCTCCGCAGGAACTACACCCATGCCCGCCCCCTTGGCGACCAACACCCGTGACGAACCTCAGCGGTCCCCGGCGCCGATTGTCGTCAAAATGCCCGCGCCGGATCATGGCCAGGTAGGCCACGCTGAACAGCGCACTGCCTCCAATGAGTACCCACCCATAAGTGAACAGGCTCTCACCGCTAGAACTTTTCAGCACCATGCCGACACCGAGCGAGAGCGCAAGCAGATGCGGAATGACGTAACGTAAGCGGGAATCGCCTCGCACGTCTTTGGCTCCTCACACTCACGGCTGCAGATGACGTCAGCGTCATCCTCCCATCTATTCGTCATCCTGCACGGATTAACGACATGGGGTCAGGGATCCGCATGGGCCTCGCGGACACGCGGCGGGTGTCGTCCTCGGGCATCCCGTACTTGGCACCCGAAGTGCAAGTCTTCTACAAGTCTTGATCACCTCGCCCCAAGGACGAACACGACCTCCAGGCTGTTGTCCCGCACCTAGGTCCCGCTCAAGGCACCTGGCTGCACGACGCCATGGCCCGGACATCTCCGTCACACCTCTGGCTGGGACGGTTGGCGTCCTGATCTGCGCTTCCGGGTCGCCTGACTGACGCCTCGTAGATGAGCCTCGGAAACTAGGTGTCACCCTCGTGCGCAGAACACTCCACGGTGAAGGGTTCCACGGTGGGTGCCGCTCCTGTTCGAGTCCAGGCGCATGGTCGGGCCAACAGAATCGATCCGGGAGCCCAGGTGCCGCCGCTCACCCTTGCAGCAGCGACTGCGCCCCGTCGACCCACACCTCGGTGCCGCTGATGTGACCGGCCGCGTCGGAGGCGAGGAAGGACACCAGTTCGGCCACCTGCTGCGCCGATCCTGGGGTCCCCTGGGTGAGCGGGATCTCCCCTTGCGGGAACTCGACCGGGATCTTCACGTCTGCGTTGGCAGACCGAGTGTTGTCGTCGATCTCGGTCTCGATCGCCCCAGGGCAGACGACGTTGAGGCGGATCTTGCGCGGCCCGAGCTCGACGGCCAGCATCTTGGTCAGGGCGACCTGGCCCGCCTTGCTCGCGGCGTATGCCGTGGCGCCTGAGTTGGAGAAGACGCGCGTGCCGTTGACCGACGAGACCACGACCACCGCGCCGCCGCCCTCGGCCAGGTGCGGCACCGCATGCTTGATGGTGAGGAACGTCCCGGTGAGGTTGATGTCGAGCGTGGACCGGAAATCCGCGACCTCGAGGTCCTCGATGCCTGCCCACGTGCCGTTGACCCCGGCGTTGGCGACGACGATGTCGAGCCCGCCGAATCGCTCGACGGTCGCCGAGACCATCCTGCGGGCATCGTCCTCGTCGCTGACGTCACCGGTCACCACCAGGGCCTGGGCGCCGGCGGCCTCGAGGTCGGCCGCGACCTCCTCCAGCTCCTCCCGGGTGCGACTGACCAGGGTGACGTGCGCACCCTGGGCAGCAAGCGTCCGTGCGCTCGCCTCACCGATCCCGGACCCTGCACCTGTCACCAACGCGACCTTGCCCTGCAGCATGGCGTGCTCCTTTCCTACTCCTACTCGATCAACGGCTCGACCCAACCTACGAGGTAGGCCCGCCATCGGCAGGTCGCGTAGCCAGTCCCGAGGCTGATCGCACGAACACCCTGAGTTCCCGCGCCAAAGGCCGACCCGCCGGGCTACCGCGGTCGTCTGCTGAATCGCCGTGGCACAGCGCCGGTCGGTATGTCCGGAGCCGAGATGCGCGTCATCCTTCGCCCCGGGTGCCTTGTGAGCCTTCACGTGATCACCTGCCGTCGTCGCAAGATCGGTGCACGGCTCTGCCGCTGAGCGCCACGTAACTCGCAGACTCGGTATTCGGGTCCCACTTCTTGTGCGGCGGCCCCCACCAGCTGTCGACTGGCACACTGGCCGGGTGGGCACCTCATCCGACGGTGTGGGACCGGTCAGGGACCCAGGATCGTCCGCAACGTCAGGTAACGCCCTTCGGCGCCCTGTGGTCTCGAGATGGCTGTTGTCGAACCTCGCGTCATCCGTGCCCCAGGCAATGGCGCCCATCGCGTTCGGGCTGGCGACGGTGGGTGTGAGCGATCGGATCGACGTCGGCGCTGCGATGATGACAACGATGGTCGGCGCTCAGGTAGTCGCTGCCGTCCCCATAGCCCGGTTCGCCCGCCGCGTCGAGATGTCTCACGGTCGACTGCTGCGGCTTCTGGTGCTGTTCCGCGGTCTGATGCTGGCCGGCCTGATGCTCGCCGTCCTCGCCGACGCGGGTATCCCCTTGCTGCTCGGCATGGCAGCGCTCTCAGGCCTGACCTACGGCACCGTCGCCGGACTGCTCCGCGCCGTCGTCAACGGCATGGTCGAGGCCCGCAGCCTGCCCCGCATGCTCGCCATCCTGGCCACCCTCAACGAACTCATGTTCGTCGCCGGGCCAGTCTTGGCCGCCACCTTGGGTGAGGTCTCGATCGGCACGGCGCTGGGCATCATGGCGCTGGCCGCTGCACTACCGGCCGTGCTGCTGCCACCCATCAGCACCTCGGCTCACGTGGAGCACGCTGTTTCCGGCCGAGGACTCCTACCATCCGCCAAACCCGGCTTCATGCTCTGGCTCGTCGCCGCCGGCGTCGGCACCGCCGCCATCGTCGGGATCGAGATCGGTTCCGTTGCCTTGGCTGTCTCCTACGACTTACCACCAGCCCGTGCCCTGGTCATCGTCATCCCGCTGTGCCTGGCCTCTATCACCGGTGGCCTCATCATCAGCGTCCGAGGACGGCAGCCCCGCATCCGCTCGGTGGTGGCCATGCTCACGCTCACCACCGCCGGGCTAGTGCTGATCGCTCTCGCCCCCTCGCTCACGGTAGCGATCGCCGGGACCGTGCTGGTCGGTCTGTGCGTGGCGCCCCTGGCCACCTTCTACTCACTCATCCTCGACCAACTGCTCCCACCATCACGCCGCGTCGAGGGGTTCGCTCTGCTACGCACCTCCCAGGCACTCGGGATAGTGGCAGTCGGGGCACTCCTCACACTCACCTCACCCTCTATCGCCCTCGGCTCGGCTGCCGGCACGATCCTGCTCGTCATCCTCTGGGTAGCAGCCACCTACCTCCCACCCCAGAGACCGGGCTCCACCGACGTCATCACCACGTGACTGGTCGACCCCGACTGCTCGACGCCGCCCGCACTTGCAGTCATCCGACTGCAAGGCGTAGGCCCTGACGTCTCAGGCGGGGAACACGCCGCTGGAGAGGTAGCGGTCACCGCGGTCGCAGACCACGAAGACGATCGTCGCGCCTTCGACCTCCTCGGCCACCTGCAGGGCAGCCCAGCAGGCACCGGCCGCGGAAATACCGCCGAAGATGCCCTCCTCACGGGCCAGCTTGCGCGCTGTCTCCTCGGCGTCGCTCTGGGTGACCTCGACGGTCCGGTCGACCGCTGAGGGATCGAAGATCGTCGGCACGTACTCCGGTGGCCAGGCGCGGATCCCGGGAATCCTCGATCCCTGCGCCGGCTGCGCGCCGACGATCTCGACACCAGGTTTGTGCGACTTCAGGAACCGCGAGACCCCGGTGATCGTGCCGGTGGTCCCCATCGCGGACACGAAGTGCGTGATCCGCCCCTCGGTCTGGACCCACAGCTCCGGGCCAGTGCCGGTCTCGTGGGCACGGGGGTTGTCCGGGTTGCCGAACTGGTCCAGGACCCGGCCTCTGCCTTCGCGCTCCATCCGCGTCACGACGTCGCGGGCCTCTTCCATCCCGCCCCCTGCCGGGGTCAGAACCAGGTCGGCTCCGTATGCCTTCATCGTCTGGATCCGCTCGATGGAGGCGTCTTCGGGCATCACGATGACCAGTGGGTAGCCGCTGATCGCCGCCGCCATCGCCAACGCGATCCCGGTGTTGCCGGAGGTGGCTTCCAACAGGGTGTCGCCGGGAGAGATCTCACCTCGCTCCTCGGCACCCCGGATCATGCTGATCGCCGGCCGGTCCTTCACCGAGCCAGCCGGGTTGTTCCCCTCCAGCTTGGCGAGCAGCACGTTGCCGCGGCGTTCGTTCTCCGGCCCCGGAAGGCGCTGCAGACGCACCAGCGGAGTGCCACCGATGACGTCCTCCATCGTCGGGTACAGCCCAGGCTCGTCCACCCGCCGGAGTCTACGGCGGCCATCACCGACGAGTCGCAGCCGACTGAGCCCTGACCGGGTCCTGGTCAGAAGTCATACCCGGCGTCGGTGGGCCGGGACGGGGTGACCCGTTGCAGGTGCACCCGGCGCCCGAGCCTGATCGCCGGGCGGACCAGCATCTGCAGGCTGCCGAGCAGGAACAACCAGGTGCCTGCGGTCTCGGTTGAGCTGGAGAAGAAGAGGATGCTGCCGATGACGAACCACAGGCCGATGGCGATGTCGTTGACGATCGAGGCGACCTCGTAGCGCTGGCGGATGACGAGGTGTTCGTCGCCGACGTGCAGGTCCAGAGGTGGGTCGTCGGAGGACGCGTCGGTGCCGGGCATGACGCCAGTCTCGCAGGGCGGTCAGGACGCCGCGATGCCCTGTGAACGGTCCTAGGCTGAACACGTGACCCCATCGATCCGCTTCAGCTCAGTGACCATCGCATGCCCCGACCCGGCGGAGCTGGCGGCGTTCTACGCCCGCGGTTCGCGACGCAGCCCAATGCGGCCCACTGCCTCAGCCTGATCGACGAGGTCGGCTGACACGTCCACACGCAGATCCTGACGCCGGCCGGTTTTCGTCGAGTGCCTTGCATGCCTTCACGTCGAGGAGGCCTGGGCCTGCTGGCGCCGGCGGCAGACTGCTGAGAAGATCTGGGCATGAGCGAGCTGGTGTCGTTCCTGCGGGCACGTCTGGACGAGGACGAGCGGACAGGTCTTGACGCTGTCCGCATCCGCTCGGACGTCTACAAGGAACGGGCTGTCGACCCCGACCACGACGTGGCCGCCTGGGACGACCACCCAGCCGGAGTGGTCATCGTCGGCCCGGAACGGTGGCTGCGTGAGGTCGCGATCAAGAGGGCCATCCTGGCGGCCGCCGTCGAGGATGTCGATGCGCGCGGCGCCGAGAGGGAATGGGCGAACTACACCCTGTCGGAGTTGGCGTCGGTCTACGTCAACCACCCTGACTACCGGCCCGAATGGGCGCCCGACCTGCTGTAACTGGCGTGCTGGCCCACGCCTGCCACGTTGGTCCGGGGTCGGCCGCGCGCTGTGCCCTTGCCGCCCTCACGTCGGGGACAATGGGGATACACCGACCGCACGTTCGACAAGGAGTCAGCCGTGACCGAGGGAACCGTCCGCTGGTTCGATACCGACAGGGGCTTCGGCTTCATCGCCCTCGAGGGGGATGGAGAGGACCTGTTCGTCCATGCGTCCGAGATCATCAGCGATGACGCGATGAAGCTGCTCCGGGAGGGGCAGGTGGTCGAGTTCGAGATCGGCGAGGGGGACCGCGGCCCGCAGGCACGCCACGTCCGGGTCACGGCCGACCAGGCCGCCGATACACCGCTCGGCATGCTCGGCACCGTCTCCTGGTACGAGCCGGCCAAGGGGTACGGCTTCATCACCCCCGACGACGACGGTCCCGAGATCTTCCTGCACAGCTCGGCGATCGTGGGGGGCGGCGTGGTCTCGGACGGGCAGCGGGTGGCGTTCCTCGTCGTCGACGGGGAGAAGGGACCGCAGGCTGACCACCTGCTCCCGCTGGGGGCCGGAGCTGCCCAGCAGGGCGAGGAGTCGGACGGGGCGGACGGCACCGTGTCCTGGTTCGACGTGGACAAGGGCTTCGGGTTCATCACCGACGAGTCGGGAGGGCCGGATGTCTTCGTCCACGTCCGGGCGCTGGCCGATGGGCTCCCTGCGCTGGACGAGGGCGATCGGGTGACGTACGACGTCGTCGAGAGCGAGAGGGGTCCGCAGGCCCGTGACGTGCGCCTGGCTCGCGGCTCCGCACCGCGGGGCGCGCCGGCGGCGTCGACCCGGGCCCGGTCGGGGCAGCGGGAGGCGTCCGACGTCCCGGCGCGTGGCGGTGAGGGAGTGGTCGCGCGCTACGACGCGGACCGCGGGTTCGGCTTCATCACCCCCGACGTGGGCGGCGCGGACCTGTTCGTGCACGTCTCGGTGTTGAGGGACGAGGAGGTGCTGTACCCGGGTGATCGGGTCCGGTACCAGGTGCGTCAGAGCGATCGAGGACCGCAGGCCGACCGCGTCGAGCGTGTCTGAGCCGGTAGGAGTAACGGGCGGGGCCGGTCCTCAGGCGCGTCGCTGGATCGCGTGCAGAGTGACCTCGCTGAGCACGCCGTCGGCGACGGTGCAGGTCAGGTAGGTGCAGTTCGGCTGACGCCGCCGGTCGGTGGGTGAGCCGGGGTTGAGCAGCCGCAGGCCTTCGTGCTCGGTGTCCCAGGGGATGTGGCTGTGCCCGAAGACCAGCACATCCAGGTCGGGGTATGCCGCCCGCATCCGCTCCTCGCGCCGCGCCTTGGCGCCGGTCTCGTGCACGACGCCCCAGCGCATACCCCCGAGCTCCACCCGGGCCACCTCCGGCAGCCGACGGCGCAGCTCCGGCCCGTCGTTGTTACCCCACACCCCGACGAGCCGAGCGGAGCGCTCCTCCAGTGTGTCCAGCAGGTCCGGGGTGACCCAGTCCCCGGCGTGGACGACGACGTCGGCCGTTGCCACCTGCTCCCACACCTGCGCGGGCAGCTCCTTCGCCCGCTGGGGGACGTGCGTGTCGGCCAGGAGAAGCAGCCGCAGGCTCTGGCTCACTCCACCTCGGGGGTGTCGGTGCTGCCCTGGTCGTGGATCTCCGTGGCCATCTGGTCCAGGTCGTCTTCGGCGACCTCCACCTGCGCCTGAGCCATCCCGTCCTCCAGGTCCTTCCGGACCGTCTCGGGCTCGGCGCCTTCGTCCCAGCTCTCCACCCGCTCCACGACGTACTCCGCGGCCTCCTGCCGTGCCTCGGACTCCTCGGACGCTGCGCTGCTCTGCTGCTCGCTCATCACGTCACCGTAGTAACTGCCCGGCCGCGCCGCCTGCCGGACCGGTCGGCGGTCGGCGTGCCTCGCTCCGACCGGGGTGATTCACGAATCTGGAGTGGGGCTGAGCTCACGCGCTTCTGCCTCGCGCGGTTCGGCAACGGCGAGCAGGTCGACCTGCAGCTGCACGACAGAGGGTCCGGCCGGGAAGCCGTGTGGCCGAATGGCACCGTTGTGGGCGTACAGGTCGATGCTGTGCTCCGGTAGACGCCACCACCAGCGAGGTCCGTGGCTTTCGGCGTCGTCGGTGGCCTTCTGGGGTGTGCCATGGAGGTCCGTGAACGTCCGAGCGAGATCAGCGGCCGCTCGCCGCACGTCCTCCCAGTCGTGCTCGTCCCACAGGAACCAGGACACGTCCGCGAACTGGTCACGGTAGGTGCCCCACCCGGTCCGCGCCGTTCCCCATACCGGCATCGAGGCCATGTGCCAGGACCGT
This sequence comes from Serinicoccus shuyuelongi, assembly GCF_045032955.1. Lineage (NCBI taxonomy): Bacteria > Bacillati > Actinomycetota > Actinomycetes > Micrococcales > Ornithinimicrobiaceae > Serinicoccus > Serinicoccus shuyuelongi. The sequence goes on along the minus strand of NZ_JBJFZU010000002.1, from coordinate 440,632 downwards.
GCATCGCCCCGTGCCGGCGACTCGTCTGCCGTGTCTGTCGCGATGCCCATGGATCGCAACCACGGGAGTGCATCGTCGAGGCCTTGGGGCCAGGGCGATCGGACGATGCGGGTGAGCTGGGACGCGACTTCCTGCGGAGACGGCCTCATGACGAGAACCCTAGTGAGACGAGCAGGTGTCCGCATCGGCCGAACGCGCCGGTCTGCCGCGTCGGGCGCCGCGCCGGGCCGGGCCGGTGTCAGGGTGGGTCGGTGATCCTTCCCGAGGTACGTGACCCCCGGCTGATCACGGTCAGGCGCGGCGGCCTCCTCACCGAGGAGGACCACACGCTCTTGGCTCTCTGGGCCGCTGACTGCGCCAGCCATGTGCTGCACCTCTTCGAGCAGCAGGTCCCCGCCGATCACCGCCCCCGCGACGCGATCCTTGCTGCGCGTGCCTGGGCCGCAGGAGACCTCGGCATGATGCAGGCCCGAGCGGTCGGTGGTCATGCCATGGGTGCTGCCAGGGCGTTGAAGGGAACTGCCAGGTTCGCCGCGTATGCCGCTGGACAGGCAGCCTGTGTGGGGCACGTCCCCGAGCACGATCTGGGCGCCGCCGCCTACGCGATCAAGGCCGCGCAGGCTGCACGAACCCACGACCCCGGTGCTCGCCTCGCCGAGCGGGACTGGCAGCGGGCACGGGTCCCCGAGCACCTGTCTGCCCTGATGATCGAGGACCAGGCCCGGCGGAACGACATCTGCTGGTCCGTGTTCGACGACTGACCCAGGCGCACGCGTCGGCCGCCGGTCACGGGATGTTCGCGGGTCCCGACGCCGAGAGGGCCTCCAGCCAGCGGCGAGCGATGCGGCCATCCTCGGCGGTGATGGCGTGCCCGGTGGGAAGTTCGTGATGGGTCACCTGCGCACCGGACCGGCGCAGTTGATGCGCCAGGTGGCGGCCGTCACCCGGGGACCTGCGCTCGTCATGGAGACCGTCGAGGATCAGCACCGGAAGACCCGCGAGCCCTGACCCGGTGTGGTCGACGAACGGCATCAGGGGCCTCAGCAGGACCGCCGCCCGCAGCAGGTCGGGGTGCGTCATCGCCAGCGCCGCAGCCATGATCGCCCCGTTGGAGAAGCCGACCGCCAACGGCCGCTGCGCGAGGTGGTGCGCAGCGCATGTCTGGTGGATCTGCGCCGCGAGCGCCGGCAGGCGGCTCCGGAGGTCATCCTCATCGATCCGCCGGTCGGCGAACCTGCGGAAGAAGCCATACCCCCCGTCCATCACCACCGTGCCGCGCAGACCCATCCTGGTCGCCCCCGGCATGAGGTCGCCGGCAAGCGGCAGAAGGTCCGTCTCGTTGCCGTCCGAACCGTGCAGGAGGATCAGCGGGGGCGCGGCGGCGTCGGTGCCGCCGACGAAGGCGTGAGGCGGCCTCACGGCAGCCACCCCGTCGACGCAGGGCGGATCCCCTTCGTGGTTCATGACCCCAAGACGTCCAAGGCCACCCGGGTGGCCTCGGCGATGAGCGTCGCGTCTGAGTCGGCGTCCTCGTGGCCCTTGTCGCTGAGGACCGCGAGAACGATGGGGGGGCGACCGGGAGGGGTGATGACGGCGATGTCGTTGCGTGTGCCGTACCCGCCGCTGCCGGTCTTGTCCCCGACCGACCAACCCTCCGGCACGCCGGCGCGGATGAGCTCGTCACCGGTCGTGCTGCCCTGCAGCCAGCCGTTGAGCATCTGCCGGTCCGCTGCGTCGAGGGTGTCGTCGACGGCGAAGGCCTGCAGGCTGGCAGCCAGGGCCCGTGGCGTGCTGGTGTCCCGATCATCCCCAGGCACCGCTTCGTTGAGGGCGGTCTCGGTCCGGACCGGGAGGGTCACGTCGTCACCCACCGCTTCAAGGGCGTCGGCCAGGGCCGGGGGCCCACCGAGGTCCTCCAGCAGCAGGTTGGCAGCGGTGTTGTCGCTGAACCGGACGGCTGCGTCGGCGAGCTCCCGACGAGTCATGCCGTCTCCCACACGGTCCTCGGTGATCGGCGAGTACGTCACGAGATCGGACGAGGTGAAGCGGATGACCTCGTCGAGCTCGTCGTCCGTCGTGCTGGCCAGCACCGCACCGGCCAGCAGCGCCTTGACGGTCGAGGCGTAGGCGAACCGTTCGTCAGCGCGGTGCTCCACCCTGCGTCCTGATCCGGTGTCCACGGCGACAACACCCAGGCGGGCATCGAAGGAGGCCTCCAGGTCCGCGAAAGCCGCGGCGTCCGTCACAAGCTCACCCGGGGCCCCGGAGGTCGTCTCGGCACTGGGGCCACCATCCTGCTCGGTAACACTGTCGGAGGTACCAGACGGCTGTGCCGCCGTGGACGGCTCCGGTGCAGCGTCGCTGGTGGGCACGTCTGCTTCGCGCGTAGAGACGTCCGTGTCCCCGGGAGACGCACAGCCTGCACTTCCCAACATCAGGAGCGTGGCGGTGACAGCCGATCCGAGGGTTCTGGACCGTCGTGCGCAGGTGGTCATCGCTCGGACCTTAACAACGGCGAGTCGACAGAAGCCATGCGTGGCTCGGGACACCCTGGCGGAGCCATGACGGGACTGTCGTTCGCCACCCAGAGGCGTCCCGCTTACCCGGTATGCCTGCTGGGCCGTTCGCGCCGTTCCCGGACGAGCGCTCAGCGCCGGGTCTCGTACCTCGTCAGGACGATGCCGCCGGAGAAGGTCCTGGTCTCCACCAGGCTCAGGTCCACCCAGCTGTCCAGGACCGTGAAGAACGGTGTGCCGCCACCCACCAGGACCGGCGCGGTGGCCAGGACGTACTCGTCGATCAGTCCTGCCCGCATGGCAGCCGCGGCGAGCGTGGCGCCGCCGATGTCCATGGGGCCGCCGTCGCCGGCCTTCAGCCGGGCGATCTCGGTGACCGCGTCGCCGGTGACCAGGCGGGTGTTCCCGTCGACCGCGATGGCCGTCGAGGAGAACACCACCTTCGGCATGGCCCGCCACCGCCGGGCGTACTCGATCTGCGCCGGTGTGGCACCAGGCTGCTGGTCGGCCGTGGGCCAGTGGGAGCTCATCGTGTCCCACAGCTTCCGGCCGTACAACGCCAGGTCAGTCGCACTCACCCGGTCCGACCACCACTGGAACAGCTCGTCGCTGGGCACGCTCCAGCCGAGGTCACCCCCCGGCGCGGCGATGTAGCCGTCCAGGCTCACGTTCATGCCGAAGATCAGTCTCCGCACGGCGTCAGGCCCCGATGCCCCTGCGCGCCGTCCACGCCAGCCGTTCGACGAGGTCGTCCGGGATGGGTGTGCGCTCCGAGAAGGTGATGCCGGTCTTCGTCGCCTTCAGGCCGGCCGCAGCAATCTCGTCCGCGTGCTCGGAGAGGGCAGCCGGTAGGAGGTACAGCCCGCACTGCTTGCTGAACGCCGCGTAGCTGGCGACGACGGAGCCGCCGATCCTGAACCCCGGCATGCCGTAGGCCACGATCTCCTCCGCCTCCGGCAGTGCGCCCGCCAGGGTCGCGCGCAGGCGGGTCAACGCGGGCTGGAAGGACTCCGGCGCCGCGGCGATGTAGGCGTCGTGGTCGGCTGGCGTCGTCATGGTCGGCTCCCCTGCCGCTCGTCGGGCTGCTGCTTCATCCTGCCACTGCGGCGGGTGGGCGCGCTCAGACGCGGTATGCCTTCGCCAGGTAGCGCTCGTCGGTGATGTCCTTGCCCCAGTAGTCGGGCCGGCTCAGGGGGATGACCTGCACCTCCGTGGATACCGTGAGCAGGAGTTGCTCGGTCTGCGCCGCCGTCAGGCCGACGTCGGTGGACCAGCGTCCTTCGACCAGCACCGCCGCCCCGCCGGGTTTCAGCAGGTCGAACCAGCGGGCGAGCGCGGCCGCAGGATCCTCCATCGCCCACAGCACGTGACGGCACAGCACCGCGTAGTACTGGCCGGCGTCCAGCGGAGGCGTCACCGCGTCCGCGGTGACGAACCGTGCTTCCGGCACCTTGGTCCGGGCACGCGCGACCATCTCGGGCGAGAAGTCCACGCCGTCGACGGCATACCCCTCGTCCACCAGGAGCCGGGCGAGCGTGCCGGTGCCGCACCCGAGATCAGCCACCCGGGCGGGCGCCGTCGGCAGGACGGACAGCAGCAGGTCTCGCCAGGCCGACCGGACCTCGGGCGACGCCAGGCCGTGGTCGGGCTCGTCGTCGAAGGTCGCTGCCTCCTGGTCCCAGGCATCTCGGTTCATCCGCCCGAGGCTACTGCTCAACGCTCCGCGCGGTAGGTCAGTCTGCGCAGCGCCACCTCGGCCGGCCCCCGCAGCCCGCGCCGCTCCATCACCGCCGCGACGACGACGGTCCCAGCCCAGACGGCCACAGCGACCAGCAGGACCGACCAGCTCGAGAGCTGCGCGCCCAGGCCAAGACCCCACGCGGCCAGCACCGGTCCCCAGACCAGGGACTGGGCGAGGTAGCCGCTCAGGGAGCGTCGTCCGAGCGCCGAGACCCACCGCACGGGGCTCGACGCGGTCAGCGACCGGCCCGAGAGGCGATGAGCGAGGAGCCCGAACGCGGCGGCATACCCCACCCCGGTGAACGTCCCCGCGAAGAAGTGCAGCGACGTCAACGCGGACTCCGAGCCGATGTCGCTGACCCCGACGTGGCGCACCGCCAGCACCGCGCCACTGGCCCAACCGACGCCGATGCCCCAGATCGCCAAGCGGCGCAGCAGGACCAGGTGCCGGCCCGGTTCGTCCAGGATGCGGTGGCGCGCCGCGAGCAGCCCCATCAGGAAGGCCGCCGGAAGGGCGAGGCCGAAGAGTCCGCCCACGAGACCCGTGATCCACACGGGCATCCGTTCCGCCAAGGAGGCCAGGTAGTCCGGCTCCGCGATGCTGAGGCGCTGCTGGTCGGCCGGGACCACGGCGTCCTGGTCCGGCACGAGGCTGGAGAGCGCCACTGTCAGCACCGAGGAGGCGGCGGCCAGCGAGAGCAGGACCGCGGTCCACACCGTGAGGGTGCGGTCGGACCGGGTGAAGAAGAGCGGGACCATCAGCAGGCCGATCAGCCCGTAGACGCCGATGATGTCGCCCTGCCACAGGAGTGCGGCGTGGACCGCCCCGAAGGCGATCATCCACAGGTGGCGTCGCCGCAGCAGGCGCCGCACGGCACCGGGGTCGGCACCCTTGGCGACCTGACGGGCATACATCTGACCGATGCCGTAGGCGAACAGGAAGCCGAACATCGTGTAGACGCGAGCGTCGACGACGACGAGGGTGAAGGCCTGCGCGATCTTGTCGGCGACGTTCCCCTCCGTCGGGTGCACGCCGACGCGTCCGGCGGGGGCCGTGTAGAGGAAGTAGGGGACGTGCGCGATCGCGATGAGCAGCAGCATCATCCCCCGCGCCAGGTCGGGCGCGAGCGCGCGTTCGGTGACGGGGGTCGACCGGGGTGAGGTGCGGGTATGCACGATCCCCTCCTTCGCTTATCGAGCAGTACAGTGTGTCGGAACGTTAACACACTGTACTAGCACGGTGTGCTAAAGGATCGGCGGCGGTTCGAGGGAAGAATGGTCAGATGCTCAGCAGCCGAAGGGTCCGGCACGACGTGGTGTCCGCCTCCCTCGCGGCGCGGGACGACGAGCAGCTGGCTGCGCTCGTGGACGCGGCAGCCACTCGCGGCGTCGGTGCCGGCGTCGGGGTCGGGGGCGGCGCCTCGGTGCTGGACGTCGACGGTATGCCGGTGTTCGCGAAGCGCATCCCGATCACCGAGCGAGAGCTCGCCCACCCGCTCAGCACCGCCGACCTGTTCGACCTGCCGCTGTTCTGCCGGTACGGCCTGCACCGCGTCGCCGTTCCCGGTGTCAGCGCATGGCGCGAGCTGGCCGCGAACCAGATGGTCACCGAGGCAGTGCTGGAGGGAGAGTCGGAGTCGTTCGCGATGCTGCACCACTGGCGGGTGCTCCCGGGGCGATCACCCGTCGCGCCGGAGCACCAGGACATCGATGCGGTCGTCGCCCATCTCAGAGGTGACGTGTCGGTGCGGAACCGCCTGGAGGAGATGGCCAGGGCGACCAGCAGCCTCGTGCTCTTCCTCGAGCACGTCCCCGACCCCCTGCTCGACCGGCTGGACACCACCGAGGAGGGCATCGAAAGGGTGGAGCAGCAGCTCTTCGCGGTGGTGGACGCCCTCCGCCACCGGCAGCTGCTGCACCTGGACGGCCACTTCGCCAACCTGCGAGCCGACGACGACCGGATCTACCTCGTCGACTTCGGCCTGGCCACCTCGCCCCGGTTCGCCCTGTCCGAGGCCGAGTGTGACTTCGTGAAGCGCCACCTCGACCACGACGCCGACTACGCGGCGATGCGGCTGGTCAACTGGCTGGTCACCACCGCCTGCGGGATCCCGAGCCCGACCACCGGCGGCCCCACCGAGCGCAACGCCTACGTCCGTCGCTGCGCGGAGGGCCACATCCCGGCGGGCCTGTCACCGGCGACGGCGAGCATCCTTGCCCGGTACGCCCCCGCTGCGGCCCGGATGAACGACTTCCACTGGCGCCTGGTCGACGGGGACGTCCAGGCGCAGTACCCCGGGCGACCGCATCGTCCACCGGGGTAGGCATGCCGCACCTGCGACGGCCCGCTCAGTCCGTCGCGAGCACACCGAACACGAGTGAGTCACGGCGAGCGCCGCGGACCAGCTGATGCCCCCGCAGCAGGCCCTCGCGACGCAGCCCCGCCTTCTCCAGGACCCGGACGGAGCCGACGTTGTCGGGGCTGCAGGTGGCGGAGATGCGCTCCAGGCGCAGGTGGTCGACACCGAGGCGCAGCAGCCCCCGGGCCACCAGCGTCGCGTAGCCGCGCCCCCAGAACGGCCGGCCCAGGGCATACCCCATCTCGCCGCAACGGTCGGGCACGCTCGTCGTCCACACCGACGCGGTGCCGATCACCTGGCCCTCCCGCAGGACGGCCAGCAGCCACGCACCCTGCTGCGGCACGAGTGCGTCATGCAGGAACCGCCGGGTGTCGTCCATCGTGTTCGGCCCCCAGGTGGTGTGCCGGCATACCTCGGGGTCGGAGGCGAAGGCGTGGACGTCGTCGACGTCGGCCTCCAGGAACTGCCCCAGCTGCACCGGCCCCAGGTCCACGACGACGTCCCTCACCAGGCCAGCCTGCCATCGCCGAGGTCGGATCCGAGCCCGGGCAGCCTCCGACCGGCCCGGCGGGAAGCAGGAAAACCGGTTGGTGACGGCCGATGACGTGCCTAGGGTCGCCGCCATGCGCGTCAACGAGTTCGACCACCCGTTCATCGCCTCGTCCTATGACGAGGTCGAAGGGTCTCGCGAGGACCTGGACCTGTACGTATCCGTCGCCGGTGAGCTGGGAGCGCGCTCCGTCCTCGACATCGGCTGCGGGACAGGGGTCTTGGCGGTGCGCCTCGCCGGGGACGGGTATGCCGTGACCGGGGTCGACCCTGCGGGCGCGATGCTGGAGGTGGCCCGGGACAAGCCCGGCGCCGACACGGTGCGCTGGGTGCACGGCACGGCCCTCGACGTGCCGGTGGCCGCCGAGGACGATCGTGTCGACCTGGCGGTGATGACCGGCAACGTCGCGCAGGTCTTCCTCACCGACAGCGACTGGCTGGCCACCCTGCGTGCCGTGCACACCTGCCTCACTCCCGGCGGGCACCTCGTCTTCGAGACCCGCATCCCGGAGCGTCGCGCCTGGGAGGACTGGGCGCAGTGGGGTGAGTCGACCCGGCAGATCGCCGGCGTGGGCGAGGTGAGGGACTCCTTCGAGGTCGTCGACGTGGACCTGCCCTTCGTCAGCTTCCGGTCCGATAACCGGCTGCCGGACGGCAGCATCGTGACCGCCGAGTCGACCCTGGTCTTCCGGTCGTTGGACGCGATCACGCAGACGCTGGCGGCGGCAGGGTTCGAGTTGGTCGAGGCACGGGACGCGCCGGACCGCCCGGGTCGGGAGTGGGTCGTGATCGCCCGGCGTCTCTGACCAGACGCGTGTGATCGTCGGAGGCGGAGGACCGGTGTCCTGACCGATGAGTTCTTCCGTGACTGCCGGTCTGTCCTGGCGTGAACACGGAATCCCGCGTCCTGGCGAAGCCCCTGTGAGCGCCCTCTACACCTGGGACGTCTTCTCCACCCTCGACGGCTACGGCTCCTTCGTCCCGGGCGCGGACTGGGGCGGCTACTGGAGCAAGCAGGGGCCTGAGCTCCTGGAGCACCGCGCCCAGCAGTTCGCCGTCGACCAGCGGATGGTGTTCGGCGCCACCACGTTCCGGGAGAACGTGCAGATCCTGGGCCTCGGTGTGGATCACGAGGCCATCGACCCGTGGACGGTCGCCATGATGAACCATCCGGCGACGGTGGTGTCGTCCACCCTCGGGGACACTCTGGGCTGGCCGGACGCGACGATCGTGTCCGGGGACGCGGTGAGCATCGTCGCCTCTCTCAAGGAGAAGTCGCCGGTGCCGCTGCGTTCCCAGGCCAGCCTGACGTTGAACTGGGCGCTGATGGCCGCCGGCCTCGTCGACCGCCTGCAGGTGACGGTCTTCCCGGTCATCACCGGTCGGACGGGCACGAGCCCGATCTTCGCCGGACTGGGCGACGTGGACCTGGAGCTGCTCGAGAGCCGGACCTTCGATGGGCGCAGCCACGAGTTCGTGTACCGCCCGACCCCGCGCACGGGCTGAGGTCGTATGCCCGTGCTCGTCGGCGGCTGCCCTGGTTGGATGGAGCGATGCCCGAGGACGCGCGACCGCTCCCGTCACCGCATCGTCCGTGGCTGATGGTCCTGGCCGGTCGGCCGGGGACGGGCAAGACCACGCTGGCGAAAGCCGTCGCCGCCGCGACGGGCGCCTGCTACCTGCGGGTCGATGCCGTCGAGACTGCGCTGTCGCGGGTCCGTGACGACGTGACGGTCGAGGGCTACGTCGTGGTGCACGAGCTCGCCGCCTCCAATCTGATGCTCGGCTCCGACGTCGTCGTGGATGCCGTCAACCCGGTGCCCGAGGCCCGCTCCGGATGGGCTCCCACCGCTGACAGGGCGGACGCCCTTCTCGTGGTCATCGAGACGACCCTGACCGACGAGGAGGAGCACCGTCGCCGGGTCGAGAACCGGACCCCCGACATACCCGACCACCGGGTCCCGACCTGGCACGACGTCCAGCGGGACGGCTGGATCCCCTGGGACGTCGACCGGGACGGACCCCGGACGCTCGTCGATACGGCCCACGCCTCAGCGGCCTTCGACCAGGCCATGGCCCTGGTCCCCGACAGCTCATCGGACGCGCGGGCCGAGGAGAGTCGCTGACCCCGAAGGGATGATCGTCAGGTGGCTCTCCCCTGCGCTTCGCGCGTGAACCGGTCTGCCCACAGCTTCCACTCCCAGAGCGTGAGCGCCGTGAAGACCGCGGTAGCGGTGAGCGCCCCGCCCTTGCGGTGCTGATGGGCGGCGACCATGGCGCCCGCCAGCGACGCACTGGCTGCTGCGCTCAGGGCCAGGACCGTCGGCTCGGACAGGGGGTCTTGCGTCCAGGACTTCTCACCGAGGATGGCCCGGGTCGCGAACGATGACATGTCGCGGGCCGGTGGCGTCATCACCGGGTTGACCATGAACCAGGCCCCGATGGGCAGGTACCACCACCAGCGTCTGGTCCACAGGGGCACCAGCAGCAGCGGTGCGCTCAGGAGCCTTGACCATGCGCTGAGCGGGTGGGCGTGACGCTGGAACAGGCGGGCGTAGGCGTGATCCGCGGTGACCATGGGCTCAGCCTGGCACCCGGGTCGCCTGCGCGTCAGGAGTCGGTGTGCAGTGCGCTGTCGGCGTCTCCGACGCGCCACGAGGTGAAGTGCACCGTGAGGCCGGGCCGGGAAGGTGCGCAGCAGAACGGGCCCGCCTGAACGGTGGCGCCGGCGTCGAGCGGTGCGACCCGGACCAGTCGCCACGCTTCGTCGTCGGCCCGCGCACGCACCGTCAGCGCGTCGCCGCTCCGGCTGGCACGGATGGTGACGAGGCGTCCGGCCCAGTCGGGCACCGGAGCCAGCGACCAGTCGGAGACGTCCCGCGTGACGACGGCGCCGAGACTCTCCGTGCCGTCGCTGAGCTCGACACCGGCCTTGGTCCAGGTGGCGGCGTCGACACGGACGAAGACGCCGGCCTGGTCGAACTGATGGGTGAAGTCGAGACGGAACTGCACCTCCACCGCCGTGCCCTGCTCGAACGGGGCGAGGAGGGCGTGCTCGGTGTCATGGACGAACCCGTAGGACGTCGTGCGCCATGCGTCGCTTCCCTCCCTCGCGGTGACGTGTATGCCGTCGTCCGCCAACGCGACGTGGGCGGGTTCGGTCGTCCACGATCCGGTGGTCCAGTCCATGACGTTCACGGTGGTGCTCCTGTTCGGGATGTGCGGCCAGGTGGAGCGATGCTCGAGGCGGGGCATACCGAGTCGCGTGGTGTCATTCGATCATGGACGACATCGAGTACGGGCTGCGGACAGAGGTCGCGGACGAGGAGATCGATACTCTGCATGCCGCGGCGTTCGGACACGAGACCATCGCGGTTCCGTGGTCGAGGAGGATGCGCGACCACAGCTTGTTCTGGGTCACGGCCCGGCGGCACGGGAATCTGGTCGGCTTCGTGAACGTCATCGGTGACGGAGGTGCACATGCTGTCCTGCTGGACCTGTGTGTGGACCCCGTGTCGCAGGGCCGGGGAATCGGGCAGCGCCTGGTCCGCACGGCCGCCGACGAATCCGCAAGACGCGGCTGCCAGTGGCTGCACGCCGACTACGAATCTCCGCTGAGGACTTTCTACGAGGATCGCTGCGGGCTGCGGCCGTCACCGGCGGGACTGCTCCGCCTGTCGACGTGACGATGTGCGGTACGAGGGGGTGGCACGAACGGCCGGCCTTTCGGAAGACGGCTCAGGCAACCCACCCACAGGTTGGTGCAACTCGGCTCAGGACTGAACCACGCGCCCGGACGCCCGGCTCGGACGACCCCCTCAGCGCCGGTCGAACACCGCCACCGTGGTGGCGACGAAGGCCACGAGCCACAGGGGAAGGAGCAGGAGCACGATCAGGTCAGTTCCCGAGCCTGCCAATGTCGAGCCCGCCAGCTCCAGCTCGGACAACCGCGCGGACGTCGCATGGGTCGCCAGGGCCACGGTGCTGAACACCAGCAACGGTGCTCCCCAGCCGAAGCGCCCCGGGCGGGGCACCGCGCTCAGGGCGAGGGCCAAGGCACCGCCAAGGAAGAGTCCGGCAGCGACGGCCTTCGACCCCGACCACGAGTCCAGCGCGAACCAGACCAAGGCCAGCACGGTGACGACTGCATAGACGTGCCCAGAACGCACCGTTCATTCCTCCCGCCACACGGAAACCGCCACTGTCGGTTCATACCCGACTGCGGTGTACAGAAGCATGGTGTCATTCACCCGCAGCATTCGCGGCGCAGGGCGCGATCGTCAGGAGCGTTCCGGCAGCACGAACGCGAATCGCTGATCCGAGGGATAGACGTATGTGTCGTCGCAGCGATAACCGCGCAACCACACCACGCCGTCGACGACGCGGAGGTAGAAGCCCTTCGGATATTCGTCGTTCTCGCTGAGCGGCTCCGCCGCGACGTGCAGTGCCCCAGCCGGTGCGCGGCCCGCGGACAGGACGGAGTCGGGAGCGTTCGACTGCTCCGTCAGCGCCAGCCTCAGGTACGGCCCCGCCGTCACGGGGCAGAGCTCGAGGCCCTGGGTCCTGGCCGCCGAGAAGACCTGCTCCAGGGACCCGCCCGCCGACAGGCCGAGGTCCTCCACGCTGCGGTCGACGATCCGAAGCGTCGCGGGCACCACCTCGTCGAAGGCCGGGAGCTCGAGCAGCGTCTCGGCGTGCTCGTTGAGCTGGACGCCGTGTTCCCGGAGGGCGGCGACGAGGTCGGACCGCGACAGCCCGCCCACCTGCGCGACGACACCGCCGGTCCCTGCTGCTGCGCTGCTCATGACGGCCAGTGTCCCATCGGTCGTCCATTCCCCACCGCAGCCCGCATCACGCCTTGAGGTCGAAGACCTGCTCGACCTGCCGGTCGAAGAGCTGGGCGATACGCAGGGCGAGCGGCAGGCTCGGGTCGAACTTGCCGGTCTCGATGGCGTTCACGGTCTGTCGGGAGACCCCCAGCTCCTGCGCGAGCTGGCCCTGGCTCCAGCCGTGCTCCGCCCGCAGCTGGCGCACGGTGTTGACGGTCTCAGCCACGCATCCGCCTGAGTGCGACGGCATACCGGAGCCAGAACGCGGTAACGATCGCCGCCAGCAGCAGCACCGCCCAGAGCATCGGCAGCGCGCCGGGCGCGACGGTGAGCGCGAGCATCACCAGGGCGGACAGCAGCAACGCGTCGCCGAACGCGGCGCTGCGAGCGGACACCGCCGCCTGGAACTCGACGCTGTCGGGCGAGTCCTCGTGACGGTTCGCGCGGCGACGACGCGCGGTGATGTTTACCGCCAGCCCCAACGGCGCGATCACCAGCAACGCGCTCGACACCTCGCCGGCTATCCGCGCGGTCCCCTCGCTCACTCCGAGGACAACACTGAAGCTCACGCCGACGAGCATGCAGGTGATTGCGACCGCCCACACCATTCTGGTACTCATCTGTCAAGTGTGCTTGACATACCCAGGGGACGTCAACCACCTCGGAACGCTCAGTGGAGGTCACTGCTCCAGGTCGAGGAGGTCCCCGGGGCGACATCCCAGCGCCTCGCAGACGAGGGTGAGAGTACTGAACCGCACCGCCTTCGCCTTGCCGGTCTTGAGGATGGACAGGTTGGCCATGGTGATCCCGGTGACCCTGGAGAGCTCAGTCATGGTCATCGCACGGGCCGCCAGGAGCTCGCCGAGGCGGCACTCGATCCGATGACCCTCAGACGAGCCCATCCGTCTCCTGACGCAGGCGCGACCCGTGACCGAACGCCGACGCCAGGACCGCCGCGACCACGGCGCCGACCAGCAGTCCCGCGACCGTGTCGAAGGGGACACCGGAGGTATGCACGCCGACCTCACCCCAGGGGCTCGGCGCCGCACTGGCCCACCGGTTCACCTGGGCCGCCGTCGCGACCCACATGCCCGGCACCAGCACCGCAGCCGCTCCACACGCCCACGCCGCGACACGGAGAGCGGCCGCGACCCCGGGCACGAACGGCTCGCCGGCGGACACCTGTCGCGACACCCGCGCCGCTGCCCCCAGCACCGCGGACCATGCGAGGAAGATGGCGACCGTACCGATCCAGGCGGCGAGGCGGGCACCGAGAGGGAGATCTGCAAGGCGGACGGCGTCGGCGACGGACGGGTCGGAGCGCACCGCGTCGATCCCGGCCAAGGTGGACGGAGAGGCGTGGCCGAGCCCTGTCAGGATGACGACGCCGAGAAAGAAGCCCCACGCGAGCGCCATTCCCTGCAGGACGTTCAGGGCCCGGGCGCCGGCGAGAGTGATACCTGCCCCCGTCGTCGCGATCCGCCCGGGGGACGTCGAGGTGTTCTCCAGTGGCATGTGAGTGCGTCCCTTCCGCCGGACGTTATCGACATCGATAAGGATCGACCGACACTAGCAGCGCTGGGCGAAAAGTGCTGGCCGCTGCACGTCGCCTGGTGAGAGCGTGCCGGTATGAGCACCATCGACACCGTCCTGACCCTGGCGGCGGCCCACGGCCTCGAGCTGCGCGCCGAGGGCGCGACCCTGAGCGAGGCGGGGCTGGACTACCGCGTCGTGATGGCCGAGGCCGCTACCGGCGAACGCTGGGTACTGCGCGTCCCTCGTCGCACCGACGTGTCCGAGGGCATGGCGGCGGAGGCCCGGGTCCTGGACCTGGTCGGCCCGGCCCTGGCGTCCGACCGGGTCGCCGTCCCGGACTGGCGGGTGCGTGCACCGGACCTGATCGCCTACCCCGCCCTGCCCGGCGCACCCGGGCTGACGCTGACCCCGGACGGGGAACCCGTCTGGCACATGGACCCGGCCGACCCGGGGTATGCCGAGCGTCTCGGCCGCCTGCTGGCGCGTCTGCACTCCATCACCGCGGACCAGGCAGCGACCGCCGGAGTGGAGGTGCGCACGCCGACGCAGGTCCGCGACTCCTGGGCGTCGGACATCCGGCGCGTCCGTGAGGAGTTCACCGTCGCGACCGCCCTGTCCGAGTCCTGGCAGGCCTGGCTCGACGACGACTCCTGCTGGCCCGAGCGGACGGTGATGACCCACGGGGAGATCTACCCCGCACACGTCCTGCTCGACGAGGACGGCACGATCACCGGGGTCCTGGACTGGACCACCGCCCGGGTCGACGACCCCGCCCGCGACCTGGCCGCACAGTACGGGGCGGCCGGCGAGGACATGCTGCAGGCGAGCATCGATGCCTACGCGCAGGCCGGTGGGCACGTACACCCCGGGCTGGGCGCCCAGGCCCAGCACCTCTGGGACGCCTCACCGATCGGCTATGCGCTGTATGCGCTCACCACGCGGGCGGAGACGGATCTCACCGCGGCGGCCGCAATGGTGAATCCCGGAAACTGAGTCACTCCATCCGTGACCGGATTGATATCAGACAGTGACTCTCGGGGGGACACTGAACGGCCTCTCATTCGCTAATCTCCTCGGTGGGCCGACCGGCCGCATACCTGGATGAAGAATCCCGAGCTGACATCGCAGTCAGCGGGCGAGGAAAGGCCGACGCGTGCGCGTACTACTCCGAAGAGTTGTGTCCGCCCTGTCCATCATGACGGTGGTGACGTTCCCGACCGCGCTCTCCGCCGCGGGCGACGAGGACACGCCGGTCCACGTCGACCGGCTCTCCGGCACCAACCGCTACGAGACCGCAGCGCTCATCAGCGAGCAGTTCCCCGACGGCGTGGACACCGTCTACCTGGCCAACGGCGAGAACTGGGCGCAGGGGGCGGACGCCGTGGTCGCGGGGGCCGCCGCCGGCAGCGGGACGGTCCCCCCGCTCATCACCGACCCGTCGGGCAACCCGGCACCCATGCTGCTGACCCGGGCGACCGGCCTCCCGGGGCCCACGCTGAGAGCGCTCGCCGAGCTCCAGCCCACGAGCGTCATCATCCTGGGTGGCCCCGCGGTCGTCCTCCCTATCGTTGACGAGCAGCTCCTGGCTGCTGACATCGTCCCGATCAGGCTGTTCGGCAAGAACAGGTACGGCACCGCGGCCCTGCTCGCGACCACCTTCGCCCCAGGATTCGAGACGGTCTACATCGCCACCGGGCAGCCGACGATCCCCAAGTACCCACACCCGCCGATGATGCCGGATGCGCTGACCGCCTCAGCTCGTGCTGGCGCGGAAGGAGCTCCGGTGCTGCTGACCAGGCAAGGAAGCCTTCCCGGGGAGACCCGTGCAGCGCTGGAGCTCATGGACCCACCGAGCATCACGATCGTCGGCGGAATCGGATCCGTCTCCGACCAGGTGGCGCACGAACTCAGCCAGTTCGCGCCGGTGACCCGTATCAGCGGAAACACCCGCTACGCCACCGCCGCCGCCCTGTCCGGGTCCGCCCCGCCCGGAGGACCGAGGGCGTACCTGGCCTCCGGTGAGTACTTCGCCGACTCCCTGTCCGTCTCGGCGCTGGCCGCGTCGGAGGGCGCACCGCTCCTGCTATCCCGGTATGCCGATCTCCCCGGCCCCACCGCCCAGGCTCTGACTTCTCTCGACCCCCACGCGGTCCGGCTCATCGGTGGCACCTTCATGCTGGAGGACCAGCTCATCGGCAGGATCCGTGACCTCCTGACCCCGTGACCCCGAAGCTGCGCCGGTGCCTGTCGTCACGCTGGACGGCCCAGACCCGGAGCACCAGGAAGAAGACCCATCCAGCCAAGACAAACCGCCACAACACAATGATCTTGCCCGGCATGGGATTTTCGATGTGCCAGGACGCGCCTTCTCGAGCCATCCGCAGATCCTACTTTTCCCCTTGGCTCGCCTAATCTGAGTAACATGACGCGTTTCGCGATCGACGCCCCGGTGGCCTTGCGGCTCGCCCAGGACGGCGCCACCCTGGGCGCCGAGCACCAGCTGGTCGGGCCCGGCTCCCTGCGGTCGGACCTGCTGTCCCTGCTCTACGGGCAGGTGCGCAGCGGCGAGCTCGAGGAGAGGGCCGCGCTGGAGCTGCTCGACCGAAGCGCCTCCCTCACGATGCGCCTCCTCGCCGACCGGGTCTCTCGCCGGGTGGCCTGGCGCATCGCGACCGAGCTCGGCCTTCCCGACACCCACCTCGCCGAGTACGTCGCGGTTGCCACGCTGCAGGCGGACGTCCTCGTCACCGACGGCAGCGAACTCACCCGGGCCGCCGGGCCCTACGTGCGGGCGACCGGATGGACCGAGCTGGCCACCGTCCTGGCCTGAGGCCCACCCGCCGCGGACCCCGGGGCCTGGTCGGTCGGAATACCCTTGGGGGGTATGCTGTTGGCATGGCTGTGAACGGATACTCCGGATCCAAGGACGACTATCTCAAGCGCCTGCGGCGTGTCGAGGGCCAGGTGCGCGGCATCGCCCGGATGGTCGAGGACGACACCTACTGCATCGACGTGCTGACCCAGGTCAGCGCCGCCACCAAGGCCCTTCAGGCGGTCAGCCTGGGCCTGCTCGAGGACCACATCAGCCACTGCGTGGTCGAGGCCGCCGGCGAGTCCGAGGAGGCCAAGGACGTCAAGGTCCGCGAGGCCTCCCAGGCCATCGCCCGCCTCGTGCGCAGCTGAGCCACCGGCATACCCGCCCCGACCCAGAGGAGAACCCCCACATGCAGACCACCACCATCACCGTCAGCGGAATGACCTGCGGCCACTGCACCTCGGCCGTCACCGAGGAGCTGACCGCGCTGGACGGCGTCGGCCAGGTCCGGATCGACAACCTGGTGAAGGGTGGCGACACCGAGGTCGCCATCGACTCCACCCAGCCCCTCGACCCGGACGCCGTGCGCGCCGCCGTCGAGGAGGCCGGCTACTCGGCCACCCTCTGATCTTCCCGACCACTCGCACGCAAGGAGCGCCGATGAGCACCGGCACCACCGACCAGCACGTCGACCTGGCCATCAGCGGGATGACCTGCGCGTCGTGCTCGGCCAGGATCGAGCGCAAGCTCAACAAGCTGGACGGGGTCAGCGCCAGCGTCAACCTCGCCACCGAGAAGGCCAGCGTCAGCTTCCCCTCCGCCCTGTCCGTGAGCGACATCGTCGCCACCGTGGAGAAGACCGGCTACGGCGCGACCGAGCTGGGCGACCGGCACAGCGGCGGACCGGAGATGACGCACGACGTGGTCGCCGACGACTCGCTGCGCCGCCGGATGACCGTGGCCAGCGTGCTCGCCCTGCTGGTGGTGCTGATCCACATGGTGCCGCCGGTCCGGGACGCCCTGGGGATGGCCGGGCACTGGCTCCAGCTGGTGCTCACCGCGCCCGTCTACTTCTGGGCCGCCTGGCCCTTCCACCGGGCCGCCGCGGTGAACGCCCGGCACGGCGCGTCGACGATGGACACCCTGGTCTCGGTCGGCATCACCGCCGCCTTCGGCTGGTCGGTGGTGGCGCTGCTCACCGGCTTCACCCACGACCTCTACTTCGAGACCGCCGCCGTGGTGACCGCCTTCCTGCTCATCGGCCGCTTCATCGAGGCCCGCGCCAAGAACGAGGGCCGCTCCGCGCTCTCGTCCCTGATGCAGCTCGGCGCCAAGGACGTCGCGGTGCTGCGGCACGAGAGCGCCAGCGGCGCCTGGACCGAGCACCGCCTCCCGGTCAGCGACCTCGAGGTCGGCACCCGCTTCATCGTCCGCCCGGGCGAGAAGGTCGCCACCGACGGTGTCGTGCTCACCGGCCGGTCCACCATCGACGCCTCGATGGTCACCGGCGAGTCGGTGCCGGTCGAGGTCAGACCCCGCGACCAGGTCACCGGGGCCACCCTCAACGGCCACGGCCGCCTCGTGGTGCAGGCCACCCGGGTCGGCAGCGAGACCACCCTGGCCCGGATCACCGAGCTCGTCGAGCAGGCCCAGACCGGCAAGGCCCCCGTGCAGCGGCTGGCCGACCGGGTCTCCGCGGTCTTCGTGCCGACCGTGCTGGTGATCGCCGCGGTGACCATCCTGGCGTGGCTGGTGACCGGGCATACCTTCACCGAGGCGTTGGCGCCGGCGGTGGCGGTGCTCATCATCGCCTGCCCGTGCGCCCTGGGTCTGGCGACCCCGACCGCGCTGCTCACCGGCACCGGCCGCGGCGCCCAGCTCGGCATCCTCATCCGGGGACCGCAGGTGCTGGAGTCCACCCGCCGCGTCGACACCGTCGTGCTCGACAAGACCGGCACCCTGACCACCGGTCGCCCGGTGCTCACCGATGTCGTCACCGCCGGGTCGCTGCCCCCGCACGCCGCGCTCAAGGCGGCGGCCAGCGTCGAGTCGAACAGCGAGCACCCGGTGGGTGACGCGATCGTGGCCGGCGCCCGGGAGCGCGGGGTGGAGCTGGCCCGGACCACGGCCTTCACCAACCTGCCCGGCGAGGGCGTCCGTGCCCTGGTCAACGGCACCGAGGTCACCGTCGGTCGGCCGAACCTCTTCGAGGACGTCCCCGAGGAGCTGCACGAGGCCATGGACGCGAGCACCGGGACCACCGTGCTCGTCGGCTGGGGTGGCGCCGCGCAGGCGGCGATCACCGTCGCCGACACCCCCCGCGAGTCCAGCCGTCGGGCCGTCGCGCGGCTCGTCGAGCTCGGTCTGACCCCGCACCTGCTGACCGGGGACAACCCCCGGGTCGCCGCGGCCGTCGCCGAGCAGGTCGGCATCCACGGCGACCGGGTCCGTGCCGGGGTGCTCCCGCAGGACAAGTACGCGCACGTCCGTGACCTGCAGATGCAGGGCAAGGTCGTCGCGATGGTCGGTGACGGCGTCAACGACGCGGCCGCCCTGGCACAGGCCGACCTGGGTATGGCGATGGGCACCGGCACCGACGTGGCCGCGGAGTCCGCGGACATCGTGCTCATGCGCTCGGACGTGGAGGCCGTCGCCGACGCGATCGGGCTGTCCCGCAAGACCCTGCGGATCATCCAGGAGAACCTGGTGTGGGCGTTCAGCTACAACACGCTGGCGATCCCGCTGGCGGCCTTCGGGCTGCTCACGCCGCTGATCGCGGGCGGTGCGATGGCGGCCTCGTCGGTGCTGGTGGTGCTGAACAGCCTGCGGCTACGGGCATACCGGGCCGACTGAGCAGACACAGGCGACGCCCGGTCGGATTGAGGGCAACCACGGGCGACGCCCGGTCGGGTGGGGGGTCGGTCAGAGGGTGACGACGCCCTTGGACGTCTCGAAGGAGACCTCGCGCAGGCAGGCCTCGTCGTCGTCCTCGATGAAGCCGAACTCGATCGAGCTCTCGAACGAGCCACGGGGCGCGTCGGTGATCCCCAGCCACTCCCGCACCTTCGGGAAGTCGCCGCCGATGGTCAGGCCGGTCAGCCGGGTGCCGGTCTCCGCGAGGCGCGACGGGTGCTGCTCCATCGGGGACTCCCAGCGCAGGAAGAACGGCAGGTTGCCCTGGTCGATGATGTCCTTCACGCCGATCTGGCGCCACTGCAGCTGCACCCCCTCGGGGGTGTGCCGGTTGCCCTCCACGGAGGGTCGGCCGAGCCGCTCCTCGACCACGCTCAGGTCGTCGACGGCCACCACCCAGGCCATCCACCCGCCCCCGCGGGAGGACCGGGCCCGGACCGCCTGACCGAAGGGCGCCTTGTCGGAGGCGGGGTGGTCGAGCACCTCCACCACCTCGACGAACCGGTCGTCGGCCAGCGGGAGGATGACGTTGCGGGTCCCGAAGCGCGGGTGCACCCCGCCGTCGTGGGGGGTGATCTCCAGCTGGTCGGCCAGCCGCGCTGCGGTGGCCTGCAGTCCGTCCGGTCCTGCTGCATAACTCACATGGTCGATCCGCATGGCGCTCATCGTGGCACACCCACGTTTCTGGCCGGTCACTGACCTCCGCCGCGCTGGCGCACCGCCTCGTAGACGATGATCGCGGCCGAGGTGGACACGTTGAGGGAGTTCGCACGCCCGACCATCGGGATGCGCACCCGGTGCTCGGCGCGCTCCAGCACCTCGTCCGTGAGCCCGGTCTTCTCGGTGCCCACGGCGATCGCGACCGGTCCCCGGTAGTCCACCTCGGTGTGCGTCGTGGCGGTGTCGGGGGTCGCCGCCACCACGGGTATGCCGCGGGCCGCCAGTGCGTCCAGGGTGGTGCTCGTGCTGTCGTCGGCCACCGGCACCGAGAAGACCGTGCCCTTGGAGGCACGCACGGTGTTGGGGTTCCCCCAGTCGGTGACCGGGTCCGCGGCCAGCACCGCGTGCACCCCGGCGGCGTCGGCCGTGCGCAGCATGGCGCCGAGGTTGCCGGGCTTCTCCACCCCCTCGCAGAGCAGCACCAGGGCGCCCTCCGGCAGGGTCGGCAGCACGTCCGCGCAGCGCCGGTCCAGCGTCGGGACCACGGCCAGCACCCCGTCCGGCCCCTCCCGGTAGGCCGCCTTCTCGAAGGCCCCGCGCGAGGCCAGCACCACCTCGCTCGCCCGCTCCCGCGCCTGCCCCTGGAGCACGGCGACCAGCTGGTCGGCATCGGCGCCCATCAGCTCTGGGCAGAGCAGCAGCAGCTCGGGGACGACCCCGGAGTCCAGGGCCAGGGCGAGCTCCTCGCGGCCCTCGACGACGGTGCGCCGCTCCTGCTCGCGGGCCCGTCGCCGACGCAGCCCCGCGATCGCCTTGATGCGCGGGTTGGCCGGGGAGGTGATCTGGTCGGGCACGCCCACAGTCTGGCGCACCCCGGTCACACCATCGTGTCGAGCACCTCGCGCAACGCCTCGGCCAGGCCGTCCTCCTCGACCGTCCCGGTGGTGCGGTCCGCGGCCCGGAGCACCTCCGGTGGCGCCTGGCCCATGGCATACCCGACGGCGGCCCAGTGCAGCATCTCCAGGTCGTTGCGCTGGTCACCTACGGCGACCGTCCGGTGCGGCTGCACGCCCAGGGTGCGCCGCACCAGCTCCAGCGCGGAGGCCTTGCTGACCCCCTCGGGGGCCAGGTCCAGCCAGGCGCTGTAGCCCACCGCGTAGGAGACCCCGTGCAGGCCGATCCGCTCGATGAGGGCGGCGAAGTCCTCGGAGGTGAGGGTCGGCTCCCGGAAGGTGACCCGGGTGACCGGCTTGGCGGTGAGCTCCTCGACGGGCACCACGATCTCCTCCCCCCACAGCTCCCCCGCGGGGAACGGGGTGCTGACCTTGAAGCCCACCCCGATCTCCTCGACCGCGACCAGCGCTCCGGGCAGGTGGGTCCGGATCAGCGCCACCGCCGGGGCCGGGTCGAAGGTGACCACGTCGACGAGCTCGAAGCCCTGCCCCTGCCCCGGGGTGGCCGCCACCGTCACCGCACCGTTGGAGCACACCGTCGGCCGGCCCTCGGTGTTGAGCCCGAGCTGCTCCATCACCGGCAGCGTCGAGAGCACCGAGCGGCCGGTCGCGATGACGACGGTGACGTGCGGCAGCGCCTCGAGCGCCTGCACCACCTCCCGCACCGGCTCGGCCAGGTGCCCGTCGTGGTGCACGATCGTGCCGTCGACGTCGAGGGCGACGAGCAGGGGGGAGGCGGTCGGGTCGGCGTCGATGCTGCTCACACCGCGCAGCCTATCCGTGGCCCCGCGAACGGCGCCGACCCCTCGGCCCTCAGTTCTTCATCGTCATCGCCTTGCGCCAGGACAGGCTGCCCGAGGTGTGCAGCAGGGCCCGCTCGTAGAGCCGCGCACCCAGGCCGATGGTCAGCGCGCAGAAGGCCACCACGATCGCCAGCGCCAGCAGCGGCTCCCACACCGGGACCCCGCCCTCCACGAGCCGCATCGGCATGATGATGGTGGAGGCGACCGGCAGGAACGAGAAGACCCGCTGGTAGACGCCGTCCAGGTTGATCCCGGCGATGAACACGATGACCAGGACCATCGTCAGCGGCATGGTCGTGGTCTGCAGGTCCTCGGTGCGCGAGGCGAGCGCACCGGCGGCGGCCCAGACGCAGGCGAGGGCGATGAACCCCAGCAGGAAGAACGGCAGGTACCAGGCGATCGCCCCGGCCAGGCCGGGCAGTGCGACGTCCAGGTCCAGGAAGGTCAGCCCGACCAGGCTCACCGCGGCGATCAGCGCGATCTGCCCGAAGGCGAGCGCGGTGTTGCCGAGCACCTTGCCCAGCAGCAGCTGGCGGACCGGGATCTTGGCGGCCAGGATCTCCACGATCCGCGACTGCTTCTCCTCGACCACGCTGTTGGCGATCTGCATGCCGAACATGATCGCCGCCATGTAGAACAGCGCGGCGAAGGCCAGCCCGATGACGAAGGCGAAGATCGGGTCCCCCCCGCCCTGCGTCTCGGCCAGGTCGGTCACGGTCAGCAGGGTGCCCTGGGTGAGGTCCTCCACGGTGGTGCCGGCGGCCTCCGCGTTGGCCTGCATGCCCTGGGTGCGGACGGTCTCGGTGAGTGCCGCCTCCAGCTCCATCGGGGCGCCTTCGTCGGTGAGCATCTCCCACGACCCGGCCTCCCCGACCAGCGCGGCGTCGGCGTCGCCGTCGAGCACCGCGGTCTCAGCCGCGTCCCGGTCGGCGACGGTGAGCGGGGTGAGCACGGGGGCCTCGGCGCCGCCGGAGCCGCCGAGGCCGGGGACACCGGCCCCGCCCTCGGTCTGCGCCTGCTCCACCACGGTGGCGGCGGTGTCGTCGACCACGGCGACGTCATACTCGCCCGGGCCGTCGTCGCCGCCGAAGAGCGTCGGGAGGAGCATCGCCGCGAGGATGAGCAGCACCGTCAGCACGGTGCCGATGAGGAAGTTCTTGTCGGTCAGCTTCACCCGGATCTCGCGGGCGGCGACCAGGCTCCAGGGACGGGGGGTGCTCATGCGACGGCCACCTCTCGGTAGATCTCGGACAGGGTGGGACGGATGCGGGAGAACTCGCGCACCCCGCCCCGGCTGACGGCGTCGGCGAGCAGCCGTTCCGCCACGTGCTCGTCCTCGGGCTCCAGCAGCACGCTGGGGCCGTCGAGGTCGATGATGCCGATCCCCGGCACGCCCCGGACCCACCCGGTGTCACCCGTCATCGTGAGCCGGTAGCGCAGCGGGGCGTTGGCGCGAAGCTCCTCGGCGGTGCCCTGGGCGACGACCCGGCCCTGGTGCAGCACGACGATGGAGTCGCAGAGCCGGTCCACCAGGTCCAGCTGGTGGGAGCTGAAGAGGACGGGGACGCCGGTGGCGGTGTGCTCGCGCAGCAGGGCGCTCATCTGGTCCACGGCCGCGGGGTCGAGGCCGCTGAACGGCTCGTCGAGGACCAGCATCCGGGGCTCACCCAGCACCGAGGCGATGATCTGGGCGCGCTGCTGGTTGCCCAGCGACAGCGTCTCCACCTTGCTCTTGAGCCGTTCGCCGAGGCCGAAGCGGGTGAGCAGGTCCTGCGACCGGTCCCGCGCCTGCGCCTGGGTCATCCCGTGCAGCTGGCCCAGGTAGGTCAGCTGCGCGAGCACCGGCTGCTTGGGGTAGAGGCCGCGCTCCTCGGGCATGTAGCCGATCCGGACCCGGTCCGCCCGGGTGATCGGCGCACCGTCCCAGAGCACCTGGCCCGAGGTCGGGGCCAGCACCCCCATGACCATCCGCATCGTCGTCGTCTTGCCCGCACCGTTGCCGCCGACGAAGCCCACCATGCGCCCCTGGGGCACCGAGAAGCTCACGCTGTCGACGGCCAGGTGGTCGCCGTAGGCCCGGCTGAGCTCGTCCAGCTCCAGCACGTCGTCCTCCTTGGTCACCGCCGCGACCGGTGGCCGCGCGTCCTACGACGACGCTAGCCAGGAGCAGGGCACCGCGGCATCGGTCGTGCCGCCGATCCTGCCCTCCCCCTCAGGACGGAGGCTCGCCCTCGCAGCCCGGCCGGACCAGGCCGGAGTCGTAGGCCGCGACGACCGCCTGCACCCGGTCCCGGACCCCCAGCTTGGCGAGCACGTTGGACACGTGCGTCTTGACCGTCGCCTCGCTGACGAAGGCCTCGGCCGCGATCTCGGCGTTGGACAGGCCGCGCGACACCATCCGCAGCACCTCCCGCTCCCGGCTGGTGAGCTGGGGCAGCGCGTCGTCGTCCGGCGGCGACGAAGGGCCCGGCGTGCCGCCACCGGCACCGGGCGCCATCCGGGCGATGACCCGCATGGTCACCTCGGGAGCCAGCAGCGCGTGTCCCTCGGCGGCCGCCCGGATCGCGTCCACCAGGTCGTCGGCGTCGGCGTTCTTCAGCAGGAACCCGCTGGCCCCGGCCTCGAGGGCGTCGAAGAGGTAGTCGTCGCGGTCGAAGGTGGTGAGGATGACGACCCGGACATCGGGGTGCTCCGCGACGATCTGCCGGGTGGCCTCGATCCCGTCCAGCACCGGCATCTGGACGTCCATCAGGATGACGTCCGGGCGCAGCTCGCCGACGGCCGCCACCGCCTGCCGTCCGTCGGTGACCTGACCGACGACCTGCAGGTCGGCCTCGGTGGACAGGATCATCGCGAAGCCCTGCAGCAGCAGCGGCTGGTCGTCGACGAGCAGCAGCCGCAGCGGGGCGCTCACCCGGACACCGCCGTGCTCCGGGCGTCCGCCTGCGAGCGACCGGTGCGCCGGGGTCCGCGCCCGTCGATCGGCAGCCAGACCCGCACCCGCCATCCCGCGCCGGCCTGGCGGGGCCCGGCCTCGACGCCGCCACCCAGGTGCTGGGCGCGCTCGCGCATACCCATCAGGCCCAGACCGGTCCCGGAGGTGCCGACCCGGGGCGAGCCGTCGTCCACGATCTCCACCTCGAGCTGCTCAGCGGCCTCGTCCACCCGGACCGTCGCCCGGGCCTGGCGGGCGGTGCTGTGCCGACGCACGTTGGCCAGCCCCTCCTGCACGATCCGGTATGCCGTCAGCTGGACCGGCGGCGCCACCCGCCGCGCGGCGCCCGGGCTCGACTCCACCACGTCGAGGGACACCGCGCAGGTGGGGGTGGTGGCCTGCTCGACCAGGGCCGGCAGCGCGGCCAGCGTGGGTTGCGGCGCCCGGTCGGTGCCCGCACCGCCACGGTTACCGGAGGCGTCGTCGTCGCCCGGTTCGGACCCGGTGCGCAGGGTGCCGAGCAGGTCACGCATCTGACCGACCGCGTCCCGCGACGACTGCTCGATGGCCGTCACCGCGGTGCGAGCCGCCTCGGGGTCCCGGTCCAGCACCCGGCGGGCGGCCGCCGCCTGGACGCCCATCACGGAGACGTGGTGGGCGACCACGTCGTGCAGCTCGCGGGCGATCCGCAGCCGCTCGGCGACCACCGCCTGGTCGGTGAGCTGGGCGGTCTGCGCGTGGATGGTCTCGCTCTGGGCGAGCACCTGGGACTGGCGCAGCGCACCGTTCCAGGCGACCTGGCCCAGCACGATGGCGAAGCCGAAGAAGAGGGCGTTGCTGACCACCGTGAAGAGGATGACCGCGGGCACCGCCGGGACCAGTCCGGCGCCCTCCAGGTCCTCGGCGCCGAGGCTCTCGTAGATCTCCTGGATCCCGGAGCTGAGCGCGAAGCTCCAGGAGAAGAGCAGCACCAGCAGCACCAGGATGGCGGCGATCACGCCCATCAGCACGCGCCGGTTCCGGGCCCAGGCCATCCCCGAGAAGATGAGCAGGAAGTACAGCATCTGCATCGGCAGCTGGGCCATCGTCATCGGCATCACCACCGACAGCACCATCATGTGCACCCCCGCGACCAGGGCGGTGGCCTCCGGGTGGCGGCGCCGGACCGCTACCAGGGCAGCCACCGTGACGATCCCCAGGTACTGCCAGCCGACCCCCGGCCCCGGGTCGGAGAGCATCCCCATCGACCGCGCCAGCTCGTGGCTGACGGCGATGACCAGCAGCGCCAGCAACGCCCAGCGCACGTCCCGGCGCAGCTCCCGGGGGCCGGGCCGAGGACGCTCCCAGTGCTCCTCGACGCCGAACCAGCGCTCCAGGGTGGTCATCATGACGGTGGGCGCAGCACGTCCAGCCCGCCGAGGTAGGGCCGCAGCGCCTCGGGCACCCGTACCGAGCCGTCGGCCTGCTGGTGGTTCTCCAGCAGGGCCACGATCGGGCGGGTGCTGGTGGCGACCGTGCCGTTGAGGGTGGCGACGGCGCGGGTGCTGCTGCCGTGCGGGTCCCGCTCCCGGGTCCCCAGCCGCCGCGCCTGGAAGGTGGTGCAGTTCGACGTGGAGGTCAGCTCGCGGTACCTGCCCTGGGTGGGCACCCACGCCTCGCAGTCGTACTTGCGCGCCGCCGGCCCGCCGAGGTCGCCGGTGGCGACGTCGATCACCTGGTAGGGCAACTCGAGGGCGTCCAGCATCCGGCGCTCGATCCGCAGCAGGTTGGCGTGCTCGGCCTCGGCGTCCTCGACGCGGCAGTAGACGAACATCTCGGTCTTGGTGAACTGGTGCACCCGGAAGATGCCCTTGGTGTCCTTGCCGTAGGACCCGGCCTCGCGCCGATAGCAGGTGGAGGTCGCGGCATACCGCAGCGGGCCGTCGCCCAGGTCGAGGATCTCGTCGGCGTGCAGTCCGGCGAGCGCCACCTCGGAGGTGCCGATGAGGTAGAGGTCGTCGGCCTCCAGCCGGTAGACCTCGTCGGCGTGCTCGTCGAGGAAGCCGGCACCGGCCATCGTCTCGGGGCGGACCAGGTTGGGGACCACGACGGGGACGAAGCCCTCCTCCTGGGCGATCTGCTGGGCCAGGTTCATCAGCGCCATCTCCAGCCGGGCCCCCAGCCCGACCAGGTAGTAGAACCGGGCGCCGGAGACCTTGGCCCCGCGGGTCATGTCGATCGCCCCCAGGTGCTCACCGAGCCACAGGTGGTCCCGCGGCTCGAAGCCCTCCGCCGCGAAGTCCCGGGGGGTGCCGACCGTCTCCAGCACGGTGTAGTCGTCCTCGCCGCCGACCGGGACGCCCTCGGCGACGATGTTGCCGATCCGGCGCATCCCCTGCTCGCAGGCGCTCTCCGCCTCCGCGGCCCGGGCCTGCAGCGCCTTGACCTGCTCGGCCAGTCCCTTGACCTGGGCCAGCAGCGCCTGCTTCTCCTCGCCGGCGGCCTGCGCGACCTGCTTGCCGAAGGCCTTCTGCTCGGCGCGCGCGGTCTCGTACTGCGCCAGGCTCGAGCGGTGCGTCTCGTCGGCGGCCAGCACCTCGTCGACCACGGAGGGGTCCTCCCCCCGGGCCCGCTGGCTGACGCGGACGCGCTCGGGGTCGGCTCGCAGGTCACGGATGTCGATCATGGCGGTCAGCCTACTGTCCGGGCGCGGCTACGCTCGGGCCATGGTCAGCCACTCCCGCCGCGCGGCGGTCATCGTCAACCCCACGAAGTTCGAGGACGTCGAGGCGGTGCGGGAGCGGGTCGAGAAGGTCTGCGTCGAGCACGGCTGGGAGTCCCCGCTGTGGCTGGAGACGACCGCCGAGGACACCGGCGTCGGCCAGACCCGGGAGGCGCTGGCCGCCGGGGTGGACATGATCTGCCCGCTCGGCGGGGACGGCACCGTGCGCACCGTGGGCACCGAGCTGGTCGGCACCGGTATGCCGCTCGGCCTGCTGCCCGGCGGCACCGGCAACCTGCTGGCCCGCAACCTGGAGCTGCCGGTGGACTCCCTGGAGGCGGCGCTGACGGTGGCCCTCACCGGCACCGACACCCCGATCGACAGCTGCCGCCTCGAGCTGGTCCGGCCCACCAGCAGCCAGCTGGCCGAGCGGCTCACCGACGAGGACGACCCGGCCCGCAGCGTGGACTTCGACGACGCCGTCGACGACCGGGGCAGCGAGGACGTCCGCGAGGAGCACCGCTTCCTGGTGATGGCGGGCCTGGGCTTCGACGCCGAGGTGATGGCCTCCGCCCCGGAGAAGCTGAAGGCCCGGGTCGGCTGGCTCGCCTACCTGATGGCCGGGGTGCGCCACCTCAAGGGCCCGCAGTTCACCGTGGACGTCCGGGTCGACGGGAAGCAGCCGTTCCGGCGCCGGGCCCGGTCGGTGATGATCGGCAACGTCGGCAAGCTGCAGGGCGGGATGGAGCTGCTCCCGGATGCGCACGCGGACGACGGCGCCCTGGACGCGGTGCTGCTCTCCCCGGAGGGGATCGTGGGCTGGGCCGCCACCGTCGCCCAGCTGACCACCCGCCGGCGGATCGGCCACCCGCGGGTGGAGCATCTGCACGGCACGCAGGTCACGGTGCTCTCGGACAAGCCGGTCGAGCTCGAGATCGACGGCGACACCCTGGGCTCGGCGATCGCGATCCGGGTGGAGATCGAGCCCGGCGGGCTGATCGTCCGACTGCCCGCCTGAGGGCTCCGGACGGCAGGACCCCGGGCAGCGGGACCTGATCCGCTCAGTCGTCCCGTCCGGTGCGGGCCGCGTCCAGCGCCTGCCGCTCCTCCGGGGTGAGCACGATCTCGGAGTCCCCGCCGACGATGCCCTTGGCGTAGGTGCGGCTCTCACCCCGGGCGTGGATCGAGCTGATCACCATCCCGTCACCGGTGTCGTCGACGACCGCGGCCGAGAAGCTCATCCGACCGCCCATGTCACCGAAAGCGTCGTAGCGGACCACGGCCACGTGCCGGAGGGCCTGGGACAGCTCCCCGCGCAGCGAGGCCAGCGCCGACTCCAGCCCCTCGATCCGGGTCAGCTCCGGGGAGGTAGGGATCCCCGCCTCGACCAGCTGGGCCAGCCGGCGGTCGACCACCCGCAGCCGCCGCCAGGCGATCCCCGCCAGCAGCAGCGCCAGCAGTGCGAGCGCGCCGGTGATCCAGGCGAGCAGCTCGGGGTCGACGTCCACGGGGTCAGGGTATGCGCTCGGCCCAGCACTGCGTGCGACCATGCCTGCAGTGGCCGGACCGGTGGAGGAGGTGAGCCATGCGCGCAGGCTCGACGGCCCCCGGCTCCCCGCTGCCGGTCGCGGCGTGGGCCCTGGTGCTGGCCGTGCTCGGCAGCTGGCTGCTGGCGGCGGTGGCGAGCCTCACCGGTGTCGCACCGGCCTCCTCCCCCGACCCGACACCGCTGTCCGGCAGCGCGACCGCGCTCGCCGACGCCGGTGAGGACGGCGGCGGGACCGGCGCACCGGTGGTGCTGGTCGGCATACCGGGCCTGACCTGGGACCTCGTCGGGGAGGACACCCCCACCCTGCAGCGCCTGGCCGGGACCGGCGGCAGCGCCGCCCTGGTGGCCCGGGGCACCGCGGTGACCACCTGCGCCGACGGTGCCTGGAGCAGCGTGGCGGCCGGGGAACGTGCCGGCGCCATGACCGCGGACTGCCGGAGCAGCACCCCCGCCGGGTCCGGTGAGGACGGTGGAGCCGCGAGCGCCGCCGGGCCGGACCTGTCCCGGCTGAGCACGCTGGCCGAGGAGGGCGGCACCTGCGTGGCGACCTACGGGCTGCGTCCCGGGCTGGTCGGTGGGGCCGCCGAGGCCGTGGAAGAGGGACTGACCGAGTCACCGTCGCTGGACCCCGGCTGCCGGATCCACCTGGTCACCGCCCCCGCCGTGCTGCCCGGGGACCGCTCGGACACGCTGGGCCGGGTCGACGCCGCCCTGGGCGACCTGGCACTACCCCTGGGGAGCACCCTGGTGGTCAGCGGGATGGGGCAGACCAGCGACCTGGCCGCCGCCCAGCTGCTCGTCATCGCCCCCACGCGCAGCGTCGAGACGGCCCCCACGCTGCTCACCTCCTCCTCCACCCGGCAGGCCGGGCTGGTGCAGCTGGTCGACCTCACCCCCACCCTGCTCGACCTGGCCGGGGTGGACCCGCCCGGCACCGGGCTGCCCGGGGGCGCCGTCGCGCACGTCTCCGACCCTGCCGACACCGGACGCCCTCCGTCCGCCGCCTCCCCCGACGAGGCCGCGGCGGGACTGGCCACCGCCGTCACCCTGGCCATGAGCCTCACCCCGTGGGTGCTGGGGGCGCTGGCGGTGCTGCTGGTGCCGCTGCTGGCCACCGGCCTGGCCCTGCGCGGGCACCGGACGGGACGGCGGCTGCTCGCCGGGGTGGCCACCACGATCCTGGCCTTCCCGGTCGCCGGCTTCCTCGCCGGGCTGGTGCCGTGGTGGTCGACCGGGCAGCCGTGGCCGGTGCTGACCGGCCTGGTGCTCGGCACCGCGGTCATCATCGCCGTCGGGGCGCTGGGGCTCTGCCGGTCGTGGCCCTCGCCGTTGGCGGCCCCGGCCGTGGTGTCGGCGGTGACCGCGGTGGTCCTCGGCGTGGACGTCATCTGGTCCGCCCGTCTCGGGCTGGTGTCGGTGCTCGGTCTGCAGCCGGTGACGGCCGGCCGCTTCTACGGCCAGGGCAACGTAGGTTTCGGGATCCTGCTGGGCGCGATGCTGGTCCTGATGGCGGCCTGCGTCTCGTGGCTGGTGGAACGTCGTGCGGCGGCGCTCACCGTCGCCCTGCTCGGCGCCGGCGCCGTGCTGCTCGGGGCTGCCCCGCAGGCGGGCGCCGACTTCGGCAGCGTGCCCGCGCTGGTGGTGGGCACCGGGCTGGTCCTGCTGACCGTGCTGGAGCGACGGTGGACACCGCGCGCGCTGCTGCTGGTCGGCGGCGGGGCGCTGGTGCTGGGCGCCGGGGTGATGACCCTCGACTGGCTGCGCGGCGAGGGCTCACGCACCCACCTGGGCAGCTTCGTGCAGGCCGTCCTGGACGGTGAGGCGCTGGGCATCGTCACCCGCAAGCTGGAGCAGAGCCTCGGGATCCTGGTGAGCTACCCGCTGTCCTGGCTGGCGGTGCTGGCGCTGGTCGGGGTGCTGGTCCTGGTGCTGCGCCGACCCGGGCGGCTCGACGCGCTGTGGGCCGAGCCGGGGATCCCGGCGGTCGCCCCGGCGGCGGTCGTCGCGATGGTCCTCGCCTGGGTGCTCAACGACTCCGGCATCGCCGCGGTGGCGTCGTGCCTGACGATGCTGATCGCCGCCGCCGTGGTGGTGCTGGCGCTCAGTCCTGCGGGGGCTGCTGCGGGGGAGCGGGCGGCTGCTGCGGGCCCTGGCGGCGCTGCCACTCCTGCCGGGCGCGGTCCAGCAGCGGGCGACCGTGCTTCCGGTACTGGTCGTTGACCTGACCGGCGGCCCGTCGGGCCATCGGCACGCCCCGGTCGCGGGCGGTCTGCGCCAGCCGTGCGCCCTGCTCGCGGGCGATCCGCCCGCCCTCGATGCCACCCTCCCGGACCTTCTCCGGGACGCCTGAGCGCTCGGCCAGCGCGAGGGAGACGTCGGCCAGCTGCCGGGCCCGGTGCGCCTGGGCCTGCAGGTCGGTGCCGGTGACCCGGTGCTGCAGGTCGCACGGGACCTCGAGCACCCGCCCGCCTGAGCGCAGCACGTCGACGGTGAGCCCGACCTCGGCGCCCCACCCGCGCGCCAGCGGCATCGCGTCGACCAGGGCGTCGTGCGTGATGCAGCGCTGACCCGACAGCGGCTGGGTCGGCTCCCACCCGGTGAGCCGGCGGATGCCGGAGCCGGCGGTGCGCACCACGATCCCGAAGCCTCCGCCGGGCTGCGGGGGCAGCACGGCGATCGTCATGTCGGCGGTCCCGGCGAGCACCGGGCTGACGACCGGGCCGAGCCGCGCGGCGGAGTCCCCGAGGTCGGCGTCCACGAAGAGCACCGGGGCCCCGGGCATGAGCTCCTGGGCACGGGCGGCTCCGGAGGTCATCGCGGCGGCCTTGCCCCGGTTGCGTCCGTGCCGGACCACCTCGACGCCGCCGACCCACTCGGCCACCTGGGCCGTCTGGTCCTGCGAGCCGTCATCGACGACCACGATGGCGCGCACCGTCGGGACCTGCTGCAACGCGCTGAGCGTGGCCCCGATCCGCGACTCCTCGTCGTTGGCCGGCACCACGGCGACCACGCCCTGCTGCAGCATCCCCTCCACGGGGGGCTCGACCACGCTCATCGGCTCGTCCTCCCCGGTCAGCGGAGGGTGACCTGGCGGGCGACGAGGGCGCTGCGCGCCCGGCGCTGCGCCTCGGTGAGCGGCTCCTCCTGCGCCAGCGCGGCGTCATACCGCTCCTGCAGCGCGGCCAGGGCCTGGCCGTGGTCGGCGGCGGTGCTGTCGGCGGGCACCTCGATCACCGGGACCAGCAGACCGCAGGCGCGGAACGCCCCGATCAGCTCGGTGCCCTCACCCAGGTCCTCCTCGTCGGCGGCCGCCAACCGGGCCAGCGCCTGCAGCGCCGTGTCCTCGTCCTGCGCGAGGATCCAGCGGATGTAGGCGCGACCCGACATCAGGCACCAGAACGCGGAGTCCGAGCCCTCGACCCGGGCCATCGGCACGGCCGTGTCGTTCATCTCCTCCAGCGCGGCCTTCTGCTCCGCGGTGGCGTCCTCGCCCAGCCAGAAGCCGAAGTCGTCGTAGACCTCCACCTCCAGGCGCTGACCCTCGGCGAGCAGGTCCTGCAGCCGCGGGGTGTCCTCGGTCGCGGGGCGCACCGAGTTGACCGAGCTGCCGGC
This sequence comes from Serinicoccus shuyuelongi, assembly GCF_045032955.1. Lineage (NCBI taxonomy): Bacteria > Bacillati > Actinomycetota > Actinomycetes > Micrococcales > Ornithinimicrobiaceae > Serinicoccus > Serinicoccus shuyuelongi. Next base: position 408,161 of record NZ_JBJFZU010000002.1, on the reverse strand, counting down.
CTCGCTGGCCAGCGCCGTCAGGATGCTCTGCGCGACGTCCCGGGAGGCGTCCCCGCTGGAGGTGCGCGACTGCAGCGCGACCAGCACCTCGCCGCTGTCGCGGTGCACGGCGGGCATGGCCGCCGGCAGCACCGTGACCAGCCGCACCTGCTGCTCTCCCGCCGGGACGTCCAGGCCACCGGCCACGGTGCCCTCGGGCACCACCACCGTGACGTGGGCCGACGCGGCCGGCAGGATCTCGCGCATCCCCACCCACTCGGTCTCGTCGGCGAGGCCCTCGAAGGGGCGCGCGACGAAGGGCGCCCTGCGCGCGCTCGTCCCGGACCGGTCTGCCGCGCTCTGGCGCTTCTTGCGTGATGCCTTACCCATGCGGGCGAGTGTACGTGCGTGGGTAGGGTGGCCGGTCATGAGCGAGCACGCCGACAGCCTGTCCTGGGACGCCGCACCGGGCCACGGCCCCGAGGTGCTCTACGCCACCGACGGTCCGCTGGGCCGGGTCCGGCTGAACCGGCCGCGGGCGATCAACGCGCTGGACCGGGCCAGCATCGACTCTTTGCAGCACCAGCTGCAGGTGTTCGCCGAGGACGGGTCGGTGACCGCGGTCGTGATCGAGGGGGCCGGCGAGCGGGGCCTGTGCGCCGGCGGGGACGTCCGTGCGCTGCGGGAGTCCGTGGTCGGCGGTCGCGCCGAGGAGGCGCAGGACTACTGGGCCGCGGAGTATGCCGTGGACCGCCTGATCGCCGCCTACCCCAAGCCCTACGTCGCCTGGATGGACGGCATCGTCATGGGCGGCGGCGTCGGTGTCTCGGCGCACGGCTCGGTGCGGCTGGTCACCGAACGGACCCAGCTGGCCATGCCGGAGGTGATCATCGGCTTCTTCCCCGACGTGGGCGGACTGTGGTTCCTTTCCCGGGCGCCCGGTGAGGCCGGCACCCACGTCGCGCTGACCGGCGCACCGGTGGGCGGGGCGGACGCCGTGCTGCTGGGGATGGCCGACGCGCTGGTGCCCTCGGGGGCCTACCAGCGGGTGCTGGCGGCGCTGCGCGAGGACCCGGGGGCCGATGCCGCGGCGCTGGCCGCAGTCGCCACCGCTGGCGCCGGCGACGTCGACGGCGACGGCGACGGCGACGGCGACGGCGACGGCGAACCGGGCGACGACGATGTGACCTCGTCAGCGGCCTCGTCGCTGGAGCAGCACCGCCCCTGGATCGACGCCTGCTACGGCGGGGACGACGCCGCCGCCATCGTCGCCCGGCTTCGGCAGCGCCCGGAGCCGGAGGCGCAGGAGGCGGCCTCGACCATCGCCGGACGCTCCCCGCACTCGGTCGCGGTGACCCTGGAGGCCCTGCGCCGGGCGGGGTCGATGAGCGTCGAGCAGGTGCTCGCCCAGGACACGCTGCTGGGGCCCGCCTTCGCCCGGCACCCCGACTTCGCCGAGGGCGTGCGGGCGCAGCTCGTCGACAAGGACCGGCGGCCCCGCTGGCGGCACGGCGACCTCACCCAGGTGACCCGTGCGGAGGTGCTCGCCGCCTTCGGGGAGACTGGTGCTGCAGGGCATACCCCGCAGACCTGACCGCACGAGGTGAGCGACACCATGAACGAAGCGCCATGAACGACGACCGGCCGCTCTACTGGACCGACCTCGGACTCTCCCAGGGGATCGAGCTGGGGCCGTTGACGCTGCGCTACTACGCGCTCGCCTACGTGCTGGGCATCCTGCTCGGCTACTGGCACTTCAACCGGATGGCCAAGGCGCCGGGCAGCCCCATCTCCCCGCGCCAGGTCGACGACCTCATCATCGGCCTGACCTTCGGCATCATCATCGGCGGCCGCCTCGGGTACGCCACCTTCTACAACCCCTCGCTGTGGACCTCGTGGGAGGTCCTGATGCCGTGGCAGGGCGGGATGAGCTTCCACGGCGGGCTGATCGGCGTGCTGGTGGCGATGGCCTGGATCTCGTGGCGGCGCAAGCTCGACCCGCTGCGGGTGACCGACTACATCGCGGTGAACGTGCCGATCGGGATGATGCTCGGGCGGATCGCCAACTTCATCAACGGCGAGCTCTGGGGTCGGCCCAGCGACGTGCCGTGGGCGATGGTCTTCCCCGGGGCCGGCGACGAGCCGCGGCACCCGAGCCAGCTCTACGAGGCGGCGCTGGAGGGGGCGCTGCTCATCCTGGTGCTCTTCTGGCTGTTCTGGCGGACCCGGGCGCGCTGGCGGCCGGGCCTGCTGGCCGGTGTCTTCGCGATCGGCGTCGGCGGTGGCAGGTTCGTCGTGGAGTTCTTCCGGGAGCCGGACGCCCAGCTGACCGAGTTCGCGGAGGCGAGCGGGCTGAACATGGGTCAGTGGCTGACGATCCCGCTGATCCTGGCGGGGCTGGTGCTGGTGGTGCGCGCCCTGCGCCGCCCCGAGACCGACGCCCCGGCGGTCACCGACGACGAGGACGAGGACGAGGACGACGAGAAGGCCGCCGGCGGGAAGGCGTCCGGGAAGGACGGGCCGGGCACCACGACCACCGGTGCGAGCGGGACACCGGGCATCATCGGCACCCCCGGCATCACCGACCTGCGTCCGCCCCCGGGCCCGCCGTCGAGCACCGACTGACGGCACCCGTACGCAGATCCCGTCCTGATGCCCTACCGCAGCAGGACATCAGGACGACGTCTGCGTAGGAGTCGGGCCTCGCCTCAGACGTCCCCGCCGCGGCGGGCGGCCAGGGCCCGGCGCGCCTCCTCGATCTCCTCCCAGGGCACCAGCTCGGTCCCGCGCTCCATCGTCTCCTCGGGCCCCTTGCCGGCCAGCACCACGGTGTCCTGCGCGCCCGCCCTGCGGACGGCATACCGGATCGCCTCGGTGCGGTCCCCGATCGAGACGAAGTTGCTACGGCCCGCCTCCCGGGCGCCGCGTTCCATCTCGTGCAGGATCTCCTGCAGCGGCGTGGTGCGGTGGTCCTCCTCGGTGAGGACGACGTGGTCGGCGTGCCCGGTCGCGACCCTGCCCAACGGCGCCCGCTTGGAGGGGTCGCGAGGTCCGCCGGCCGAGCCGAGCACCACCCACAGCTCCCCCTCGGTGGTGACCCGCACCGTGTCCAGCGCCTTCTCCAGGCTGGGCGGGGTATGCGCGAAGTCGACGATGACCCGCGGCTCACCTTCGCGGCGCTCCACCATCTCCATCCGACCGGCGACCCCGCCGAAGGTCGCGAGCGCCGCCACCAGGTCCGCGAGCGGAACCCCGGTCGCGGCCACCCCGGCCATCGCCGCGAGCGCGTTCGCGACGTTGAAGCGGCCGATCATCGGCAGCCGGGCCGCAGCACTGCCCTCGGGGGTGTGCACGGTGAAGGTGATCTCCGCCGGTCCCTCCTGCACGTCGGTGGCCCGCCACTCGGCCTCGCCACCCTCGGCCGAGTAGGTGGTGCAACCGCGACCCCCCTCGGTGGCCAGAGGCCGCAACTGGTCGACCCACGGGGTGTCGTCGACGTTGAGCACGCTGTGCCGGGCGCGGCGCACCAGCTTGGCCTTGTCGGCGAAGTACTGCTCCATGCTGCCGTGGAAGTCGAGGTGCTCGCCGGTGAGGTTGGTCCAGACCGCGACGTCGTAGTCGACCCCGCGGACCCGGTCCATCGCCAGCGCGTGGCTGGAGGACTCGACGACCGAGTGGGTGGCCCCGGAGGTGAGGATGTCCCGCAGGATCTGCTGCACCTGCGGGGCCTCGGGGGTGGTGAAGTGCGAAGGCGGCTGCAGCAGCACGCCGTCGACCAGCTCGTAGCCGATCGTCGAGAGCAGGCCGGTGGGCCGGCCGCTCTCGCGCAGCAGGTGCAGCGCCAGGCAGGAGGTGGTGGTCTTGCCGTCGGTGCCGGTGACACCGAGCACCGTGAGCTGCTCGCTCGGGGCGCCCAGCACGGCCGCGGCCGCGTCGGCCAGGGCGGCCCGGGCGGCCGGCACCCGCAGGTAGGGCAGCGGCGCGGTGGCGCCCTCGGGCATACCCTCCCCGACGACCGCGACGGCGCCGCGGCGGACCGCCTCGTCGATGAAGCCGTGCCCGTCGAAGCGGGCGCCCCGGACCGCCACGTAGGCGTCCCCGGGGACCACCCAGCCGGCCTGGTGGCTGACCCCGGTCACCTCGACGCCGCGGGCGTCGGTGGGGGCGTGGGTCAGCTCGGCCCCGAGGGCGTCGGCGAGGTCCTGGAGGTGCATGGCGGACAGCCTAGGACGCCCCCGGTCTCAGGGACGCACCAACCAGACGGGCTGGTATGTCGACAGGTAGACGGAGCCGTCGGCGGTCAGGTTGGGCGGGTAGCCGTTGAGCGCGTCGATGGCCTGGTCCACCGCCAGGCCCTGCTCCCGGATCCACCAGGACGGCACCGTGCGCGGCGACTCAGTGACGTTGTACAGGCCCAGCATCGGGCCCACGGGGTGCCGGCGGAGCACCGCGAAGACCCCGGGGTCGGGGGCGGCGACCGGCTTGGCGGGGACGCTGGCGTGCAGGTGCGGCAGCGACGCCCGGACGGCGGACAGGTGGCGCATCCCGGCGAGCACCCGGCCGGTGGGAGTGGTCGGGTCCTCCTGGGCACCGTCCACCCGGGCCCAGTCGAGCCGGGGGCGGTGCGCCCACCGGTTGTCGTCGGCCTGCGCGGCCACCGCGGCCCAGCGCTCGTCGTTGAGGGTGGCCACCTCGTCGCCGGACCAGATGACCGGGATGCCGCCGAAGCCGAAGACGACGGCATAGCCCAGCAGCAGGCGGGCGATCGCATCGTCCACGGCCGCGGTCGCCTCGTCGAAGCCCTCCTGGTCGACCACCTGCTCCAGCAGGTCCAGCGCGCGGCCCAGGCCGGCCAGGCTCGCCGCCGAGCCGGAGATCCGGCGGTCGCCGGTGGCCGGGTTGTGCTGGAAGACCAGACCCTGCGCGGTGGACCCGGCGAAGTCACCCGAGTAGAAGGACGACAGGAAGGTCCGGTGCCCCGCGCCGTCGACCATCACCGAGCGTGCGTCGTCGTCGTCGATCGCCCAGCCGATGTCGTCGTGGCAGCGCAGGTAGGTGATCCAGGCGGTCGTCGACGGGACCGTCGGGAAGCGGCCAAGGGCGTGCGTGGCCAGCCGTGAGTCGCGGCTGGCCAGCATCGACCAGACCTGCACCATGAGGCTGTTGTGGTAGGCGAGGTCGGACACCTTGCCGTGGTGCTTGCCCACGCCCAGGTAGTGGACGACCTCGTTGGGCCCGACGATCGCCTCCGCCTTGAAGGTCAGCGCCGGCGCCGTGATCCGGGCCAGCGAGCGCAGCGCCTGGGTCAGGCGGTGCACCTCCGGCTCGTTCTGGGACTGGGTGCCCATCCGCTTCCAGATGAAGGCGATCGCGTCCAGCCGGAGCACCTCGACGCCCTGGTTCGCAAGGAACAGGATGACGTCGGCCAGCTCGCAGAAGACGTCGGGGTTGTCCCACGCGAGGTCCCACTGGTAGCTGTTGAAGGTCGTCCAGACCCAGCCCTCGAGGTCCTCGTCCCAGGTGAAGTTGCCGGGGGCGAAGTCCGGGAAGACCTCGAGCAGGGTGCGCTCGTAGGAGTCCGAAACGCTGCGGTCGGGGTAGACGTGGAAGTAGCGGCGGTAGCGCTCGTCCCCGTCCCGGGCGGCCTGCGCCCAGGGGTGCTCGCGGGCCACGTGGTTGAGCACCAGGTCCAGGCACAGGCTGATCCCCCGACGGCGCAGGTCCGTGGTGAGCCGGCGCAGGTCCTCCATCGTCCCCAGGTCGGCACGCACGGAGCGGTAGTCCGCGACGGCATACCCGCCGTCGCTGGGCTCGGGACGCGGCTGCAGCAGCGGCATCAGGTGCAGGTAGCGCACCCCCAGCTCGCGCAGGTGGTCTGCGGCGGTGCCGACCCCGGCGAGCGTGCCTTCGGGGGTGAGGCGCTCGGCGTAGGCGGCGTAGCCGATGACGTCGGGGCGCTGGAACCAGTCCGGCTCGAGCGAGCGCCGTTCGTCCAGCTCGTGCAGCTCCTCGTCGCGGTCCCGGTATGCCCTCGCCGCCAGCTCGAGCGCGCGCGCCGCGACCGCGGGCGGGTCGGCATACGGCATCAGGCCGGTGACGAGGTCGTCCCACCAGCGCGCCACCCGGAGCGCGAAGGTGGTGCGGCGGTGCGGTGGGCAGCCGTCCAGGACGGCCTCGACACGGGCCCGGGCGTCCGGTGGGAGCGCCGCGGGCCAGGGAAGTTCGCGGGTCACGGGATCAGCCAACCACAGACGACGCCCGGTGGGGTCGAGAGCAACCATTGGCGACACTCGGTCGGTAAAGGGTGAGACGCCGACGGCGACGCCGCGCAGAGCGCAGCGTCGCCGTCCGCCACGTCGTCAGCCCTTGACGGCGCCGCTCGTCATCCCGCGCACCAGGAAGTTCTGGAGGAGGAAGAAGACGATCATCGGCAGCACCATCGAGATGAAGGCACCGGCGGTCAGCAGCTCGGCGCCCTGACCCTGGGTGCCCAGCAGCTGCTGGAGCTTGACGATCACCGTGGTGTTGTCGTTGGACAGGAACAGCTTGGCCACCAGCAGGTCGTTCCACACCCACAGGAACTGCAGGGTGGCGAAGGCCGCCATCGCCGGCATGGCCATCGGGGCGATCAGCTTCCAGAAGATCTGGAAGTTGCTGCACCCGTCGATGCGCGCCGACTCGACCACGCTGAACGGCAGCGAGGACATGTAGTTGCGCAGCACGTAGATGCACAACGGCATACCGAACCCGGTGTGCAGCAGCCACACCGCCAGGTACTGCCCGGAGATCCCCAGCCCGTTCGGACCGAACAGGTTCAGCAGCGGCTGGAAGGCCACATGGATCGGCACCACCATCACCGCGACGATGATGATGAAGAGCGTCTCCTTGAACCTGAAGGTCATGAACGTGAAGGCGTACGCGGCGAAGGCCGCGAACATGATGGGGATGATCGTCGCGGGGACCGCGACCGCGATCCCGTTGATGAACGCGTTGCCCATGTCCGCCTGCTCGAACACCTGCCGGTAGTTGTCGATGGTCCATGAACTCTGGAAGGGGTTCAGGATCGCCGACCACCATCCGCTGCCGAGCGCGTCGTCGCGGCTGCGGAAGCTGGTGACCAGCAGCCCTACCGTCGGCAGGGTCCACAGCACCGCCAGCCCCAGCATGACCACCATGGAGAAGGGGCTGCGCTGGCGCCCGTCCTTGAGCCGTCCGGCGTTCATCGCATGAGCTCCTGCTTGCGGAAGTCCCTGACCTGGTAGATCAGGATCGGGATCACGGCCACCAGCAGCACCACGATGAGGGCGGTGGCTCGACCGGCGTTGTTGTTGGTGAACATCTCACGGAAGAACATGTTCGCGATGACGTCCGTGTTGTTCCGGCCGTTGGTGAGGACGTAGACGATGTCGAAGACCTTCATCACCAGGATCAGCACCGTGATGAAGACGGTGATGATCGTGCTCCAGATCTGCGGGATGACGACCTGCCAGAAGATCTGCACCTCGCTGGCCCCGTCGATCCTCGCGGCCTCGATGGTGTCCTCGGGGACGCCCTTGATGGCCGAGCTCAGCAGCACCATCGCGAAACCGGTCTGCAGCCAGATCAGGATGACCATGAGCAGGATGCTGTTCAGCCGGGCGGTGTCGATGTCCAGCCAGCTGACCGGGTCCTGACCGAACCAGTTCACCCACATCGCGTTCAGCGCGGCCGTCTGCGGCTGCCCGGGCGGGCTGTAGCCGTAGACGGTGGTCAGCCAGATCGCCGAGGCGGCGACGAAGCTGATGGCCATCGGCATGAAGATGAAGCTCTTGGACCACTTCTCGCTGCTGGCCGAGAGCTTGTCGGCCAGCACCGCGACCACGACGCCGAGGGCGACCGTGATCGCCGGCACGATGGCGATCCACAGCAGGTTGTTGATGATCGCCGACCAGAAGGCCCCGCTGGAGAACAGGGCCTGGAAGTTGGCCCACAGCGGCTCCATGTATGCCGTGCTGTCCCGGTTCGCGAAGCTGTAGTGGATCGTCTGCACGGTCGGGAACAGCAGCATCAGCCCGATCAGGCTGAAGCCCGGCACCAGGAAGGCGTACGGCATGATGCCGTGCTCGAGTTTGCGGGGCAGCGCCTCGATGGCCTGGTTCAGGAACCAGAAGAGGACCGCGGCACCACCCACGCCGGCCACCAGGCCCAGCGCGCCCATCAGGATCTTGCTGTCGAAGAACCAACCCGGGAACCACGCGAACGCCAGGAAGAGGTTGCCGATCAGCCAGACCGTGACGGCGATCCCGAGCACCCCGACGAGCAGCTTGACGGGCTGCAGGCCGGCATCGCTGGGACCTTCCGTCTGCTGGGCGGAGGGTGTCGTGTCGACGTCCGGGGCCGGGGGCACCTCCTCCCCGACCGGGGGTGTGGAGGACGAGGTGCTCACTGGTCCTGACCTTCCTCGTCCGCCGCGGCGTCGTCGGTGACCGGCCAGTTGCTCTCGATCGCCTCGGCCGTCTCCTGGGCGGTCTGGGAACCGTTCTGGAAGTTCACCATGCCGGTCCAGAAGGACCCGGAGCCCACCTCGCGCGGCATCACGTCGGAGCCGTCGTAGCGGAACACGTCGGCCTCGACCGCCATCTGGGCGATGCCCCGGGTGGTCTCGTCCGGGTAGCGCTCGGCGTCGAAGGTGGTGTGCGGGCTCAGCCAGCCGCCCGCCTCCGCCCAGGGGCCGCCGAACTCGGGCGAGGTGAGGAAGCGCATGACCTCGTTGGTGTCGGTGTCGTAGCTGAACGAGGCCGCGAGGTCACCGCCGCCCAGGATGGGCTGCCCGTCGTAGCCGTCCTCGGCCCGCGGGAAGATGAACGTGCCGATCTCCTCGTCCAGGTTCTCCTGGATCTCGGCCGGGAAGAAGCCGGTGGCGAAGTTGCCCTGACGCATCAGGTAGCAGCCGGGCTCGTCGTCGAAGGCCGGGGTCATCGCGTCCGCGAACGGGGTGTTCAGGATGCCGGTCGACCCGCCGAGGACGTTGCCGTCCTTGTTGGCCAGGTCGCCGTAGGCCTCGATCGCCGCGACCACCCGCTCGTCGTCGAACGGGATGCGGTGGAAGATCCAGTCGTCGTAGACGTCCGGGCCGTGCAGCCGGAGCATGTACTCCTCGACCCAGTCGGTGCCCACCCAGCCGGTGGCCTGGTCGGACTGCCAGCCGATGCACCACGGTGGGGTGCCGGTGTCGGCCTCGATCTGCTCGGCCAGGGCGTCCAGCTCCGCCAGGGTCTCCGGCTCGGCGTCCCAGCCGGCCTCCTCGAAGGCCTGCCTGGGGTACCAGACCACCGACTTCACGGCCATCCGCATCGGGGCCGCGTAGACGCGTCCCTCGAAACGAGCGGAGTCCAGGAAGCCCGGCACCAACGAGGAGTTGAGGGCGTCGTAGTCCAGGAATTCGTCGATCGGGATGACCTGACCGTCGGCGGCCATGTTGAAGACGCCGCCGGGCTGCGGGAAGAGCCCGATGTCCGGGGCGTCCCCGGCGTTGACCCGCACCTGGATCGTGTTCGTGAAGTCCTGGTCGGAGACATAGTTCACTGCGATGCCCGACTCCGCGGTGAACTCCTCCAGGGACGCGTTGAACTGGGCCTCCTCGTCACCGCCGAAGGCGCCCAGGATCGTGACCTGGCCGTCGCCCTCCTCGGGTTCACCCAGACCCGCCTGCCCCGCTGACCCACCACTCGCGTCGGGGTTCTGCAGACATCCGGTCAACGTCAGCGCCGCTGCTGCCGTGACCGCCGGTACCGCGACTCGTCGCCACCTCGAGCTAGCCACCATGGGCTCCCTTTCTCGCTGCAGCGCTCGGGGTGCCACCGCCGGGAGGAGGTGCACGCAACTCCGAGCGCAACTAGGTGGAACGTAGTACAGAGCGTGACCCCGGGACAGGTTCTGGCGGTCACGCTTTGGTCACGGAATGGGAGGGGGTGAGCCCCCCCGGGCGATCGGGCCCTCGCTACGCCCGGAGCCGGAGGTACTCCATCGCCGCACGCACCTGCGGGCCCAGCTGCTCGGTGGCCACCGGGGAGCCGTCGTGGCTCCAGCGCAGCACCCGGTCCAGCGTCGGCACCCCGCGGCACCGGGTGCACACCAGCAACCGGGTCGGCCGGCGGTGCCGGTGCACCAGGTGGCCGGCGGCGCACCGGCCCTGCCAGCGGCCGGGGACGACCGGTTGGTCGCCCTGGTAGCACCGGGCGCCGGTGGCGCCGAGCGCGAGCGCGCGGGCACGCCATACCGCGTCGTGGCCGTGCCGCGGCCCGACCAGCGCGTGCGCGATCTCGTGCAGCACGGTCTCGCGCACCTCGGTCTCGTCGTGCGCCAGGGTGATGTGACGGCTCAGCGTGATCCGGCGGTCCCCGTGGTGACAGGCACCGGCCCGGACCTTGGCGCGGTCCCACGCGAAGGTCCAGCCCCGAAGCCCGTGCTCGGCGAGCAGCCCGGTGGCCAGACGCTGCGCGACGACCAGATCCATGGCGCACAGCATAGGAAGCGGCGCCGACAGACCTGCGGCGTTATCGTCGTGGGTGTGAACCTTGAAAAAGTCGTCTTCGGCTTCTTCGTGCTCCTTGCCGCGACGCTCAACTTCGGCTACGTGCTCGGCGACATCTCGGACCCGATGCTGCACAACGTCTACGAGCTGTACGCCGCCGTGGTGGTGAACATCATCGCCACCATCCTGAAGTTCGGGGACCGTACCCAGATCGGAGCGGTGCACCTGGCGACGAGCCTGGTCGCCAGCATCCAGCTCATCGTGGCCACGCTGGTCTGGATCTGGGCGCGGCACGTGGACTCAGGAGGGCTGACCGGGCACCACATGAGCAGCGTGGTCTCGATCGCGGCCGGGGCGCTCTTGGCCAACATCGTCTCGATCGTCCTGCTCGTCGTGGAGACCGTCTCCTACCGCCGCCGCTGACCCCCGCGCCCCCATGGCCAACCTCCTCCAGCTCCTGGCCCGCGGCAAGCCCGCGCGGGCCCGCCCGGACTCGCTGCGCCGGTACCGGGTGGACGTCCCTGCCGACCTGCCGACCACGGACGCGGTCTTCCTGGTGCTGCGGCGGGTCCGGACGCCCTTGGTCGTCATCGTCACCGTCTTCGCGGTGATGACCTTCGGGCTGAGCATGATGCCCGGCACCGAGGAGAACCCGGACCGGCTCACCGTCTTCGACAGCTTCTACGTCATCAGCTACACCGGCCTGACGATCGGCTACGGCGAGGTGCCGCACCCCTTCAGCTATGCCCAGCGGATGTGGGTGACGCTCACCATCTACGCCTGCGTCCTCGCCTGGTCCTACAGCATCGGCGCCCTGCTCAGCCTCTCCCAGGAGACCACGTTCCGGCAGGCGCTCAAGCTGCAGCGGTTCAGCCGCAAGGTCCGCAGCATCCAGCAGCCGTTCGTCCTGGTGGTGGGCTACGGCCAGGCCGGGGAGGCGGTCTGCCGGGCGCTGGAGGACCAGGGCCGTGACTTCGTGATCCTGGACGAGAACCCGGAACGGGTGCAGCAGCTGGCCATGGACGGCTACACCAGCGACCACCCGGGCTTCGCCGCCAGCGGTCGGGACCCGCGGATGCTCGGCCTGGCCGGGCTGGCGCACGACCACTGCGAGGCGGTCCTGGCGCTCACCGACAACGACGAGACCAATCTGTCGGTGGTGATGACGGTCAACCTGCTGCGTCCGGAGCTGATGGTCATCGCCCGGTGCAGCGACCGTGAGCACGCCCAGCAGATGCACGACTTCGCCGCCGACGTGGTGATCAACCCCTTCGACCGGTACGGGGCATACCTGGTGATGGCGCTGCGCCGCCCCTCCGGCTTCCGTCTGGCGTCCTGGCTGATGAGCAAGCGCGGTTCGGTGCTGCCGCACCGGCTGCAGCACCTGACCGAGGGCCAGTGGGTGGTCTGCGCCGACGGCAACTTCGGCTTCGAGGTGACCCGGGACCTGGAGAGCGCCGGGTTGGACGTGATACTGGTCGACCCGGCCGACGGGCGCCCGGACGTCTCCGACGCGGTCGGCTTCATCGCCGGCGCGGAGTCGGACATCGTCAACATGGCCAATGCCGCGCACGCCCGGATCGAGAACGACCAGCTGTTCATCGCGGTCCGGCAGAACTCCGCGATCAACGCGGCGCCGCTGATGGCCTTCGACGCCGACTCGGTCTTCATCCCCACCGAGCTGCTGGCCCGGGAGGCGGTCGCCCGGATCACCTCGCCGAACTACTGGAGCTTCATCGACCACGTGCTGCACGAGGACGACGAGTGGGACAGCCGGGTGATGGACGAGATCGTCTCGGTCGTCGGTGACGAGACGCCGTTGTCCAACCGGCTCGACCTGGACCACAACCTGGCCCCGGCCGCGGTCCGCTGGATGCAGGAGCACGAGCTCACCCTGGGCGACCTGCTGCGCGACCCCGAGGACCGGGACGTCCGGCTCGCGGTCTACCCCGCGGTGCTGGTCCGCGCCGGCCGCCGCACCTTCACCCCGCCGATGGACACGGTGCTGAAGGAGGGGGACACGCTGCTCTTCCTGGGCCGTGAGCTGGACCTGGCGGTGGTGCGTTCCACCGTCTTCCAGGACGCCTCGGTGGAGTACGTCGTGACCGGTCGTGAGGTGGCCACGGCGTGGGTGTTCCGTCAGCTGCAGCGGCTGACGGGCCGCCCCAAGCACCCCGACCTGCCGCCCACCCCGGCACCCTGAGCACGCCCCTTCCCGCTCCCCACCGAGCGTCGCGGATGGTTGCTCTCAGCGGCGCCGGACCTCGACGATGTGACCGACCACCCGGGACACCCAGCCCCGCTCGCGGCGCATCCAGCGGACGGCGACCAGGTTGGTCGGCACGACCACGAACTCCCCGGACGCCACCGCCAGGTCGGTGCCGAAGACGTCGGTGACCACCGACCAGCGCAGGTCGGTATGCCGGTGCAGGTGCTCCCCGACCGCCATCGCGTAGCGCTCCACGATCGCGTCGTGGTCGGTGCCGTCGTCCGCCAGCCACCCGGCGAGCGCCCGGTCCAGCCCGGTGCTGACCGAGGCGAGGTCGTCGACGTCGACGCCGTCCTGCTGGACGGCGGACACGCCGGCGTCGATCCGCGCCTGCTCGGACTCGCCGATCCGGCGCACCTCGGGGGACAGCGGCAGCTCCCCCACCGGGGCGTCCCCGGGGTCGGGCAGGGCCCGGACCCGGCCCTTCTCGGCGGCGTCGTCCTGCACGGTATGCCCGGTCACCCGCTGGCGGAGTCGGTCGAGGAGGCCCATGGACCCTGAGCGTATCCACGTCCGGTCGCTCGCGGTGCTGCTGTGGCATGCGGGGGTCCCGGTCCTGCCCACCGGTGACCCGGGACGGCGTGCTCGCCCGGACCGACAGCAACCACCTCAGCCGCACCCGTGCCCTGCAGCTGGCGGGCCCGTTGGGCGAGCAGCTGGCGGCGGTCCTCCACGACCCGCGGTGACCTCCGGCTTGGGCCAACCGCCGCCTCCCCCTATGGTCGGGGTATGCGCCAGCCCGAGTCCGCCCAGGACTACCCGCGTCCCCCGGCGGTCGACACCGACGGCGGGGAGCGTGTGCTGGTGCGGGTCGGGGGTCGGACGATCGCGGAGACGGTCGCCGCGATCCGGGTCCTGGAGACCACCCACCCGCCGACGTACTACCTGCCGCTGGGGGCCTTCGTCACCGGCGCCCTGCAGCCGGCCCGGGACAACCGGCGCACCACCTGCGAGTTCAAGGGTTCGGCGACCTACTTCGACCTGGTGGTCGACGGCACCCGGCTGAGCCGCGCCGCCTGGACCTACCCCGATCCCACCCCCGCCTTCGAGGCCCTCGCCGACCACGCCGCGGTGATGCCGGCCGTGGTGGACGGCGCGATCCACCCCGACGACGGGTGCTACGTGGACGGCGAGCGGGTGCAGCCCCAGGACGGCGGCTTCTACGGCGGCTGGATCACCTCGCGGGTCACCGGCCCGTTCAAGGGGGCACCGGGCACCGAGGGCTGGTGACCCTCCGCCTCGGTCAGCCCTCCCCCTCGACGTCCCGGCCCGACCGGTCCACCGCGGCCAGCCCGGTCAGTTCCCGCAGCGCGGCGGCGACCAACCGGTGGTCGGCACTGCCCGCCCGGATGCCGGTCCGCACCTGTCGAGCCGGGCTCGGGTCACCCTCCAGGGGCACCCGGACGATGTCGTAGCCCGAGGGCAACCGCGCCAGCCGCGGCACCAGCGCCACCCCCAGCCCGGCGCCCACCAGGGCGGCACCCGAGCCCCACTCCACGATCTCGTGGGCCAGCCGCGGGTTGAAGCCGGCCGCCAGGCACGAGGTCAGCACCATGTCGTGGTTGGGCCTGCCCGGATGATCCATGATCCACGGCTCGTCTGCCGTCTCGGCCAGCGGCACGCTGGTGCGGGCCGCCAGCCGGTGCCCGGCGTGCACCAGCAGGTCCAGCTTGTCGGCCATCAGCGGTCGCTGCTCGAAACGGGGGTCGGCCTCGGCGGGCAGGTCCTGGGTGGTGACCACCACCGCCACGTCCGCACGGCCGGCCAGCAGCAGCTCGAAGCACTCGTAGGGATCGGCCTCGATGAGCCGCACGTCAACGCCCGGGTGGGCGGCCAGCACAGCCGTGGCCACCGAGGGCAGCAGGGAGGCGGCGGCCGTGGAGAAGCCGCACAGGCCGAGGGTCGCCGGCACCCGGTCCGAGGTGTGCAGCAGCTCGGCATACATCCGCTCCCAGTCCGCGCGCAGCTGCTCGGCCTGCTCGACGAGCAGCCGCCCGGCCGGGGTGAGCCGCAGGGTCCGGCCCTGGCGGTGCAGCAGCGTCACCCCCAGCTCCGCGGACAGCGACCGGAGCTGGGCGGAGACCGCGGAGGGGGTGTAGCTCAACGACGCGGCGGCCTGGGTCACGGTGCCGTGCCAGGCCACCATCTGCAGGCTGCGCAACCGAGGGTCGATCATGCACGATGATTGCACGGTCGCGTGCGATTCTCTGCGATTTTCTTCTGTGGTCCCCGGCTCCACACTGAGGACGTGAGCACGCTCGACCCCCTCCTGCAGCCCTTCGACCTCGGTCCGCTCACGCTGCGCAACCGGGTGGTGAGCACCTCCCACGAACCGGCATACACCCACGACGGCATGCCGAAGGACCGCTACCGGCGCTACCACCTGGAGAAGGCCAAGGGCGGGGTGGGCCTGAGCATGATCGGCGGCTCCGCGGTGGTCGCCCCCGACAGCCCTCCGGCGTTCGGCAACATCCTGCTCTACAAGGACGAGGTGGTGCCGTGGTTCCAGCGGCTCGCGGACGACCTGCACGAGCACGACACCGCGGTGATGTGCCAGGTCACCCATCTCGGGCGGCGCAGCAGCAACTTCACCGCGGACTGGCTCCCGCTTGTCTACGCCGGGCACCAGCGCGAGCCCGCGCACCGCTCCTTCCCCAAGCAGGCCGAGCGCTGGGACATCGAGCGGATCATCACCCAGTACGCCGAGGCCGCGCAGCGGTGCCGGGCCGGGGGCCTGGACGGCATCGAGCTGCAGTCCTACGGGCACCTGCTGGACGGCTTCACGTCCCCCGCCACGAACCAGCGGGACGACGAGTTCGGCGGTGACCTGCACGGCCGGATGACCTTCGGGCTGCGGGTCGTGCAGGCGGTCCGCGCCGCGGTCGGCCCCGACTTCGTGGTCGGCATCCGGATGAGCATGGACGAGCAGACCCGGCCCGGGCTCGACCAGGACGAGGCGCTGCTGGCGCTCAAGCACTACCAGGAGGCCGGGGTCGACTTCCTGTCCGTGATCCGGGGCACCATCGACCGGGACGCCACCCTGGCCGAGGTGATCCCCTCGATGGGCACCCCGGCCGCCCCGCAGCTGGAGTTCGCCGGGCAGGTGCGCCGCGCGGTCGACCTGCCGGTGATGCACGCCGGGCGGATCTCCGACGTCGCCACCGCCCGGTATGCCGTCCGCGAGGGCCTGGTGGACCTGGTCGGGCTGACCCGGGCGCAGATGGCCGACCCCTACCTGGTGGCGAAGGTTCGGGCCGGGACCGAGGACCGGATCCGGCCCTGCGTCGGGGCGAACTACTGCCTGGACGCCATCTACGAGTCCGGGGACGCCAAGTGCATCCACAACCCGGCCACCGGGCGGGAGGAAACGCTGCCGCAGGTCGTCGACCTCAGCCCGGACCCGGGCCTGCGGGTGGTGGTCGTCGGGGCCGGCCCGGCCGGGCTGGAGGCGGCGCGGGTGCTCGGGGAGCGCGGTCACCGGGTGACGGTGCTGGAGGCCGCGGACGAGCCCGGCGGCCAGATCCGGCTGGCCGCCTCGGCGCCACGCCGCCGTGACCTGGTCGGGATCGTGGACTGGCGGGTCGCCGAGGCGAGGGTGCTGGGGGTCGAGCTGCGCTACGGGGTCTACGCCGAGGCCGAGGACGTGCTGGCGCTGGACCCGGACGTCGTGGTCGTGGCCACCGGCGGCCTGCCGAACACGACCTTCCTGAGCCAGGGCGCACACCTGGTCAAGGACACCTGGGACGTGATGGACGGCACCGTCCGACCCCGGGGCAGCGTCCTCGTCTACGACGACAACGGCAACGAGAGCGCGATGGGTGCCGCCGAGCTGCTCGCCCCCGTCGTCGCCGGGCTCGAGCTGGTCACCCCGGAGCGCACGCTCGCCGCCGCGGTCGGGAGCATGAACAGCCCGGCATACCTGCGCGCGTTCGCCGAGCACGACGTGCGCACCACCCTGGCCACCCGCCTGGTCGGGGTGAGTGCCGCCCCGGACGGACGGCTGGTGGCCCACCTGGGCAGCGACTACACCCCCACCACCTGGGAGCGCCTGGTCGACACCGTCGTCGTCGAGCACGGGACGCTGCCCAACGACGAGCTCTACCACGCGCTGGTGCCCGGCTCCAGCAACCTGGGTGAGGTCGACCAGCAGGCGCTGCTGGACGGGCGGCCCCAGCAGATCCGTACGCACCCGGAGGGCCGCTACCAGCTCTTCCGGATCGGTGACGCCGTCGCCAGCCGCAACATCCACGCCGCCATCTACGACGCGCTGCGCCTGTGCATGGCGATCTGAGGCGCGCCGCTCCTCACCCCGCAGAGAGGCAGACATGAGCATCGACACCCGGCCCACGGAGGACCTCGGCTCGCTGCTGCGCGAGCGCGTCCCCGGTATGCCGCTGGCGGGCCCCTTCTACACCTCCCCGGAGATCTTCGAGGCGGACCTGGCGACGATCTTCGGGCAGCACTGGTTCTTCGCCGCGACCGAGGCCGAGATCCCCGAGCCCGGCGACTACGTGACCATCACCCTGGGCACCACCTCGGTGATCGTGCTGCGCGACGACGACGAGCAGGTGCGCGCCTTCCACAACGTGTGCCGGCACCGCGGTGCCCGGCTGCTGCCGGAACGTTCCGGCTCGGTGGGCAACCTGGTCTGCGGCTACCACTCCTGGACCTACGGCACCGACGGACGGCTGCTCTTCGCCCCGGGGCAGCCGGCCGGCCTGGATCCCTCCTGCTGGGGGCTGCGGACGGTCCCGCTGCGCAGCATCTCCGGCCTGGTCTTCCTGTGCCTGGCCGCCGAGCCACCGGCGGACCTCGAGGACGTGGCCGCCCGGCTCACGCCCTACCTGGAGAAGCACCGGCTGACCGACGCCAAGGTCGCCGCTCAGGTCGACCTGGTCGAGGACGGCAACTGGAAGCTGGTGATGGAGAACAACCGTGAGTGCTACCACTGCGACGGTCACCCCGAGCTGTCCGCGACCTTCTTCCTGACCTACGGGCTGGCCGAGGACGAGGTGCCGGAGCGGCTGCGCCCCGACCACGAGCGCTACCTCGCCGCGGAGCGGGACCTGCTGGCCACCTGCGCGCGGCTGGACCTGCCGCACACCCGGATCGAGGAGCTGTCCGCCCCGGCCACCGGCTTCCGGGTGCAGCGGGAGCCGCTCGACGGTCGGGGCGAGTCCTTCAGCACCGACGGGGCGGCCCTGTGCCGGCGGCTGCTCGGGCACGTCGACACCACCCGCCTGGGACGGCTGTCGATCCACACCCAGCCGAACGCGTGGTTCCACGTGATGTCCGACCACGCCGTGGTCTTCTCGGTGCTGCCGCTGGCGGCCGACCGGACGCTGGTCCGCACCACCTGGCTGGTGGACCAGGACGCGGTGGAGGGTGTCGACTACGACGTCGACGCGCTGACCCACGTGTGGCGCGAGACCAATGCCCAGGACGGCGCCTTCGTGGCCCGTGCCCAGGAGGGGGTGTCGAGTCCCGCCTACACACCGGGGCCGTACATGCCCAGCGAGTACCAGGTGGACGAGTTCGTCACCTGGTACGTCGCACGGATGTGTGAGGCGACGCCGTGACCGCCGTGCTGGAGCCGGTCACCCGGTCCACGCCCACGCCGCTGCCGGGCGGGGGCGCCGCCTTCGACCTCGAGGTCCGCGTGAAGGCGGTCGTCGCCGTCACCCATGACGTCTCCACCTTCGTGCTGGAACCGCCCGGGCCGCGCGCGTTCTCCTTCGCGCCGGGGCAGTACCTGGTGCTCAGCGTCACGGTCGACGGGCGACGGCTGCAGCGCTGCTACACGATCTCCTCCCCGCCGACCCGTCCGCACCTGCTCACGATCACCGTCAAGCGCACCCCGGGCGGGCCGGTCTCGACCTACCTGCACGACCAGGTCAGGGTCGGCTCCCGGCTGCAGGTCAGCGGACCGTACGGGGACTTCTCGCTGGCCGGCTACCCCAGCGACCGCTACCTGCTGCTGTCCGCGGGCAGCGGCATCACCCCGATGCTGTCGATGACCCGGACGCTGGCGGACCTGGCCGAGAGCGCCGACGTGGCCTTCGTGCACAGCGCCCGCACCCCGGCGGACCTCATCTGCCGGACCGAGCTGGAGGCGCTGGCCGCCGGTGGCCTGACGCTGCGGCTCAGCGCGATCTGCGAGGGCATCGACCCGGGTCAGGTATGGGTGGGGCCACGCGGGCGGCTCGGGGCACCGCTGCTGCAGGCCCTGGTGCCGGACGTGGCGCAGCGCGAGGTCTTCCTCTGCGGGCCCCCGCCCTACATGGCCGCGATGTCCGCCGCGCTGCGGGAGCTGGGGGTGCCGCCGCAACGGTGCCACCTGGAGAGCTTCACCCTCCCCGAGGTCGCCCCGGCCTCCCCGGTCGCGGCGACCGCGGTGGCCACGCGGTCCGTGGAGTTCCGTCGCAGCGGCCGCACGGTGCCCTGCCCCGAGGGGACCACCGTGCTGCAGGCCGCGGTCGCCGCGGGGGTGCCCTTACGCTCGGCCTGCGGCCAGGGCCTCTGCGGCACCTGCAAGTCGGACCTGCTCAGCGGGGACGTCGACATCCGGCACGCGGGGGGTATCCGTCCTCGGGAGATCGCCGCCGGGAAGTTCCTGCCCTGCTGCTCATACCCCTTGGGGGATGTCGTCGTCGACGCCTGAGGAGCATGAGACTCGTCACAGTCAGGGGCTGAGGGGGCGGACGAGGCTGCTGGGCGTCCAGGGGCGTGCCAAACTAGGCAGTTGCCCTGCCGCGGCCACCGCCGTCACCTGGTGATGTGCGTGCCGACGACCGCGCGGGCGACATTTCTGCCCCGAACGGGGCTATCCGTGAGATAGAGGAGCACATATGCGACGCGCACTGACGATCCTGACCGCACTGACCGCCGTGACGGTCCTGGGGGCCTGCAGCGACGACGAGAGCACCGACGACACCGGCAGCAACGTCTCCGAGGAGACCGGCGCCGAGGAGGACATGGAGTCCGACGACGCGATGGAGTCCGAGGACATGGGCGACGCGGCGACCGAGTCCGAGGGCGCCATGGGCGGGGAGTCCATGGGCGACCCGGTCTGCGACGAGTTCTTCGCCGGCCAGGGCACCCCGCTGGCCGAGCGCGCCGACACCCAGCGCGACCTGCTGGGCACCGGTGACGACCTGGACCCCGTGTCCTTCTCCGAGGTGACGCTGCTCTCCGGTCGCATCTCCGACCTGGTGGACTCCGCCGAGGGCGACCAGTCCGCCCTCCTGGAGCGGATCAACGCCCCGTTCCAGGAGGTCAACGACGCGGTCATCGAGGACGACACCCGGCTGGAGGAGTCCATCGAGATCCCGTCGGTCGACGTCGAGGACTCGGCCGCCGCGCAGGACGAGTTCATGGCGGCCTGCGAGGGCTGACCGACCCCGTTCGGGGTGACGAGGGGACCGGCTCCGCCGGTCCCCTCCGCCATGGCTGGGCCGCAAGGGCGAACCCGTGCTAGCGTGGCATTGACTAGCCGTACCAGTGTCCTTCGAGATTGCGCACCCCGGTAGCCCGGAAGCGTCATCCTGAGCACATCTTCGGTAGTCCGGAGGCACCGCAGACGTGGGTCCCGACAGCGATAAAGATTGAGGCAACACCAGTGGCTACTGGCACCGTGAAGTGGTTCAACGCCGAAAAGGGTTTCGGTTTCATCGAGCAGGACGGCGGCGGCGCTGACGTCTTCGTTCACTACTCTGCCATCGAGAGCTCGGGTTACCGTGAGCTCGCGGAGGCGCAGAAGGTGGAGTTCGACGTGACGCAGGGCCCCAAGGGCCCGCAGGCGGAGAAGGTCCGGCCCCTCTGAGCTGACCCACACACCTACAAGAAGCCCCACGCCTTCGGGCGTGGGGCTTCTTGCATGCCCGGGCTGGGAGACGGCTCCCCCTCTCTTCACCGACCGGGCGAGCGTTGTGCAACCACCGGGCGAGCGTTATGCCCCCACCGGGACACCGCCTCCCCCTCCGTCACCCCTCGCCGGTATGCCCTCAGGCCCGCAGCGCCTGCCGCACCAGCATCAGCGCTTCGTGCGGCGGCAGCCCCAGCTCCCGCACGGTCCGGGCATACGTGGCGGCAGCACTCTGTGCGGCAGCCCTACCGGTCGTCGGTGCGGCCCCGACCCTGGCCGCATCGGCGACGTAGGTGCCCGCCCGGCCCCGACCGACGAGCACCCCGGCCGCCTCCAGCTCACGGTAGGCGCGCGCGACCGTGTTGGGGGCGATGCCGAGGTCACCGGCCAGTCGACGGACCGTGGGCAGCCGCTCACCCGGGGCCAGCGACCCCTCGGCGACCTGAGCGGTGACCTGGTCGCGGAGCTGGGCGAAGGGCGGCTCGTCCGCGGACGGATCGACCCGGAGCATCAGGCGCGCCCCGCGCGGGCGGCGGTCCCGACCATCCGTCCGCCCCAGAGCCGGGACCGGGTGTGCTGCATCTCGTTGCCACCCCAGCGCAGCGTCGCTGCCAGGGCACCGAACGCCAGCAGGGGCGGCACGACATACCCGGCGATGAGCAGCCACAGACTCCAGCCGGGCCCGACCTGCCCCTGAGCCTGGGCGGCGACCGAGGCGGCGTCGTCGAGCACGGACCCGCACACGATCAGCGCGAAGACGGCGACCAGCGCGGGCGGGAAGACCACCGACGACAGGGTGCTGGCCCGCACCAGGTCCTGCCAGAAGAGGTCGACCTCGCCCCGGGCCGGTTGCGGTGCCGCCAGCACGGCACGGACCGCCAGCACCGACAGCAGCGACAGGACCGGGATCGCGGCAGCCAGGAGCGGAAGGGGGCTGCGCCAGATGGTGTCGGCGTCGAACCACGGCGACCAGGACAGGGCGAGCGCGGTGAGCAGCACCACCAGGCCGAGCGCGATGAAGAGCGGGACGAGGACGCGCACGAGCGGCGGCAGGTAGTCCGCCAAACTCGGGGAGGTCGCCCTCGCCGTCCGCGGCCCGTCGACCGGCGGCCCGGGACGCAAGATCTCGACCACGGCAAGACCGCCTGCGCCGAAGACGAACATCGCCGACAGCACGAGGTAGCTGCCGGTGGAGTCCTCGCCGCGCCCGGGACCCAGCAGTGCCCACCCGAGCAGGAGCAGCCCGGCCAGGGCGACACCCCCACCGACGCCCCACGCACGGCGCGCCATCCGTGCCTCCAGGGCATCGACCTGGTCGGCGGGGACCGTGGTCCCGGCCTGCCGGGCGAGCCGACGGGTGAGGTGGGAGCGGTATGCCGCACTGAACGGCAGCAGAGCGGCGACCGCCCCGACCAGGGTGAGAACGATGGCGTCGAGCAACATGGTGGGCCTCCTTTGTGTTGCCACAAAGATAGGCCGACCCGCACTTTGTGTCAACACAATCTACGGAGGGGTTCCGGCGCGTCCGGTCTGGCCCGATGACACGATGAGCCGGTGACCGTCCCGACCCTGACCGGCGACCGGGTGACCCTGCGCCCCGTCCGCCCCACCGACCGTGACGAACGCCGGCGCCACGGCTTCCACGCCGAGATCGAACGCGGCTTCGCCTCGCTGCGCGGGTCCGGTCCGATGAGCGGGGCGGAGGCGGACACCTGGTATGCCGCCGCGGTCGCCGCGGGCTCGGACCCCTCCCGGGTCGAGTGGATGATCGAGGCGGACGGGAGACTCGTCGGGGTGGTCCGCCTGCACTCGTTCCGGGAGGTCGACGTCAAGGCGTCCTTCTCCATCGGGCTGCTGCACCCGCGGCTGCTGGGACGAGGACTGGGCAGCGAGGCCACCCGGCTGGCGCTGCGGTATGCCTTCGGCACCCTCGGGCTGCACCGCGTCCAGCTACGGGTGCTCGCGTTCAACGAGGAGGCGATGACGATGTACCGGCGGTGCGGGTTCGTCGAGGAGGGCCGCGAGCGGGACAGCTGCCGGATGGGCGACACGTGGTTCGACGACGTCATCATGGGCATCCTCGAGCACGAGTTCCTCCGCGGCTGAGCCCCTGCGCATACCGGCGCCGGAACCGGGACCGCGAGCCTGGTCGGCTCAGAACCGCCACCGGGCGGCGATGCCGTCCGACCGCTCTCTTCTCGGCCCTGTCCCGGTATGCCTGGAACGACACGACGTCCACCTCGCGTCTGCACCTCGTGCTGCGGGGACAGACCCTCCCGGCCCCTCGCAGTCATCGATGATGGCAGGATCGGCGGATGGCCGTCTTCCGGGCAGTACGGGCTCACGCGGGCATGGTCGCGACCATGCTCGAGGCGTTCAACACCGAGTTCGATACGTGGACGCCTCCCCTGGACGTGCTGGAACGCCGCCTGGCGGCGATGCTCGACCGCGAGGACGTCGTCGTCCTGGTCTCCGGCGACCCGGACTCGCCCCTGGGCTTCGCGCTGATCACGCTGCGTCCCACCGCCTACCACGACGGCCCGTCGGCCGTCCTCGACGAGCTCTACGTCGCGCCTGCCGTGCGGGACCGCGGGCACGGCACCGAGCTGGTCCGGGCGATGTTCGACGCGCTCGGCGTCCGAGGCTGCGGCGAGATCCACATCAACGTGGACGAGGACGACCTCGACGCACGCCGGTTCTACGAGTCGCACGGGTTCCGGAACCATGAGCCCGGCACCGATGAACGCATGCTCTGCTACATCCAGGAGCTCTGAGCCCGGCGGTCAGCCCGGCCCGTCCAGGGTGACCAGCTCCCCCTCGGCAAGTCCCCCCGCCAGGTCCTGCAGGCAGCGCTCGACCGCCCGGTGCTGGGCCGAGGGAGCGAGCACGACCAGACGGTCCCCAGGCTCGAGCACGCTGTGCTGGGAGGGCGTGAAGGTGGTCCCGTCGCGCACCACCATGGAGACCGAGGCCGCGGGGGGCAACCCGAGCTCGAAGATGGTGGCACGGGCGACCAGCTCCTGCGGCAGCCGGTAGCGCAGGAAGCCGGCCTCCGACTCGCCGCTGCCGAGATCCCCGTCCGCGGACGCGCTGTGCTCCACCCTCAGACGGCGCGCGAGCCAAGGCAGCGCAGGCGCCTGCACCAGGGTGAAGACGACGACCAGCACGAACACGATGTCGAAGATCTCGGTGGCCGACTCCAGCCCCGCGCTGATCGGGAGGGTGGCCAGGACGATCGGGACGGCGCCCCGGAGCCCGGCCCAGGAGAGGAAGGCCTGGGACCGCCAGGGCATCCGGAACGGGCTCATCGTCACCAGCACCGAGAGGGGGCGCGCCACCAGCAGCAGGCCGCTACCGACGATGAGCGCCGGCAGCACGGCCTCGAGCAGCCGCCCCGGGCTGGCCAGCAGTCCCAGCAGGACGAACAGCCCGATCTGGGCGAGCCAGGCGAGTGCCTCCGCGAAGCCCCTGGTGTCGTCGGCGTGCGGCAGTCGAGCGTTGCCCAGCCGCACCGCCGCCACATAGACCGCCATGAAGGAGGAGGCGCCGAGCAGCCCGGCAGTGCCGTAGGCCAGCAGCGTCATGGCGATCGTGGCGATCGGGTAGAGGCCCACCGCCGGCAGCACGACCCGGCGCAGCGCCTGGCTGGCGACCCACGCGACCAGCAGACCCACGGCCACCCCGGCCACGAGCTGGAAGAGGATCTGCCCCCCGGTCACGACGACGTTGTTCTGGTCCCACCCGTCGGCCACGAGCAGCGCCACCAGGATCACCACCGGCGCGTCGTTGAAACCGGACTCGGCCTCCAGGGTGGCCCCCAGCCGCGGGGAGACCGGCAGCCGACGCAGCACGCTGAACACGGCGGCCGCGTCCGTCGAGGACACGATCGCCCCCAGCAGCAGTGCGGTCCGGAGGTCGACGTCCAGCAGCAGAAAGGTGATCCCCGAGGTCACCGCGACGCTGACCAGCACCCCGAGGGTGGCCAGCACCAGGGACTGCCCCAGCACCGGACGGATCACGGACCACCGGGTCGTCAACCCACCCTCGGCCAGGATGATGGCCAGCAGGAAGAGGCCGATGGCCTGGCTGAGCTCCGCGTCGTCGAACCGGAGCCCCAGACCAGCCTCGCCGAGCACCAGCCCCAGCCCCAGGTAGATCAGCAGCGTCGGCAGCCCGAGCCGGGTGGACAGGCGCACCGCGGCGACGGCCACCAGCAGGACCAGGCTGCCGACGACGATGGTGAGGTCCAGGTTGTCGACGATCAGGCTCACGGCTCGGCGGCTCCTTGTTCAGGGGTGGCGGCGCCGTCGACGGGCCAGGGGAATGTGGGCAACGTCGGTCGGCGGCACCGTATTCCCCGGGCACCGCACGCGTCACCCCGCGCACCGGGTCAGGTGTGCGCGCGCAGGTACCGTCCGAAGTGCGGGACGGTGAAGGCGATCCGACCCCGTTCGCCCGAGTAGATCAGGCCCTTCTTCAGCAGCGCGTCCCGCGCCGGGGACAGCGACTGAGCCTTACGGTCGAGGTGGGCGGCGATGTCGGCGGTGGCCACCGACTCGATCTCGTCGACGTCCTGACCGGACTCCACCTGGTCGGCGGCGATGTCCGCCATCGCCCGCAGGTACTCCCGCTCACCCGGGGTGGCCCGCTCGTAGCGCGACCCGAAGAACCCGACCGCCAGCTCGGCCTCGGCCTCCGGCCCGGCGACCCGGACGTCCTCGGCACCGATCGGCGAGCTCGGGGCCAGGTCCCAGACTTCCTTGCCGTAGGCCTGGATGAAGTAGGGGTAGCCGCCGGTCGCGGCATACATCACCTCCAGCGCCTCCGCGGACCAGGTGGCGTCCTCGTCCTCGGCCGGCAGCTGCAGCGCGCGGGCCGCTTCCTCCCGGGAGAGCCGATCGATCCGGCTGTAGCGGAAGAGCCGCTCGGAGTAGGACTTGCTCGCGGAGAGCACCGCCGGCAGGTGCGGCAGGCCCGCCCCGACGACGATCACCGGCAGCCCCGCCTGGGACAGCTCGTGGCAGGCCGCGCACAGCGCCGAGACGTCGTCGGGCTGCAGGTCCTGCATCTCGTCGATGAAGATCGCCACCCCCTTGCCCACGTCGGCGGCCAGCCCGCCCACGTCGGAGAGCAGCTCGACCAGGTCGATCTCGATGTCACCGGAGTCGGCCCGCCCGGACACGGCCGGGGCGTCGATACCCGGGTTCCAACGGTCCCGGAGCTTCGCTCCTGGCTGGTCCTTCTGGGCGAACGCCTTGACCACCCCGAGCACGTGGTCCAGGTCCTCACCCCGCGGGTGCCCCAGCTCCCGCACCGCCACGTGCAGCGCCGCCGCCATCGGACGGCGCATCCCCTGCTCCGGACGCGCCTCGTACTTGCCGGTCCCCCACCGGGAGCGGACCGCGGTCGAGCGCAGCGCGTTGAGCAGCACCGTCTTGCCGACCCCGCGCAGCCCGGTCAGCACCATGGACCGCTCGGGGCGACCCCGGGCGATGCGCTCCAGCACCACCCGGAACCTGTCCAGCTGCTCGTCACGGCCGGCGAGCTCGGGCGGGCGCTGGCCCGCGCCGGGGGCGTAGGGGTTACGGATCGGATCCACGATCGGACTGTATGCGGTGATCTAGTGGATCCGGCAGAGACACGCAGACGACAGCAGAGGGCCGGGCCGCGCAGGATGCGCGACCCGGCCCTCGGTGCAGACGGTCGGATGACCTCAGATGCGCTCGGACTCACCGGTCGCGGCAGCAAGGTTGTTGTGCTGCGTCCGGATGTCCTCCTTCGCCTCATTGAGGGCGTCCACCAGCTTCGGCGTCAGCGTGGGCTTGAAGGTGCCCCAGGCGTCCTTGAACTTCTCCGCGTTGGTACCGGTCCAGACGGTGTTGTTCAGCGACTTGTCGATGTCACCGGACACCCGCTCGATGTCCTGAGCGGAGGTGTCGAGCGTCTTGTGCAGGTCTCGCAGAGTTGCGAGTTCACCACCAACGGCCATGATGTTCCCCTTCCGAGGGTCGATTTCGTGGATGGGACCGCACCCCCCTGTACTCACCCTCGGTGGTGCGACCCCTCCTCACACTAGGCAGGCCACAGACACGCTGTCCACCCCACCCGCGGCCTCATGTGGCCAAAAGGGTCGTTTGGCACCATCCTGCCCACACCCTCAGTCGGGCAGGATGACCTGGACCCGCTCCGGCTGCCCGGCGAGCACCAGGTAGCCGCCGCCCGGGGGCATCGACTGCCCGAACACGGACCGGTTGATCCGGGCGCCGAACATGTCCGCGTCCGCGCTGCTCTGCGGGCTGAGCATCAGACCGCTGCCCGACTTCTTGAGCAGGGCCGCCGGACCCCGGTAGTGGCTCTGCATGTCGGCCGGGGTGCCGGCACCGACGAGCATCTTGGGCCGGTCGCGCATCCCCTCGATCGCCTTCACCAACGCCTCGGCCAGCCACCCGTCCGACCCCACCAGCTCGGTGTCGTCGACGAGCACCACCAACGGCTCGTCCCCCGCCACCAGGGCGCTCAGCTGCTCGGTCGTCTCGCTCTGGTCGCTGGTCAGGTCCCACGGCCCGTGCACGCCCGCACGCCCCGCCAACTCACGCAGCGGGCTCTTGCGGGGCGTCACCAGCGCGACCTGCCATCCACCGGCGAGCGCCTCCGTCGCGAGCTGGCGGAGCACCGTGGACCGTCCGCTGCGCCGGGGCCCGGTGACCAGGATGGCCGGGCCGTGGTCGAGCGCGTCCAGGTGACGCAGCCCCAGGGTGTCGCCACCGACCGCGACCGCGAGCGCCGTCTCGGGCACCTGCACGCCCTCGGCCTCGTCCCGGGCGCGCAGCTCGCCCGCCTGCTCGGAGCCGAAGCGCACCGGGAGAACGTCGACGTGGAACGGGCGCCTCGAGCGCGGCAGGTCGGTATGCCGCTGCGTGGCCAGCCGTCCCAGCTCCTGCAGGGCGCGGACCTGGGCGGTGCCGGCCGGGTCCGGGTCCAGCAGCGCGATCTGCGTCTCCCGCAGCCCGTCGGCCCGGAACCCGCGACCCTCGGTCATGTGCTCGGGGACCTTCTTGGCGTGCAGGCCGATGGTGGCGAAGTCGCTCTTGTCCGTCATCCGCAGCATCAGCTTGTCGTCGAGCATGGTGCCCATCCGGCCCATGGTCAGTGACCGGTCACCGGTGAGCACCATCCGCAGGCCGACCGCAGCACCCTCCTGCAGCATCTGCTGGAAGGCCGTCACCAGCCGCCCCCCGTCCAACCCGTCGTAGGCCTGGAAGAAACCCTCCCACCGGTCGAAGAGGACGAGCACGTAGGGCAGCCGTTCCCCCGGCGCCGCGTTGGCCCGTTGCTCGGCGACGTCCGCGAAGCCGGCCTCGGCGAGCAGCTGCTGCCGCTCGCTGATCAGGGTCCGCAGCCGGGACACGAGCCGGTCCATCCTGTCGGTCTGGTCCCGCGAGACCACCGCCCCCACGTGCGGCAGCGACACCAGGGGGAGCAGTGCGTTGTTGCCGCAGTCCACCCCGTAGATGTGCACGTCCTCGGGCGAGAGGTCCCGGGCGACGGCACCGGCCAGCGCCCGCAGCAGGGTGGAGCGCCCGGTGCGGGCCGCGCCCACCACGGCCAGGTGCGCGCCGGTGGCCAGGTCGTAGCTGGCGACGTCGCGGCGCTGCTGGGCCGGCAGGTCGACCACCCCGAGCGGCAGCACCAGCCGGTCCGCGTGCGGGGCGGCGTCGGGGAACTGCTCGAGCACCTGCTCCAGGGTCACCGCGTCGTCCAGCGCCGGCAGCCACGGGCTCGGCGGGGCGACCACACCGGAGGCACCGCTGGCCTGCTGGCAGGCCTCGACGAGGACCGCCAGGTCGGTCAGCGTGCTGGCGTCCTCCTCGGCGGCCGGCGGCCCCGGCGGGGCGACCCCCAGCTCGGCGAAGGGCATACCCCGGACCTCGACCTGGGCCGCGTGCCCCTCACCGCGGGGTCGTCCCCCGACCCGCGAGGACTGGAATGGGATGAGGCTCGAGTGACCGAGCCGGGCATACCCGCGGCCCGGGGTGGACTTGGCGATCTGGGCCGCCTCGCGGGCCTCGATGACGTCCTGGGAGTCGTTGGCGTCGGTCACCCGCAGCGCGATGCGCAGGTTGGTGTTCGACTTGATCTCGGCGCTGACGACACCGGCCGGCCGCTGCGTCGCCAGGATCAGGTGCACCCCCAGCGAACGACCACGGCGGGCGATGTCCACCAGCCCGGTGACGAAGTCGGGCAGCTCGGCCACCAGCGCCGCGAACTCGTCGATCACGATGAGCAGGCGCGGCATCGGGGCGTCGTCCGGCCCCTTCGCCGCCAGGTAGTCCTCGATGTCCTTGGCGTCGGCGTCCGCGAGCTGGTGCTCGCGGCGACGCAGCTCGGCGCCCAGAGACTCCAGCGCCCGCCCGGTGAGGTGGCCGTCCAGGTCGGTGACCATCCCGACGGTGTGCGGCAGCCGGTTGCAGTCCTTGAACGCGGCGCCGCCCTTGTAGTCGACGAGCACGAAGGTCATCTCGTCCGGCCGGTTGTGCACCGCCAGCGAGGCGATGATCGTCTGCAGCAGCTCCGACTTGCCGGAGCCGGTGGTGCCGGCGACCAGGCCGTGCGGGCCGTCCTTGACCATGTCGATGGCGAAGGCGCCCTCGGTGCCCTCGCCGATGACCGCCTGGGTGGTCCGGCCGATGGAGGCCCACCGCTGCTGCACGCCCTCGCTGGTGGGCGGGTCCAGCCGCAGCACGTCCAGCAGCCGGCTGGAGGTGGGGATCGTGGCGGCCGCGTCCTCGGCGGAGACGTCGCGCACCGGCGCGACCGCGCGGGCCACCCGCTCGGCCCAGGCCGGGCTGACCAGGTCGGGGCGGACCCCCTCGATGACCCACTGCTCGGTGACGGTGACCCGCATCAACGGCTCGTCTGCCTGGACCACCGCGCGGCACTCCTCCGGCAGCAGCCGCTCGTCCTCGTCCAGGCACAGGAAGGTGATGCCCACCGAGGGACCCTGCTGCAGCAGCGGCACCATCCCGGGCAGCAGCCGCAGCCGGCGGGAGCCGTCCAGCACCACCAGGATCGGGGGGAAGGACACACCCTTGCTGCCGAACGAGCCCGAGTCGGTGACCGACAGCCGCTGCTCCAGCACGTTGACCAGCTCGCTGATCCGGCGCGCGGTCGTCTCGTCGTCGACCCCTACCTGGGCCAGCTCCGGGTCGCCGTCGTCGGAGCGCAGGTGTGGGAGCCAGCGGGCCCAGTGCCAGTCGGCCTCCCCGTCAGGGGAGGACAGCAGGGTGATGTCCAGGTCGACCGGCGAGTGCAGCACCGCGAGCTGCGCCAGGGTCCACCGCGCCACCGCCCGCCGGGCCGGACCGGCGACGCCGGTCACCCCGGCCTCCAGCAGGCTCACCGTCACCGGCACGTCGGGTGCCGTCCACAGCAGGTCGCCCTCGTGGTCCTCCCGCTCGCGGGACTTGATCGCCACCGAGGAGACCTGGTCCGCGGTGCCGAAGCGGGCCACCAGCCAGTCCGGGTCGCTGCGGCGCCGCTCCCACAGCCGGCGGCGGGGGCCGATCGCGGTCATCAGCACCTCGCCGGGGTCGGCGAAGTCGCGGCGGCGGGCGGCCCGCTCGGCCCCCAGGCCCTCCAGCGCGCTCTGCTGCACCTTCTTCATCCGCACCGTGTACTCGGCGAACTCGTTGCGGTAGCGCTTGCGCTCCTGGGTGCGCCCGGTCACCCAGTTGGACAGCGCCATCAACGGGGTCAGCGCGATGAAGATCAGCGTGTAGAGGCGCCCGGTGATGAGGTACATCGCCAGCCCGGCGACGGCGGGCAGGAAGATGAACGCCCACGGGATCTGCTGGCCCAGGTTGCGCTTGGGCTCCCCGGGCAGCGTGAACTCGGTCTGCCGCGCGGCGGGCAGCAGCCGCGGCGGCCGGTTGAAGTCCAGGGTGGCGCCCTGCGGGCTCAGCGAGAGCGAGGCGTCCGGTGGGGTCGGGATGGTCAGCGCCAGCAGGCACGGACCGATGACCAGGGCCTGGCCGGGCTCCCACTCCTGCCCGGGGCGGACCTCCTCACGATCCAGGTGCAGCAGCGGCGTCGGTGCGTCCGCGCTGATCACCCGGGTGCCCGGGGGCAGCTCGCTGTAGGTGCTCTCCCCCGCCCGGCGCTGCTGGATCTCGGCCTCGGCGTCCAGCACGATCGGCCCCGGCAGGATCCGGCTGCGCCAGACCGGCTGCTGCTGCACCCCGAGCAGCGACTCCTCGGGGTCCACCTCGACGCGCCCGTCCGGGTGCACCCGCAGGGTCAGGCAGACCTCCGGCAGGCCGACCGGCGGCATCACCACCGAGGCGTGCGGGGTGCTGCCCACCACGTGGTCCCCGGTGCTGAGCCGGGCGACCGTTCCGGCGCCGGGGCCGGAGGAGATGCGCACCTCCACCAGCCCCTCGGGCTCGCCCAGCAGGTCCGCGACCGGACGGCCCAGACCGACGATGCTCCCGTGCCGGACCGGGCTCGCGGACAGCGGCAGCGCCGCGTCCAACGCCGTCGACCCG
Source organism: Serinicoccus shuyuelongi (assembly GCF_045032955.1). NCBI lineage: Bacteria > Bacillati > Actinomycetota > Actinomycetes > Micrococcales > Ornithinimicrobiaceae > Serinicoccus > Serinicoccus shuyuelongi. The sequence continues at coordinate 376,992 of NZ_JBJFZU010000002.1, read as the reverse complement.
GCATACAGGGTGTCGGCGTCCTGGGCGGTCACCGTGTCCACGGAGCCCAGGGGGTCCGACGCCGCCCCGGTATGCCCCGGTGCCGGTGGTTCGGAGGACCCGCCTCCGCGCACCACCCGCAGGTGCGGCTCCTCCGCGCCGATCGCACTCGCCATCGCGGGGGTGGGGGCCCAGCCGTGCTCGGCGTCCAGGCTGCGCATCCGCCGGGTGAGGGCCAGCGCGAGGTCGCCGACGGTGGCGTCGTCCTCGGTGTCGATGACCAGGTCGTGCGGGGCGGCCGGGCCGCCCCCAGGGCGTGCCGCGATCGCGGTGATCAGCAGCCGCACCGGATCACCCCAGTTCGCGCATGTCCGGGCTCAGGTGCTGGACCAGCGCGGAGGTCTCCGGCTCCAGCGGGTCGGACCCGATCGCCTGCGTCATCTCCCGCACGACCCGGCCGGCACCCTCGGGGTCGGAGCCGCCGAGCAGCCGCAGCAGGTCCCGCCAGAGCGACTGCGCCTGCGGCACCAGGGTGAGCCCGTCGCGGAGCGTGCGCTCGGCCGACCGGACGTCGTCCTGCGAGGCGAAGGCGGAGGCGGCGCGGCGGGCGGCGGCGGTGACGACCAACCGGGCGTCCCGGGCGGCCTGGTGGAAGGCCAGCCAGGTGTAGCGCTGCGCGGGCGTCCCGGAGAAGGCACGGCCACGGGCGGCACCCAGGGCGTCCGCGAGCCGCCGCGGGTCGTCCTCACGGGCCTGGGCGACCGCAGCGAGCTCCAGCCAGTCCACGTGCACCCCGGCCCCGACGCGCCACCGACCGGCGTCGTCCCGGTCCAGCAGCGGGGCCCCGTCGCTGCCGTCCCCGAGCCACTGGATCGCGGAGGCCAGGGTGGCCTCGACCACGTCGTCCTCGACACCGCGCGGCCACAGCGAGACGCGCAGCACCGAGTCGTGGACACCGGCGGGGTGCAGCGCGACCAGCGTGACGAGCTCGGTGAGCAGCTCCTCGCGGGAGGGGTTGACCTGCCCCGGGGCGTGCACCACGACGGGGCCGAGCAGGCCGACGTGGGCCTGGGCCTCGTCCCGCTCCTGCATGGCCGCCGCGGCGGCCAGGTGCTCCCGGCCCTCCTGCGGCAACGTCTGCACCGCGGCACCGGGGCTCAGGACGGCGGCCTGCGCGGTCGCCTCCCCGCCCTGGTTCCCGGCGGCCCGGACCCAGCCGGCCACCAGCTCGAGGTCCTCGTGCCGCAGCCGGCGGGCGGTGCCGGAGAGCCCGAGCACCCCCAGGTCGAGGGCACCGCCGCCGTCGACCGCGAACCGCCAGCGGGCGGCCAGGGTCTGGCCGACGCACACCACGGCCAGACCGGTGCGCCCGCCGGAGAGCAGCGCCGTGATGCGCTGGGCCTCGTCCTGGTCGGGGCTGCCGGACATCACGATGACGTGCGGCTGCAGGTCGCGGCCGGCCCCGGCGACGCGTCCGGCCAGGACACCGTCGACCCCGAGGGAGCGCACCAGCGCCGCCTGGGTGTCCACGTCCCGGCGGGCGGTGGCCAGTGCCTCGTCGAGGGACCGCACCTGGGTGATCCGCCCGGAAGAGACCTCGGCCAGCGCCTCGTCCCCGGCGAAACCGACGAGGGTGACCCGCACCCCGTCGGACCAGGGGTGGGTCACCAGGTCGACGACGCTGGACAGGGCCGCGTCCCGCGCACCCTGCGGGTCACCGCTGATGCTGACCAGGCCGGGGGCGTACTCGAGGTCGACCAGCAGGTCGAAACCGTGGGACATCCCGATGTTGACCAGTGCCGGCCACGGGGCAGGGCCCTCGCAGCTGCGCCCGAGGGCGTCCTCGGCGCGCAGCACCCAGACCCGACCCTCCTCGGTCTCCCGCCACGGGGTGGGCGGCAGGCCGGCGGTGCCGCTGCCGGCCAGGTGCACGATGACCTGCTCGTCGTTGACGTAGACCGCGGACGCGTCGGGCAACGCCTGGCCCTGTGCCCGACGTCCCTCGGCCAGCAGCCTCAGCGCCCGGTCCAGCAGGTCGGCCCGGCCGGTGTCGGCCGCCAGCCGCAGGGCCTGCTCCTGCTGCGTCGGGTCGCCGTACGGGCCGCGGCGCGAGGACAGCGCCAGCGCCAGACCGGCCAGCACCATGCCGCCGCCGAGCGCCAGCTCACCCAGGTCCACCTCGGAACCGGCCGGCGCCTGCTCCGTCAGGCCGCTGGCCGCGGCGGTCCCGCCACCCTGCGCCGCGGACCCGGTCGGCGCCGACTCGGCGACGCCCTGGGCGGCGTCGGCCGCGCTCCGGGCCGCACCGTCGGCCAGTGCGGAGGCCCGCTCGCCCGCGCCCTGCAGGGTGTCCGCGACCACCTCGGTCGGGACCGACGTGGACGGCACGTGGGCACGGACGACGGTGATGTCCGGGCCAGAGGCGTCGGCCGGCATCACCAGCTGCCACCCCGGGCGGATCAGGTCCGCGTCGACCAGGCGGCGCCCGTCGGGCTGCACCCGGTCCTGGTTGAGCTGGTAGAGCTCCTTGTACCGGAACGGGTCACCGGTGGTGCGTTCGGCGATGTCCCACAGGGTGTCGTAGTTGCGGCCCTGCGGTGGCTTCACCTCGTAGAACTTGGTGACCTGGGCCTCCCCCTGCGCCGCAGCCGGGGTCGCCTCGAAGGTCTCGGCCGCCGTCTCCGAGGTGGACGTGCGCTCGCCGCCGGCCGTCCCGAGGGCCGCACCCCCGGCACTGCCCGCCTCGGGGGCCACGCCCACGTCCGCGGTGCTGACCACGGCCGCCTCCGGGGCCGCGGCGGGCCCGGGTGCGTTGCCGGTCATGGTGGCCGAGCCCGCCAGCAGCAGCACACCGGCGATCAGGCGGCGGGCCACCAGCTGGGAGCCGCCGCCGGCAGGCACCAGGCCGGGCAGCCGACCGGCGCGCAGGGCACGCCACTCGGCGATGAGGCAGACCACGAAGTGCGCCCAGACGAGCCAGACCAGCACCGCGACGATGTTGATGAGCGCCTCGGCGGTGACCGGGGCGGTCAGCCACTCGGTCGTCGGCAACGAGCTGGGCAGCGGGTTGCCGACCAGCAGCACCAGCCCCACCGGGATGCCGACCACGAGGACGAGCATGCCGAGCAGTGCCGCCAGGCCCTTGCCCACCGACCGCTCCGCCTCCTGCGCCCGCGGGAGGTGGTCCGCGGCGGTGCGGGGTCGGTAGCCGGGCCCCTTGGCGGGCTTCGCGCCGGACGGCTTCTCCGACGATCCGGACGGACGCCTGGTGGCAGTGCTCATCGTTCTTCCTCCCCGTTCGGGCCGGGCTCGGGTCACGGACGGACCAGAGCCTGCACCTCGTTCACCTGGATCACACCTTCGGAGCTCTTCACGAAGGTGTGGAACTCCTCCCACTCACCGTTGACCCGTGCGTCGATCTGCCACATCACGTGGATCTCACCGCGGTACTGGTCGTCCGGCTGCGTCTGGCTGGCCTGCTCGAAGGCGTGCCAGCAGGCGTCCCGCACCGTGCTCGGGGTGTCGTCCGGGCCGACCTCCACGCCGCCGCCCGAGCACTTCACCGAGGGACCCGGCCGCCCCTCGGGGTAGACGAGCATCTCGGTGATCCGGCCGCGCATCTCCGCACCCGGGACCGCGAGGTCGACGTGCAGGTCGTCCTCGGTCGCGTTGTAGAACGCCACGTCGTCGTTGACCCAGGGCACCGGGCTGGGCGCGGACAGCATCACCGGCTGGGGCACGTTGCCGCGACGGACGAAACGGTCGATGAACTCCACCTGGTTGGGGGTGAGCTCGACCAGCTCCGGGTCGTCGTCCTCGAAGTACCAGATCCCGACGGCGAACTGGATGCCGCCCTCCTCGATCTCGAAGGTCTTCGGGTCGATCCCGGTGAGGCAGCGGTTCCAGTACCAGCCGGCGCCGTCACCGTGCTCCAGACCGATGTCCTTGAGCTCCTCGCCGGTGAGCTTCTCCTGCCAGCACTCCGGGAGGTCGTCGCCGTCCAGCACCTCCTTGATGGTGGGGCCGTCGAAGGCCCTGGCCGACAGGCATACCCCACCGACGGAGTTGGGCGAGGCGATCAGCGAGCAGGCCGAACCGTTGCCCGTCTGGTACGTCTTGATCCGCGTCTTCAGGTCGGGTCCCCACTGGATCGGCTGCCCCGGTCGGGGGTCGTAGTTGACCGCCGCCTGGGCCGGTATGCCGGTCGTCAGGAGCAGGGCAGCAGCACCGGCCGCGGCCGTCAGGGCCGCACGCCAGGTTCGGGTGGTCGCTCTGGTCACCATGTCCGCGCCTCCACGCTGGTGGATGAACAGTCGTATGCCCCGGCATAGATGGCGTCGACGAGCCACGCCCCCTCCTCCGCCGGGTCCTCCACCAGAGAGTACTCGATCGAGGAGACGACCATCCCGGTCATTCCTTCGCCCTCCCCGACGGGGCCGACCGAGAACCCGTCGGTCACCAGGCAGCCCTGGACGGAGGCGGTGCCGTCCTCGAGGTCCTGCACGTCGAGCACCTCGTAGGGCAGCGGACCCGGGTAGGTGCGGCCGAACTCCTCGGCGAAGTTCTCCCGCAGCGTGGGCAGGCTGTCCTCGTTGAGGGTGGCCAGCCACTCGGGCCGCTCCGGGTCGTCGGCGGTGGCCGCCCGGGCCAGCTGCTCGTTGAACCGCATCACCGCCTGCACCCGCGGGTCGTCGGCGAGCCCGCCCGGGTCCATGGCGACCGGCGGCGGCTCCTCGGTGAAGGTCGCCCAGGTGTCGGGATCACCGTCCTCCCCGCCGCCGTCCTCGTCGGCCGACCCCTCGGACTCTTCGTCGTCGTCGCCCGCCCCTTCCGAGTCGGCCGCGGAGTTGTCGGAGTCCTCGTCGGAGCCGGTCGGCTCCGCGGTGGTGGGCTCGACCTCGGCGGTGGAGGGGGCGTCGTCACCGTCGTCGGCGCTGAGGGCCGACGGTGAGCTGCGGGACGCGTCGTCGTCGCCCCCGCAGGCGGCCAGCGTCAGCGCCATGGCCAGGGTCAGGGCGGGGGCGGCTGCCCGCCGCCGGACCTCACGGCTCGGGTGGCTCGATGGGTGCCGGGTCATCCAACTCTCCTTCGACGGGTTCGGCGCGCCCCACTCCCGAGGCGCTCAAGGACCGGATCCCGACCATCCCGAGCAGCGTGGCCGGGATCTCGGTCTCCACCCGGACGACGACGACCAGCGGTCGCGGCCCGTCCGGGGCGGGTTCGATGTCGGTGACGCCGCAGCTGGTCACCTGGCTGCGGCGCAGCACCAGGTCGCAGTACTCCGCGACGTTGGCCCGGGCCTCCGCCGGGTCGAGCGTCACCGGCAGGTCGGGGCGGACCGCCTGGGCGCCCGCCCGGGCGCCCTCCTCGGCGTAGGCCACCGCCTGGCTGCGGGTGTTGAGCTGACGAGAGGCGTCGATGACCAGCCCCGCGATCAGCAGCAGCGCCAGCGCCATCACCGGGATGAGCGGCAGGATCGAGCCGCGCTCCCCCTGCTCCCGGAGCCGGGCCAGCAGGCGGCTCACGGCTGCACCCCGCGCCGCTGGTCGACGACCGAGGCGAAGCTCGAGGAGGGGGAGACCCGGCCCGGGGCGCCGGGCATACCGATGTCCGACAGGGAGTAGCTGCAGCTGGCCTCCACGGTCAGCGTCGAGCCGGGTTCGAACCCGCCGGTGAACTGCACCGACAGGCTCTGCGGGCAGCCCTGCACCGCCTCCGTGTTGTCCCGGAGCACGGAGGTGGCCGCCTGCCGCGCCTCGTCCATCGACCGTGCCTGGGTGGCCACCCGGGCGGCGTCCCGGGTCCCGGCCTCCAGGTGCCCGTTCGCCCAGGCCACCCGCCCGAAGGTCCAGGCGAGGGCGAGCATCAGCAGGATGATCGGCGCGGCGAAGGCGAACTCCAGCGCGATCGACCCGCGCTCACGCGGGACGGGGCGGGTGATCCGCATGCGGTGCTCCTCCTCTCCGACCTCGGGCGCCGGTCGGCGCGAGGGGTATGCCTGCTGCTGGGTGTGCGGTCCGGTGGACAGACCTGGTGGACCGGACGGTGCCGGTGGTCCTAGGGGATACGCTCCGGCTCCAGGAAGCGCTCGACCGAGCCGGAGGCGTCCGCGGAGGCCGTCAGGCTCAGCCCGGGCACGAGCGTGATGACGCGACCCGAGACCGAGACCTCCACCCGTGCCGTACCGTCCCCCTCCTCGGTGTAGCTGCTCTCGGCGCTGGGGTCCACGAGCCCGGCACCGCCGACGCTGGAGGCGAACCGCTCGGTGCGGGCGATCGCGTCCGGGCGGAGCTCGGCATACTGCGCGCGGTCCTCGGCGAGCCGGAGCAGCGAGACCCCCTCGCGGGCGGCGTGCGTGGCGGCCGCCCGCCCGTAGAAGAAGAAGGCGGCCTGCAGGCTGAAGAAGATCAGCGACAGCAGCACCGGTGCGACGATCGCCAGCTCCAGCCCCGCCGAGCCCCGTTCACCTGCCCTGCCCCGCACCCGCCGTGACCGTGTCGGCCACGGGCGGGAGAGGGTCATCAGCAGGTGCCACCCGGGCCGACGTTGCCGCACTCGGTGACCTGGCCGGCTCGGGTCTGGATGACGTTGAAGACGGCTGCCCCGATGAGGGCTGCTGCCACCACGACGACGGCCGCGATCAACGCCCACTCCAGGGCGGAGGCACCGCGGTCCTTGCGCCCCACCAGCTCGCGCCGGACCCGCTGCACGTAGGACTTCGTCGACTTCATGAACACCCCTCTGTCATGGTCATGACCCGGGCCACTGCCCGGGTCGCAACTCAGGATCGTTGCACACCTGTTCCGACGACGCCAATCGTACGGAAGTTCCCGGCCGACCTCGACCCGGGCCCGTCACAGCGCCTGCTCGGACATCAGCGCCGTGAGTGCCGGGTAGGCGAGGTAGACCAGGAAGGCGATGACGAGCAGCATCTGCGCGATGAGCATCGACTGCGACCGCTCCCCCTCGTCCCCCTCGGCCTCGGACAGGGCCTTGCGGCGCATCGTGGTGGCCCGCGCCGACAGCGACTGACGGATCTTGGCGCCGTCGTCGGCGGCCAGCACCAGGGCGCCGGACAGGCTCTCCAGCTCCTCCAGCCCGATGTCCTTGCCGAGCTGGCCGAGCGCCTCCCAGGGGGTCGTCCCGAACAGACGGGCGTTGGCCAGGGTCTGCCGGATCCGCACCACCGACCAGTGGTCGCTGACCGAGGACGCCGCCAGCAGCGCCTCCGGCAGGCCCCGACCGCCGGCCAGGTTCATCGAGACCAGGTCGAGGAAGATCCCGACCGTGCGCCGGAACTCGCGCCGACGCTGCTCGGCCTCCGCGCGCAGCGAGAAGTCCGGCAGGAAGAAGCCGAGGACCGCCAGCAGCAGCCCCAGACCGAGCGGCATCGCCGGGCCGAGGTCCAGCCCGCCGAGCCGGAGGGCCCCCCAGACGAGCGGGCCGATCATCAGCATGATGAGCCCGCTGACCACCTTGGTCGCCAGCATCGCCCCGACCGTCCGGTTCAGGATCGCCAGGTCGGCCCGATGGCGCTGCATCTGCCAGCCGCGCTGGGCCGCCATCACCTCGAACCGGTCGGCCAGCGCGGTCATCGCGGACCGGCCGCGGCCGCTCATCTCGGCGAAGGAGGTGTCGTACTCGGAGAGCGTGTGGGTCTGCATGGAGCGCGACCCCGCGTCGATCCGGGCGACGAGCGTGGCCACCCCCGGGCGGGGCCGCAGCAGCACCCGCACGAAGAGGTAGAGCCCCAGCCCGGCGAGGGCGCCGGAGAGCATCGGCCAGATCATCGCGTTCATCGGCGGCCACGCTCCCGGCCGGGGGTCTGGGCGCCCTCGCGGACGTCGTCCAGCATGCGCTCCATGTCGCGGGCGCGGGCGGTGCGGTTGACGACCAGGAAGCGGCTCAGCTTCTGCGGCTCGGCCAGCCGCCGCATCCACAGCAGCCCGGCGGCGAAGAGGACGGCGACGACCAGCAGCACCAGCTGCCCGCCCAGGCTGCCGTAGGGCTGGACGTAGACCGGGTTGAACACGGCCAGGCCACCCATCACCGAGAGCACGATGACGACGATGATCCGCACCGACCGGCGGATCGAGCGACGACCCGCCGAGATGCGGCGCCGCATGTCGAGCTCCTCACGGGTGGACTGCGCCAGCGCCCCGAGGACGTCCCGGAGCCCGGGCCCGCGGAGCCGGGCGTTCAGCACCAGCGCGGAGCAGATGACGTCGGCGGACGGGTCGTCCAGGTCCTCGGCGAAGTGGATCAACGCCTCGGAGAGCGGCTCCCGGATGCGCAGCCGGTCGACCAGCAGGTTGAGCGAGGAGCGGATCGAGGGACCGGCGTTGACCGCGGTCGCCGGGATCGCCTGCTCCAGCCCGACCGCGCCGGCGATGGTGTCGCGCAGCGACTCGGTCCAGGTGGCCAGCGACTCGAGCTTGTTGATGCCGATCGTCTCGGAGCGCGAGTCACCGGTCAGCTGGTCCCACAGCGAGGCCAGCAGCCCCAGCCCGAGGGCCGCGACCACCCACTGGGTCAGCACCAGGGTGACCAGCCCGACACCGATGCCCACGACCAGGCGACCGCTGAGCCCCTTGAGGCTGACCTGGGAGAACCGGCCCGGGGTGCCGGGGTCGCGCTCGGGGAGCCCGACGACGGCCAGCACCGCCACGTAGAGCCCCAGCCCGACGACGGCACCGGTGAGCATCGGGACCAGCAGGACGTAGAGCTGGCCCATCAGTCCCACCGGTGCATCGGCGTGGGGGTGTAGCCGTAGGGGACGAGGTCGTCGATGCACTCGATCGGCGCCTTGGACCGGGCCACCCCGTCGGGGCCGGCCGCGAAGACCTCGGAGGAGAGCACCCGGCCGTCCATGCCGGTGACCTCCCGGATGGACTGCACCCCACGGGAGAGGCCGCCACCGCTGGAGTGGTCGTTCTTCTTGCGCAGGAAGACGACGAAGTTGATCGACCCCGCGATGAGCATGTGGGTCGCCTCGACCGGGAGGTTCTCCTGCGCCTGCAGGGCATACGTCGCGATGCGGTTGAAGACCTCCATCGAGGAGTTGGCGTGGATCGTCGACAGCGAGCCGTCGTTGCCCTGGCTCATCGCGTTGAGCATGGTCACGATCTCGTCACCGAGGACCTCACCGACGATGACCCGGGAGGGGTTCATGCGCAGGCTCCGCCGCACCAGCTCGGCCATCGCGACCTCGCCGACGCCCTCGGAGTTGGGCAGTCGCTCCTCGAAGGCGACCACGTTGGGGTGCTGGTCCTCGAACTTGTCCAGCCCCAGCTCCAGCGCCCGCTCGACCGTGATCAACCGCTCCTCGGGAGGGATCTCGGCCGCCATCGCGCGCAGCATCGTCGTCTTGCCGGAGTTGGTGGCACCGGCGATCATGATGTTCTTGCGGGCCGAGACCGCCGCCCGCAGGAAGTGCAGCACGTCCTCGCTGAAGGTTCCGGTGGCCATCAGGTCCTCGAGGGTCACCTGACCCAGGCGGGCCCGACGGATGGACAGGCTGGGGCGCTGGCATACCCCCATCACGGCGGAGAGCCGGGAACCGTCCGGCAGCCGCAGGTCGAGCTGGGGGTTGGCCGAGTCGAACGGCCGCGAGGTGAGACCCACGTTGGCCGCCAGGATCTGGATGAGCTCGATCAGCTCCTCGTCGCTGTCCGCGACCGGGGCGGCGAGCTCCTCGTGGCCGTCGGCATACCCGACGAAGACGCGGTCGTAGCCGTTGATGTCGATGTTCTCGACGTCCCGGTCCTCCAGCAGCGGCTGCAGACGCCCCACCCCGAAGAGCGCGGCGTGGATGGCCGCCGCGACCCGCTCCTCCTCCTCGGCGGTCGGCGGGACCCGCCCTTCGCTGATCATCAGCGTGGCGTGGTCCTCGAGCACCTGGACGATGAGCGAGCGGGCGAAGTGCCGCTCGTCCTCGCTGCTCATGGCCGTGCGTCCGGCCACCTCGTCCCGGCGACGCTGCTGGTTCAGCCGGTCCGCCACCTGGGTGCGCAGCGTGCGGACCAGCTGGTTCGTCGCGGCGAGCTCGCTCGGGGTGCTCCCCGCGAGAATCTCGGTCGAGGACATGCTCATCGCAGGCTCCACTTCGTGCGCTTCTTCGTCGAGCGGTCGGCGGGCTCCTCCGACGGCGGCGGCGTCTCGTCCTGGAGGTCCTCGTGGCTGGGGACCTGACCGTTGGCCAGCGCCTTGGCCTCGGCACGGTTGGCCGGCGGGGGCGGGGCCAGACCCGGACCGAGGGCGGCGGTCAGCCGTTGCACCAACGACCGGCCGGAGCGGACCAGCATCGTGCGCTCTGGCCGGCCGACCGGTTCCCCGTGGAACATCCGCTCGGCGCGGGGGTCGTGCGCCACCTGGCCGAGGTCGATGACGTCCGGGGACTCGGCCCGCACCGCGGAGATCGCGGCCGACGCCTCCTCGGGGTGCTGCACGTCCGAGATCGCCAGTACCCCCACCCGGGGGGCGTCCGCCCCCAGCGCCGCGAAGGACTGCCTGAGCACCACCATCCGCTCCCGCAGGTGCATGACGCTGGCCGGGTTCGGCCGGACCACCCCGACCACCAGGTCGCTGCGCTGGGCCAGCGCCAGCTGTCCCGCACGAGGGCTCAGCTGCCCGGCGTCGATGACCACGTCGGTGCCGGGGATCTCCCGGAAGGCGCGGGCCAGGGTCGGCCAGAGCGCTGCGGCGGCGTCCGCCTGCTCCGCCGTCTCCAGCCCGACCAGCACCCGTTGCCCACCCTGGACCACCTGCGAGTGGTCCAGGACGACGCCGGGCGCGAGCCCGTGCCGGGCCAGCGGCAGCAGCGTCAGCAGCCCCGGATGCTGGGTCAGGGACACCCCCGACTCGGCGGGCAGCCGCATCAGCAGGTCCCCACCGGCGCCGTCCGCGTCGACGAGCACCGTCGGGCGCGGCCACACGGCCGCCACCAGCATCGCGGTGCTGGTGGCACCCGGCGCCCCCTTGGCGCTGAAGAAGCTGATCAGGGCCATCCGAGCCTCACTCGCCCCGCCAGTCGACCACCGGGGAGGTGTCCGCGGGCAGCACGGTGAGCGCCGCGGTGCCCGCGGCGCTGGCGGCGATGACCTCGGCCGCGGTGTCGGCGGGCAGCAGCACCGTCACGTGCACCGTGTCCCGGGTGTCGACGGTCGGGGCGACGGCCACCACCCGCGCAGCGCTCACCAGCTCGGTGGCCGGTTCGGCGGCACCCACCGCGCTCTCCGGCGCGGTGGCGAAGACGCTGACGACGTCGTCGACCCGGAAGGCGTCGGAGGGACGTCCCGGGGAGGCGACGACCACACCGACCTTCTGCGCATCGGCGGGGGCCAGCTCGGTCGAGGTGAACATCTGTCCCGAGATCAGCGACCCCTCCGGGATGCTGCTCGTGGCGTAGGACCCGACGAACTCGGACAGCGAGTCCGCGGTGACCACCTGGGTGCCGGAGTCGAAGGCGATCTCGGTGACCGAGAAGTCCTGGTCGGTGACCACCTGCCCCTGCGAGATGGGCTGGTTGGCCACCAGGACCTGGGTGCGGTTGCTGGTGCGGTAGACCAGCAGGGCGCTCCCCAGGGCACCGACGAGCACGAGCAGCAGCGCCAGCAGCGCGAGTGCGGGCCGCTTGTCCCGGGTGCGCGTGGGCAGACGGGAACTCTGCGCGTTTCCACGCGCGGGAGAGGTAGTCATGCGGTCTCTTTCCCCTTCCGGCCACTGCCGGAGATATGAACCAATATCCCAACCGCGGAACACTCTAACCCGCGGACCCGTGCATACCTCACCGTGCGACGCGTGGCCCGCACCACCCCATCCACGGTGCATAGTGGGGACCATGAACGAGACTCCCAGCATCGCCGTCACCGACGTCCCCGACGACGCCGTGGTCCTTGACGTCCGCGAGCCCGACGAGTGGGCCGCCGGGCACGCCCCCGCCGCCGTGCACGTCCCGCTGGGCGACCTTCCGGCGCGCATCGACGAGCTCCCCGAGACCGCCACCACGCTGCCCGTCATCTGCCGCAGCGGCGGCCGCTCGGGCCAGGCCGTGCAGTGGCTGGTGCAGCAGGGCTACGACGTGGTCAACGTCGACGGCGGCATGCGGGCGTGGAGCTCGGCGGACAAGCCGATGGTCGGCGGCACGGACGGTCAGGACGCCACCGTCATCTGAGGACCAGCCGTCCCGTCGGTGACGATGGGTATATATCCAGCTCTCTAGTTTCTTTCGTAGATGTCTGGATACGGTCCTCGACACCGGTATCGTGACCGGTGATGACCTCCACTCCTGACACCGTCCTGGACCACCTTCCGCTCGGCACCCGGGTGGTCGTCCGGCACCGGCTGCCCGAGGACGGCCGCGCCACCGACGCCCTGGGCGCCCTGGTGCGGGTCGAGCGCGACCGGGTGACGGTGGGCACCCGCGCCGGCGAGGTGTCGATCGAGCGGGCGGCCGTGCTGGTGGCCAAGGCGGTGCCGGAGCAGGTATGGCGGTTGGCCTCCTTCCTGCGCCGGGCCGGCGTCGCGGTGCTCGACCTCGACGGGGTGCTGCGCGGCTTCGATGCCGACGGCGGGCGGACCCGCAGCGAGCAGGAGCTGGGGTTGCCCGAGCTGGGCATGGTGGACATCGCCTACGGCCTCCCGGAGGCGCGCGACATGGTCGTCGGCCGATCCACCTACGCCCGCTGGCTGACCGCACTGGAGGCACGGCTGCTGGAGCTGGGGCACCCGCAGGACCAGGTCACCGCGGCGGTGCGCCGCTGGGAGGAGGACCGCGGGACGCCGATCCGGCGCACGACCGCGCTGGTGGACGAGCTGCTGGCCGACGGCATACCCCTGTTCGTGCTGACCAACGGCACCGACCGGGTCCCGGACGAGCTGCACCGGATCGGGCTCGGCCACCTGGCCGAGCGGCTGCTCAACACCCACGACCTGGGCTTCGCCAAGCCCACTCCCGAGGCGTATGCCGTCGCGCATGCCGAGATCGAGCGTCGGCTCGGGCGTCAGGTCGGGGTGGCCGAGGTGCGGTTCACCGACGACCGGGTCGACAACGTCGAGGCCGCGCGGGAGTTCGGCTGGCGCGGGCAGGTCTTCGCGCTGCCCGGTTGAGCGGCAATCCGGCACGCTCGGTGTGGCACGTCGAGACGCTCGGTGTGGCACGTCGGGACGCTCGGTCCGGCAAACCGAGACGCTCGGTCCGGCAATCCAAGACGCTCGGTCCGGCAAACCGAGACGCCCGGTCAGCGGAGGAGGCGGGACATGCGCCGGTCGGCGAGCAGCTTGCCGCCGGTCTGGCAGGTCGGGCAGTACTGCATCGAGGAGTCCGCGAAGGACACCTCGCGCACGGTGTCACCGCAGACCGGGCACGCCTCGCCGGCCCGTCCGTGCACGTTCATCCCGGCCCGCTTGGCGTCCTTGAGCTGGGCGGCCGGCTTCCCGGCGGCGGCCATCACCGCCGCCTCCAGGGTCGTCCGCAGCGCCTCGTAGAGGGTGTGCACCTGCTCCGCCGTCAGCGCGGCCGCGAGCGTGTAGGGCGAGATCCGTGCCGCGTGCAGGATCTCGTCGGAGTAGGCGTTGCCCACGCCGGCCAGGATGCTCTGGTCCCGCAGCACTCCCTTGACCTGCGTCCGCCGCCCCTCCAGCAGCGCCGTCAGCGCGGCCTCGTCGAAGCCGTCGGCGAGCGGGTCCGGACCCAGCGAGGCGATCCCCGCGACCTGGGTCGGGTCGGTGACCACGTAGGCCGCCAGCCCCTTGCGGGTGCCGGCCTCGGTGAGGTCGAAACCGGCGTCGTCGTCCAGGCGCACCCGCAGCGCGATCGGGCTCTTGCCGGGTCGGACCCGGGTCGCCGGCACCTGGTCGTACCAGCGCAGCCAGCCGGCGCGGGCCAGATGGAAGACGAGGTGGGTCCCGTCCACGTCGAGGTCGAGGAACTTGCCGTGCCGGGACACCCGGTCCACCGGTGCCCCGACCAGCGCGTCCGGGGGTGGGTCGAAGGTCTTGAGCACCGCGATCGAACCGAGCTCGACGTCGGTCACCACCCGGCCGGAGACCCGCTCCTGCAGGAAGTCGGCGAGCGCCTGGACCTCCGGCAGCTCAGGCACCGCTGCCCCGCACCGACCGGGCGCGGGCCCGCACCAGGAGCTGGTGCAGGCTGAAGCCGTTCGCGCCCTTGAGCATCGGCACCTGGACGCGCTTGCCCAGCAGCTCGTCGGTGGCCACCGGCAGACCGCTGGAGAGCACCTGCTCGGCGGGCGTCAGCTCTCGCAGGCAGATGGCCTCGACGGCCTCCGGGAACTCCTGCGCGAACTCGCCGTAGATCACCGGGTCGTGCTGACCGTCGTCGCCGACCAGGATCCAGCGCATACCGGGGAAGTCGTGGCGCAGCCGACGCAGCTCCTCCTCCTTGTGCTTCTGCCCGGACCGGAACCATCCGGTGTTGGTGGGGCCCCAGTCGGTGAGCAGCATCGGCCCCACCGGGAAGTCGTGACGGCGCAGGAACCGGGTGATCGCCGGCGCGGTGTTCCAGGCGCCGGTGGACAGGTAGAGGATCGGCATCCCGGGCGACTCGGCCAGCAGGGAGCGGTACATCGCGCCCATCCCGGCCACCGCCTGCCGCACCTGCTCGGAGCGGACGAAGGTGTTCCAGCCCGCGATCAGCATGCGGGGCAGGTGGGTCACCATGACGGTGTCGTCGATGTCGCTGACCAGACCGACCTGGACCGCGGGGTCGACCACCAGCACGGAGACGGTGAGCGTGTCCCCGTTGCCCACCTCGACCAGCGCCTCCTGCCACCCCGGGGGCAGCCCGTGACCGCGGACCTCGATGTCGACGTAGCCGCCCCGGTCGGTGGTCGCCCGCGCCTGAGCCTCGCCCAGCCGCACGGTGACCGGGACGTCGACGGCCGGGGCGGTGAGGAAGAAGCGCCAGCCGCGCTGGGCGATGTCGAGCAGCGAGTCCTCGACGTGGGTCAGCGCCGTCCGGGACTCCTCCGGCTCGTGCGGGGAGAGCAGCACCCGCGCGAAGACGCGGGCCCGGTCCGGCGAGCCGTAACCGGTGTAGCCGAAGACCCGCTCGAACCACCCACGACGCCGCAGCCAGCCGTCGACCCGACGGCGGACGGAGTCCTCGATGAGGGCGGCGATGTGCGGACGCGCCATGGTCTGCACCCTAGCGCTCCGCCGGGGGCGGATCAGCGACTGGCGTCCGCCAAGGACGCGGCATACCGCTCACGCGCCTCCTGCTCCGCGCGCTCCTGCTCCGCCTTCTCCTCGGCCTTCTTCTTCTCGGCCGCGGCCTTCTCCTCCGCCGCCTTCTCCTCGGCGGCCTCCTTCTCGGCCTTCTCGCGCGCCTGCTGCTCCGCCGACCCGGGAGCGCCGTCCAGACGGCCCTCCTCGATGGCGTGCGCCTCCAGCGCGACCCAGGTGGGGCCGTCGACCTCGCCGGTGGGCTCGAGCTCGGCGGCCTCCTGCACGGCCCGCACGGCCTCGACGGTCATCGGCCCGTAGCTGCCGTCGGCCTCCACGCCGAGCAGCTCCTGCACCCGGGAGACGGCACCCCCGGCATACGGGCTGTCCGCCTCGCCCTCGGCGCTGGCCCGGGCGGCCAGCCGGCCGTCCGGGTCCGCCTCGATGTCCAGGCTGCCCTCGGTGAGCTCGATGTCGCGCAGGGTGATCGTCGGGTGCACCGCCCGCTCGAGGTAGAGCCAGGTCAGCGGGGTGACCTCGGCGGGTCCGTCACCGCGGCGCGCCGCCTGCGCGGCCAGGATCGGCTCGCTCTCCTCCCACTCCGCGAGGGCGGCGGCGGTCTTCGGTCCGAAGTCGCCGTCCGGCTCCGCGCCCAGCGCCTCCTGCAGCACGGTCACCGCCTCACCTTGGTCACCCTCGGTGAGCGTGGTCCGCACGTACGGCGTGAAGGCCGTGAGCTGCCACTCCTGCGGCGCCATCGCAAGGGCCGACTCCGGCAGGTCGGCGATCTCGGCGCCCTGGGCCACGGCATACGTGAGGGCGTCCGCGACCCCGGTGGTCGGGATGCCCTGCTCGTCCTGCCAGGCGAGGAGCGCCTCGCGGGTGCTCTCGTCCAGCGTCCCGCTGGTGGGGACACCCAGCACGTCCTGCAGCATCGACACGCCCCCGCCGGACTCGCCGGGACGCACCCGGCCCGTGCCTGCCTGCGGCGCCGCGAGCGAGGAGTCGTCGCAGGCGTCCAGGCGCGGGAAGGTGTGCAGCGAGGCGTACTCGAGGGCCACCGGGTTGCACGGCCCGAGGTCGGGACGGACCACGGCCACCCCGGTCCACCAGGAGGTGCGCATCTGTGCGCCGTCCCAGGTGAAGGAGAAGTGGATGTGGTCGGTGTGCGGGCTGCCGGTGTAGTAGCGCCAGCGGTTGTCCGCCTTCTGGAAGATGAGCTCGTTCCAGATGATGTACTCGATGCCGAAGCGGCGCATCATCTCGCCGTCGTTCTCGGTGAGCCACGCGACGGTGGCGTCCCCGATGCGCCGGTCGTGCGCGTCGTGGGCGTTCAGCGGCCAGTCCAGCCCGCGCCCGTCGTGGTGGTAGCTCATGTAGTCGATGCAGCTGCGCGCACCGCTGTAGGCGGAGCGGCCGTAGTGCTCGGTGAGCAGCAGCGCGAAGGCGGTCACGCCCGGTCGGTCCACCGGGTCGCAGGACACCTGCGGCTGGTAGGAGGTCACGGCGTCGACCTGGGCGGGCAGGTCCTCGTTCACCGGGGGTGCCGGGACCGGGTATGCCGGGTCCTCCGGCAGCTCGGCGAAGCCGGCGTCCCCGGCGGCGGCACCGTTCGTCCCGAACCCGCCACCACCCTCGACCGGCACCGAGCTCATCGAGCTGGGCGGCGGCGCCGGGGCGGGGTCCTCGGCGGGCGGGTCGGCCTGCTGCTCCCCCTGCCCGTCGCCCTCGACGGCCTCGCTCCCCGTGCTCTCCTGCCCCTCGGGCGCCGGCTCGTTGTCCGCCTGCGCCACCGACCCGGTGATCGTCAGCCCCCCGGCCAGCATGGTCGCGATCACCATCCGTGCGCCGTATCCCCCGCGACGCGCGTCCCCACTCCCTGACATCTGCCGTTCCCTGCTTCCGTAGCTCTGCCCCGCGTGCCTGGCTGGCTCTCGCGCATACCGCAGACCGGCCCGGTACCGGGCCACCTCGACGGGCTCTGACCATACGTCGCCGCACCCTCCGCGCGGTAGCCCTGAGGATGAACATTTGCCAACTCGTGACGCCTCGGTCCCACCGTTGCCACACCTGCCCCATGCGTCACATCTGCGGGTGGGCCGCGACAGACGTTCACCTGATCGTGATCTGGGAGCAGGTCTGCGCAGGTGGGAGATGGGTTACGTTCCTAGGACGGGCTCGCCGAGGGCTCGTCGATGCCCGTCCACGAGGAGTAGAACACGTGATGTCCCCCCGTATCAGCGCCGCTTGCCGAGGCCTCGTGGCCGTCGGCGCAGCGGCAGCGCTCGTCAGCGGAGGCGCCCTGGCCGCGTCCTCCGCGCCGGGCGAGCCCGACGCCCCCCGCCCCGCCGCACCCGAGCTGCCCGACCCGGAGACCGTGCACCGGATCGCCGGGGACGACCGCTACAAGACCGCTGCCGAGATCGCCCGTGAGTTCCCGGCCGGCGCCTCGGACACCGTGCTGATCGCCTCCGGCGAGGTGTTCCCGGACGCGCTCAGCGCGCAGATGCCCTCCGGCACCGCCGCCACCCTGGGCGACGAGGGCACCGAGGCCACCCCGGACGTGGACGGCGCGGGCCTGTCGGCCCCGATGCTGCTCACCCGTCAGGACGGCCTGCCGGGCGCCACCCGGATGGCCCTCGGCGAGCTGGCACCCGGCACCATCGTCATCGCCGGCGGCACGGTCGCCGTCTCCGAGGACGTCGAGGACGAGCTCGGTGAGTTCGGCGCCGAGGTGATCCGGATCGGCGGCGGCAACCGCTACGAGACCTCCGCCCAGCTGGCGTCGCTCTTCCCGAGCGAGCTGCCCGTGCTCTACGTCGCCACCGGCACCGACTACCCGGACGCCCTCACCGGTGGCGCCCGCGCCGGCCGCGACGGCGCCCCGGTCCTGCTCACCGACCCCGAGTCGCTGCGCGCCGTGACCGCCACGGCCATCTCCGAGCTGGCACCGCAGTCAGTCGTCGTCCTCGGCGGCTCGGTGGCCGTCTCCGACGAGGTCGTCGACTCGATCACCGAGATCGTCCCGGAGACCACGCGGGTCTTCGGCAAGAACCGGTACGAGACCGCCGTCGCGCTGGCCTCCAGCTACGAGTACGACTCGGTAGCCTACCTGGCCAGCGGGGAGAACTACCCGGACGCGCTGACCGGCGGCTCGCTGGCGGCATACCACGGCAGCCCGCTGCTGCTCAGCCGCACGGGTTCGCTGCCCGGCGCCACCGTGAACGCGCTCGACGACCTCTCCCCGCAGGGCACTGTGCTCTTCGGTGGTGACGCCGCCCTGTCCGAGGAGGGCGTGGAGGCGCCGCTGAACGAGTGGCTGCCGCTGTGGGTGGACGAGATGGTCCTCCAGCTGCTCTCCTTCAACGACTTCCACGGCCACCTCGCGGTGGACGAGGGCGCCACCCTGAGCGAGACCCAGGACCCAGACCAGAACGCGGTCGGCGGTGCGGTCAACCTGGCCACCACCCTCGACGTGCTGCGCACCCGCTCCTTCGACGAGCAGTCGATGACCGTCTCCCCCGGCGACATCATCGGCGGGTCCACCTTCCTCTCCGGCCTGTTCCAGGACGAGCCGACCATCGAGGTGATGGACGAGATCGGGATGGACGTCGCCAGCGTCGGGAACCACGAGTTCGACGAGGGGGTCGACGAGCTGCTGCGCATGCAGGACGGCGGCTGCCACCCCGACAAGGGCTGCTTCGGCGACGAGCCGTACCCCGGTGCCGGCTTCCCGTACCTGGCCGCGAACGTGGTGGACCGGGAGACCGGTGAGCCGATCCTGCCCGCCACCGAGGTGCGCACGGTCAACGGCGTCGAGGTCGGCTTCATCGGGATGACCCTGGAGGGCACCCCTTCCCTGGTCAGCCCCGGTGGCATCTCCGAGGTCGAGTTCCTCGACGAGGTGGAGACCGCCGACCGGTATGCCGCAGAGCTGACCGCCCAGGGCGTGGACACCATCGTGCTGCTCATGCACGACGGTGGTGAGCAGACCGGGACCTACCAGCAGTGCGAGAACCTGACCGGCCCGATCGTCGACCTGGCCGAGCGGATCGACCCCGCGGTCGACGCCATCTACTCCGGTCACACCCACCAGCCGTACGTGTGCAGCATCGACGACCCGAACGGGGACCCGCGCAGCGTCACCGGCGCGGCCCAGTACGGGCACGTGGTCACCGACACCCGGCTCGCGGTCAGCCGCACCACCGGCGACGTGCTGCGCGAGCGGGTGCTCTCCGGCAACAACCTGGTCCTGCAGTCGCTGCCCGACAACGCCGCGGTGGCGGACATCGTGGCCGAGTGGGAGGCCCGCGCCGAGGTCCTCGCCGGCGAGGTCGTCGGCACGGTCGCCGAGGACATCACCGGTGACGCCGGTGGCGACCGCGGTGTCGAGACGCCGATGGCCAACCTGATCGCCGACTCGATCCTGTTCGGCACCGAGGGCGCGGACCAGGGCGACGCCCAGATCTCGTTCATGAACGTCGGTGGCGTCCGCGCCAGCCTGCTGGTCGACCAGATCAGCAACGACGAGGCGCCCGGCGAGGTCACCTACGAGGAGGCATACAACGTGGCCCCCTTCGGGAACCTGCTGGTCTCGGTCGACATGACCGGTGCGCAGGTCAAGGCGGTGCTCGAGCAGCAGTTCGTGCCGGACCGTGGGCGTCCCTACCTGGCGCTCGGCGTCAGCGAGGGCTTCACCTACACCTGGGACGACAGCCAGCCCGAGGGCAGCAAGGTGAGCGGGATGGAGCTGGACGGGGTGCCGCTCGAGATGGACGGGACCTACCGGGTCTCGACGCTCAACTTCCTGGCCGAGGGTGGTGACGACTTCACCGCCTTCACCGAGGGCACCAACCTGGTCGGCGGTCCGGAGGACCTCGCCAACCTGGTGTCCTACCTCGAGGCCAACCCGGACCTGCAGGCCCCCGGGGACCGCGTCGACGGGCTCTGAGGAACGTCGGGTCGCCTGACCCGTAGCACCAGACGAGGGCCGCCATCCCGGGGACGGGGTGGTGGCCCTCGCCGTTGCAGCACAACGCTCGCCCGGTCGCGTGCACAACGCTCGCCCGGTCGCGTGCACAACGCTCGCCCGGTGGTGGCACGACGCGCGCCCGGTCGGGAGAGTGCGCGATAGGCTCATGCGGGCCGTCGGAGCGACTGCCGGTGCCGAGAGGAGGGCGGGCCCCATGGGTGTGCGCTACACGGTGAAGCAGGTCGCCGACCTCACCGGTGTGCCCGCCGCGACACTGCGGGCCTGGGAGCGCCGCTACGGGGTGGTGGCCCCCCAGCGGTCCAGCTCGCGCTACCGCCTCTACGACGACGCCGAGGTCGCCCGGCTCGCCCGGATGGCCGAGCTGGTCCGGGAGGGCACCCCCGCCTCGCTGGCCGCCGAACGGGTGGCCACCCTGGCCACCGAGACCGCGCCGCCACCGGTTCCCGGGCCCCGGCACCCGGTCGCCGCGCCGGCCGGGCAGGCACCGGCCTTCACCGAGCTCGTGCTGGCCGCGCAGCGCTACGACCAGCGGCTGCTCACCACCGTCCTGGACGGTGCGTTCGCCCGCAGCTCCTTCGAGACCACCCTGGAGCAGTGGCTGATGCCCGCCCTCACCGAGCTCGGGTATGCCTGGGAGCGGGGCGACGTCGACATCTCCGGCGAGCATTTCGTCTCGGCGGCGGTGCACCGCCGGCTCTCGGCGGCCTTCGACGCGGCCGGGGCCAACACCGACGCACCGGTGGTGCTGGTCGGGCTCGCCCCCGGGGCGCTGCACCAGCTGGGCGCCCTGGCCTTCGCCGTCTGCCTGCGCCGGCAGGGCATCGACGTCCGCTTCCTCGGGGCCGACGTGCCGCAGCACAGCTGGGTGCACTCGGTGCGCACGCTGCGCCCGGCCGGCGTCATCATCAGCGTCCCGATGAGCTGGGACGCCGACCCGGCGACCCGGCTGGTGCACACGCTGCGGGCAGACCACCCCGAGGTCGTGGTGTGGACCGGGGGGCACGGGATCACCGACCGCGGTCACGAGCTCGCGGTGCCCACGCTGCCTCCCTCGGCCGTCGAGGCCGCCCTGCTGGTGACGCGGGAGCTGCGCGGCCGCTGAGCCGGGTGGCGGTCACCACCCGGCTCAGCGGCCGGGCCGACGTCTCAGAGGCCGTCGACGAACTCCTGGGCGACCGCGGACGGGTCCTCGCCGTCGGTGAGGACCTCCACCATCATGGCGGTGAGGTTCTCGGTGGTCAGCTCCGCGGACACCCCGTTCAGCGCCTCCTCGACCGTGGGGTCGACCGCATCGCCGCGCAGCAGCGGCACGATGTTCTGGGCGGCGAAGAGGGACTCCGGGTCCTCCAGCACGACGAAGCCGTTCTCCTCGACCGCGGGGTCGGTGGTGAAGATGTTGGCGACGTCCACCTGGCCGTTGGCCAGCGACTGCACGGTGAGGTTGGCGCCTGCCGACAGCGACCGGAAGCTCGCGAACTCCAGCCCGTAGACCTCGGCCAGCCCGTCGACCCCGTTGGGCCGGCTCTCGAACTCCGGCGGACCGCCCAGCGTCATCTCGCCGGCGTGCGGCTCCAGGTCCGCGATCGAGGTCAGGCCCAGCTCCTCGGCGGTCTCGCCGGTGACGACCAGGGAGTCCTTGTTCTCCGCGTCGCTGATCTCGAGCACCTGCAGGTCCTCGGGCAGGTTCTCCTCCAGGTCGGCCAGCACGTCCTCGGAGGAGGTCGCGGTGATCTCCGGGTTGAGGTAGGTCGCCAGCCCGCCGGTGTACTCGGGGAGCACGTCCACCGAGCCGTCCTGGATGCCGGCGATGTAGGCCTCACGGCTACCGATGTTGAGCTGGGTGGACACCTCGACGCCGGCGTCCTCCAGGGCGGCAGCGTAGATCTCGGCGAGCAGCTCGTTCTCCGGGAAGTTGGCGGAGCCGACGGTGATGCTGCCGGCCTCCCCGGAGCCGGAGCCGGTCCCGGCGGGCGCGTCGCCCTCGCTGTCCAGCGGGTCCGAGCCGCCGCCGCAGGCGGCCAGGCCGAGGGTGGCGCTCAGGGCGAGGGTGAGCAGAGCGGTACGTCGCATGGGGGTTCCTCCCAGGTGATGGGTGTGGTGGGTGCGGTTCAGTGGTGGCGGGACTCGACGAGCCCGGGGGAGACGACGAGACGTTGGACGCCGGCGAGCACCAGGTCGACCGTCAGCGCCAGCGCGGCGACCGCGATGGCACCCCCGGCCATGACCTCGTACTGCCGGGACGCCTGGCCGTCGATGAGGAAGCGGCCGAGGCCGCCGATCCCGACGACGGCGGCGATGGTGGCGGTGGCCACGATCTGCAGCATCGCGGACCGGACGCCGGAGAGCAGCAGCGGCAGCGCTGCCGGCACCTCCACCTGCCAGAGCACCTGGGCCCCGGTCATCCCGACGCCGTGCGCGGCGTCCCGGGCGGCGGGGTCGACCGCCTCCACACCGGCATACGTGCCGGACAGGATCGGTGGGACCGCCAGCAGCACCAGCACGATCAGGACCGGCAGCTCGTAGGCGAGGTCGCCCTGCAGCCGCGGCAGCAGCAGCATGATCGCCACGAAGAGGACACCGAGGGAGGGGATGGCCCGGAACCCGCCGGCGACGTTGATGGCGACCCAGCGCCCCTTGCCCGTATGCCCGATGTACAGCCCCACCGGGACCGCCACCAGGGCGGCGGCGAGCAGCGCCACCAGGGAGATCCGCAGGTGGGTGACGCTCTGCGCCAGGACGCCGCCCGGGCCGGTCCAGTTCTCCGGGTCGGTGAGCCACTGCCAGGTGAGGTCGATCACCGGGAGGCCTCCGACCGCTGCCAGGGCGTCAGCACCCGGGAGGCGAGCGCGATCAGAGCGTCCAGCGCCAGGGCCAGCACCACGCACGCGCCGATGCCCACCATGATCGGGCCCATCACGTTGCGGTTGAAGCCGTCGGTGAAGAGCTGACCCAGCTGGCTGACCCCGATCAGGGCCGCCACCGAGACGATGGAGACGTTGCTCACCGCCGCCACCCGCAGCCCGGCCGTGATGACCGGGACCGCCAGCGGCAGGTCGACGGCCAGGGTGCGCCGGAGCTCGCCGTAGCCCATGGCGGTGGCCGCCTGGCGGACGGAGCTCGGCACCGAGGCGAGGGCGTCGGCCACGGTCCGGGTGAGCAGCGCCACCGCGTAGATCGTCATCGCGACCAGCACGTTGGTGTCGGAGATGATCGTGGTCCCGAGCAGCAGCGGCAGCATGATGAACAGCGCCAGCGAGGGGATCGTGTAGAGCAGGCCGGTGCCGGCGATCATCGGCGGTGCCAGCCAGCGGTAGCGGGTGGCCAGCCACCCCAGCGGCAGGCTGATCAGCAGCCCGAGCAGCAGCGGCAGCCCGGCCAGGTAGATGTGTCGCAGCAGCAGCTCACCGACGGTGGACCAGGCGACCCCGCCGATCACGTGGCCTCCACGGCGGCGAGCACCTGGTCGGCCCCGACGGTGCCGACCACCCTGCCCTCCTCGACGAGCACCCCGCGGTGCGAGGGGGAGGAGAGCGCGGCGTCCAGCAGCGTGCGGGCACTGTCCGAGGGCCCGGCCAGGGTGCCGAGCCGGTGCAACCGGTCCTCGGTGACGGAGCCGCCGTGGCCGTTCGCCTCGACCCAGCCCAGGGGTCCGTCGGTCTCGTCGACGACCAGCACCCAGCCCGCTCCCGCCTGCACCTGCTCGCCGAGCCGCACGGTGGGCTCGGGGCGGGGCTCGACCCGGGCGTCGGCGAAGCCGAGGGCCCGGTAGCCGCGGTCCTTGCCGACGAAGCTGGCGACGAAGTCGTCGGCCGGGTCGGCGAGGAGCTCGGCGGGGGTCGCCAGCTGGGCCAGCCGGCCGCCCTGGCGCAGCACGGCGACGTGGTCGCCGAGCAGCAGCGCCTCGTCGATGTCGTGGGTGACCAGCACCGCGGTCAGCCCGAGCTCCTGCTGGAGCCGGCGCACCTCGGACTGCAGCTCTCCCCGGACGAGCGGGTCGACCGCGCTGAACGGCTCGTCCATCAGGACCACGTCCGGGTCGCTGGCCAGCGCCCGGGCCACGCCCACCCGCTGCTGCTGGCCGCCGGAGAGCTGGCCGGGGTAGCGGGAGGCCTGGCCCTGCGTGAGCCCGACCTTCTCGATCGCCTCCATCGCCGCGCTGCGGGCACGGGCGGTGTCCCAGCCGATGAGCTTGGGGACGGTCATCACGTTGGCCAGCACGGTGCGGTGCGGGAACAGCCCGGCGTGCTGGATGACGTAGCCGATGGAGCGGCGCAGCTGGGCCGGCTTGCGCGCGGCGATGTCCTCACCCTTGATCAGGATGCGGCCCTCGGTGGGCTCGACCATCCGGTTGATCATCCGCAGGCTGGTGGTCTTGCCGCAGCCCGAGGGACCGACCAGGACGGTGATCCCTCCCTGCGGCACCTCCAGGGACAGGTCGTCGACCGCGACCGTGCCGTCGGCATACCTCTTGGTGACGCTCTCGAAGCGGATCATCGACTCGATCTTAGTGCTCATCCCGGGCTCACCGCCGCCCGTACGGCGTCCCGGTAGGGGGTCGGACCGCCGGGCGGGGCGCCCACCATCTCGTCGAGGTCGCGCTCCCGGCAGATCACCTCGTGGACCAGCGAGCCGACCAGCGGTTTGGCGACCCCGGCGTCCACCGGGGTGACCAGGCCGATCCAGTGGCTGGCCAGCCACGGCGTCAGCACCGGGACGGTGAAGATGACCCGGTGCCCGAGCCCGGTCTCCCGGGCGAAGCTCAGCATCATCTCCTTGTAGGTGAGCACGTCCGGGCCGCCGATGTCGAAGGTCCGGTTCACCTCCGGGGGCAGCTCCGCCGCCGCCACCAGGTAGTACAGGACGTCCTCGATCCCGACCGGCTGGATCTTGTTCTTCAGCCACTTGGGGGCCACCATGATCGGCAGCCGGCGGGTGAGGTGGCGCAGCATCTCGAAGCTGGCCGACCCGTCGCCGATCACGGTGGCCGCCTGCAGCACCGCGGTCGGGACCCCGGAGGCCATCAGCAGCTCGCCCACCTCGACCCGGGAGGCGAGGTGCTTGGACAGCGGGCCCTCGGGGTGCAGCCCGGACAGGTAGACGATCCGGCCCACCCCGGCGTCCTTGGCGGCCGAGCCGAAGTCGGCGGCCAGCCGACGGTCGCGCTCGACGAAGTCGCCGGAGCCGTCCATCGAGTGGATGAGGTAGTAGGCCAGTCCGATGTCGGCCAGGGCCCGGTCCAGGTCGGCGCGCTCGGTGGCGTTCCCCTCGCACACCTCGACCCGGTCCTTCCACTCGGCGGGCAGCTTGTCCGCGGAGCGGGTGAGCACGCGGACGGTATGCCCGGCCTCGAGCAGGCGGGGCACCATCAGTCCGCCGATGTAGCCGGTGGCACCGGTGACGAGAACATGGGTGGTGGACATGTCAGCTCACGATCTGCAGAAGGGGTGGGAGGAGCAGGAGCATGCCGCCGGACCAGGTCACGTGCGTGATGGCCGGTCCCAGGATACCGCCGGTGACCCGGCGTTGCAGGCCGCACACGAGACCGATGACCAGGGCGGCGAAGACGAGCATGAGGACGCCCGAGACGACGGTGGTGAGGGCATACACCCCGGTGGTGGCGAGCACCGTCCACCGTTGCGGGATGGCGGCGTAGAGCGCGCCACGGAAGAAGAGCTCCTCGGCCACCCCGTTGACGGCGGTGATCAGCAGCACCAGCGGCAGCGAGGCGAAGCGGGCGTGGTCGAGCAGCTCGTTCACCGGCCCGGCCAGGCTCGGCACCCGCACCATCAGCAGCGCCCCCGCCAGGAAGATGGCCAGCAGCAGCAGCCCGAGGGCGAACGACTGCACGATCGGGCGGGCGTAGGAGGTCCCGCGCCGGGTGTGCCCGCGGCCCAGGTAGAGCGGCCCGGAGAGCAGGGCACCCACCACCCAGGCGGCGGCCAGCGCGGTGGTGCCCAGGTAGAAGTACGGGTTTCCGGGCTCCAACCGCAGCGACCAGCCGAGCAGCGCCGCCCCCACCAGCAGGGTGAGGACGGTGACGATCCGTCGTCGGCGCAGCACGGCCGGGGGGTCCCGGTGGTCACGGGGGACCGGGGTCACGAGCGCGGCACGCAGAAAGGCGTTGAGCTCGGAGACCGGGTTCACGCTGACCTACTCTGGCGCACCCGGGACCATCCTGCTACCTGAAACGAAGGTTGGACAAGCGGCTCAGCCGGCCGCGACCGGGCCGCGGGCCGGGCGGTTGAGCACGATCTGGCCGACGTCGATCGCCCCGGCGGTGAAGCCGGCCTGGCAGTAGGCGAGGTAGAACTCCCAGATGCGCTGGAACCGCTCGTCGAAGCCCAGCTCGCGCACCTGCCCGCCCGTGACGGCGTCGGCGAAGGCGAGGCGCCACCGGCGCAGCGTCTCCGCGTAGTGCTGCCCGAAGGTGTGCACGTCCCGCACCCGCAGCCCGGTGTGCCGGGTGCAGGTGCGCTCGATCGCGTCCACGCTGGGCAGCACCCCGCCGGGGAAGATGTACTTCTGGATCCAGCCGAACGAGCGCCGGGTGGCCCGGTAGCGCTCGTGAGGCATGGTGATCGCCTGCACCACGGCGCTGCCACCGGGACCCAGCCGGGCGTCCAGGGTCGCGAAGTAGGTGGGCCAGAACTCCTCACCGACCGCCTCGACCATCTCGATCGAGACGATCGCGTCGAACTCGCCCTCGACCTCGCGGTAGTCCTGCAGCCGCACGTCGACCCGGTCCGCCAGCCCGGCCTCGGCCAGTCGTTTCTCGGCCAGCGCGGCCTGTTCCCGGGAGAGGGTGACGGTGACCACGGAGGCCCCGCGCTGCGCCGCACGCAGCGCCAGGGTCCCCCAGCCGGTGCCCACCTCGAGCAGCCGGGTCCCGGTGCCGACCCCGGCCCGGTCCAGGGCGGCGTCCACCTTGCGCAGCTGAGCCTCCTGGAGGTTCTGCCCGGCCAGCGGGCGGCCCTCCTCGAAGAGGGCGCTGGAGTAGGTCATCGACGGGTCGAGGAAGGACGCGAACATCTCGTTGGACAGGTCGTAGTGCGCCTCGATGTTGCGCCGTGCCCCGGTCAACGTGTTGCGCAGCGCCGCCGGCAGCGGGGTGTCGGTGAGCCCGCGCAGCGATCGCAGCGGCTCGGGGACGGCGTCGTCCAGACGTTCGGCGAAGGGGAGCAGCACCTCGGCCAGGTCGTGCCCGGGAGCCGGCGCCCACTCCCCCTCGGTGTAGCCCTCCCCGATCGCCAGCTTGGGGTGGGTGCCGAGCCGGCGGTAGAAGGCGTCCGGCCGGTGCACGACGATCCGGGGCCGGTCGTCGGCAGTCCCTGGACGACCGGCCGGATGGCCGGTGGCCCGACCGTCGACCACCAGGTCCACGTCGACGCGACGGGCCACGGCGTCCAGCACCCGCCGGGCAGCCGCCGCGCGGGCCCGGCCGAGCACGTCGGAGCGGGGGGTCAAGGGTGCGGGTGCGGGCGCGCTCAACGCACGGCCTCCTTCGGGTGGGGGCGTCGGGGCTGCAGCGGCAGCCGTCGCCAGAGGCGGACGCCGTGCAGCCGGATCAGCAGGGTCACCAGCTGCGGCACCGGGCCGTGCCGGAGCACGGCACCGAGGACCGCGCGTCCGGTGGCGGGCCGGGGGACGCCCTCGGTCACCGCGGTCAGCACCCGCTCCCCCTCGCGGTCCAGGCCGACCGAGCAGGCGACCCGGCCGGCGGTGAGGGTGAGCGAGACGGCATACCGCCCGGAGGTGTCGTTGAACGGCGAGACGTAGAACACCTTGTCCACCTGCGCCCGGCCCCGGTCGTCGGGGTCGAGCAGGTAGCCGTGCCGCTCGCCGTAGGTGTTGTGCACCTCGAGCACCACGGCCCGCAGCCGGTCCTGGGGGTCCAGGACCCAGAAGACGGTGAGTGGGTCGAAGACGTAGCCCAGGACCCGGGCGTGCGCGAGCATCAGCACCCGGTCGTGCGGGTCGAGCCGCAGCCCGCGGTGGTCCAGGAAGCGGCCCAGGTCGCCGCGCAGCCCGCCGCCGAGCCGCCCTCCGTCCAGGTGGTCGGCGGACCGGAACCCGCTGACCCAGCTGAGGGGCCACCGGTGCTGCGGCAACGCGTCCACGTCGACCAGCCACTGGTAGGTGCGGTAGCGGAACGCGTGCGCCACCGGGCGGTGCCGGGTGTGCGCGACGCCGCCCACGACCAGCGCGGGCACCGGTGGTGGCTCGAGGGCCGGCCCGCTCACCAGCCGCCCCCGAGGCGACCCGCCGCCTCGGCACCGGAGCGGGCACCGTCCTCGTGGAAGCCCCAGCCCAGGTGCGCCCCGGCGAACGCCAACCGGGGACCGCCCGCCCCGCGCAGCCGGGCGGCGGCCTCGACCGCGGCGTGGGTGAACACCGGATGAGCGTACTGACGGCGCGCGATGACGGAGGAGTCCGCCACCCGCCCCCGCGGGTTGAGGGTGACGACGTACTCGGCACCCACCTCCGGCAGCCGGTGCAGGCGGTTCATCCAGTACGAGACCAGCACCTCGTCGTCGTCCCGGTCGCAGTTGGAGAGCCGGTAGTTCCACGAGGCGCGGGCCCGGCCCCGGTCCGGCAGCACCCCGGCGTCGGTGTGCAGCACCGTGGGGTTCTGCGAGTAGGTGACCGCGGCCAGGTCGGCCGCCTCCTGCGGGCTCGGGTCGGCGAGCAGGCCGGCGGCGACGTCGGCGTGGGTGGCCAGCACGACGGCGTCGACCCGGCGGGTGAGCTCCCCGGCCGGGCCCGAGGTGGTGACCTCGACCCCGTCGGGGTCCCGGACGACCCGGGTCGCGGGGGCCCCCAGCACGACCTCGCCGCCCGCCTCCCGCAGGGCCGCCTCGACCCGCTGCACGTAGGCGCGGGAGCCACCGGCGACGGTGCGCCAGCTGGGCGAGCCCCCGACCGAGAGCATCCCGTGGTGCTGGAGGAAGCGCAGCAGGTGCCGGACCGGGTAGGCGCGGGCGTCCTCGTGGCCGGAGGACCAGACGCAGGAGACCAGCGGCACCGCGTAGTGCCGGACGAAGTAGTCGTCGAAGCCCCCGCGCTCCAGGAAGCCTCCCCAGGTGAGCGCGTCCCCGGTGGTGTCGCCGGCGTCGGCCCGGGCCAGCTCGGCCAGGCCGGCCCGGTGGAAGCGTGGCACCTGGCGCAGCAGGCGACGGTAGCGGCGGTCGAGCAGCCGGGTCGGCTGCGCGAGCAGCCCGCCGACCCCGCGCCCTCCGGCGAACGACAGCCCGCACTCGTCGCAGGTGATCGACATCGACATCTCGGTTGGCCGGGTCGGCACCTCCAGCTCCCCGAAGAGCCGCAGCAGCACCGGGTAGGTGCGGTCGTTGTGCACGATGAAACCGGAGTCGACCTGCAGCGCGGTGCCGTCAGGCGCGGTCACGTCATGAGTGTCGGCGTGCCCACCGAGCCGCTCGTCGGCCTCCAGCAGCGTGACCCGATGGCTGTGCCGGAGCAGGTATGCCGCGACCAGCCCCGCGATCCCGCCACCGACGACGGCTGCGCTCGGACGGTCGTCGCTGCTCATGGGCTCCTCCTTCGGCGGCGCCGGTGGGAGGGTCCCACCGGTGCGTCGGTGCGGAGGGTGTTCGGAGCAGGTGCGGATCCCGGATGGGGCGACCTCAGGTGGCGACGGTGGAACGCGGCGCGCGCAGCGACGCCAGGCCGAGCAGGGCGACCGCGACCGCGGTGGCCGCGGCGGCATACCCGACGAGGTCGGAGCGCGGGTCCCCGCTCAGGCGTCCGGCGGCGACCCAGCCGGTGCCCCAGACGACGGCGGCGACCAGGCCCAGCCGGAAGGCGGTCTGGTCGGTGCGCCGCAGCAGCAGGGCGGCGATGACGACGACCACCGCGAGGACCGCGACGGTGGCCACGGCGGAGCCGGTGGTGGTGGCGGGCACCCCGAGGCCGACCAGCCAGGAGGCGATGTTGGCGCAGGTCGCCACGCAGATCCACCCCAGGTAGAGACCGAAGGTGGCGCTCACCCAGACGTCGGCGGCCCAGCCGGCCCTCGGCAGCCCGGCGGTGCGGCGCAGCAGCAGGCCCAGGGAGAGCACGATGCCGCCCATCACCAGCACCGACAGCCCCACCCAGCCGGCGAAGACGACCAGCAGCCACAGCCCGTTGAGGGCGATGGCGGCGGCGGCCGGGCGCCGGGTCACCCGGGCCCAGGTGGAGTCCGTCGTCCCCGGCAGCCACTGCCACAGGACGTACCCGGCCAGGCCGAGGTAGATCACCGACCAGATGGAGAAGGCCGGGCCCTGCGGCGCGATCAGGGTGGCGCTGTCCGAGAACAGCCCGTCCCCCTGGGAGGCGACGCCGCCACCCCCGACCAGGCCGGTGCCGACCAGGGTGCCGCCGACCCAGAGGACCGCGGCCAGGGTCACCAGCACCCGGTCGCGCAGCGGGTTCACGGCAGGTCCACGACCGTCGGTCCGGAGCCGCCCTCGGAGCTGTCGCCGCGGCCGGTGATGGCCTTGAGGGTGCCGAGCGCGGTGCCGACCAGCGACTCCCCGCCCCAGTAGGTGACGGTGTCGCCGCTGACCTTGAGCACCACGTTGTCGGGGTTCTCCGGCCCACCCTCCATGAAGAGGTCCGCGCCCTTGCTCCAGAGCCGCTCGACCAGCGCCCGGTCGGTCACCAGGCTGGCGTCACCGGCCAGCGAGACCCACGCCTTGGTGGAGGAGTAGGCGACGTTGACCTGCGGGTGGGCACGCACGTCGTCGGCCACCGCGCTGCTGGCCCGGACCAGGAAGAGGACGTCCCCGTCCTCCTCGTGCACCTGGGTGCTCAGCGGGCGGCTGGTGAGCCGTCCGTCGGCGGAGCCGGAGTCGATGGTGGTGAGCATCGCGATGTCCATGTCGGACATGATCCGGTGCGCCTTCGCGACCGCCTCCGGGTCGGAGGTGACGTGCGGCGGGTCGGACGGGCTGCTGTGCTGCTGGGTCATCGGGGCTCCCTCTCGCGGTCGGCAGCCGCGGGTTCCCGGAGGGCGCCCGGACCGGCTGCACAAGGACTGTTCACTCTAGGTCGTCGCCCGGGAGGTGTCCTGCGGAGGCACCCTCCAGCTGGCCGCGCACCAGGCTGTCGCCACCGTGCGTGGGGTCCCCGTCGACCCGTTCCCGGGAGATGTCGACCACCGGGTAGTCGCCGAGGTCCACACCGGCGGGCAGGTCGAACTCGCCCACCTCGTCGGTCAGCACGCCGAGGGTGACCATGCCGCTGACGTCGGGGCGCAGCAGCCAGACCTCGAGGTAGCCGCCGTCGGCGTCCGGGACCGTGTCCAGCTCGACCCGTAGCCGCTGGTGGCCGTCCACGGTGACCACCTCGGCCTCACCCTGCGAGCCGGTCCCGGCCTCCGGCAGCGGCTGAAGCGTCCCGCTGGCGATCAGTTCCCCGGAGCCGGTGTCGTCGTCGCCGAGCAGGGCTGCGCCGGCCCAGGTCAGCAGGGCGCCGACAGCCGCGGCGGCGAGCAACGGCCAGGCGCGCCGGGACGATCCCGCCCTCGAGGGGGGTGGGGTCGCACCGGGGGTCGAGGTGGGCGAAGGGCCCGCGGATGCACGGTCCCTCCCGGGGTCGTCCTCGTCCAGCTCGGTGCGGATACGGTCCCAGACCGAGGGTGCGGGCGCGCTCTCGACCTCGCCGGCCCGCCCCAGCAACCGCGGGGCCCGCGAGTCCTCTCCGCCCTCCGGGCGGGTCGTGCCATGCGGATCGGTCATCGCGCACCTCCGAGGAGTGTTCGGAGCCGAGACAGGGTTCGGTTCGTATGGGTCTTGACGGTGCCCAGCGGCAGCCCCAGCCGTTCGGCGATCTCACGCTGGGTGAGTCCCTCGACGTAGGCGAGCAGGATGATGCCCCGCTGTGGCTCACCGATGCGTTCCAGCTCCTCGTAGATGGTGATCAGGTCGTCGATGTCGGCCTCGGACCAGGAACCGCGGTCGGGCAGGTCCTCCCGGTCCGTGACCACCTCCAC
Source organism: Serinicoccus shuyuelongi (assembly GCF_045032955.1). NCBI lineage: Bacteria > Bacillati > Actinomycetota > Actinomycetes > Micrococcales > Ornithinimicrobiaceae > Serinicoccus > Serinicoccus shuyuelongi. The sequence goes on along the minus strand of NZ_JBJFZU010000002.1, from coordinate 344,845 downwards.
GTGCCGGTGCCGGGACCGCAGCAGGTCCGCGATCCGACGTCGGGTGATCCCGACCAGCCAGGCCCCCAGCGGCCCGGACGCGGGGTCGTAGCTCTCCCGGCCGCGCCACGCCGAGACGAACACCTGCTGGGTGACGTCCTCGGCGTCGTGCGGACCGACGGCCCGGCGGGCCAGCCCGTGCACCAGCGACCCCCACCGACGGTATGCCTGCTCCAGCGCCTCCGCGCCACCGTCCACCCAGCCACGGACGATCTGCTCGTCGTCCGGGACGTGGGCTGCCGTCATGGGGACAGCCTAGGTGGAGGCCCGGACGTGGGCTGGCCCGCGGTGGTCGGGCACACGGCGTGCCGACAGGCTGCCTGGGTAGGGTCGGCGCCATGTCGACCCCCGTGGCCCCGCGCCTGAACGACCTGCTGCTGCCGTTGGCCGGCGGCCCGCTGCCCGTGCACCTGGTGGCCTGGGACGGCTCCCGGGCCGGGGCCGACCCGGACTCCGCCCCGACCGTGCACCTGCGTTCGCCGGACGCGCTGCGCCGGCTGCTGTGGTCCCCCGGTGAGCTGGGTGCGGCGCAGGCCTTCGTCACCGGTGAGATCGACGTGGAGGGGGACGTCGGCGACGCGCTGCGACAGGTGCGCGAGGAGCTGGCCTCCCGGCGGCCCTCCGCGGGGGTGGCCGCACGGGCCAGGGCGGTGGCCGGGCTGGGGCTGCTGGTCCGGGAGCTGGGGCTGCTGCGCGGCCGGCCCGCCCTGCCCGCCTCGCAGGCGGTGGTCACCGGACGGCTGCACAGCCTGCTCCGGGACCGCACCGCGATCAGCCACCACTACGACCTGTCCAACGACTTCTACGAGCTCATCCTCGACCGGCAGATGGCCTACTCCTGCGGGTACGTGACCCACGCGGGCGCCGACCTGCTGCGGGGCGCCGAGGACGAGGCCTACACCCTGGAGCAGGCGCAGTTCGACAAGCTGGAGCTGGTCTGCACCAAGCTCGGCCTGCACACCCGGCGTGAGCAGCGCTTCGTTGACGTCGGCTGCGGCTGGGGGTCGCTGACGCTGCACGCCGCACGCGAGCACGGGGCGAAGGTGCTGGCGGTGACCATCAGCCGTGAGCAGCAGGCCTTCGTGCAGGCCCGGGCGCTCGAGCAGGGCGTGGCAGACCGGGTGGAGGTGCGGCTGCAGGACTACCGGGAGGTGCCCGAGTCCGGCTTCGACGCGATCGCCTCGATCGAGATGGGTGAGCACGTCGGGGATCGCAACTACCCGCTGTACGCACGCACCCTGCACCGGCTCGCCGCGCCGGGGGCGCACGTGCTGGTGCAGCAGATGAGCCGGCCCGGCAAGAACCCTGGTGGAGGGCCGTTCATCGAGTCGTTCATCGCGCCCGACATGTCGATGCGCCCGGTCGGGGACACCATCGGGCTGTTGGAGAAGGGCGGCCTGGAGCTGCGCGGGGTGCAGGCGCTGCGCGAGCACTACGCGTGGACGGTCCGCTCGTGGGAGCGGCGGATGGCGGAGCGTCGCGACGAGGTGGTGGCCCTGGTCGGCGAGGAGGTGACCCGGGTCTGGGAGCTCTACCTCGCCGGAGGCGCCTGGACGTTCGAGGTCGGTCGCATGGGTGTGGACCAGCTGCTGCTGCGCCGCCCGGTCTGAGCGTCGATCCGGGAGCGGATGCCCCGCCAGACCTGCTCCCGTGGCGTGGCCTCGACGTGTCCGGCCCGGCGCAGCAGGTCGCGCAGCCGGTCCGCCCGCCTCATAGTGCCGGGGTCGCGGTGAGGACGAGGTTGTCGGTGTAGCGGCCCGTGCTGGCCGACCAGTCCCCGGTGCAGGTGATGAGCTGGAGCCGGGGCGGACCGTCACGGTCGAAGAGGTCATCGACAGGGAGCTCCTTCTTGTCGGTGGTCGTCCGGGCGGTCACCGTGTAGGACAGCTCGGACCCGTCCTCGAGCTCGACGACGACCTCCTCACCCTCCTGGGCCCGGGTCAGCGCGAGGAAGGCCCCGGGCCCCTCACGGTCGTCGACGTGACCGGCCACGACGACCGACCCCGTGTCGTCGGCCGGACGTGCACCGAACTTGTACCAGCCGGCCACGTCGGCGTCCTCGGGGACCTCCATCTGGCCGTCGGGGGCGACGCCGACCGCGTCCAACGGGACGTCCAGACCGAGGGCGGGGACGCGCAGGCGCACCGGTGCGGGAGGTGCCTTCGCAGCGGTCGAGGCCTCCAGTGAGGCGGGGCGGGTGGCCGGCCTGTCCAGGGCTGAGGGGGCCCGCCCTGCGGTGGGCTCGGAGGTCGGGTCCGCGGCGGGCTCGGCGGCCGGATCCGACCCACGGGTGGGCTCTGGTGGCTGGGTCGAGGCGGCGGGGTCGGCGGGAGCGGTGACCGGGACACCCTCTCGGTCGAAGTCGGCGAGCGCCGGGACCGGGTCGCGTAGCAGCCCCCACAGGGCCAGCCCCGCCACGAGGAGGCTGAGCAGGCAGGCCACCGCCGCAGCCGGGCTGAACCGGCTGCGGCGGGGCTGGGTCCGCGTCAAGTCGTCAGGTGACCGGAATGGGGCGGTCAGGCGACCGACGACGAGCGGACCAGGCGGCTGCCGGCGAACACCGCGCCGGCAGCGCCGGCCATCAGGAGCACCACGAGAGCGGTCTCGCCACCCGCCAGGCCACCCTGGCCGGAGGGGACGCCACCCGGGTCGCCGTGCAGCCCGTCGATGGTCTGCACCGCCAGGTCGAGGGTGCCGTCCTCGGCCGAGCCCCAGGCATACACGATCGTGTTGGTGCCCTCGGTGAGGTCCAGGTCGGCCGGGCCGAGCACGACGTCCTCGGTGCCGGCCAGGGTGACGTCGGCGGTCACGGTGCCGGCGTCCAGGTTCAGGACCTCCTCGTTGGGGTTGGTGAGGCCCTCGATGACGGGGCTGCCGCCGGCGCGGACGTCCACGGCGGGGGCGGCGGCTGCGTGCCGCACGGTGAGCCGCGTCTGGCCGGCCTCCAGGGTGGAGGTGTCGTTGACGAAGGCGGACAGCATCGGGGTGCCGTCCTCACCGAGGTGCGCGGCGAGGGTGAGGTTCGCGCCGCCCGGTACCTCGAGGCCCGCGGCGGAGATGGCCGGCTCAGCGCTCTCCGGGTCGTCGCCGTCGGCGTAGACGTCAATGTCGTAGGTGCCGGTCGGGAGCATCATCGGGTCGGTGAGGGTGCCGGGCTCGAAGTCGGGGATCAGCTCCTCGCCGTCGACGTAGACGTCGACGGTCAGACCGGGAACGCCGTGCAGCACGGAGACCGTCGACTCGTGCTCGTCGGCCTGCGCCGGGGCGGCCATCGCGACGGCGCTGGCGCCGGCGAGCAGGGCGACTGCCGTGGTGGAGGTGAACTTCCGCATGGGGTGCTCCTTGTCGGACGGGGCGGACGGGTTCCGCCCTCTACCCCTCACTACGTACGCCGACGCCCGTCCGGATTCAGCGTGTCCACAGTTTGTGCAAAGTCTGTGGAGAACGTGTCCGAATCCAGGCGGAGAATTCCTTGCGGTTGCCGCCTGTCGGGACCCGGCGCATACTCCGAAGAGTCGTGACAAACGTTGGACGACCACCAAGGACGAAGGAGTCAGCATGAGCGAGCACCAGGGACAGATGACCGGCAGCACCGGCGAGACCGTGTCGTGGACCGACCTCGGCAAGGAGATGTGGGACTACCTCACCGGGCACGGCGCCGCGATCAACTACAGCTTCGTGGACATGACCGTCGAGGTCCCCCGTGACACCGGCCCCGAGGCGCCGCGCGCCACCTGGAAGCTGGACGGGACGCTGCGGATCACCACCGAGGACTCCACCCTCGACGCCGGCTGAGGCACGCAGATGGCCCAGCAGATCAGGGTCGAGGCGGACCTGCGCCTGACCATCACACCGCCGGCGGAGGACGGTGCCGCTGCCCCCCTGCAAGCCAGGGTGACGGGCTCGGGGACCCACCTCGAGGTGGACCTCGACCAGCTGGACCGGATCCCGCTGGGCATCTCCTGGCGGGCGGCGACCGACGTCGCCTCGGACGTCGCCACCTTCGCCGCGGACGCCGGGCTGACGATCACGGTCGTCGGGCCGGGCGGGCCAGTCGTCTCCCTCGGAGCGGTGAAGGCCGGCCTGGTGGACCGGACCCTCACCGGGTCCCCGCACATCGCGGTCCGGGACCGGCGGGCGGCGCTGCGACTGCTGCGGGCAGGACGACGCGCGCAGGGACCCGGCCTGGCGGCACTCACCCCGCCGCCGACGCTGTGGCCGCTGGCACCGACGCTGGTCGCGGCCCGTCGACGCCGGGTCCGCACCACGCACGACCCCCTCGGCGGCGGTGACCCCCGGCTGCTCTTCCACCTGCCGCCCGGCCCGGAGCTCGGGGCGCCGCAGCAGACGTTGCACCTGCGCCGCGGCACCACCACGATCGGCTCCGACCCGGAGAGCGACCTGGTCGTCGCCGGCCTGGAACCTCATCACGCCGAGGTCCGCCGCGACCCCGCCACCGACGAGTACCACCTCTTCGCCCTCACCCCGTCGCCCGCCACGGTGGCCGGGGAGCAGGCGGTCGACGGCCTGGTGCTGCGGACCGGCGCGCGCATCGACTGCGGCAGCCAGCGGCTGGTCTACGTGCGCGACGAGTATGCCGACCACGGCCGTCCGTTCGGCGGCCGCCAGGGTGGCGAGTTCAGCCGGCAGCGGCCGCAGCGTCGGCCGCGCTACCGGGACTGACCCGGGGGGCTGTCGCGACGGCATACCTGCCCTGCTTGGGCCACCGCGGTCGGTAGGGGTGGCCAGGGCAGCCCGTAGCCACCGCGGTGAGTTGCGGGTCCCTGAGCACCGCGGTCGGTACGGGTAGCCAGGGCGACACCCAGCCACCGCGGTGGGTATGCCGTGGGAGGGCCGCCTCCTCCGACCGTCGGTTCTCCTGCCGTGGCACGAACGAACGGTCGCGGACGACAGGTCAGGCCAGGAAGCCCCGGAGCAGCGAGTCGGTGCCCTGCAGGTGGTCGAGCATCGCCTGCCGGGCCACCTCAGGCCTACCCGCCAGGACCGCCTCGACGATCGCCTCGTGCTGGCGGGTCGAGTGCGCCAGGTTCGGGCCCAGCAACGGGATCCGGTCGAGCATCCCGTTGACCCGGTCCCGCGCGTCGGCCACCACGGCGGCCAGGCTCGGTGACCCGCTCAGCTCGGCGAGCGCCAGGTGCAGCCGGGCGTCGAAGGGCCGGTACTGCTGCAGGCCGGCGTCGGCGCACTCCCGGGCCGCGGTGGCCAGCAGCGACCTTTCCCCCTCGTCCAGGTCCCGCGCCGCGGCCAGCTCCGCCGCGGCGGGTTCGACGATGCGGCGCAGCGTGAGCAGGTCCTCCACCTCGGCGGCGTCCAGGGCCTTCCCCCGCCTGCTCCCCGGTGCCGGCGGCGACTCCGAGACGTAGGTGCCGCCGTACCTGCCCCGGCGGACGCTGACGTAGCCGGCCTCCTGCAGCTCGCCGAGTGCCTCCCGCAGCGTCGTGCGGGACACCCGCAGCGACTCCGCCAGCTCTCGCTCGGCCGGAAGCTTCGCGCCGGGTGGGAAGACCCCGAGGCGCAGCAGCCGCAGCAGGTGCTCCATCGTCTCCTCGAAGACGTTGCCCCCGCGCACCGGCTGCACCCGCGGCGCCTCTGGCTGCTCCATGGGCGACACGGTATGCCGTCCCTTGACGCCGCACCTCCCCCGGGAGCAGACTCGCACCACCGGTCAATGGACCAACTGTGATCCATTGAGTCCAGGAAGGCATCCCATGGCACAGCGCAGGGTCGACTACACCCAGGTCACCGACGACTACCACCAGCACCGGCAGCTGAAGAAGGGCGCCGCCGGCTGGGTGCTGCTGGCCGGCCTGGGCGTCAGCTATGTCATCTCCGGCGACTTCGCCGGCTGGAACTTCGGGCTGGACGAGGGCGGCTGGGGCGGCCTGCTGATCGCCACCGTGCTGATGGGCGTGATGTACACCTGCATGGTCTTCGGGCTCGCCGAGATGTCCTCGACGCTGCCCACCGCAGGCGCCGGCTACGGCTTCGCGCGCCGCGCCCTCGGACCTCTGGGCGGCTACGCCACCGGTGTCGCCGTCCTCATCGAGTATGCCGTCGCCCCCGCCGCGATCGCCGTCTTCATCGGTGGCTACGTGGAGGCCCTGGGCCTGTTCGGGCTGACCAACTCCTGGCCGGTCTACCTGGTCGCCTACCTGATCTTCATCGGGCTGCACGTCTGGGGCGTGGGTGAGGCGCTGAAGATCATGTTCGCGATCACCGCCATCGCCGTCGTCGCCCTGATCGTCACGGTCGTCGGCCTGGCCCCGCACTTCGACACCGCCAACCTCTTCGACATCGCGGTGAGCGACGCCGCCGGGGCCAGCAGCTTCCTGCCCTACGGCTTCGCCGGGGCGCTGGCCGCGCTGGTCTACGGCATCTGGTTCTTCCTGGCCGTGGAGGGCGTGCCGCTGGCCGCCGAGGAGACCGCGGACCCCAAGCGGGACATGCCCCGCGGGATCATCGTCGCGATGGGCGTGCTCCTCGTCTTCGCCGCCCTGATGCTGCTGCTGGTCCCCGGTTCGGCCGGGGCCGAGGCGGTCCGCACCTCCGACAACCCCTTGCCCGAGGCGCTGCGCGCGGTGCTCGGCGGCGACTCGTGGCTGGCGGGCTTCGTCAACTACGCGGGCCTGGCCGGCCTGGTCGCCAGCTTCTTCTCGATCATCTACGCCTACTCCCGCCAGCTGTTCGCGCTCTCCCGGGCCGGCTACCTGCCGCGCTTCCTGTCCCTGACCGGCAGCCGGAAGACCCCGTGGGTGGCCCTGCTGGTCCCCGGCACCATCGGCTTCCTGCTCGCCGCCGTCACCCAGAACGGAGCGCTGCTCATCAACATCGCGGTCTTTGGCGCCACCGTGTCCTACGTGCTGCTCAACCTCTCGCACATCGTGCTGCGCCGTCGTGAGCCCGACCTCGAGCGCGGCTACCGCACCCCCGGCGGCGTCGCCACCACCGGCACCGCCCTGGTGCTCAGCCTGGTCGCCGTCGTCGCGACGTTCTTCGTGGACCCGTTGGCGGCCGGGATCACCGCGGTGGTCTTCGTCGCCTTCGTCGCCTACTTCTGGTTCTACAGCCGGCACCACCTGGTCGCCAGCGCCCCCGAGGAAGAGTTCGACCAGCTGACCGAGGCCGAGGGAGGCCTGCGATGACCCACCCCCGCAGCGACCGGATGCTCACCGTCGACCAGCTCCGCGCCGGCGTCGCCGACGAGAGCATCGAGACCGTCGTCGTCGCCTTCACCGACATGCAGGGCCGCCTGCAGGGCAAGTACCTGCACGCCCCCTACTTCGTCGAGCACGCCCTCGGCGACGGCATCGAGGGCTGCAACTACCTGCTCGCCGTCGACACCGACATGAACACCGTGGACGGCTACGCGATCAGCTCCTGGGAGGCCGGCTACGGCGACATGGAGTTCGCCCTCGACCTGGACACCATCCGGCTCGTCCCGTGGCTGGAGCGCACCGTCATGGTGCAGTGCGACCTGTCCCTGCCCGACGGTTCACCGGTCCCGATGTCGCCCCGCTCGATGCTCGCCTCCCAGGTGGAGCGAGCCGCGTCGCACGGCTGGTCGGCGGTGGCCGGGACCGAGCTGGAGTTCGTGGTCTACACCGACTCCTACGAGGAGGCCTGGACCAAGGGGTATGCCGGTCTCACCCCCGCGAACCAGTACAACGTCGACTACTCGATCGTCGGCTCCGGCCGGGTCGAGCCGCTGCTGCGCCGGATCCGCTCGGACATGTGGAAGGCCGGGATGACCGTCGAGTCGGCCAAGGGCGAGTGCAACTTCGGCCAGCACGAGATCGGCTTCCTCTTCGACGACGTGATGACGACCTGCGACAACCACAGCGTCTACAAGACCGGCGCGAAGATGATCGCCGCCCAGGCCGGGCAGTCGCTCACCTTCATGGCCAAGCCCAACCAGCGCGAGGGCAACTCCTGCCACATCCACCTGTCGCTGCGCGGGCTGGACGGCAGCACCGTCTTCTGGGAGGACGGCGCCCGGACCCCGGTCTACGACCAGTTCATCGCCGGCGTGCTCGCCACCCTGCGCGAGTTCACCCTCTTCTACGCCCCCAACATCAACTCCTACAAGCGCTTCGCGCAGGGGTCGTTCGCGCCCACCGCCGTCGCCTGGGGCACCGACAACCGGACCTGCTCGGTGCGCCTGGTCGGCGAGGGCGCAGGCGCCCGGATGGAGAACCGGGTGCCCGGCGGTGACACCAACCCCTACCTGGCGGTCGCGGCGATGATGGCCGGCGGCCTGCACGGCATCGAGCAGCAGCTCGAGCTGGAGCCGATGATGCAGGGCAACGCCTACGAGTCGGACGCACCGCTGGTGCCGCACACGCTGCGCGAGGCCCGTGACCTCTTCGCCGCCTCCGAGGTCGCCCGGTCCGCCTTCGGCCAGGACGTGGTGGACCACTACCTCAACTGTGCCGACGTCGAGATCACCGCGTTCGACGCCGCGGTCACCGACTGGGAGCTGCGCCGGGGGTTCGAGCGGCTGTGACGCGAGCTCCTCGGATCGGGCTGACCACCTACTACAAGGAGGCGGCCTGGGGTGTCTGGCGACGCCCGGCCGCGATCGTGCCCGCCGTCTACGTGGAGGCGGTGGCCGCCGCCGGGGGCACCCCCCTGCTGCTGCCGCCGACGGGTCTGGACCCCGGCGTGCTGGACGTGCTGGACGGGCTCGTGCTCATCGGCGGGGCCGACGTCGACGCCGCGCAGTACGGCCAGGCCCCGCACCCGAGCACCGCCCCCGAACCGGTGCGGGACGCCCCTGAGCTGGCACTGGCCCGGGCTGCCCTGCAGGCACGGGTCCCGCTGCTGGCGATCTGCCGCGGGGTGCAGGTGCTCAACGTCGCCCTCGGCGGCACCCTGCACCAGCACCTGCCGGAGCAGCTGGGGCACACGGCATACCAGCCGGACCCGGGCGTCTTCGGCGAGGTGAGCTTCCGCACCGAGCCGGGCTCCCGGATCGCCACCGTGCTCGGAGCGGAGGCCGCCTCCCCCTGCTACCACCACCAGGGGGTCGACCGGGTCGCCGACGGCCTCCGGGTGACCGCCCGCTCCGCCGACGGGGTGGTGCAGGCCCTGGAGCCGGAGACCGGCGGGTGGGCCCTCGGGGTGCAGTTCCACCCCGAGGAGAACCCTGCCGACCGACGGCTCTTCCTAGCCCTGACCGCCGAGGCCCGACGACGGGCCGAGACCCGCACCGACCACCGCACCGACCCCCTGAGCAAGGAGAACGCGCACCCATGAGCAGCACCGACGTCCTGAACCCCGCGACCGAGGAGGTCATCACCCGGCTGGAGCTGGCCGACGTGGCCGAGACGGACCGGGTGATCGAGGCCTCCGCTCGGGCGCTCGGGCCCTGGCGCCGGACGAGCCCGGCCGACCGGGCGCGGCTGCTGCGGCGTTTCGCCGCGGTCGTCGACGAGCACGTCGAGGAGCTGGCCCAGCTGGAGGTCCGCAACGCCGGGCACGCCGTCGGCAACGCCCGGTGGGAGGCGGGCAACGTGCGGGACGTGCTGAACTACTACGCCGGGGCCCCCGAGCGGCCGGGCGGCGAGACCATCCCGGTCGACGGCGGCATCGCGATGACCGTCGCCGAGCCGCTGGGGGTCATCGGGGTGATCGTGCCGTGGAACTTCCCGATGCCGATCGCCGGCTGGGCGTTCGGTCCGGCGCTGGCCGCAGGCAACACCGTCGTCCTCAAACCCGCCGAGCTGACCCCGCTGACGGCGCTGCGGCTGGCCGAGCTGGCCCTGGAGGCGGGGATCCCGGAGGGCGTGCTGCAGGTGCTGCCCGGGCAGGGGTCGGTGGTCGGCGAACGCTTCGTCACCCACCCCCTGGTCCGCAAGGTCGTCTTCACCGGCTCGACCGCGATCGGCAAGCGGGTGATGGCCGGCTGCGCCGAGCAGGTGAAGCGGGTGACCCTGGAGCTCGGCGGCAAGAACGCGAACATCGTCTTCGCCGACGCGGACCTGGACGCGGCCGCCGCGGCGACCCCCGGTGGCGCCTTCGACAACGCCGGTCAGGACTGCTGTGCCCGGTCCCGGCTGCTGGTCCAGGCCGACGTGCTGGACGACTTCCTGGCCCGCCTGGAGCCGGCCGTGCAGGGTTTCGTCTGCGGTGACCCGGCGGACGAGGGCACCGGTATGGGCCCGCTCATCTCGGCGGCGCAGCGGGACCGGGTGGCGGGCTACGTCGACGGCGCGGACGTGCTCATCCGGGGCAGCGCCCCCACCGGGCCCGGCTTCTGGCAGGCGCCGACGGTGCTGCGGACCACCTCCGAGCACGACCCCGCCTTCACCGAGGAGATCTTCGGCCCGGTGATCTCGGTGCTGCCGTTCACCGACGAGGCCGACGCGCTGCGGATCGCCAACGACACGGACTACGGCCTGTCCGGCTCCATCTGGACTCGAGACGTAGGCCGAGCCCTGCGGGTGGCCCGTGGCCTGGAGGCCGGCAACCTGGCCGTGAACAGCATGTCCGCGGTCCGCTACAACACCCCCTTCGGCGGCTTCAAGCAGTCCGGGCTGGGCCGGGAGCTCGGCCCGCACGCGCTGGACGCGTTCACCGAGACCAAGACCATCTTCATCGCCACCGGCGAGTGACCCCCACACACCAGGAGGAAGCAGACATGACCCAGGACCTCACCCAGCGGCTGGCCGGGCGGGTGGCCGTCGTCACCGGCGGCGTGAGCGGGATCGGGCTGGCCAGCGCGCGACGGCTCGCGGCCGAGGGCGCCACCGTGGTGCTCGCCGACATCTGCGACGAGGCCACCGGGGCACCGGTGGCGCAGTCCCTCGGCGGGATGTTCGTGCGGACCGACGTGACCGACCCCGAGCAGGTGGACCGGCTGTTCGCCCTCACCCACGAGACGTACGGCTCGGTGGACATCGCCTTCAACAACGCGGGCATCTCCCCGCCCGAGGACGGCTCGATCCTGGAGACCGGGCTGGAGGCGTGGCGACGGGTGCAGGAGGTGAACCTCACCAGCGTCTACCTCTGCTGCAAGGCGGTCATTCCCTACATGGTCGAGCAGGGGCGCGGCTCGATCATCAACACCGCCTCGTTCGTGGCGGTGATGGGTGCCGCGACGTCCCAGATCTCCTACTCGGCGTCCAAGGGCGGGGTGCTGTCGATGTCCCGCGAGCTGGGGGTGGAGTTCGCCCGCAAGGGGGTACGGATCAACGCGCTCTGCCCCGGCCCGGTCAACACCCCCCTGCTCACCGAGCTCTTCGCCTCCGACCCCGAGCGGGCCCAGCGCAGGCTGGTCCACGTGCCGATGGGCCGCTTCGCGGAGCCGCACGAGATGGCCGCCGCGGTGGCGTTCCTGGCCAGTGACGACGCCTCCTTCATCACCGCCAGCGAGTTCCTGGTGGACGGCGGGATCAGCTCCGCCTACGTGACGCCGCTGGCGGACTGAGGGGTTCGCCCCACCGGTGCGTGCGGCCCCCGCCCCGGCGGGCTCAGGGGGCGGCGCGCACCGGGAGGGTGTCGGCGAAACCGTCGGCCACGGCTCCCCCGGGACTGCTGACGAAGTCGTAGTCGCCCTCCGCCTCCGGGGCCGGGAAGGTGATGAAGGTGCGGGCGGGCACCTCCACGTCGAAGATGGTGCCGCCCTCGGCGTCCGGCGAGGTGATGGTCGCCGCGTCGTCGCTGCTGTTGTAGACGGTCACCGACTGGCCCGGCCGCACGGTGCTGGCCACGTGGAAGCGTTCGCCGTCGATCAGCACGGCGACCGAGAGGTCCCCGTGGTCGTGCCCGCTCATGTCCTCGACCGGGGCGTCCTGCTCGGAACCCGCCCCGCCCGGGTCGTCGTCCTCGGTCGGGGCCACCTCGACGCCCTCCCGAGCGGCTCCCTGCTCGGGTGCGTCCTCGGGGTCGCTCCCTTGCGGCGCGGGGGCCACCGAAGTGCTGCCGCCGGTCGAGGTGCTGCTGCCGGTCGTCGGCGGTGTCGGTGCCGCCGAGGCCCCCAGGGCCACGGACACGGTGATGGTCGCCGCCATCAGCGCGACCTCGACGACCCCGAGCCGCACGAACGTCCACGCCCGTCCGGCAGCGAGCGCGGGCAGGGTGGAGCGGCGGTGCTGCCAGCCGATCAGCCCCAGGACCAGCAGCAGCACGGTCTTCACCGCCAGCAGCTGCGCCCAGCCCTCACCCACCCACGACCAGGACGGGACGCCGGCGACGAGCAGCGCGGCCACCACCCCGGACAGCAGCAGCAGCGTGAGGCACCCCAGGGCGAGCGCGCTGAACCGGCGGACCGCGTGCACGCTCTCGAACCGGTCCCGCCCGTGCAGCAGCAGGGCGACCAACCCGCCGACCCACAGGCTCGCGGTGAGGACGTGCACGGTCAGGGCGACCACGGCGGGGACGTGGTTGCCGGCCGCGGCGGAGTGGCCGGCCAGGACCCCCGGGACGGTGACGGCAGCCAGCGCCGCGACCAGGAGCACCCTGGCACCGGCCCGGACCCCGCCGGAGGACCGTCGGGCGAGCCAGGCGCTACCTGTGGCCACCAGGACCAGCAGGATCGCGACCCACAGGGTGGCGCGCCCGACCGGGAGCTCGGTCGCCAGGGCCAGCACGGCCTGGGTGGACAGCCGTGCGACGGGGACCCCGTAGACGGTGCTCGCGGTGAGCACCAGGGACACGAGCTCGGCGGCCAGCCAGCCCGCGGCGGTCCAGGTGGTGCCGCGCAGCGCCCGCAGCATCCCGGCCGACGCTCCGACCGGAGGGGCCGACGCTCTGACCGAGGAGGAGGACGCGAGCAGCGCGGCGAAGACCAGCTGCCCCACGGTGAGCACCGCGAGCAGGCGGACCAGGAGATGGGCCACCGGCAGGCCCCACCCGGTGACTGAGCCCGCGTCCGGCAGGCCCTCGGGGGACGGGCTCGGGGCGCCTCCGCCCACGACCAGGGCAGAGACCAGCACAGCAGCCAGCACGACGCCCGTCCCGGCGAGGAGGACACCTGGCGCGGACGGGTGCCGGCGCACCGGCGCCGGACCGGACCGGTCAGGCCCGTCCGTGCCCGCGGCGGCCTGTTCCCCGTCCGTGCCCGCGGCGGCCTGTTCGCGACCCTCGGCGGGGAGGGTTCGCTCCAGCGGCGACAGGGCCACGGCTCACGCCTCGCGGGCGAAGACGATGACGTTGTCGGTGTAGTGACCGGTGCTCTCGGCGATGGTGCCGGCGCAGGTGATGAGGCGCAGCTCGGGGCCCGGGGTGTTGCCGTAGACGGCGGCGGTGGGGAAGGAGTCCTTGGGGAACTGCTGCAGGTCGTAGATCTCGAAGGTGGCGACGGTCCCGTCGGCGCGGGTGACCTCCACCGTGTCACCGACGGTGAGCGCGGCGAGGTCGAAGAAGACGGAGGGGCCGCGGGCCGCGCTGCTGACGTGGCCCAGGAGCACGGCCGGGCCGGTCTGGCCGGGCCGGGGTGAGCCGTCGTACCAGGCGGCGGTGTCGAAGTCGTCGCCCTCGGGGACGGCCAGGGCGCCCTCCGGGTTCAGGCCCAGGTGCAGCAGGTCGGAGCTCACGCCGATCGCGGGGATCGACACCGAGACCGGGGCATGCACCGGGGCAGCCTCCTCGGCGTCCTCGCCGGGGGGCTCCTGCGCGGAGTCGGTGGGCTCCTCGAGGGCGTCCGGCGCCGGGGTCTGCACGGTGTCGTCGGGCGCTTCGGTCGCGGTGGGCCCGGGTGTCGGCAGGGACGTCCTCGTGGCCCCGGTGTCGGGGGAGTCCGCGCCGGAGGTCCGCACGGCGCTGTCAGCCAGCGTCGGGGGGGCGGTGGTGGGGCCGGGTCCGGAGATCCCGAACGCCACCGCGGTCCCTCCCCCCAGCAGCAGCGCGAGCGCCGCCACCGTGGGGAGGACCGGACCGCGACGTCGGGCAGCGCGGTGCGTGCCCGGCTGCCCGACGTCCTCGGTCATCAGCTGTTCTCGATCAGCTCTGGTCGGCGTTGCGACGACGGGCCAGGATCAGCGCGCCACCGGCGAGGGCGACACCACCGGCCGCGGCGAGCGCCAGGTTCTGGCCGCCGACAGCGGCCTCACCGGTCTCGACGCCACCACCGGGCACCTCACCCATCTGGGAGACCTGGACGACGCCGCACAGGGCGGGGTCGGTGGCCTCACCGGGCAGCGAGGGGTCCAGGTCGGACGCACCGCGGTCACCCTCGTCGTAGGCGCCGCTGCCGTCGTGGTCGACACCGTGCACGACGACCACTGCCTCGCCGTCCCACAGCGCGTCGGCCGTCTCCTGGTCGACCTCGACGCCACCGCGGGAGTAGCTCACGTCGTCACCGACACCGAAACGGTCGATCGCCAGACCGGAGTCCGGGCTGGTGTCACCCTCGGTGGTCAGCGAGACCTTGATGCCACCGTAGGCGGGGCCACCGTCGGTCGTGCTCAGGAAGCCGTCACCGTCGGCGTCGTCGTCGGCGGTGGGGCACATGTTGCGGGCGTCGCCGGCGTAGTGGATGTGCGCTGCGTGCGGGGCGTCCGCCAGCAGGCCCTGGTAGGCCAGGGTGAAGTTCAGGGTGGTGCCGTCCAGCTCGAGCATCGCCGAGCCGGAGCCCGGAGCGTCGTTGAGGGGGACCGGCTGCAGGTCGGCCATGGCCTCGCCGGAACCGGTGGTGGAGGCGAGGGCGGGACCGGCGGCCAGCAGCAGCACGGCGGCGGCAGCGGCGGGGACGGACAAGAGCTTCGAGGACAGATTCATCGGAACTACCTTCTGATCGGACCTATAGCACGCGTCGGTGCGCACCATCAGGCGATGTGACCCCAATCATTCACAGGGCTTGCACACCGTATTCGTCACCGACCAGGAATGTGGATTGGAACTTCTTTTTCGGTTTCCGACCACGTGCCATGGACGGCCTCTCAGACGGCCTCGTCGTGCGGCCCCGGGCCCTTCGGCTCCTCCGACGGGTCCTGCCCGGGCGTGGTCCCCGGCGCAGGGTCGGCGTCCGGGCCGGTGCCGGGACCTGGGTTGCCGGGCACCGATCCGGGCGGCGGGCCGGGGCTCTTGGGGGCGTCCTCGCCGGGACGGTCGGCCCCGGAGGTGTGCTCGGGGCGTACGGGCTCGGTGCTGTCCGGGGTGCTCATGGCGGTTCCTCTTCGGTGAGGCGGCGGGTGGCGACCAGCACTGCCGACCGTACTCCCGCCGGGGGCACCGTGGAGGGTGAACGGATCAGCGCGCGTGACCCTGCAGCACCTCACGCAGCAACGGCAGCAGGACGTCGCCGTCGGCGCCCAGCAGCACCGGCGGCCCGTCGGGGGACACGGCGGCGTCGGCGGCGTCGGTCGGGCGGTGCGGCAGGATCTGGCGCAGCGCGATCGCGGCGACCCGGCCGGGGTGGGACCGGGCGAACTCCCGGTAGAGGTCCGGGTCGTGCTCCCCGTCGTCACCGACCAGGACCCACGTCACCTCGGGCAGGTCCTCCGCCAACCGGGCCAGTGAGGACGCCTTGTGCTCCCGTCCGTCGCGGAACCACCGTCGCGGGGTGATCCCCCAGTCGGTCATCAGGACCGCCCCGGCCGGGAAGCCGTGCCGCTCCAGGAAACGGGACACCGGGCCCACCAGGTTCCACGGGCCGTTGCTCAGGTACACCACCACCGGGGGCTGCCCCTCCACACCGGCCTGCAGCAACCGCGCCATCCCCGGGACCGAGCGTCTCGTCGTGCTGGTGCCGCGCAGCGTGCGCCAGGCCGCCCTCAGCGGGTGGGCCACCCCGGTGACCCAGACGGTGTCGTCGATGTCGCACACCACCCCGCGCACAGGCGCCGCCGGGGCCACGTGGACCCGTGCGCCGACCGGCTCCCGGTCACCCACCTGCAGCCAGGCCGTCTCCGTGCCCGGCGCCACCGGCCCCGCCAGCGGGAGACGGGCGTCGACGATGCCCGCCTCGTCGCTGGCGACCGTGGTGGTGACCCCGTCGAGCTCGACGCGCGCCTCGACCCGGGGCCGCTCCAGGGTCAGGAGGCGTCGCCACCCCGGGACCCCGCGCCGGGCCCCCGGGTCCACCGAGGCGGGTGCCAGAACCACCCGGCCCAGCACCCGGGCGTGGTGCGGACCGGCATACCCGGAGTAGGGGATCACCGCGGTGGTCCACCCCCGCCCGGTCGCCCAGCGGGCCAGCCCGTCCCGCACCGCTGTCTCGGTCCGGTAGGCGACGGTGACCGGGAGGGCGCGCAGCCGGCGGGGGAGGCGGTCGAGCAGGGGCATCCGTGCAGGCTAGCGGGCGACGCCGGGAGGGACGGACTACCGTAGCAGCCATGACCTACGTCTTCAGCAAGGCGGTGGCCGTCGCCACCGCGGGGTATGCCCTCTTCGCGGTCGCCCGTCCCCAGCACCTCTCCGACGCGCTCGGCGAGAAGGGTGCGGCGGCGGACGCGACGCACCGCACGGCCTACACCTACGCCGCCCGTGACCTGCCGATCTCGGCGCTGACCGTGCTGGGCCGCGGCGAGCTGCCCGCGGCCGGCGCGCTGCTCCGGCTGGCCGGGGACCTCGGTGACGCGGTGGTCCTCGGGCTGACCGGCCCCGACGGCAAGCGCGGCACCCTGGTCGCCGTGCCCCTGGCGTGGGGCGGCATCACCCTGGGCGCGCTGGCCCTGGACCGCTGGCGGGACGGACGGTGAGGCAGGGCACCGCCCTGGCGGCGGCCTTCGCCGACGGGTCGACCACCCCGGTCGAGCACGTCCAGCAGTCCCAGGCGACGATCGACGCCCGGGAGCCCGAGCTGAACGCGCTCTGGGTCCGGGACGACGTGGAGGACACGCTCGCCCAGGCACGCGCCTCGGCGCAGCGGTGGGACCAGGGCAGCCAGCTCAGCCCGGTGGACGGGCTCACCGTCACCCTCAAGGAGAACGTGGCCCGGGCCGGGGTGCCGATGTCGATGGGCAGCGCCGCCGTCGAACCGGTGACCCCTGACGTCGACTCCCCGATCGCCCGCCGGGCCCGGGAGGCGGGGCTGATCGTGCTCGGCTCCACGGTGATGCCGGACTGGGGCATGCTCTCCTCCGGCGTCTCCAGCCGGCACGGCATCACCCGGTCCCCGCTCGACCCGTCGCTCACCACCGGCGGGTCCAGCTCCGGGGCCGGCGCGGCCGCCGCGGCGGGCTACGCCCCGTTGCACGTGGGCACGGACATCGGCGGCTCGATCCGGCTGCCCGGCACCTGGCTCGGGCTGGCCACCCTGAAGCCGAGCGCGGGCCGGATCCCGCTGCACGCGCCCTACCTGGGGCGGGCCGCCGGGCCGATGGCCCGCACCGCCGCCGACTGCGCGCTGCTGATGTCGGTGCTCTCCGGCCCGGACCCGGTGGACTGGACCTCGTTGCCGCGGCAGGACGTCGACTGGACCGACCTGGACCTGGACGTCACCGGTCTCCGGGTCGCGGTGTGGACGACCGCCGGCTACGGCGTGGAGCCCGAGCCGGCGGTCGCCGCCGCCACCCGGAGCGCCGCCGACCGGCTCGCGGCGGCGGGAGCCGAGGTCACCGAGATCCGGCCCTGGATGACGCAGGACCTGCTGGACGGGGTGAATCTCTTCTGGCAGGCCCGTTCCTGGGCGGACTTCGCCCGCCTGGACGCCGCGGCGCAGGGACGGGTGCTGCCCTACATCGCCGACTGGGTCCGCTCCGCGAGCGGGCTCGGCGGGACCGAGGTGATGGACGCCTACCACGCCTTCGCGCAGGTCCAGGAGGCCACCACCCGCGCCTGGGCGGCTGCCGGCGACCCGGACCTGATGATCAGCCCGGTGGCACCCGGTGCCGCCTTCCCGGCCGAGCAGCCGATGCCCTATCCCGACGGCGGTCGCGGGATGTGGCACATCAACTTCACCATGCCGTGGAACATGACCGGCCAGCCGGCCGGCACCGTCGACGGTGGCCGCACCGAGGACGGCCGGACCGTCGGGGTGCAGGTGGTGGGCCGGCCCTTCGACGACCTGGGCGTGCTGCGGGCGATGTCCTGGCTGGAGGCTGAGCACCCGACACCCTGCTGACGGGCGTCCGGGAGGGTCGCGCGCCCCGCACCCACGCGCGAGTGGTCAGGGGTGCGCGGCCCGCCAGTGCTCCACCACGACGTCCGGCGGGACGGGGTCCACCGCGTCGGCGCTCAGGAAGCACGTCCCTGACCGCCCGCCCTGCAGCCGGGCGCGGCCGGTGCCGCGAGTGACCCGCACCTGCACGCCGCTCGCCGGGTCATCCGTGCACGGTCCGTGGGACGGGTCGGGGACGTCCACCCGGGCGGGCCACGGCTGCCAGGGCAGCCGGCGCACCCAGACCGGCCGCTGCAGCCGCACCTCGGCCCGGGACCGGGCGAGGACCTCGCCCGGTGGCCGACCCGCGCGGACCCGGGCGTCCGGTGGCAGGCAGTCGAGCAGGTCGCCCTGCCCCACCGTGGCGTCCGTACCGGTCAGCCAGACCCCCACGTCACCCTGCCGCAGAACCGACTCCACCGCGAGCACGACTTGGCCGTGCGTCCAGCCCCGGACGTCGAGGTCCACGACGACGTCCGGCTGGGGGTGGCTCCAACCGCGGCCACGCACCAGGGGGTGGGGCAGCAGACGGCCCAGGCGGGCGGTCTCGGCGTTCTTGACACCTGCGAGCCCGGTGCCCGCGGCGTCCACGCGGCCGGCGACGTCCGGGCCGTCGTGCCAGGCGACCGCGTCGGGCACGTGCCGCAGGTCCGCCCCCGCCAGCCAGCAGCGCCACGCGAACTCCCAGTCCTCCCCGCCGTAGCCGGTGAGCCGACCCTCGAACCCGCCGACGACGTCCAGCAGCGCACGGGACACCCCCAGCACCGCGCCGATGACGAAGCGGAAGGACGTGTCGTCGGCGGCCCGCAGGTCCTGCGTCCGCGCGTACCCCTCGGCCAGCCAGGCGGGCGCCGGCAGCTCTGCGGACGGGGGCCAGCGCCCCACCCCGCGCAGGTCGGCGTGCCGTCGCCGGCCGACCGCGAGGGTCGGCCGGTCCAGACATGCCTGCTGCAAGGTGGCCACGTAGCCGTCCTCGGGCACGGTGTCCCCGTCGAGCAGGACCACCACGCGACCCGTAGTTGCCCCCAGGCCCAGGTTGCGGGCAGCCGCGAGGCGGAACCCCTCGTCGGGCTGCCGCAGCACCTGGATCCGCCCGAGCGCCCCGTGCGGGGCGGCGGGCAGCGTGGGCGGCCGGGGTGAGCCGTCGTCCGCCACCACCAGCTCCAGACCGCCCCGGACCCCGGTCTGGGCGCCTAGGCGTTCGACGAGCAGGTCGAGCAGCTCCTGGTCGCGGTAGTACGGCACCACGACCGAGACCGCCGGCTCGCGGGCGGCGCCCCCGACCCGCCGCCCCGCCTCCTGCCGGGTGGGCCCGAGGCGGACGTCGAGGGGCAGCCAGGTCGGGTCCGGGCCGTCCGGCGAGCACGCCTCGGACAGCGCGTCGGCGAGCGTCAGGGCCAGCCGGTCCTCGGTGACCGGCTGCACGGTCCCGGGCAGCCGGGCCGCGAGCTCTCGGGCGTACCGCGAGTCGAGCAGCACCGGCCGCCGTCCCGCGGCGAGCCAGGTCGCCACCGAGCCGGATGCGGACACGTGCCGGTGAGCCGCCACCGGTACCGTCGCGGCGGCGAGCAGACCCGGCAACTCCTCGTCGGGCACGTAGCCGGTGGCGTGCCAGCGCACCCCAGCCTCCTCGGCCCGCGCGGCCAGCGTGTCCAGCAGGTCCTCATGGCCCTGCGACGGCCCACCGAGGTTGACGACCTCCACCACGCGGTCCCGCAACCGGGGGTCCCGGGCCGCCCGCGCAGCGGCGTCCACCACCTCCTCGAGCCCCTTTCCCGGATAGACGAACCCGAGCGTGACGACGGTGAGCGGTGGTGGCGGCGGGGTGAGCGGTGACGAGGGTCGGGGCGCGGCGCCGGCGTCGGGCTCGACCGGCAGCGGGACCACCAGGGTGCGCCCGAGCACGGCGGTGGCGACGTCAGGGCGGGCCCAGCGCAGCGCCGCCGCGAGCAGCAGCCGCTCGTGGCAGCTGGCCACGACCACCGTGTCCGCGCCGGCCGCCAGTCCCGCGTAGAGCTCGCTGCGCGCCCGGCGGTGCCGCCCGTCCGAGCGCTGCGGCAGGTCGTGCAGCGCCACCGTCACCCGGGCGGCACCCCGCACCACCCGGCGCCACTCCTCCAGCCCCCGGTCCGGCGCGGACGCCAGCAACCGGTCGGTGACCTGCGCGACCACGACCCGCCCGGCGACGGCACCGTCGGACAGCTCGTCCAGCCGGCCGCACCGCAGGAGCTCGGACTCGCCCAGGTGCGGATGCACCGAGAGCCCGTGCCGCACGACCCCGTGCTCCTCGGGCCCGGGCACGAGGTGGACCAACGACGGGGTCACGGACTCCATCCCCACCGCCGCAGCAGGTCCTCCCTCTTCTGCACCCCGACCTCGACCACCCGCGGGTGACGGGCGTAGAACTCCTCGTGGGCGTCCCCCACCTCGTCGTCGGAGACCGCCTCGCCGTCCACGAGCCACCCCTCGCGGGGTTCCCCGCGCAGATCGAGCGCCTCGAGGACCCCGCGGGACAGGGGGGTGGCCACGGAGGCGAGGAGCACCCGCCCCGGATCCTGGACGGCCGCGCCCGAACCGGGCAGGACGTCCTCGAGCACCCGCCGGGCCAGCGCCAGCAGCACCTCGTTGCCGGGGTGGTCGACGGTCCGGCCCGCCTCGGCCCCGGCGGCGCGGACGACGTCGCTGATGCGCACGCTCTCCTGCGTCCGCTCCCGCCGCTCGAGCTCAGCCAGCGAGTCGGCGGCGAGCTGGCGCACGAGCGCGGCCGGTGCCTCCCACGGACCGTCCCACCCAGCAGCGCGCGCCAACCGCCGCACGTCGTGGTAGGGCACCACGGGCGGGTCCTGGACGTCCGGGTGGCGCACCAGCACCTGCTCCGGGTAGAGCCCGGTGAAGAAGTAGTTGGGCGCAGCCACCACGCGCGCCCCCGGTCGCAGCCGCGTCGCGACCTGGTCCGAGCCGAGCGGCATACCCTGGTAGTCGTCGGCCACCGCCTGGGCGACGAGGACGTCGACCCAGGTCAGCAGGCGGTCGAGGTGGGGGAGGTCCGCCTCCTCCAGCTCGTGCACCGGCGGCATCCGCACGGTGTCGAGGACATCGGCGGTGTCGAGGGCGACCCGCAGCGCCTCGGCCTGGCAGTTGCCGAAGACCGCCAGCCGCGGCCGCCCGGTGGCGGGCAGCTCCTCCAGCCCGTAGAAGCCGCCGTAGTGGCGACGCCGTCCGTCTTCGCTCATGGCGGGCTCCCCCCGTCGATCCGTCGTCCCTCGAGGACACCGGCATACACCTGCGCGTGCCGTCGCGCCAGTTCTACCCGCTGCGCGGACCGTGCCGCCCGGCCGGGTCGGGCGGGGGGTCCGGCCGCGCACCGGACGAGGATGTCGGCCAGGCGCGACGGGTCGGGAGCCCGGTCCGGCGCCCCCCACGTCCGGACCATCCCGCCGCCCTGCTCCTCGAGGTGGCCGACCCGGGGGGCGAGCACCCAGGTACCAAGGTCGCGGCACGCCTCGACCCACCCCGAGTGCGTGGCCCAGGCGTAGGGCAGGACCGACACGTCCAGCCCCTGCAGGGCGGACCAGAGCTGATCGTCGTCCAGGCGTGGGCCGACGACCACCTCGACCCCCGGCGGTGGGTCGCCGAGCAGCCGGCGCAGGAACCCGGCCAGCGCCTCGTCGTGCCGGGGGAAGGCCGGGTCCAGCACCTCGGGGTGCGCCCGGACCTCCAGCACGGCCGGGCGCACGGTCCGCGCCGAGAGCTCCGGCAGGGCCTCGAGCAGCGCCGGTAGGACGCGCATCGGCGCCAGGTTGGTGCGCAAGTTCTTGAGGTGCAGCCCGACGCGCAGCTCCTCGTGCACCGGGCGCGGCCCGTCGAGCAGCGCGAGCGGGACCACGTGCGGGTGCGGCAGGACGAGCGGGCGGCGGCCGTGCTCCTGCTCGACGCGATCGGCCGCACCGTCGCTGAGGGTGAGCAGACCGTCGGAGCGCTCGACGAGCAGGGCCAGCTCGTCCCGGTGGTGCGTCTGGTCGTGCAGGTGGGGGTGATCGATGTCGTGGACGGTGTGGACGAGCGGCAGGCCCAGGTCGGCGAGCGCGTCCAGCCAGGCCCGCAGCTCGGGCAGGCTGCGTGCCTCCATCCCGAAGTGCACGTGCAGGACGTCCTGCTCACGCGCGTGCTGGCGCACCCACGCCTCCTCCAACGCGGGGTGCGGCCACCACCGGCCCGGGGGCGCGCCGGGAACCGGCGGGTCGGGGAGCACGGTCACGGCGGGCGAGGAGGCGCCCGTCGGCGCCGCCTGCACGTGCTCGACGTAGGGATGGGCGGCGGGGACGTGCCGCACCCGTACCGCGCTCACCCGCCCACCTCCCAGCGCCCGGGCCGGTCCGGGCGGCTACCGAGCCCGTTCACGTCGTGCCGGGTGCGTCGGGCCACGGCGGTGGCGCGGCGCTGGTGACACGACCCCCGGTGGTGCAGGCAAGAGCCGATCACCGGCCGGGCTCTGCCTCGGCCCCGGAGAGGGCCAGCGACCCCACGGTCCGGGGGTGCGCGGTCCGCTCGAGGGCGGCGCACTCCCTCCGTCCGGCGTCGTCCTGCACCCGAGCCGCGAACACGCTGACCCGGTGCCCGCGCGTGGCCAGACCGGAGACGAGGTGCGCCGTCAGCGACTCCAGGCCCCCGGCGAAGGGCTCGGCCAGCGGGTGCCGGGCGTGGGCCACGACCACGACGTGCACAGCAGGACCTCCAGTCATCGGGGTGGGCGACGTGACGTGGGCACACGCTCGTTCCGGCATGCTCGACCATCGGACGTCAGTCTGGACATTAGGTCGGGTCGGGCGATCGCGCCGTCTGGACCGGCACCTGGCGACGACCGCTGCCGTGCTGCGGTCGATGTCCTGGCTGGAGGCCCCCGGAGGCCCGTCGGCGGGCTGACGGGCTCCGGACCCACAACAGGACGTCGGCCACCAACGGTCCTAGGGTGGGAGCCATGTCCACCACCGAAGTCGTCGTCGTCGGGGCGGGTATGGCCGGCCTCACCTGTGCCCATGTGCTCCAGGAGGCAGGGGTCCAGGTCCGCGTCCTCGAGGCCGCGGACGCGGTCGGTGGCCGGATCCGCACCGACCAGGTGGACGGCTTCCTGCTGGACCGCGGTTTCCAGCTGCTGAATCCGGCATACCCGATGGTGCGCGAGCTCGTCGACCTGGAGGCGCTGCACCTGCAGCCGCTGCCGGCCGGGCTCGCCTGCCGCAGCGACCGCACCGACCAGCTGCTGGTGGTCGCCGACCCGCGTCGTGAGCCGCAGCTCATCCCGCAGACCATGCGCTCGGGCAAGCTCCACCCTGCCAGCCTGGGCGCGCTGGCCCGGTGGGCCGCCCCGGCGCTGCGCGAGGACTGGACGCTGCGCAGCGGCCGTGAGGACGTGTCCCGCAAGGAGTCGATGGACCGGGCGGAGCTGCACGGGCCGCTGCGCCGGATGGTCGACACCTTCCTCTCCGGGGTGGTGCTGGAGGACGACGGCAGCACCTCGACGGCCTTCACCCGGCTGATGACCCGGATGTTCGCCCTCGGCAAGCCCAGCCTCCCCGAGGCGGGGATGCAGGCGTTGCCCGAGCAGCTCGCGGAGGGGCTGCACACGCCGGTGGAGCTGTCCACCGAGGTCGTCTCGGTGGAGCCGCGGCGGGTGCGCACCGCCGGCGGTGAGGACATCGACGCCGAGCTGGTGGTGCTGGCGACCGACGCCACCACCGCGGCCTCCCTCAGTGGCACGGAGACCGCCGCCGGCAAGGGCCTGACCACGCACTGGTTCGCCACCGACGAGGCACCCACCGACCTGTCGCTGCTGGTCATCGACCAGCGGGAGGACCCGGGTCCGGTCATCAACACCGCGGTGCTCAGCAACGCCGCCCCCTCCTACGCGCCCGACGGACGGCACCTGGTGCACGCCTGCACCCTGCTGCAGGCCGGCCAGGAGCCGGTCGACGACGCCACCGTGCGCCATCAGCTGGCCGGCATCTACGGCGTCCCGACGCAGGGCTGGGAGCTGCTGCGCCGGGACGACATCCGGTATGCCCTGCCCGTGCAGAAGGCTCCGCTGCAGGACCGCTCGGCCCTGGAGGTCGCCCCGGGTCTGATCATGGCCGGGGACCACCTCGACACCGGGTCGATCCAGGGCGCGATGGTCAGCGGGCGCCGGGCCGCCGAGGGCTACCTGCAGCGACGCCAGGGCTGACGCCGGCCGAGAGCCCGTGCCCGCAGGGCAGCAGCGGGTCCTCGAAGCCCGGCCGGTCCGGCGCGTGCTCGCGCACGTCCGCCATCGACCGGGGAAGGTCGAAGGGCAGCCGTCCCCGGGCCGCTCCCTGCAACGCCTCCACCAGGGCCGGGCCGCTGCTGCCGAAGCTGGCCACCACCGCGTCGGCCACCTCCAGCACCGGGGCCAGCACCGCCGGTCGGTCCAGGGTGACGTCGACGACCAGCGGGCAGTGCCGGGCCAGCCGGGCGAGGCGCACCGGCAGCCCGGGTGGGAAGTCCAGCGACCCCTGGTGGAACCACGCCTCCAGGAACAGGTCGGAGCGCGGCTCGAAGGGCGCCTGGATCCGCACCAGCGCGAGGTCGGCGTCCTCCACCCGGTCGACCACGGTCCCCAGGGCCGACGCCGCCTCGGGGTCCATCCCCTCGACGTAGACCCGGCGCTCGACGTCGGCCAGCGGCAGCAGGCCTTCCGGGTCGTGCAGCACGGTGACCGACTGCGCCTGCGCCGCGTGCCCGGCCCGGCGCAACTCGTCGGTGCCGACGCTCGCGGCGGCGGCGTCCTCGTCCACGTAGGGGTCGTCGAAGAGCCCCAGTTGGAACTTCACCAGCAGCAGCCGGCGGGCCGAGGCGTCCACCCTGGCCTCGTCGACCCGACCGACCGCGACCAGCTCGGCCAGCAGCTCGACGCACTCCTCCCCGCCGAACTGGTCGCACCCGGCCTCCAGCAGCAGCTGCATCCGGCCCAGCGGGTCCAGGTGCTCGACCCCCCAGGCCCGGGCCGGCAGCACCTGCTCCCCGACGTGGTTGTCGTTGATGAGCTCCCAGTCGGTGAGCACCACCCCGTCGTAGCCCAGCTCGTCGCGCAGCAGCTCGGTGACGATCCGCCGGTTGTAGCCGAACCCGACCTCGGGGACCGCCTCCCCGTCCAGCTCGAGACCGACCGGCATCCCGTAGTACGGCATGACCGCCGCAGTGCCGGCAGCGAGCACGTCCCTGAAGGGCCACAGGTGGTCGGCGAACCGGCCGCCCGGGTAGACCTGCTCCCGGCCGTAGGGGAAGTGCGCGTCCTCGCCGTCGGCCTGCGGGCCGCCCCCGGGGAAGTGCTTGGCGGTGCAGGCCACGCTCTGCTCCCCGAGCTGTTCGCCCTGCAGCCCCTCCAGGAAGGCCAGTCCCAGCTCGGCGACCACCTGCGGGTCCTGCCCGAAGGTGTGCAGCTGGCGGGCCCATCGAGGCTCGCTGGCGAGGTCCAGGGTGGGGTGCAGCGCGGCCCGGATGCCGACCGCGCGGTACTCCTGGCGGACCGCGTCGGCATACCGGCGGCAGTCGTCGACGTCACGCAGCGCGGCGATGCCCAGCGGCTCGGGCCACTGCGAGAAGGCGCCGGCCGCGAAGCTGGCGCCGGCGTTCTCGCTGAACCCGTGCCGGGGGTCGCTGGAGATCGTCACCGGTATGCCGTGCGGCGCCTCCTCGGCCAGCTCCTGGAGGGCGTTCTGCCACCGGGCCGCCACCCGGGCGGTGCCCAGGGCGTGCACGTTGAAGTGGGTGACGTGCTTGCCGAGGACCACCTCCCGGGTGCCGGTCTTGCTGATCGCCCCGGGCCCGTCCAGCAGGGTGCCGCCCTCGCCGGACTCGATCACCGTGTGGAAGAGCAGCCCGATCCGCTCCGCCAGGGAGAGCCGGCCGAGCAGGTCCTCGACCCGCTCGGCCGCCGGGAGCCGAGGGTCCTCGAAGGGGTCGAGGCGCCCGTTGCCGTTGAGGTCGCGATAACGGGTGCCGTCCGGCGCGGTGCTCGTCGGCAGACGCGTCATGTGCTGGCGCCGAACTCCTCCGGGGCGATGACCGGACGCAGCTGCGCCTCGACCTCGCCACGCACGAAGTAACGCTGCAGCATGCCCCGGTCCAGGACGTTGCCGAGGGCACCCATGATCATCGCCTGGTCCAGGGACAGGTGCCGCTGCGCGACCTGCCCGGAGCCGGTGGCCACGGCGTCGTAGAACCCGCCGGGGCCGTAGCAGTCGAAGTCCTCCTCGATCCGGCGCAGGTTGTCCACCGCCTCCTCGCGCTCGAACATCATCCCGAGGAAGGCGGCGTGCGGGGTGACCACGCCGTCGCCGTAGTCCGGCTTCGGCTGGTCCCACCGGTAGTCGGTCTGCTCGATGTCGGAGAAGTAGCCGTCGGTCCGCAGGCCGAGCGCCTCGACGCCCCACTCGGCATACCCGCCGGCGGGGTGGCTGGCCGGGGAGAAGCCCCAGTAGCCGTACTCCTCCATCCCGTGCAGCCGCTGGGTGGCGACGTGGTTGGGGTGGTTGCGGCCCCACGAGTCCGGCGCCCAGGTGTCCTCGGGCACGAAGACGGCGGGCATCAGCTCCTCGAACATCGAGCCGCCCCAGCCGGGCACGGTCAGCATGCCGTAGTAGTCGTGGGCGCCCTCGAAGACGTCCACGCCCAGGTAGCTGCGCCACTGACCCACCGGCGGCATCTCCGGCCAGTCCCACTCCGGGGGGAAGGTGCGCCACGCCTGGTAGTAGGCCTCCGGCGGGATCTGGCCCTTGGCGATCGCCAGGTAGGTGGTGATCCGGGTCTCGGAGACGATCGTGTCGTAGTGGTGGTCGGCCGTGTACCAGACCGGTTCGCCGGCCCCGATGAGGTCGCGCGCCTCGGTGGCCGGGGGTTCCAGCAACCGGGTGGGTTCCTCCAGGTAGAACCCGCCGTACATCAGGTACGGCTTGGAGAAGGTCGGGTCGGCGAAGACGTCGAAGCGCATCCGGTCGAACATCTTCCCGGCGAGCCGCCGGTTCGCCGGGTCGGCGTTGCGGACCACCAGCAGGGCCGCACCCAGCCAGGAGGCGTCGATGCTGGAGACGAAGGGGACCACCGGGTCCCCGCTCTCGGGCCACTCGGTGATGACCGAGCCGTCGCGCGGGTCGTACCAGTTGAAGTACATCCCGCTGGGCTCGTGGTGCTCCAGCCCGTCCAGGGTCCGCAGCGTCTGCCGGATCCGCCGGGTGGCCTCGCCCCGGGAGATGATCCGCAGGTCCCGGGCCACGATCGTGGACCACAGGTAGCCGCCCAGGTTGGTGGGTGAGGTGTAGAGGCCGGGGGTGGACAGGTCGCCGGTGATGTTGTCCGAGACCAGGCCGGTGCCCTCGTCGGTCATCGCGACCATCGACGCCCAGGTGTCCCGGGTCCACCGCAGCAGCGTCTCCCGGTCACCCCCGTGCGGGGGGTGGTGCGGGCCTCCCTTCCCGTGCGCGAAGGCGGGTGCCGGGCCCAGGGTGGCGGCACCCAGGGCCATGCCGCCGCCGAGGACGGCGCGGCGCGACAGGGGGGTATGCGGGTCGAGCTGGGTCATGACTGCTCCTTCGAGGGGTTGCGGGTCACTTGATCCCGGTCGTGGCGATCCCTTGGATGAACCGCCGCTGGAAGATGAGGAAGACGACGAGCACCGGCAGCACCACGACCGTGGCACCGGCCATCAGCAGGCCGTACTGCGTCTCGTTCTGGCCGGTGGAGTAGAGCGCGAGCGCCACCGGCAGCGTGTAGGTGTCGTTGTTCTGGGCGACCACCAGCGGCCAGAGGAAGTTGTTCCAGCTGCCGAGGAAGGTGAGGATGCCCAGGGTGGCCAGCGCCGGGGAGAGCAGCGGCAGGATGATCTGGCCGAAGATGCGCATCTCGCCGGCCCCGTCGATCCGGGCCGCCTCGACCAGGTCCCGGGGCAGGCCCAGGATGAACTGGCGCATCAGGAAGACCCCGAACGGGCTGACCAGGAACGGCAGGAAGAGCCCCGGCAGGGTGTCGACCAGGCCCATGTTGGCGACCAGCACGAAGAGCGGCACGAAGGTGACCACGCCGGGGATCATCAGGGTGCCCAGGATGAGGCCGAAGATGATCTTCTTGCCGCGGAACTTCAGCATGGCGAGGGCATACCCCACCATCGAGCAGAAGAAGAGGTTCCCCGCCGTGACGACCACCGCCACGATCGTGGAGTTCATGAAGTAGGTGCCGAAGGAGAGCCGGCTGAAGAGCCCGGCGAAGTTGTCCAGGGTGGGGTTCTCCGGCCACCAGGTGGGGGGCACCTGGCGCAGCTCGGCGCTGGTCTTGAACGAGCCGAGCACCATCCAGACGAAGGGGGTGACGACGAGTACCAGCGCCACCGTGAGGACGGCGTAGAGCCACCAGCGGCTCGCGCGGCTGCCACGGACCACGGCTCAGTCCTCCTTGTCCGAGAGGAAGCGGAACTGGATGAGGGTGACGATCGCGATGACCACGAAGATCAGGTAGCTGAGCGCGGCGGCATACCCGTAGTTGCCGAAGCTGAACTGCTGGTAGGTGAACATCGAGGCCGAGATCGTGCTGTTCAGCGGGCCGCCCTGGGTCATCACGAAGGGCTCCTCGAAGAACTGCAGGTAGCCGATGGCGGTGGTCACCGAGACGAAGAGGATGGTCGGGCGCAGGATCGGGACGGTGACGTTGCGGAAGCGCTGCCAGGCGTTCGCGCCGTCGATCGCGGCCGCCTCGTGCAGCTGCTGCGGCACCGCCTGCAGCCCGGCCAGGAAGATGATCATCGCGGTGCCGAAGTTGCGCCAGACGGCCATCGCGATGAGCGAGGGCATCGCCCAGGTGGTCGAACCGAGCCAGTTGGGGCCGTCGATCCCGACCCAGGCCAGCACCGTGTTGACCAGCCCGCTGTCGGGGTGCAGCAGGAACCGCCAGACCACGGCCACCGCGACGATCGAGGTGATCACCGGGGTGTAGAAGCCCAGCCGGAAGACCGACCGGAACCGGGTGATGCCCCCGTTCAGGGCGACCGCGGCGGCGAGCGCCACGGTCAGCGTGAGCGGCACGCCCACCAGCACGAAGTAGGCCGTGTTGATCGCGGCCTGCCGGAAGACCGGGTCGCCGAACGCCTTCGCGTACTGCTCGAAGGCGACGAAGTCGACGGCGAACGGGGTGCGCAGGTCGCGGTTGCGGATGTCGGTGAAGGAGAAGAACACCGACTGCAGCACCGGCCAGGCGGTGAACACCAGGAACAGCAGCAGGAACGGCAGCGTCAGCAGCCAGCCCGCCCGCTCCTCGCGGCCCGCCCCGGGGGCCCGGGAGGCCTTCACGGCCCCCCGGTCCCCGGTGGGACGACGCACGCTGCGGGTGGTCATCGTCCTACTGCCCCGTGCCGATCGACTCGGCCTGCGACTGCGCGGCCTGCAGCGCCTCCGCCCCGGACAGGCCCTGCTTGGCGACCTTCTCCATCTCGGCGTCGAAGGCGGCGGCGACCTGCTCCCAGCTCATGAACGAGGGCGGTGCCATGGCCGTCTCCAGCTGCTCGCCGAACTCGGCGAGCCGGGTGTCCTCGGTCAGCGTCGGGTCCTCCCAGGCGGACTGCACCGAGGGCAGCGCGCTGGTCATCTCGTACCACTGCACCTGGGTCTCCGGCTGGGTCAGCCAGTCCACCAGCAGCCAGGCCGCGTCGCGGTGCTCGGTGTCGGCGAAGACACCGAGGTTGGAGCCGCCGATGAACGAGTTCACCTCACCGCCCTCGCCGGCCGGCAGCGGCGCCACGTCGTAGCTCGAGGCGAAGTCCTCCTCGCCCTCACCGGCGGCGAAGTCCTCCAGGATGCTCATCATCCAGGGACCGGAGATGAACATCGGCACCTCGCCCCCGACGAAGTCCGCCTCCACCTGGCCCTCGGGCGGGTTGGCGTCGGAGATCTCGTCGGTGAAGAAGCTGCCGAAGTAGTCGACCGCCTCCACCATCTCGGGGGTGTCCAGGGTGTAGGCGTCCTCGGTGGCGATCTCGGCGCCGTTGGACCAGCCGAAGGGCACCACGGTCTGCCAGGAGCCGGTCTGGCCGGGCTGCAGGCTGATGCCCCACTCGACACCGTCCTGCTGCTGCAGCGCGGCCGCCATCTCCTTGAAGCCCGCCTGGTCGGTGGGCACCTCGTCGTAGCCGGCCTGCTCCGCGATGTCGGTGCGGTAGTAGACCATCCGGGTCTCCACGTACCAGGGGACGCCGTAGGAGGTGCCATCCACCTCGGTGGTCCCCTGGGCGCCCTCGAAGAAGGTGCTGCCGTCGATGAGCTCGGGGGTGGGGTCGAGGGCGTCCATCCCGGCGAACTCGCCCATCCAGGTGGTGCCGATCATCGCCACGTCCGGAGTGGTCCCGGCGGTGATCGAGTTCACGAACTTGTCGTGCGCGCTGTCCCAGGGGACCGGGGTGACGCTCACGGTGATGTCCGGGTACTGGCTCTCGAACTCCTCCACGAGCCCGGGCAGGGCCTCCCCCTCGGCACCCATCGCCCAGACCTCCAGGTCGCCGGAGGCGTCCTCGGTGGAGACGTCCTCCCCGACGACGGCCTCGCCGCCGGAGTCCCCGGCACCGTCATCTCGTCCGCAGCCGGTCAGGGCCAGGGCACCGGTCGTCAACGCGACCAGCAGGGTGGTACGTCGCATGGGTCACTCCTCGTCTCGTCGCCGGTGGGGCCGGCCCCGAGACCGGGGCCCGGTATGCCACTCACCGCGTCGTAAGCGCTTACATCAGGTTGATCGGACGATACACCCACCCGCCGGTCGGCACAAGGGAGCAGGTCAGGGGCACCCGCAGGACTGCCGGATCACCGGCTGGGTGGGCAACCGGTGGTGCTGCGGCTCGGACGAGCGGTCCGCGAGCAGGGCCCGCATCCGCACCGCCACCTCGCGACCCAGCGCCCGCACCGGCTGGCTCACCGTGGTCAGCCCGGGGGTGACGTAGCGGGCCGCCATCACGTCGTCCCAGCCGGTGACGGCGACCTGCGCGGGCACCGCCACCCCGCCCTCGATCAGGCAGGTCATCACCGACAGCGCGAGCTCGTCGTTGGCGCAGACCAGACCGTCGGCCTGCAACCCTCCCTCGAGCAGCAGCCGGGCAACCCGGGGCCCGTCCTCCTCCCGGAAGCTGGCGGGGACCGGGTCGGCCGCCACCAGACCGGCGGCCTCGTGCGCGGCGACGAAACCGGCATACCGCTCCCGGACGTCGTCGGAGGCGTCGGTGGACCCGACGAACCGCAGCCGACGGCGCCCGTGCTCGGCCAGCAGGTGGGTGGTCAGCGACTCGGCGCTGTGCACGTTCTCGGTGCTGAAGCTCTCGACCGACTCCTCGTGGGTGTTCGCCAGCCCGAGCACCGGGATCTTGCGGCGGACCGCGGCCACCGTGCTCTCCCCGATCTGCACCCCGCCCATCAGCACGATCCCGTCGACCCGGCCGGCGAGCCGCCGCACCAGCAGGTCCACCGCCTCCTTGCCCTCGGTGAGCAGCAGGACGACGCTGTCGCCGCCCTCGGCGGCACCCTGCTCGTAGCCGGTGAGCAGGTCCGCGTAGTAGGGACCGCCCAGCTCGGGCAGCACCAGCCCGTGCGCCTCGTGCGACTTCACCGCCAGCGAGCGGGCCGCCCCGTCCGGGACGTAGTTGAGCTCCTCGACGGCCTGCAGCACCTTGGCCCGGGTCGCCGGTCGGACCTGGTCGGGCAGCCGCAGCACCCGGGAGACCGTGGCGATCGAGACCTGGGCCCGCTCCGCGACCGAGTAGATCGTCGGGCGACCGGTGCCGTCCTCAGCCATCGCGCTTCCCTTTCTCGAGCCGTTGCCCACCGCACCGGGCGCACCGGGCGCACCGGGCGCACCGGCTGACCCTCGGGCGCGCGGTCCGTACGGTACCCGTCGAGCATCGGGCCGCGCGGGCCCTTTCCTTTGCATCGCCGCTCGTAAGCGCTTACTTTGTCGTGTCATGACGTCCTTGGCAACAGCAGACACGCAGCGCGGCCAAGCAGTAGTCAGCCTGCGGACCACCAGGACCGGGGCGCTGACCCAGGTGCGGGCGCACGGTCGGTCGCTGCTGCTGCACCCCGCGTCCGAGCTCGAGGACGGGGCCGCCGGGTGGTGGCTGCGGCGCCGTGGGGGTCCCGCCCCGGAACCGGTCCCGCTGTCCGGGACCGCGTCCACGGGTGGTCACGTGGAGCCGACCGAGGGCGGGGTATGCCGCTCGGGCCGGGACCGGGAGCTGTCCTGGCGGTGGGCGCTGCGCACCACCGAGGACGGCTGGACCTGGACGGTGGTGGTCACCAACCACGGGTCGGCGGAGGTCGAGCTGGACCTGGTGCAGGTGCAGGACCTCGCGCTGGCCGACCCCGGTGCGGTCCGGGGCAGCGCGCTCTACGTCAGCCAGTACCTGGACGTCACGCCGGTCGACGTGGGCGCGGGCGGCACCGCGCTGGCGGTCCGGCAGAACATGCCCGGCGAGCGCGTGCCGTGGGCGCTGACCGGGTGCCTCACCGGCGCCGACCGGTGGGCCAGCGACCTGCTCCAGCTCACCGGTCGGGGGCTGGTGGAGGGGGCGCCCTGGCCCGGGCTGCGCCAGGAGCTGCCCGCGCGGCGGCTGCAGCACGAGCACACGGTGACGGCGCTGCAGAGCCGGCCGCTGCGGGTGGCGCCCGGGGCGAGCGTGACCAGCGGCTTCTTCGTCGTGCTCCGCGCCGACCACCCCGAGCCGTCGGGGCCGGCCGACGCCGCGCTGGCTGCGGGTGCGCTGGCGGAGGGGGTGCTGAGCCGGCCGCCGGGGGCCGTCGAGGTCCCCGGCCAAACTGTTGGAACCGACGCGCCATCGGTACCGGCACCGCCGGGGCGCAGCGTCTTCGCGGCCGACCGGCCCGGGGTGGCGACCCGGGCGCTCACCGACGCCGAGCTCACCCGGGAGGTAGGTGACGTCCGGCACCACGTCGATGAGGTGGACGGGACGCCGGCGAGCTGGTTCACCGGCGCCGGCGAGCACGTCGTCACCCAGGGCAAGCAGGCCGCCGTGCTGCGCCCGCACGGGCAGATCCTGCGCACCGGTGACCGGTTGCTGCCGGACGAGCGCGACGTGACCAGCACCGTCTGGATGGACGGGTCCGTGTGCTCTCAGCTCGCCCAGGGCCACGTCGAGCGAGGGACGGTGCTGTCCCGGCGGCGCAGCTACCTGGGGCTGGACCGGGCGCACGGGCTGCGGCTCCTCGTCGACGACGGGCAGGGCTGGACCCTGCTGGGCACGCCGTCGCTGTGGTCCAGCGGCCCGGACCGGGCCACCTGGTGGTATGCCCGGGACGAGCGGGTGCTGCGCGTCACCGCGCACGCCCCGCCCGACGCTGCGGGGGTCACCGTGCAGGTGGACACCGTCGCCGGTGACCCTGTCCCGGTGCTGGTGGCCCTCGGGCTGGACTGGTGCGGGGCCCCCGGGCAGGTAGGGCCGGTGGACCGGGTCGACGCCGACCGGGTACGGGTCGGTGCGCCGGCCGGCAGCGATGCGGCCCGCCGCGACCCGGACGCCGCGCTGGACCTGCGCTGGAGCCCCGGCGCGCTCGGGGACGTCCGCGATGACGGGGCCCTCTTCGACGACGGCCTCTCCCGCGGCGAGCCCTGGGTGGGCGCGGTCGTCGAGGCGTTGCCCGCGTGGGCCCTGCAGCTGCAACCGCGGCTGGCGAGGCCGCCCGTGCAGACCGCCGCCACCACGTCCGCCCCGGTGGCCCTCATCGACCACGTCGACTTCTGGTCCGACCTGCGCGGCCGCCTCGACCTGGCCGCCGGCACCAGCACCAGCGCAGCCAGTGCCGCGCGGGTATCCGCCCTGGCGCAGACCGTGCCCTGGATGACCCACGACGCCCTCGTGCACTACCTGTCGCCGCGGGGCCTCGAGCAGCACACCGGCGGAGCCTGGGGCACCCGGGACGTGTCCCAGGGCCCCGTCGGGCTGCTCGGCTCGCTCGGCGCGCACGACTCCTGGCGCGCGCTGCTGCTGCTGGTGCTGGGCGCGCAGCGCGGGCGCGGGGACTGGCCGCAGGCCTTCGACTTCCTGCCGGGGCACCGCAGCGCGGAGGGTCTCGGGGAGCCGCACGGGGACGTCGTGTACTGGCCGCTGCTGGCGATGGGCCAGTACCTGCTGGCCACCGACGACACCGGCCTGCTCGACGAGCCGGTCCCGTTCGCCGACGACACCGACGGCACCGACGGGGCGGCCGTCACCGTGCGGGACCACCTGGACCGGGCCGTCACCGCGATCGAGGACACGCTGATCGACGGCACCGCGCTCCCCGTCTACGGGCACGGGGACTGGAACGACTCGCTGCAGCCCGCCGACCCCGCGCTCGCCCGGCGGATGGTCTCCACCTGGACGGTGGTGCTCCAGGCGCACGCGCTGGGGACGCTCGCCGAGGGCCTGGGCGAGGCCTCCCCGACCCTCGCCGCACGCTGCCGCGACGTGGCCGACCGGGGGGTGGCCGACCTTCGCCGGCACCTGCTCGTCGACGGCGTCCTGGCCGGGTATGCCCTGCGCGAGGACGACGGCACCTTCACCCCGCTCATCCATCCTCGCGACGCCCGGACCGGGCTGACCTACTCGCTGCTGCCGCTCATCCACGCGCTCAGCGGCGACCTGTTCACCCCCGAGGAGGCGCAGGCGCATACCCGGATCGTGCGGGAGCACCTGAGCGGCCCGGACGGTGCGCGGCTCTTCGACCGGCCGGTGGCCTACCACGGGGGACCGATGGAGGTCTTCCAGCGGGCGGAGGCGAGCACCTTCTTCGGTCGGGAGATCGGGATCATGTACGTGCACGCGCACCTGCGCTGGGCCCAGGCGCTGGCCCGGCTCGGCGAGGGCGCGGAGCTGCTGCACGCGCTCTCCCAGGTCAACCCGGTGGGCCTGGCCGAGGTGGTGCCGCAGGCCCGGCCCCGGCAGGCCAACACCTACTTCTCCTCCTCCGACGCGGCGGTCGCCGACCGGGCCGACGCCGCCGAGCGCTACCCGGAGGTGGTGGCCGGGGGCATACCGCTGGAGAGCGGGTGGCGGGTCTACTCCTCCGGGCCCGGGCTCTTCCTGGAGGTGCTGACCCAGCACCTGCTCGGGGTGCGGGCGCACGGCGCGACCGTCCAGCTGGACCCGGTCCTCGACCCGTCGCTGGGCAGCGTGCAGGCGACCGTGCACCTGCTCGGTCGCCCCCGCCGGCTGCAGGTGGTGAGCGGACCCCGCGGGCACGGCCCGGTCCGGGTCCGGGTGGGCGGGGTGGAGATCGCCACCACCCGCCTGCAGAACCCCTACCGCACCGCCGGGGTCGAGGTGGGGGCCGACGACCTGCGCGCGGCGTTGGCCGACGACGACGTGCTGGAGGTGGAGCTCGGATGAGCAGCGTGCAGATCAGCCGCCGACGGATCCTGGTGGACGGGGAGCCGAGCCTGGTGATGGCCGGGGAGGTGCACTACTTCCGGCTGCCGCGCCAGGAGTGGGCGGCCCGGCTCGACCTGCTCGTCGAGGTCGGCTGCACCTGTGTCGCCTCCTACATCCCTTGGCTCTGGCACGAGCTGCCGGACGGCACCCTGGACGTCACCGGCCGCACCCGCCCCGAGCGGGACGTCGGCGCGTTCATCGACCTGGCCGCCGAGCGGGGGCTGACGTTCCTGGCCCGGCCGGGCCCGTTCGTGATGGCCGAGCTGAAGAACGAGGGTCTGCCCTACCGGCTCTACCGGGAGCACCCGGAGATCGTCCCGGTCGGCTGGGACGGGCAGCCGGCGCCCACCGCAACCGTGGACTACCTGGCTCCGGCCTTCCTGCGTGAGGTCGAGCGGTGGTACGACGCGATCCTGCCGGTGCTGGCCGCCCGGAGCGCCACCCGCGGCGGCCCGGTGCTGGGGGTCCAGCTGGACAACGAGGTGGGGATGCTCGCGTGGGTGTCCAACTCCCCGGACCTCACCGACCACCTGGTCGACGACCTGCGCCGGTGGCTGCGCGAGCGACCTGCTGGGTCGACGCACGAACGGGGTGCACAGGAAGCACTGGTCGGGGTCCTGGACGGGGATCCGCAGCGGTGGCGCGACACCGTCCGCACCCCGCCGGAGGAGCTGGCCGCCGACCTGCGCGTCGACCTGGGGCTCTTCATGCGGGACCGGTTCGCCCGCTACCTGGACACCCTGGCCCTGCAGGTCCGCGCGTCCGGGCTGGACGGGCTGCCGCTGTTCGTCAACATCCACGGCACCGAGGGCGGCAACGGGGTGCCCTTCGCGATCGGCGTCAGCCAGCTCTACCGCAGCTACGCGGGTATGCCCGGGCTGGTCGCGGGGTCGGACCACTACCTGGGTGAGATGGGCAGGGACGCCACCACCGACATCCACTTCGTCAACGCGGTGATGGAGGCGGTCAACGGAGCCGACCAGCCGTTGACGTCGCTGGAGTTCGAGGCCGGGACCGGCGACTACGACGCCGGGCTGGAGCGCCTCTACGACGGGTCCACCGTCGACCTCAAGGTGCGGCTCCACCTCGCGCAGGGGAACCGGCTGATCAACTACTACCTGCTCGCCGGCGGCCTCAACCCCCGGCTGGACGAGCCGGTGGGCGACGGCAACGACCGGATCTCCTTCACCGGTCGGCGGCACGGCACCGCGGCCCCGATCGGGCCGGAGGGTCAGCGCGGGGTGACCTTCTCCGCGACCCGCGAGGTGACCAGGGCCGCCCGGCTGCACGCCCGCTGGCTCGCCGACCACGACGAGGAGCGGGACGACGTCGCGGTCGCCTTCTGGCCGGACGCCTTCCTCACCGAGTACACCCACCCCGGCTCCGCAGCGGTGCGCGAGATCGTCCGCGACCTCGAGGTGCACCGCGGCCCGGGACCGCGCAAGGCGCTGTGGCGCTCGTGGCTGTTCGACGGGTGGCGCTTCGGAGCGGTCGACGTCTCCGACCCGACCAGCGAGGCGCCGAGGGTGCTGGGCCTGGCCTGCGGGGAGGTGCTGGACGGGGACGTGCAGACCCGGTTGGTCGAGCACGTCCACGGCGGAGGGTCGCTGCTGCTGCTCGGCCCGGTGCCCACCCGGGACACCCGGGGCCGGTCCTGCACCGTGCTCGGGGATGCCCTGGGGGTGCGCGGCGGCCGGCGGGAGGTCGCCGACCCGCGCCGCCACCACCCCTCGGTGCGGGGTACCGGTCCGTTGGCTGACTGGACGGAGATGCGGGTCGGTTGGTGGCAGGAGCTGACGGGCCCGGAGGGCGCGGTCCCGCTGGTCGAGTCCCTGGACGGCACGGTCTGCGGGCTGGGTGTCCGGCACGGGGCCGGTCGGACGGTGGTGCTGGCGGCGGAGGTGCCCGGCAGCCCGCAGCTGTTCACCCCGGTGACGGAGTGGCTGGGGGCGCAGCGCGGCACGGCCCTGTCCACGGACGTACCCGGCGTGGTGGCCACCACCTCGGCGACCCCGGACGGACAGCGGATGCTGCACCTGCTCAACCCCACGGCATACCCGGCGACGGTCCGGCTCACCCCCGGTGACCCGACGGGCCTGCTGGACGCGCCATTGGATATGCCCGCCCGCACCGGGGTGATCCTGGCGCTGGGCCTGGACCTGCCGTGCGGGCTGCGGCTGGAGTCCGCGAACGCCGAGCTGACGGACCTGACCGAGGACGCGCTGGAGGTCGGCGCTGGACTCGGCGCGACCACCGAGCTGTGGCTCTCCGGCGAGGCCGGGACGGTGCGCTGCGCCGACGACGCGGTGCAGGTGAGCCGCGACGACGGGCGCTGGCACGTGGTGGCGCCGGACCGTCGGCCGGTGCGGTTGACCGCGGGTCCCGTGACCTAGCATCGTCCTCGGAGATCTGAGGGAGGACGGGGATGACGGTTCAGATCGACCCTGACGGGGTCATCGCGATGTCCGGGGCGACCCTCGGGGTGGGCACCACCCTCGGCGGGATCGGCGACGACATCACGCTGCAGGTCGAACGGGTGGACCAGTGGGTGGACGGCCCACCGACCGCACGGTCCAGGACGGCGACCATGGCCGAGGAGCTGGCCATGCTCGGTGGCGCCGCACGGGAGCACGCCGTCCACTACGTCGACCACGAGCGTCCCCTGTCCGAGCTCCGTGAGCTCGGCTACTGGCTCCCCGACTTCGGCAACCTGCTGCCGCACGAGGACCGGACCGTCACCGAGAACATCGAGAGCATCGCGCGCAGCGACGAGTTCGGCGCGCTCCCGCTGGGGATGTCGCAGGCCCTGCTCGAGCGGTACCGCAACTTCCGGCTCTACGTGCCCAAGGTCGACGTCCGCAGTGCCAGCGGGGCGATCAGCGAACTGACCAGCCTCATCTCCACCGCCGATGACGTGCACCAGGGGCAGAGCTTCATCCGGCGTCCCAGCGGACTTCTGGTCCCCCAGGGCAGCACGGCCGACCCGCGCGTGCCGAGGATCACCTCGCTGGCCGACGACGCGGCGTACCGGCCCGGGCCGAACGTCACCACGAGCCCGACCCTGGGCCGACCCCCGACATGGGCCCGGACCGGGGGACGTGTCCTCGGTGTGGCCGGTGCCGGGTTGACGCTGTACGACTCGTTCGCGGGGCAGTGGGAGCACGACCAGCAGTACCACCCCGAGTACAGCACCGGGCAGCGCGTGGCCTCAGCCGGCTACTCGGCCGCCACCGAGGGCGGAGGGGCGATCGCCGGAGGACTGGTCGGCGCCAAGCTCGGTGCGGTCGCCGGCAGCTTCATCCCGATCCCGGTGGTGGGCACCGTCGGCGGGGCCCTGATCGGGGGTGCCATCGGGGCCTTCGTCGGGTCCAAGGCCGGCAAGGCCGTGGGCACCGCCCTGAAGGAGGCCGGCAGCGCCGTCGCCGACGGGGCCAAGAAGGCCTGGGACTCGCTGTTCGGATGACCGTGCCCACGACGCTCTTCTCCTGGCCCCTGCTGATCGTCAGCAGCGGGCTGGTCGGGCTGGGGCTGGTGACCTGGGTCGGCCTGTTCCGGCCCATGGTGCTGCGCGCGTGGCCCAGCCCCACCCTGCACCTCTCGCCGCTCTACCTCGGCGCGGCCGGGCTGCTGACCTCCCTCGCCCCGCTGGCCCCGCGAGCGCTGGGGATGGTCATGCTCGTCCTCGCCCTCCCCTTGTTCGCCCTCGGGGTGCTGGCGGTGGTGTGGCTCCCCGGACCCCTGCAACCCCGCTGGCTGCGCGAGGCCCCACCCTGGAAGGACCCGTATGCCCACCCCTGACCTGACCGTGCACCTGCAGCCGCCCGACGGCTGGGTCCCGATCCCCCAGGAGCCCGACGACGAGGGCACCGTGCTGCTCGCGCTGGCCCCCGGTGAGTGGTCCGAGGAGCTCGGGCTGCGGCCCAGCATCGTGGTCGGTCTCGGCGCACCGACCGAGGGCAGCATCCGGTCGGTGGCGACCGAGACGGCAGCCACCTTCGTGGCGCTCGGTGGGCACCGCGTCGTCTCCTGGGACCTGTGGACCGACGAGGACGGGCGCCGCCTGCTGGTGACCTACCCGGCCGGGGACGCCCTGGTGTGCGCCACCACCTGGCTCCGGCTGGAGGGCGCTCGCCCCCTCTCGGTGACGGCCACCGTCGACGCGGACCGGTACCTGCGGGTCATGCCGCTCATCAACGCCGCCGTCGACACCCTCCAGGTCGACAGCAGCGACACCCGCGACACCACGGAGGACGGGGATGCCTGAACCACGGATCGACGAGCACTGGCAGGCTCAGGGAGAGACGCTGGAGGACCTCGGTCGCCTGCACGACGCGCAGCCCTGGCAGCCGCAGGGGTTGCCGTTGTCCCGGTCGGCGTTCGCCGCCTTCGCCTCCGCCGGCGGCGGGCGGCTGCGCGGGCCGCGGGTCAAGGACGCCGACGCCGTCCGGGGGCTGACCGCGGCCTGCCTGGTGGACGGGAGCGGGCGGTTGACCCCCGATGGTGAGACCACGCATACCGTGCTGCGCTCGGCGGACCGTCGGATCCGGGTCGAGTCCGTCGCCGGTGGAGTGCCGGGCACCTACGAGGCGGCCCGCCTGCAGGGGACGGTGGTGGTGTGGGCCACCGACTCCCCCCAGCGGTCGGCGGGGGACCCGTCGACGGGCCGGGAGGCGCTCGCCACCGCAACCTCCGGGACGCTGATGTGGTTCCCGACCATGCAGCTCGCCGGTGACCTTGCCGGCTGGCTCCAGGTAGGCCCTTCCTGGCCGATGGTGGTCGCGCCGGTGAGCCTCACCGAGGAGCTGGTCACGGCCCGTTCCGACGATCCGACCGTGCCGCCGCCGGCGAACGCCGACGACAACCTGCGCGCGGTCTGGGCAGAGCCCTGGTTCACCTGGACGCTGGGGACCGACACCGGGCACCAGCTGGCCGGGATCCACGCCGGACGGCACGGCCACCTGCGGCTGGTCGCCGAGGGAGACCGGCTGCAGCTGCACCCGTGGCCGGCGGAGACGCTGTTCTCGATGCTGGTGGGGGTGAGCCTGCTGTGACGACACCGGCGCAGAAGCGGGCCAGGGCCGAGGAACTGCGCGAGGTAGCCCGCACGATCAGCACCAAGGCGTGGCAGCTCGACGACGACCTCGACACCCTGCTGGAGCGCTACCCGCACCGCAGTGACGGTGTGTGGTGGGGGCCTTCGGCCACCGACTTCTACGAGGGCGTGCGGCAGGTGCGCACGGACGCAAGGACGCTCCGCCAGGACGTGCTCGACTACGCGGCCCGGTGCCGGACCCGCGCCACCGAGCTGGACGAGGAGGCCGACGTCCAGGAGGCGGAGCTGGCCGAGGAGGACGGCCAGCGGTGAGCCTGCGCCCTAGGCGTCACCCCGTTCGCGCAGCTCCCGCTTGAGGATCTTGCCGGTGGCGCCCTTGGGCAGCTCGTCGATGAGGTGGACGGTGCGCGGGTACTTGTAGGGCGCCACCTGCGAGCGGACGTGCTCGATCAGCTCCTCGGGGGTGGCGCTCGCGTCCGGCGCGAGGACGACGTAGGCCGTGACCTCCTCCCCGAGCTCGGCGTGCGGCACCCCCAGCACCGCTGCCTCGGCGACGGCCGGGTGCTCGTAGAGCAGCTCCTCGATCTCGCGCGGGTAGATGTTGAGCCCGCCGCGGATGATCATGTCCTTGGTGCGGTCGACGATGTAGTAGTAGCCCTCCTCGTCGCGCCGGGCCAGGTCGCCGGAGCGGAACCAGCCGTCGCTGTCGATG
Organism: Serinicoccus shuyuelongi; assembly: GCF_045032955.1. NCBI lineage: Bacteria > Bacillati > Actinomycetota > Actinomycetes > Micrococcales > Ornithinimicrobiaceae > Serinicoccus > Serinicoccus shuyuelongi. The sequence goes on along the minus strand of NZ_JBJFZU010000002.1, from coordinate 303,519 downwards.
GCCTCGGCGGTCGGGTCGGGTCGCTGCCAGTAGCCCTTCATGATGTTCTCGCCGCGGATGCAGATCTCGCCGATGGCCTCCGGGTCGTCCCCGACGTCCTGGCCGTCGGCACCGGCGAGGCGCATCTCGACCCCGCGGATGGGGGTGCCGATGGAGCCGGGCTTGCGTTCGGCGTCGGGGTGGTTGAAGGAGGCGACCGGGGAGGTCTCGGACAGGCCGTAGCCCTCGAGGATGGTGGCGCCGAAGGTCTCCTCGAAGCGGCGCATGACCTCCAGCGGCAGGCTGGCCCCGCCGGAGATGGCGGTCCGCAGGGTGGACAGGTCCGGCGGCGTCTGCGCGGCACCGGCGGCGGCGAGCATGGCGCCGTACATCGTCGGGACGCCCGCGAAGACCGTGACCCGGTCGCGCTCGATGACCTGCAGCGCCTTGGCCGGGTCGAAGCGGGGGATCATCGTCAGGGCGGCACCGACGGCGACAGCCGTGTTCATCCCGCAGGTCATCCCGAAGACGTGGAAGAGCGGCAGGCATCCCATGACGACGTCGTTCTCGTCCAGGTGCAGCAGGGTCTCGGTGGTGGCGCGCTGGTTGCTCTGCAGGTTGTCGCAGGTCAGCTCGGCGCCCTTCGGGCGACCCGTGGTGCCGGAGGTGTAGAGGATGACCGCGGTGTCCGCGCCGTCCCGCTCGACGATCTCCTCGACCGGGTCGACCGCGTCGTCGCCGTGCACGTAGGAGCTGAGGCCGTCGGGTCCGATCGGCAGCACCCGCGCCCCGGCCGCCTGGGCCGCCACCTCGACGTCCTCCCCGGGCATCGCCGCGATCAGCGAGGCGCCGGAGTCCTCCAGGTAGAACTGGATCTCGCGCTTGCGGAAGAGCGGGTTCATCGGGACGACCACCGCGCCCAGCCGGAGCGTGGCGTAGTAGAGGACCGGGAAGCTCGGCACGTTCGGCAGCATGAGCGCGACCCGGTCACCGGCACCGATCCCCTGGGCCCGCAGCCACCCGGCGAGCCGGCGCACCGAGTGCTCGAGGTCGCTGTAGGGCAGGACGACGTCGTCCAGGATCACCGCCGGACGGTCCGGGTGCCGTTCGGCGGTCTCGGCGAGGTTGGCGGCAAGGTTCGCAGTGGTCATCGTTGACTCCTGGTCGGCACGGGGGGCGTCTCGGACTACCCAGCCTGCCACGGGGGTGCCGGGCGCGCGAAAGGTGCGCGGGAGGTATGCCGGGCATACCGGCTGGTCAGCGACCGGGCGAGCGTCGTGCGCCGACCGGGCGAGCGTCGTGCGCCGACCGGGCGAGCGCTGTGCACCGCGCGACGCCCGCGCGCCCCTCCCAGGGCCAGCAGACTAGGCCCGGAACCCGGTCTCCCGGATCAGCCGGGCCGGGACCCCGGCGACGATGGTGTCGGCCGCGACGTCCTTCGTGACGACCGAGCCCGCGCCGATGATGGCGCCGTCACCGATCGAGACGCCCGGGACGACCGTCACCCCGGCGCCGAGCCATACGTGGCGACCGATCGTGACGGGTGCGGGGTGCATGTCGGCGCGTCGCTCGGGGTCGAGGACGTGGTTGAGGGTGGTCAGGGTGCTGCCGTGGCCGATCAGGGTGCCGTCCCCGATGGTGATGCCACCGGTGTCCTGGAAGCTGCAACCCATGTTGATGAAGACGTCGTTGCCGAGGGACAGGTTCTTGCCGAACTCGGTGTAGAACGGTGGGAAGACCGTGACGGACTCGTGCACCGCCCGCCCGGTGAGGCGGGTCATCAGGGCGCGGATCTCGTCAGGCGTGCGGTATCCGGTGTTGATCTGCGCGACGGTACGCAAGGCGTCCTGGGCGGCGTCCTGCATGAAGCGGTGCTGCTCGGAACCTCCGGCGATGAGCGCGCCGGTGCGGATGTGCTCGAGGAAGTCCTTCAGCTCCACGGACTCACACCTCCTCGACGGTGGCCGTGACCGGACCATCGATCTCCGCGATCCGCGCCGACGCGCCGCCGTCCATCCGGCCGAGGACGACGATGCCGGGGAAGTACCCCTGGTCGCCGTAGTAGAGGACCAGATCGCCGCCGGGTGCGTAGTAGCCCAGGTCTCCGACGTCCGGGTCGGCACCGTCGGGCTGCCCGTCCAGGGAGAGCGCGGACGGCAGCCGACCTGTCTTCTCCACACCGCCGTGGTCGACCATGTCGACCGTGACGGGCAGCTGAGCGACCAGGTCACGGGTCGCGGCACTGTCGTCGAGCGTGGCGGTGAAGCGGTCGTCGCCGATCGTGATCGAGATCGTCATGTCGTGCTCCTTGGTGTCCGGCGGACCGGCCTGGTCAGCCTCGTCGAGGAGTGGACCCCGGGCGGCGCAGCCCGTGAGGAGGACTCCGGCCAGTGAACCGACCCCGACGGTGAGGATGGTGGTGCCGGATGCGGGCATGAGGCTCACAGCGTGAGCAGGACCTTGGTGGCGGTGCGCTGGTCCATCGCCCGGTAGCCCTCGGCGGCCTGCTCGAGGGGAAGGGTCAGGTCGAAGACCTTGCCGGGGTCGATCGTGCGGTCCCAGATGAGCTGGATCAGCTCGGGCAGGAACCGTCGGACCGGAGCGGGTCCGCCATGCAGGTGCACGCCGGCCATGAACAGTGCGTCGCCGGGGATGGCGACGTCGTGGGAGACACCGACGAACCCGACATGCCCGCCGGGACGGGCCGACCCGATGGCCTGCATCATCGCCTCTTGGGTGCCGACCGCCTCGATGACCGAGTGCGCGCCGAGCCCGCCGGTGAGCTCCCTGACCCGGGCGACACCTTCGTCCCCGCGCTCCTCGACCACGTCCGTGGCACCGAACTCGCGGGCAAGGGCCTGCCGGTCCGCGTGCCGGCTGACCGCGATGATGCGCTCGGCACCCAACTGCTTGGCTGCGAGGACACCGAGGAGGCCGACCGCACCGTCACCGACGACAGCGACCGTCGTGCCCGGTCCGGCCTGGGCCGCGACGGCGGCGAACCAACCGGTGCCCAGCACGTCGGAGGCGGCCAGCAGGGAAGGGATCATGCCCGGTTCGGGCATCCCCGGGGTGGCGACCAGGGTGCCATCGGCCAGCGGGATACGCGCCAGCTCCGACTGGGTGCCGATGGTGCCCATCAGGACACGGTGCACGCAGTAGGCCTGGTAGCCGGCCCGGCAGATCTCGCAGGTGTCGTCGGACGCCCAGAACGAGCCGACGACGAAGTCACCGACCTTCACGGTCCGTACCTCGGAGCCGACCATTTCGACCACACCGACGTACTCGTGCCCCATGACCTGGTGCTCGACCGGTTCGGCACCGCGGTAGGGCCACAGGTCGCTGCCGCAGATGCAGGTCGCCGACAGCCGGATGACGGCGTCGGTGGGTTCGATGATCCTGGGGTCCTCGCGGTCCTCGACCCGTACGTCCCCGGGAGCGTGCATGACAACCTGTCGCATGGAGGTGCAGCCTCTCTCTCGTCCGACTGCGGGCTGCTGCCCGCACTCCTCCAGTGAACCCGTCCGGCAGGGCATGAGGGAGTCCCTGCGAAGGGGTGCACTGACAGGGCACCCTTCACGCGAGCGGCGACGGTATGTCTCGGCATACGCTCGAGGACGTGGACAACCGTCACGAGGTGAGCGAGTTCCTGACCACCCGTCGCGCCCGCATCACGCCCGACCAGGTAGGTCTGCCGACGAGCGGTGCCCGTCGCGTGCCCGGGCTGCGCCGCAGCGAGGTCGCCACTCTCGCCGGGCTGAGCGTCGAGTACTACGCGCGGCTCGAGCGTGGACAGATCGGCGGCGCCTCCTCCGGCGTCCTGGAAGCGCTCGCCCGAGCCCTGCAGCTCGACGACACCGAACGCGCCCACCTGTTCGACCTGGCCAGAGCCGCGGACGGTATGCCCACCTCAGGTCGACCCCGACGCCGAGCACAGTCCAAGGCAGCCTCACGCCACAGCCTGCAGTGGGCGTTGGAGTCCATGACCGGCGCCGTCGCGTTCGTGCGCGACCCCCACCAGAACCTGCTGGCCACCAACGCCCTGGGACGAGCGTTCTACTCCCCGGTCATCGGCGACAGCGGGCGCACCCCCAACCTTGCCCGCTTCCAGTTCCTGGACCCCACCTCCCGCGACTTCTACCCCGACTGGGACCTGTTCGCCCGGATGTGCGTCGGCATCATGCGGACCGAGGCCGGCCGCGACCCCCACGACCGCGGCCTGCAGGACCTCGTCGGCGAGCTGTCCACCCGCAGCGAGACCTTCCGGCAGCTGTGGGCCGACCATGACGTCCGCGCCCATGGAGCCGGCACCAAACGGTTCCACCACCCGGTGGTCGGTGAGCTCACGCTCGTCTACGAGGAGCTGGCCATCACCGCCGAACCCGGGCTGGCCCTCCTCGTCTACACCGCCGAGCCCGGCTCACCGTCGGCCGAGGGGCTGCGCCTGCTCGCGTCCTGGGCGGCGTCGCAGCCGACCCCGGCCGTCACCGAGACGTCGTGACACCGGGGTCTCCACGCCTCAGCGCAGTTCGCTGACCTCGAAGAACGTGGTCGTGCCGGACACCTCGTTGCCCACGATCACCAGCGGCGACCCGGTCGGCGACTGTGCGGCCGGGACGAAGGCCAGGCCCTCGGCGCCGAGGTCACCCGCGGCAGCCAGCGCCGCGTCGACGTCCTCGGAGTCCTCGACGGAGACCGAGAAGTCCCGGTTGTTGACGTAGGTGACGAAGGACGCGTCCGTCGGGTCGGTCACGTCGTAGACCATCACCCCGCCGATGCGCTCCAGGCCGATGAAGGCGTAGGTCCGGCCGTCGACCTCGCCGAGGACGACGCCCTCGGGCTCGGGGCCCTTGTCGTCGGAACGGCCCTCGAGGTTCGTCTCGGAGTGGTTGGAGTTGAAGTACTCCGGGACCGCCTCGGCGATGACCTCCTCGAACTCGGAACCGGAGTCGAAGACCACGGTGCCCTCGCCGTCGACGATCGAGAAGCCGCGGGTGCCGTAGGTGAACAGCTCGGCGTAGCAGCCGGCGTCCTCGTCGAGGCCCTGGGCCAGGGTGACCGTGAGACGACCGAGGTTCTCGTCCGCCTGCAGCTCCTCCACGCTCATCCCTGCCTGGGCGGCGACGCCGTCGCAGACGGGAGGGATGCCGTCCTCGCCCAGGTCCTTGACCCGCGCCTCCTCGGAGTAGGCGTCGTAGTCACGGGCGTCGCCCTCGTTGGCGGTCACGAGGTAGTCGGTGCCGCGCACCCGGTAGGAGTCGATGGCGTCGGGCAGTCGGAAGCCCTGGACCGGCCACGTCCCGAGAGCGATCCCGCCGTCGCGGTCGGACGGATCGAAGGCGACGTCCCGGCGGTCCACCGTCCCCGGGGGCAGGAGGTCGGTGACGGTCGCGCTGCGGACGTCGACGACGGCCAGCGCGTTGGCCTCCTGCAGGGACACCCACGCGGTGCGACCGTTGTCGGAGACGGTGACGTACTCCGGCTCGAGGTTCTCCGAGACGGGCCGGTCGGGTATGCCGGTACCTGCGTCCTCCCGTCCGCCGAAGACGCGGACCCCCTCGGGCAGGTCCTTGCCCTCGAACGCGTGGAAGTCGGCGGTGCCCACCTTGTCCTGAGTGACCGCACGGGACCCGTGCTGGGCCGATCGGCCGCGGTCGTCCACCTGCTTGGGCAGCTCCACGACGGAGACCGTGCCCTCCGGGTCGAGGCTGTAGTCATCCGTCGGCTCGCCCTCGTTCGCGACGACGGCGCGGTCCCCGCGGGGCGTCAGGGTGACCATGTCGGGCAGGGCACCGACCCGGTATGCCCCCAGGATCTCCGGCTCCTCCTGCCGTACGTCCACGGCGAGGAGCCAGCCGTCGTCGGTCTTCTCCGGCGCCTCCAGGGCGACCACGGCCAGGCCGTCGGGACGCACGGCCACCGAGTTGGCCACCGTCCCCTCGGGCACCACCGACCCGTCGGCGGCCTCGACACCGACCGCCGAGATCTCCGAGACCTTGACCGGGGTGGTCGGGTCAGCGGCGTCCAGCACGTCGACGGTGCCGCTCTGCGCATTCACCACGAGCGTGCGCTGACCGGCGGCGTACCAGGCGACGATCTCGGCGGCGGACTCGTCGAACACGCCGGTCTCGTAGCTGCCGATCGGGTCGAGGGTGAAGGCGGCGTCGTCCGCGGAGTGGCGGACGGGCTCGGCCACCACAGCGGCGACGGCCGGGCTGGCGGCCAATCCCAGGGCGCAGGAGACGACGAGCGCCGAGCGGACGGTGCGGGAGCGGAGGGTACGGAGATTCGGGGTCACCGCCAGGACGCTAGGAAGCGTGGGCAGCCACCGGATGACACCAGGGTGAACGGCATAGGTCCATCGGGTGGGGAGCAGGAGGCCCGGGGTGGCTCACGAGCGCGTGCTGAGCTCCTGCAGCCGGTCGACGATCTCTGCGAGAAGGACGTCACCGTGCGCGCCCATCCTCGTTCCTGCGGAACCGCTCGACGAGTCCAGGTCCAGCCATCGGCCGAAATTGTCCGTCACGGTCACCTCGAGCGTGTCACCTTCCTGGTCACCGACGAGCTGAGCAGCGAACGGCCATCGACTCCGGGATCGGGGCGTCCAGTCCCATCCGCCCATGATCCGCAGCCAGGCCCGGGAGCCGTGCCGCAGGGACGCCGTGCCGTCGTCCGGCTGCCCCGTCGTCCGCCACGCGGACACCTCGGTCAGGTGCGCGGCTGCCCTGGCCGGGTCGACCCAGGGCACGACGCTCGCCCGTCGGTAGAACCCACCTCCGTCACGGTGACCCACCACGACGGAAGATCTCTCGTCCGACCGCGTTTCCCCGGTCTGCTCCGAGGCGTGTTCTTCGCGGTCATCGGCACCGGTGGACGATGACGACTTGTTCGCCAACCGTGTGTTCATCTTCGTGTTCACCCACAGCATCCCCGGCACGAAGATCGCCGCCCAGACGAGGCTGGAGATCACAGCGCTGACCAGGGGGCTTCCCATGAGCATCGAGATTCCGAAGTACACCGCGGCGGCACCGACGAAGAACACCACCAGAACGGCGGCTCTGCCCTTCCGGAAACGTCCCTGCACAGCCATACGAAAACCCTACGCGTCAGATCGGTCGTCCTCCGCGTCGGACATCCGCGCCTGCCGGTACGGAGACACGGTGAGGACGACCGCAGCAAGGGTCAACCCGGCGATCCCGGCCCAGATCGCCGTCCGGTTCCCGTAGCTCGCGGCCAGCCACCCGCTCAGCGGTGCGGCCACGACGATGGTGCCCCAGTTGAGGGAGCGGATCGTCGCGTTCATCCGCGCCCGCAGACGGTCCGGGGTGACGGCGTTGCGGTAGCTGAGGTCCAACGGCCCCTTCAGCCCGCTGGCGGTGCCGTACAGCAGCTGGCCGACGACCAGCAGCACCAGACCGGCCTCCCCGACCGGGGCCAGGGCGACCAGGACGAAGGCCAGCGGCGTCAACCAGTCGGCGAGGCAGGCGATGACGCCGAGGCCGAACCGTTCGGCCAGGAATGGGGTGATCCCGGCGGCGACGACACCGGCCACCCCGGCGCAGGCCAGCGCGAGGCCCACCTGCACCGGGCCCAGCCCCAGGTCGACGGTGGCGTAGAACACGAGCACGGTGAGGATCGCGGAGTTGAAGAAGAACCAGACGTGCAGCGCGACGGCATACGGGGCGAGCACCCGGTGCGTGTAGACGTAGCGGGCGCCCTCGCGCAGGTCACGCCAGATCCGCCTCCTCCCTGCGGGCGGCGGCACGTCCTCGGTGACCCGGATGGTCGACACGAGGACGGCCGAGACCGCATACGTGGCGGCGTTGACGAGGAGAGCCACCGGCGCGGTCACCACCCGCACCAGGACCCCGGCCAGCAGCGGGCCGACGGACTCGGCCGCGGTCATCGACTGCTCGATCCGGGCGTTCGCGCTCGGCAGCAGACGGGTGGGCACCAGCCGGGGCAGGAAGGACTGGTGCGCGGTGATCGAGCACATCGACGCCGCCCCGAGGACGAACATCAGGGCCGCCACCAGCGGGATGGTCAGCAGGTCCAGCACGCCCAGCACCCCGATGGCGCCGAGGGCGAGCGCGCAGGTGGCGTCGGCGGCGACCAGCACGGGTCGCCGCCGCACCCGCTCGATGAGGACACCGACGACGAGGCCGAAGAGCAGCATCGGCAGCTGCTGCGCGGACCGGACGATGCCGAGGTCCACCTGGTCGGCGTCCAGGGTCTGGATCAGCAGCAGCTGCAGGGCCAGGCCCGAGGTGAAGATCCCCAACCACTTGACGGTGTCCGAGAGCCAGAGCCGGGCGAACGGCGGGTAGCTGATGACTCCCCGTCCGCTGCTCACACGCCGACCCTAGGCCAGGCCCGCCCGGTGAACCGTGGGCACCGACACCATGACGCGCGGCGTCGCCTACCATCGCGGTGTCGAGGTCCTTCCGCCAGCGGAAGGCCAAGAGGGAAGCCGGTGAAGATCCGGCGCTGCCCCCGCAACTGTGAGCGGTGAGCCGCCCCCAACATGTGTCACTGACCGGGAGTCCGGTCGGGAAGGCCCGGGGAACGGCATCGACCCGCGAGCCAGGAGACCTGCCTCGGCCGTGTCGATCCGCCCGGCGGGGTGCCCGGGCCAGAGCGGAAGCAGGCTCCCATGTGGGAACGACCAGAACAACCACCCGCCATCCGCGTCACCGCCATGCCGGCGCACACCAACATGTACGGCGACATCTTCGGTGGGTGGCTGATGAGCCAGATGGACCTCGCGGCGTCCTCCGTCGCCTCCCGGCACGCCCGCGGCCGAGCCGTCACGGTGGCGGTCGACGGCATGTCCTTCCACCAGGCGGTGGTCGTGGGCGACGAGGTCTCGGTGTATGCCGACCTCACCGAGGTGGGACGCACCTCGATGAAGGTCTCCGTCCAGGCCTGGGCCCGTGAGCGGCACGAGGGCGAGCCGGCCCTGGTGACCCGCGCGGCCTACACCTTCGTGGCGGTGGGGGCGGACCGGCGCCCACGACCGGTGCCCCCGCTGACCGGACCTCCCGCTGAGGCCGCACCGCCCAGCGCATCCCTCGCCCGCACCTGACCGACCCGACCCTTGGAGACAGACATGACATCGACCACCTTCACCGAGCGCCTGGACCAGGGCACCGTGCTCTGCGCGGAGGGCTTCCTCTTCGAGCTGGAACGGCGCGGCTACCTCAGCGCCGGCGAGTTCGTTCCCGAGGTCGCGCTCGAGCACCCGGACGCGCTGCGGCAGCTGCACCTGGACTTCCAGCGGGCCGGATCGGACGTCGTGGAGGCGTTCACCTACAACGGCCACCGGGAGAAGATGCGGGTGATCGGCAAGGAGGATCTGCTCGAGCCGCTCAACCGGTCGGCGCTGCAGATCGCCCGCGAGGTCGCCGACCGGCGACCAGGTGACCTGATGGCCGGCAACATCTCCAACAGCAACATCTGGGACCCGGCCGACACCGCACGCCAGGGCGAGGTCCGCGCCATGTTCGAGGAGATGGTCGGCTGGGCCGTCGAGGAGGGCGCTGACCTGATCGTCGGCGAGACCTTCTACTACGCCGGGGAGGCGCTGGCGGCGCTCGAGGTGGCCAAGGCCTCCGGTCTGCCCGTCGTCATCACGCTGGCGCCGATGGCCTTCGAGGAGATGGCCGATCAGGTCGGCATCGTCGAGACCTGCCAACGGCTGGAGCAGGCGGGCGCGGACGTGGTCGGGATGAACTGCTTCCGCGGCCCGTCGACCATGCTGCCCTGGCTGCGTCAGATCCGGGAGGCGGTCTCCTGCCACGTGGGCGCGCTGCCGATCCCGTACCGGACCACGGACGAGGAGCCCACGTTCTTCAACCTCGGTGACGAGCGTGCCGTGGTCCCCTCCCCGCACGGCCGGACGTTCCCGACCGCCCTGGACCCCCTCGCGTGCAACCGCTACGAGATCGGGGCCTTCGCCCGGGAGGCGCACGCCCTGGGCATCACCTACCTGGGTGTCTGCTGCGGCGCCTCGCCCATGCTGGTCCGTGAGGTGGCTGAGGCGGTGGGCCGCACCACCGAGGCCAGCCGCTACTCCGAGCGCATGCAGAACCACTTCATGTACGGCAGCAGCACCCGGTTGCCGGAGCACATCGTCGCGCTCGGCGACCGCGCCTGACCACCCCCGCCGGTGACCCTCCCGCGCGAGGGTCACCGGCATACACCCTGGTCACGGGGCCGGGACCAGGTTAGGTTGGGTGCAGGTCGACGTCATCGGAAGGGGAGGGTATGCCGCACGCCGACATCGAGGCCACCCGCGCCGCCGCGCAGCGCCTGGGCGAGGGGGCCGACGCGCTGGCGACGGGGCGCGGCGAGATCAGCGTCGCGCCGGTGACGCAGCAGCTGACCGGCAGCAGGACCGCGGACCTGCTGGCGCCGGTGCAGACGCAGGCACGGCTGCGGATCAGCGACGCGGGGCAGGAGCTGAGCACCCTCGGCACGGCGTTGGACACCCTCGCCGACAACGTGGCGGCCGCCACCGGGGAGTCGCCGTGAGCCTGGGCATCGACCCCTGGATGGTCAGCGACGCCGAGCCGGTGCGCACCGCCGGGGGCACCCTGACCAGCGCGGCGGACCTGGTCTCCCAGGAGCGGGCCACCGTGCGCACCACCCTCGGGCAGGCGGCGACCGCGCTCGGGTGGGAGGGCCGGCTGACGGACCGTGCAGAGGAGACCAGCTCGGGCTCGCAGGACGCGTTCCGCACCCTGGAGCAGGACCTGGACGCCGGCGGCCGCGCCCTCGTCGACCTGGCCGACGCGATGACCGTGCACGGCGCCACGCTGCGGACGATCCAGTCCGACTGGGACACGCTGCAGGGCGACAGGCCGCAGACCGAAGTGCGCGGGGACCTCGGCGAGCAGGTCGAGGTCACCGACTACGAGGAGCTGCGGCGGCAGGAACAGGCGCTGCGGGACCGCGCCCAGGCCCCGATGGAGGACCTGCGGACCGCGGACCGGGCCTGCCACGGCAGCCTGGTCGCGGTGGAGAGCTCCCTGCGGGCGCTGGTGCCGCACGGCTCCTCCTCGACGTTCACCCGGTCGCTGGTCCCGGCCGACGCCTGGGGGGTCTTCCGGGGGCACGGCGTGGTCGACTCCCGTGCGGAGGAGGGGCTGCTCGGTGAGCTGCCGGACCCTCCGACCGCGCAGGACATCCGCTCGCTGCTGGACCAGCTGGACCCTGGCCGGGTGGAGGCCTTCCTGGCCCGGCACCCGGGTCTGCTCACCGTGCTGGCGCAGGACTACGCCCCGGAGGACGTCGACGACCCTGTGCTCTCCGGGCTCTGGGACGCGGTGGGCGACCTCGACGCCGACGGCATGGTCGCCGACCCCGCAGCCATCGAGGACATCCGCAGCTACTGGGGTGAGCTGACGCCGGTCGAGCAGCGCCGGATGCGTCTGCTCTACCCCGCGTTCATCGGCCGGCTGGACGGCATACCGGTGGAGCACCGGGCCGGAGCCAACCGGGTGCTGATCCAGAGCGCGATCGACGCCGAGGAGGCGCGGCTGGCCGTCCTGGAGTCGATGCCGGACAACGACGACGTCCGGGAGGACGTCACCGACCGGCTGTCGGGCATCTACCCGGACTGGCTGGCCGACCTGGTCGTCGACGGGTTGACGCACGACGAGGCCCAGACCCTGCTGACCGACTTCCGCCTGCGCGACCAGGAGCTGGCCCGGTCGCGTGCCCGGCTGGGGTTCTACCAGGAGCTGCTCGAGCCGCAGCCTGCCACCCGCAGCAGGTTCGCCGACGTCACCGACGACGCCGGGGTGATCCTGCCCGCGGACGCCCGCGCGGTGCTGCTCTTCGACCCTCGCGGGGACGGGCGCTTCGCGGAGTGGCACGGGGAGTTCGACAGCGAGAACGTCGCGGTCTTCGTGCCAGGTACCACGACGGACATGTCGAACATCGGGAGCTACGCCGACCGCATCCTCACCCTGGCCGACGAACAGGACACCAGCTCGATCACCTGGATGGGGACCGACCTGCCCAACGCGGTGGCCGGCGACGCCACCCAGACCCGCTACTCGGAGGACGGTGGCCAGGCGCTGCTGCGCTTCGTCGAGGGTCTCGGTATGTCGGAGCGCACCGTCACCGCGGTCGGGCACTCCGCGGGGGGCGGCATCGTCGGGTTCGCCGACGTCTTCGGTATGGACGTGGACCGGACCCTGCTCATCGCCCCGTCGGGATCGGGGTTGGGGCTGCACCGGCCGATGCCGTTCCCGATGGACCCGTGGGGCGCGGAACCGACCACCCCGTCGGAGTACCCACCGCAGACCTGGGACGGTGAGGCCCGGGACGTGCAGCGCTTCACCCAGACCGCCCCCGGGGACAGCATCCACCTGGCCCAACGGTCCGAGGACGTGCGCTGGTGGGTCGGACTGCCGGAGGACTGGGGGCACGGCGACGACCCCAACTCCTCCGACCAGTTCATCCGGCTGGAGACCGGCCGCTTCGACGACGGCACCCTGCTGGAGGGGTTCGGGTCGCACAGCCACGTCGTGGAGCCCGGGACGGACGCCTGGCGCAACTTCATCGGTGTCGTCACGGGAGGCGACGTCATCCCCTACCAGGAGGAGGGCTTCTGGCTGGGTCGTGACAACGTGTACGACGATGCCGACTACCCCGGGACCGACCCGGTGCCGATCGAGGAGCTGATGTCCGTGTGGGACCTGGAGCAGCCGATGATCATGGCCCCGGGTCCCCTGGAGGGCAGCTTCGGGGATCCCCCGTGAGGCGCCACGGCGCGGCGCTGGTCCTGCTCGCCGGGCTCCTCGGCGGCTGCGCCCTCACCGGGGGCCCGGACCAGGAGAGCACCACCCCGGCCGGCCCCACCACCGAAGGAGCGAGCGTGAGCGAACGAGTCGACGAGGCCACCGCGCGAGAGCAGGCGCCGCGGGTGCGGGCGATCCTGCAGGACCTGTGGGACCAGTTCGACCTGGAGGACAAGCCGCCCCTGGACGAGGAGGCGGGGGACGGTGGGGACACCCGGATGTGCACGCTCGACGTCGACGACCACATCACCGCCTGGGCGGAGCGTGCCGGGCTGCGGGTGTCTCAGGGGGAGGACGTCGAGCTCGAGGAGGAGCAGGCCCAGCTGGTCCGGGCCTGGCTCGACGACAACGGGTGGGAGCGGATCGACAGCCCGGCCCCGGACAGCTCCACGGTGACCTACCACCGCGACGAGGAGGGGTTCACCGTGACCGTCGCTCCCCAGGACGACGCCCGGGTCTTCCTCGACGTTTCGTCACCCTGCTACGACGAGCAGGGCCAGCGCGTGGCGGGCACGACCTCCAGTCCGGACGCCTGAGAGCACCCCACCAGCGAGTGCGGTCACCTTAGCGGGACCTTCATCGCGCTATAGGGCGATGAAGGTCCGGCTACCCCGACCGCACTCCGGGTGGAGGGGCGTTCAGGACCGCGCGTTGTGCTCGCGGAACAGCTCCGCAGCAGTGCCGAGATCCGGGGGCAGGTCGGGCATGCCGAGGCCCCGCATCACGTCGGCGTATCCGCCGTCGGCCGTCTCCACGAGGACCGCTATCGGATAGTGCACGAGCGACTCATCACTGCCACGACCGTTGCTCAGCAGGAAGAGGGAGTCCCGCCCCTCGACGACGCCGGGTCGACAGGGCTCGGCCTGCAGATCGACCGCCACGGCCACCATGTCGATGGACCCGCCCACCTGGGCACCGAGGTCGTCGGTGATGGCGACGGTCCATTCGTCGGCTCCTGCCGGGGCGCCCTTGCTCGGTGCGCGTGTGCTGCGTTCGGCGACGCCGACGACGACCACCTCCGTGTCGATGAGGGCTTCCTCGACCCTTCGGTAGATGGGCCCGTCTGCCATGCACGTGCCGAGCGTCTCGGTCGGCGGCCCCTGCCCGGCGTCGGTCTCCGTCCGCTCTCCGCAGGCAGTGAGCGAGAGAACCCCGATCACCGCCATTTCCACCACGCGGTGCTTCCGCATGACCTCCGACCTCCTGCTCTGAGGGGTATGCCGCGAACGCGGGCCTCGTTGCTCGGACGCGCCACCACCGCCGTCGTTCCATCGGGTCCCTCACGACCGAGGCGCCACCGGGGGAACGGTGGGCGAGTTCCACCCGTCCGAGTGTCATGCCTGCCCGTCAGCACGCCGCCGTGGCGGTGGCGGCGCTCCTCCTCACGATCGGTGACCGGGCACCTGCTGACGCCGCCTGTGCGGGCCCCCAGACGGAGGTCATCCCCATGGTGGCCGCACCGGGGGACACCGTGACCGTCCGTGGCACGGCGTTCGGCACCGAGTGCAACGATGCCGGGTCTCACACCGAGGACGGTTTCCTCGGGCCTCCCGCCACCGACATCACCGTCACCTTCCAGCAGGAATCCCGGACGTGGCTGGTCGCTCGGGGCGACGCCCACGACGACGAGGGCAGGACCTTCACCGCCGTCGTCGAGGTTCCCCGAGACGCCCTGCTCGGGACGGTCACCGTCGTCACCGAGCCACCGTCATACTCCGAGAACCGCCCGCCCGGGGGGACCGGCGACCCACCCACGACCTTCGTCGTGATGGGTCAGGCGCTCCCGTCCACCGTCGGCGACGTGTCGGCCGTCACCTTTCTACCCCCGCCACCTGCACTGCTCGCGGTGCGCGATCGCCTTTCCCGGATCTTTTCCCTCACGGACGTTCGAGAGCGAAGAACAGGAAGCACAGGAACGCCTCTCCCCGCATCGGTGGCAACAACGCTGCCGGGGTGCCCGGGGCCGGCGGCGGCTCGCTGAGGGTCGTGATTCGGAAGCCCGCCGTGGTGAACGCGTCCACCATGGCGTGCAGCGGGCGGTGCCAGAACGTGAGCTCCGTGGTCCGACCGTCGAACGTGTACTCCTCGGAGTACTCGGTCACCGCGAAGTAGTCGGCCTTCGGGTATTCGATCGGGTAGGCACCCGGATGGTTGACCGAGACGAGCAGGCGTCCGCCGGGACGCAGCACCCGCCGCAGCTCGGAGAGCGCCACCGACCAGTCCTGCAGGTAGTGCAGGACGAGGGAGGCGACGACCACGTCGAAGGCGGCATCCTCGAACGGCAGGGGCGCACCGAGGTCCGCGACCCGCAGGTCGACCTCCTCACCGAGGCGCCCTCGTGCCAGGTCGACCATGGCCGCACTCGCATCGACACCGCTGACGTGGGCACCGCGCGCCAGCAACTCCGCGGACAGCGGCCCGGAACCGCAGCCCGCGTCCAGGATCCGCAGGCCCGTGACGTCGCCGGCCAGCCGCAGCATCTCGGGACGTTCGTACCAGGCGTTGAACAGGTTGGACTCGTTCTCCGTGGAGTATGCGTCCGCGAAGCCGTCGTAGTCATCGGTCACCCGTGAACCTTCTCACCTCGTGGGTCGTGCGCTCGCGTGCGGCACGCACGTCACGGCGGTGGGCCGCGCCTCCAGCCTGGCCGGGTCGATCGGCTCACCACACACGTCGCACCGGCCGTAGCTCCCCTCCGCGACCCGTCGCTGCGCCGCCTCGACGTCCTGCAGGTGGGCACGGGCCTGGTCGGTCATCGCTGCCAGCTGGGCGCGCTCGTAGGCGATGGTCTGACCCTCGGGGTCGTGCTCGTCATCGGCGTTGGAGTCGCGAGACGCGTCGACGAGGGCGGCCATGTCATGGGTGAGCCGTGCAAGATGCGTGGTCAGGGCCTCGTGCTCGGCGACCAGACGAGCCGCAGGGTCGCTCGTCAAAGCCTCATTGTCGGAGTCGGCAGGCGTGGGCATGGTGTGATCTCAACCTCTGTCCGGGACCCACCATTCCGGGTGGGCGTCAGGTGATGCGACAGATTGGCGCTGAACAGACCTTTCACCCTTTAGAATGTGGTTTCTTCTTCTCTCCAAGGTGTAGGAGCCACAATGGTGCAAAAGGTGAAGACCATCCTTGTCTCGGACCTCTCGGGAAATGAGCTCGGCCAGGACGGGCAGACCGTCAAGTTCGGCTTTCTCGGTGCGGACTACGAGATCGACCTCTCCCAGGACGAGGCCGATGAGTTCGCGAACGTGCTGCAGACCTACGTCAAGGCAGGGCGTCGTGTCGGTGGTCGCCGCCAGTCCGGCAGCGCCCCCACCACCCGTCGCGACCCCTCCCAGACCAAGGCGATCAAGTCCTGGCTCGACGAGCAGGGTCTCGACTACCCCAAGCGTGGCCGCCTGCCCCAGGACCTCATCGACCGGTGGGAGAGCGCCCACCAGCGCTGAGCCCACGCGGGACGTGCCTCATCCGTCGCGGCGGGCACGCCAGGCGGACAAGCCCACCACGGCTGCGGTCGGCGTCCAGATCGCCCGCTCCGGCAGGGACGGCGACACAGCGTTCATCACGGTGGCGATACCCATCAGCCCGGCAACCCCGGTCAGGAGGTGCCGACGCAGCCGCACCGGCGTGCGCGGGCTCGCCACCGTCACCGCCAGCCCGGCGTAGAGGGGCACCGCCCCGGCGCTGATGCGTCGGAGTCGGTAGGGCAGGACGCCGGGATGTCCACCCCCGTAGCTCGCCCGACCCCACGGGGCACCGGCGGCGAGCCCGAGCTGGAAGATCGCGAGCGCCCCCAGCCCCGCGGCGGTGACCCACCGCTCCGGCGACCGGTGTCGGGTCGCCGACCATCTCCGTCCTGCTCGCGCACCGCTCATAGGGCCCATCATGGCCGATCCGCGACAGGGGCGGCGCGATCGAGCAGGAACCGATGAGTATGCCCTCCGACCCGGGTCAGTGACACCAGAACGACCCCGCCTGTGCAGGAGCACCGATGTCACGCACCCTGATCCACAACCTGTCCATCTCGCTCGACGGCTTCGCGACCGGTGAGCCCCAGTCCGCCGAGGCCCCCTTCGGGCATGCGGGGCAACGTCTGCACGAGTGGGTGTTCGCCACCCGGTTCTGGGCGCTCCAGACCTCCTCGGACGACGCTACGGACGTCGGTGGGTCCGTCGGCGTCGACGACGCGTTCGCCGGACGTCACGGCCTCGGTGTCGGGGCCGAGATCATGGGCGCTCACAAGTTCGGTCCGCCGGGGTGGCAGGACGACCCTGACTGGCGGGGGTGGTGGGGACCGGACCCGCCGTTCCACACCCCGACCTTCGTGCTGACCCACCACCGGCGACCCCCGATGGTGATGGAGGGTGGGACCACGTTCCACTTCCTCGACGCCTCGCCCACCGAGGCCCTGGCCACCGCCCGGGCGGCGGCCGGCGGCCTCGACGTCAGGATCGGGGGCGGCCCCACCGTGGTGCGCGACTTCCTCGCCGCACGGCTCGTCGATCATGCGCACCTGGTCCAGGTGCCGGTCGTGCTCGGCCGCGGCGTCCGACTCTGGGACGGCCTGGAAGGACTGGAGGACGACTACACGGTCGAGGCGGTCGCCTCGCCCAGCGGCGTCACCCACCTCACCCTCACCCTCCGGAGCGACACGTGACCGCGCAGCCGAGGTGGAAGCCCGGCTGGAGGGAAATAGCGCTACGAATGACTCCCGTGCCCGTGCGTCGGGCGGACCGGTGAGCGACGACCCCGGTGGGCGGGCGCCGGTCACCCTCGACAGCTGCGACCACGTGCAGGGTCCGTTCTTCCACGGCACCCGGTCCGCCGTCCCGCTGGGCACCGAGCTGGTCCCCGGCCGGCCGTCCAACTTCCAGGCCGGCCGGGTCTCGAACAACATCTACTTCAGCGCGCTCCTGGACACCGCCGTCTGGGGCGCAGAGCTGCCCGGGGCCCTCGTCGGCAGCCGGGAACGCGGTCACATCTACGTCGTCGAGGTCACCGGCCCGTTCGAGGACGACCCGAACGTGACCGACAAGCGGTTCCCGGGGAACCCCACCGCGTCCTACCGGACCCGGCACCCGCTGCGGGTCGTCGACGAGGTGCACGACTGGCAGGGCCACGACCCCGAGGTGCTGCAGGGGATGCTCTCCCACCTGGCACAGCTGCGGGAGCAGGGTCTGGACGTCATCGAGGACTAGCCGTCCTCACCACCTCGGGGGACCTCGCCGCGCGGCGCGGGGCCCCCGACGGTGCGACACTGGCGCCATGAGCGTCGACGCCGTCTTCCTGCTGGGGGGACTGACGCTCCTGGTCGCGGTGATCCTGCCGACCATCCTGGCGCGGGCGTGGCTGTCGGCCCCGGTCGTGCTCATCAGCCTCGGCTGCCTGATCGGCCTGATGCCTCTGCCGAACGGTTTCGTGCTCGACCCGGTGGACCAGCGGGACACGATCGAGCACGTCACCGAGCTGACCGTGCTGCTCGCGCTGATGGGCGTGGGCCTGGCCCTGGACCGGCCGCTGTCGTTGCGCCGTCCTTCCGGCTGGCCGACCTGGTCCGCGACGTGGAAGCTGCTGGCCATCGCCATGCCGTTGACCATCGCCGGGGTCTTCCTGGTGGGCTGGTGGGGGCTCGGTCTGGCGGCGGCCCCGGCGCTGCTGCTGGCCGCAGCCCTGGCACCCACCGACCCCGTCCTCGCCGCCGACGTGCAGGTGGAGGGCCCCCGCACCCGGGCGTCCCGGTCCACCGACGACGACGCCGAGGGCGCCGGTGAGGACGAGGGCGAGCAGGAGGTCAGCGAGAAGGACGAGGTCCGGTTCGCCCTCACCTCCGAGGCGGGGCTGAACGACGGTCTCGCCTTCCCCTTCGTGTATGCCGCGATCTTCCTCGCGACGACGGGTCCGGTGGCGGAGTGGGGCCTGCACTGGGTCGCCTGGGAGCTCGTCGGCAAGGTCGCCATCGGGGTGCTCGTCGGTCTGCTGGTGGGTTGGGGCCTGGCCCGGGTCGCCTTCCGCGCCTCCGGCCTGGCCGCCCGCGGCGAGGTGCTGCTCGGGCTGGCCGCGATGCTGACGGCCTACGGCGCGGCCGAGGTCGCCCAGGGCTACGGCTTCCTGTCGGTCTTCACCGCGGCCATGGCCATCCGGGCGGCGGCGCGGACCCACGAGTTCCACGAGCACATGCACAGCTCCATCGAGCGCCTGGAGCGGCTGATGACGCTGGTGGTGCTGCTCTTCGTCGGGATCAGCCTCACCGACGGCGCCCTTCGGTACCTGGACTGGCGCAGCGTCCTGATCGCGACGTCCCTGGTGCTGCTCATCCGTCCGCTCAGCGGCTGGATCGCCCTGAGCGTGGGTCACTGGCGGGTGCACGACGAGGTGCACCGGCCGCTGGAGCGTCGGGAGCGGGCGATCACCGCCTTCTTCGGCATCCGCGGGGTCGGCACCCTCTACTACCTGTCCTACGCGCTGAGCGAGACCACCATCGAGGACGAGCGGTGGCTCTGGGCCACGGCCCTGTTCACCATCGTGCTGTCGGTCCTGGTGCACGGGGTCGCGGCGACCCCGGTGATGCAGCGTCTCGAGGACGCCCGCGAGAGGCTCGAGGACCGCCGCCGCGACGACACGCCCGGCCCCGGTCAGGAGGCGTTCGGCGCGACCAGCTGATCCGCGGAGCCCAGCCCGGACGGATCGGCCAGCATGGCCTGCTCCCGGTCCGTGTCGGTCGCCGAGCGGGCCTCCGCCAGCTCCCGGAGCAGCGTCAGCTGCTGCTCCAGAGCGGGCCGACGCACCTCCGGTGCCACCCGCAGCAGGTCCTCCAGCGCACTGGTCAACCGGCGGGACACCTGCGGGGACCCGGCACCGGCCTGGCGGATCTCGTCGAAGGCCAGCCGCACGTACCCCTCCCACTGCAACGTCGGGACGGTCACCCGCACGGTGCCGGCGGCATCGGCATACCTGCCGTCGTGCAGCTCCCGCTGCACCAGCCGCCGCATGATGTCGTGCAGCCGGTCGACGGCCTGCACCACGGTGGTCGGGTCGGCGAAGGGCCCGTCGGACAGCGACCGGCCGGCGATGTCGACCAGCAGCCGGATGCCGTAGGCGACGTCCTGGTTCAGGGTGCGCTCGGGGCCGAGCACGACGCACCGGGCCACCGCCGTGCGGGGCAGCGCCGCGGGCTCACCGACGACCCGGACCAGGGCCGCGCCGGTGGGGACGAAGTCGCCCACCGCCCACAGCACCTCCAGCCGGCAGTCGGCGGCCTGTGCCATCGCGACCAGCCGCTCGTGACCGATGGTGAAGACCACCCCGGCGTGCTCGGCGGTGATGAGGTCCGGCGCGAGGTCCGGCGGCTGCCCGCCGTCCGGGTAGACCTTCTTCAGGGTGGCGATGGTGTCCTGGGCGACCCAGGCCACCAGCGCGGCGGTGCGCAGCGACTGGGCGATGTGGTTGAGGTACCAGACCAGGGTGCCGATGCAGGCGATCACCAGCACGATCGCGACCACCACCGCCAGCCCCGGCACCGAGCCACCGTCCGGCTCGCTGCGCACGTGCCGCATCGCCAGCAGGGAGTGGGTGAAGGTGCCCGCGAAGAGGCCGATCGCGAGCTGGCTCGGCCGGTCGTGCAGCACCTGCCGCACGATCCGCGGCGAGAACGTGCCCATCGCCAGCTGGACCGCCACCACCACCAGGGAGAGCAGGATCGCGGTGAGGGTGAGCATCGCGAACGAGATCAGGTAGAGGATCTGCAGGGCCGCCGTCGGGTCCCCGCTCACGCTCTGCGGGACCATGCTGCCGTCGTCGATGGTGGTGGTCAGCAGGGACACACCGATCCCGACCAGCACGCACAGCAGCGGCACCAGCCACAGGCTGGTCATCAGGTAGTGGGCGATCCGGAAGCGGATCATCGGGCGACGCTCAGCCCGGGGTCTGCTGCGAGTCGTGCCGGGTGCCCTCGGGGTCCTCGGTCCGCTCCAGCGACTCCTCGAGGATGGCCTCGGCCTGCTCGTGCGAGGCGTCGCTGCCCACCGCGGCCTCTTCGGGGAGGAGCCTCGCGCGGGTGTCGACGTCGTGCTCGTCCGGTGTCTGCGTCATACCTCGAGACGGTACTCCCGAACGCCGGACCGGGCGGCCGCCGACGACGCCGCTCAGCGCAGCGAACCCAGGCCGTCGGCCTCCTCGGCGCTCTTGTCGTCCCGGTAGCGCAGCACCCGGGCGAACCTCAGCGCCACCCCGCCCGGGTACCGACGGGAGGTCTGCACCGCGTCGTAGGCCACCTCCACCACCTGCTCGGGACGCACGTGCACGACGTGTCCCTCCCGGTGCGTCTCCAGCGCCAGGAACCGCTCGGTCTGCCAGGTCAGGGTCGCGTCCGTCATCCCCTTGAACGTCTTGCCCACCATCACCAGCTCCCCGTCCTCGCCCCGGGCCGCCAGGTGGATGGTGGACAGCCAGCCCTGCCGTCGGCCGCTGCCCCACTCGACCCCGGTGACCACCAGGTCGGCGGTGCGACGCGGCTTCACCTTCACCCAGCCGGCGCCACGACGACCGGCCGCGTACGGGGCCTGCGGGTCCTTGACGACGACGCCCTCGTGGCCGCGGGCCACGACCTCGTCGAAGAAGGCCTGCGCCCGGGCCGGGTCGGCGGTCTGCACGCGGTCCACGACCAGGTCGGGGGCAAGCCCGGCGAGCGCCTCCCAGCGCACCGAGGCAGGTTCGTCGACCAGGTCGCGTCCGTCCAGGTGCAGCAGGTCGAAGAGGTATGTCGTCACCGGGGTCGTGCGCGCCAGCTCGGCCGGGTCGGTGCGGCTGGCGGTGCGGGCGCCGGTCACCTGGAAGGGTGCGGGACGCCCGTCGGGGTCGAGCACGATGACCTCGCCGTCCAGCACCGCCCGCCGTGCCGGCAACCCGGTGACCGCCTCCACCACCTCCGGCAGCCGGTCGGTGATCTCCTCCAGGCTCCGGGTGAACAACCGCACCGGGACCTCGGCGTCGCGGTCCAGGTGGACCTGCACGCGGATCCCGTCCAGCTTGAGGTCGAGGGCCAGCTCGGCACCGCCGTCGACCGCGGAGGCGACGTCCGGCTCGGAGCCGGCGAGCATCGGGCGCAGCGGGCGACCCACCTCCAGGCATACCTGCTGCAACGGGGCCTCCCCACCCTCCAGGGCCGCCCGGGCCACCGGGCCGGGGAACCCGGCGAGCATCACCGCGCGCCGGACCAGCGCCTCCGGGACGTCGGCGGCCCGGGCGATCGCCGGCAGCAGCACACCGTCGCCGGCGCCCTGGCGCAGCTCGCCGGTGACCAGCCCGACGAGCCACTGCTGCTCGGACGCGGTGGCCCGGGCAAGCAGGTCACGCACCTGAGCGGCGCGGGTGGCCGCGGAGCCGGACCCGGCCAGCTCGTGCAGGGCGGTCAGCGCCCGGTCCACCTCGGACACGGTCAGCGCCGGTTCCACGGCCGGCTCCGGGAGCTCGCGCAGCCCGCGCCAGCCGACGCCGACGGTGCGTTGCGGCAGGGTCCCGGCCAGGTAGTCCGCCACCACCTCGATCCGCCGGGCCGTGTCCGCCGGGTCGTCGCCGGGCTCGGGGGTCCCGGAGTCGCGCAGCGTCCGCGCCAGCAGGTCCACCTTCTCCAGGCGCGACCGCGTGGCCCGCACCCGCTCCGACGTCGTGGTCACCCGGTGCAGCAGCATGGCCACCATTCTGGGTCAGGGCACCGACGGACGCGCCCCGGATGTCTTGACCAAGTTCATACCCGAGGCATACCCCACCTTTGCCGGGTGCTCTATAGCGTTGCCGGTGACGGCCTTCGGGTCGTCCGAGCACTCTCCGCGGTGAGGGTCGGAACGGGCAGTCAACCCCTGCAGGCCCGCGTCCACATGACCTCCGCCGCACGGGAGGGCGGAGTGTTCGTCGAGAAGGGCGCGCTGGCTGTCACGGGACCGGCGCGTCCTTCCTCGCGTCCCGGCGTCTCACACCCAGCGCAGGGTGACCGACCGACCGGGCGGGGTCTGGGCGAGCCGGTCGGCACCCACCTCGGTGAGCACCCCCACCACCGGGTAGCCGCCGGTCACCGGGTGGTCGGCACCGAAGACCACCGGACGGCCGTCCCCGGGCACCTGGACGGCGCCGCGCACCATCGGCTCGCTGGGCAGCTCGGCGTCCTGGTATGCCTCCGCCCGCACCAACGGGGGCCCGTCCAGCCGGGTGCCGACCCGGTCGCTGCGGTCGGTGACGGTCCACGCGGCGGCGGCGAGCGCCGCGGGGTCGGCCAGCCAGTCCCGTCGCGGACCGGGCAGCACGTCCAGGACGAGCGGGTCCGGGGCGGGCCCGGGCACCGCCTGGTCGACGAACGGCAGGCTGCTCGGCGGAGCCCCGACCGGCAGCCGCTGCCCGGCCCGGACCGGAGGCGGGCCGAGACCGGAGAGAGTGTCGTGGGACCGGGAGCCCAACGTCGCGTCCACGCTGATCCCACCCCGGACGGCGAGGTAGCTGCGCAGCCCTTGAGTGGGGTTCCCCACGGCCAGCTCGGCACCGTCCGGGAGCAGGACGGGGGCACCGTGCGGCACCCGGGACCCGTCGACGGTCATCGGGGCGAGGGCTCCGGTGAGGCACACGGTGAGCTGACCGACCGCGCGGACCCGGAGCCCGCCGAGCAGGATCTCCAGCCCGGCCCGGGACTCCTCCTGGGCGAGCAGCCGGGCACCGAGCCGGTGCGCGGACCGGTCCGCGGCACCGGAGCGGCCGACCCCGACGTCCGCGACGCCGGGACGGCCGAGGTCCTGCACCAATACCTGGGGGCCGACAGCCAGCACCTTCAACGCACGCTGCCCGGGGTTCATCCGGCCACCTCGAACCGGACCGCGGTGCCCGGGCGCAACAGCGCGGGCGGGTCTCGGTCCTCGTCGAAGAGCAGCACGTCGGTGCGGCCCAGCAACTGCCAGCCGCCGGGGGAGGAACGCGGGTAGATGCCGCTGAACTCACCCGCCAGCCCGACCGACCCGGCCGGCACGGAGGTGCGGGGGGTGGACCGCCGCGGCACGTGCAGACGCGGGTCCCCGCCCACCAGGTAGGCGAAGCCGGGGACGAAGCCGATGAAGCCCACCCGCCACGAGGTCCCGGTGTGCGCCCGCACCACCTCGTCCTGGTCCAGGCCGGTGAGCCGGGCCACCTCGGCCAGGTCGGGGCCGTCGTAGACCACCGGCAGCACCACCGGCTCCCCGCCGGGCTCCTGCGTGGTGGTCCCGACCTCGGTGGCCGCGAGCAGCTCGGCCAGCCCGCTGCGCACCCCGGGGAGCTGCCGGGGGTCGTGCACCCGGACCAGCACGGTCCGCGCGGCGGGCACGGTCTCGGCGACCGTCCCCCGCCAGGGCGCCGCCTGCAGGGCGGCGCCGAGCGTCAGCACCTCCTGGGTGCCCGCCACCTCGACCAGCACCGCGTCCGCGCCCATCGGCAGCAGCCGTCCGCGCATACCCGACCTCACCGGCCGCCGGGACTGGTGGACGTGGCGAACGGGGCGACCTCGAGGCCGGCACCCTCCAGGCCGGCCCGCACCGCGCGGGCCATCTCGACCGCGCCGGGGCTGTCCCCGTGGGTGCAGATCGAGGCGGCCGGCACCTGCACGTCCGTCCCCTCCACGGACGTGACCCGCCCCTCGCGCACCAGCCGGACCATCCGCCCCGCCACCTCGACCGGGTCGTGCAGCACCGCCCCCGGCTGCCCGCGGGGGACGAGCCGGCCGTCCGACAGGTAGGCGCGGTCGGCGAACGCCTCGGTCACCACCGGGGTCCCGGCCGCTCGCGCCAGCCGGGAGACGAGCGAGCCGTCCTGGTGCAGCAGGGGCAGCTGCGCGTCGTAGCGGCGCAGGGCGCGCAGCACCGCCTGCGCCTGCGGCTCGTGCGTGCCGACCGCGTGGTAGAGGGCGCCGTGCGGTTTGAGGTAGGCGACCCGGGTGCCCGCCACCCGGCACATGGCCTCCAGGGCGCCCAGCTGGTAGAGCACGTCGGCCTCGAGGTCGGCCGGGTCCGCGTCCACGAAGCGCCGCCCGAACCCGGCCAGGTCCCGGTAGGAGACCTGGGCCCCCACGACGACCCCTTGTTCGGCCGCCGCCGCCACCGTGCGCTGGAGGGTCCGTGGGTCCCCCGCGTGGAAGCCGCAGGCCACGTTGGCGCTGGTCACCACCCCGAGCATGGCCTCGTCGTCGCCGAGGGTCCAGGCCCCGAACGACTCCCCCAGGTCCGCGTTCAGGTCGATGCGCATGCCTCCGACCCTAGGGGCAGCCTCCGACGGGCGCCCGCGGTGAGGGGGTTAACCCCCGCAGACCTCGGGGGTGCACTGCCTCACCCGCGCACGCAGGGATGGCTACGTTGGTCGTATGACGAGCCACGCCGGGGACCGGACCGGACCCACCGAGCTGGACCCGGCCCACATGCCCCGCCTCGGGGACGGGCCCTGGGGAGGTCCCGCCGCCGGGCACCTGCTCCGGGCGGACGGCCCGGTGCCGCAGGACGGACCGGCGCCGCACACCATCCCCCCGGCCCCGGGGCCCGGGCTGCGGGAGCGGGTGCTGCACCAGTACTGGGCCGTCTGCTACGCCGTCACCAGCATGCTCACCGCCGTGGTCGCGCTGGTGGTCGCGGGGGTCGCCATCGGCGGGTTCTTCTCGCTGCCCGGTCTGGGGGTCGGGCTGCTGCTGCTCTCCCCGGCCCTGTGGGGGGCCTGGCTGCTGGCCGGCCTGGAACGGCACCGGGTGGCCGCCTTCCTCGGTGTCGACATCGGGCGTCGCCCGGACTCCACGGCACCCACCTGGCGGCGGGTCCTGGGCCTCGACGAGCAGCGGCTGCGGGCCCTCGGCTGGGTCGGGATCCACGGGCTGTGGGGACTGTTCTGCGGAGCCGTGACCCTCTTCCTGCTGGCCCGCGGGCTGCTGCTGGCGACGCTGCCGTTGTGGGGATGGGCCACCGACGGGGTCAGCCTCGTCGGGCCGGTCCGGGTCACCGGCATGGTCGGGATGACGATGGCCTGGCTGCTCGGGGTGGTCGTGCTGGTCTGCCTGCCCTGGGTGGCCCGGGGGCTGTCCAGCGTGGACGTCGCCCTGGCGCGGTGGCTGATCGGCACCGACGCCCAGGCCCAGCTGCGGGCGATGAGCGACCGGGTGGACACCCTGACCACCACCCGGGAAGGCACCCTGGACTCGGTGGAGGCCGAGCGGCGCCGGATCGAGCGGGACCTGCACGACGGACCGCAGCAGCGTCTGGTCTCGATCGCGATGAGCCTGGGTCTGGCCCGGGACGCGCTGGACCGGGACCCGGACGACCCGGCCGCCGCCCGCACGGTCCGCGGGCTGCTGGACGAGGCGCACGCCTCCAGCAAGGAGGCGATCATCGAGATGCGTCAGGTCGCCCGCGGCATCGTGCCGCCCATCCTCACCGACCGCGGCCTGGACGCCGCCGTCTCGGCGCTGGCCGTCCGCAGCCCGGTGCCGGTCTCGGTCAGCTCCCGGCTGCCGGGGACCCGGCTGGACCCGACCGTCGAGGCCATCGCCTACTTCAGCGTCTCCGAGGCCCTCACCAACGTGGCCAAGCACGCCGGTGCCACCCGCGCCACGGTGGAGCTGGCCCGGGCGAACAGCCTCACCGGTGAGCTGCTGGCGATCACGGTCACCGACGACGGGCAGGGTGGCGCCGTGGTCGGCGGCGGCAGCGGCCTGACCGGGCTGCAGCAGCGGGTCGCTGCCGTCGACGGGCACCTGCACGTGCACTCCCCGGTGGGGTCCGGGACCACGGTGGCCATCACGCTGCCGCTGCGCGAGAGGATCGGGTCATGAGCCTGCGCGTCATCCTGGCCGAGGACTCGGTGCTCCTGCGGGACGGCATCGTGCGCCTGCTGACGGCCACCGGCTTCGACGTGGTCGCCGCCTGCCCGGACGCCGAGACCTTCCTGGTCGCCGTCCGGGAGCACCGACCCGACCTGGTCGTCGTGGACGTCCGGATGCCCCCGACCTTCACCGCCGAGGGCCTGCAGGCGGCGCTGGTGGTGCGCGAGGAGCTGCCGGAGGTCGCCGTCGTGGTCCTCAGCCAGTACGTCGAGGAGCGGTATGCCACCGAGCTGCTCGCGGGTCGGCCGCGGGGCGTGGGATACCTGCTCAAGGACCGGGTCGCCGACACCAGCGACTTCGTCGACGCCCTGCACCAGGTGGCCGCGGGCGGCACGGCCCTGGACCCCGAGGTGATCTCCCAGCTGATGTCCCGAGCCCGCAACGCCGACCCGCTGGAGCGGCTCACCGCCCGCGAGCGTGACGTGATGCGGCTGATGGCCCAGGGACGGACCAACAGCGCGATCAGCCGTGAGCTCTACATCGGTGAGGGCGCCGTCGAGAAGAACGTCTCCTCCATCTTCACCAAGCTCGACCTGCCGCCGACCGGGGACGACCACCGTCGGGTGCTGGCCGTGCTGCAGTGGCTGGACCACGGGGAGGCCTCGTGAGCACCGGCCGGGGCAACGGCGGTGTCGGTGGCGGCACCGGGGTGACCGAGGTCCGGGCCCGTCCGCCCTACCCCACGCTGCGGGTCGTCGGCAGCGTGGTGACGCTGCTGATGGTCGGCGGGACGACGATGGGGACCGTGCCCTCCCTGCTGGAGCAGCGACAAGGACAGTCCGAGGAGCTGCCTGCCGCGATGACCCGCCTGGTGGTGACCTCCTCCGCCGGGGACGTGCAGGTGCGCGAGCTCGTCGAGGGGGCCCGGACGCCCCGGGTGGAGTCGGACGCCCACTACACCCTGTCCCGGCCGCTGCTCGAGGTGCAGGAGAACGAGGGCACGGTGAGCATCGAGGCACCCTGCTCGGGCACCAACCTCGGGGTGTGCTCGGCCGACCTCACCGTCTGGGTGCCGGCCGGCATCGACCTGGAGGTGGACAGCACCTTCGGCGACGTGCGGCTGAGCAGCACCGGGACGGTGGACGCGCGGACCACGACCGGCGACGTCCGGCTGGAGGGCGAGCCCGTCACCGCCACGCTCACCAGCACCCTCGGCAGCGTGGACCTCGACGTCCGCGAACCGCCGGACGAGGTCCGGGTCCGCACCACCGTCGGGGACGTCTCGCTGCGGCTGCCCGGCGACGAGCGGTATGCCGTCACGGCCGGCAGCGAGCTCGGCGACGTCGACGTGCAGGTGAGCCGCGACCCGGACTCCGCGCATACCGTGGACGTCGGGACGACCCTGGGTTCCGTCGATGTCCGTGCGTCGGGCTGACCGCGACACGCCCGGGCGGTAGGATCTGGCCCGTCCGCCCGGGCCCGTCGTCAATGGAGACACCATGAACTCGCTCACCCTCGCCCTCATCGGGGTCGCCATGATCCTGGCGGGTTATTTTCTCTACTCGAAGTTCCTCGCGGCCAGGATCTACGCGCTGGACGACTCGCGGCCCACCCCGGCCCACGAGTTCCAGGACGGCGTCGACTACATCCCGACCAACAAGTTCGTGCTGTGGGGACACCACTTCACCTCGGTCGCCGGCGCGGCCCCCATCGTCGGCCCCGCGGTCGCCGTGATCTGGGGCTGGCTGCCCGCCTTCCTCTGGGTCACCATCGGCACCGTCTTCTTCGCCGGGATGCACGACCTGGGGGCGCTGTGGGCCTCGCTGCGCAACAAGGGCCAGTCGATCGGGGCGCTGTCCGGTCGCTACATCGGCGCCCGCGGCCGCAACCTCTTCCTGGTCGTCATCTTCCTGCTCCTGCTCATGGTGAACGCCGCCTTCGCGGTGGTCATCGGGCGGCTGCTGATCTCGACGCCGACCGCGGTGATCCCGACCTGGGGCGCGCTGCTGGTGGCGCTGCTCGTCGGGCAGGCCATCTACCGCCTCAAGTGGGGGCTGCCGCTGGTCTCCGTGGTCGGCGTGGTCGCGCTCTACGCACTGATCTGGGTCGGCGACCAGATCCCGCTGGCCCTGCCGGAGACGGTGCTGGGCCTGCCGGCGCTGTCCGCCTGGATCGTGCTGCTCTTCCTCTACGCCGGGATCGCCTCGATGCTGCCGGTGTGGGTGCTGCTGCAGCCGCGTGACTACATCAACGGCCTGCAGCTCTTCATCGCGCTCGGCATCCTCTACGGCTCGGTGCTGCTGGCCCGCCCCGAGATCGTGGCCCCGGCCTACAACGAGAACGTCCCGGCCGGGACGCCCTCGCTCGTCCCGCTGCTCTTCGTCACCATCGCCTGCGGTGCCATCTCCGGCTTCCACGGCATGGTGAGCTCGGGCACCACCTCCAAGCAGCTGGCCAAGGAGAGCGACGCCCGCTTCGTCGGCTACTTCGGTGCCGTCGGCGAGGGACTGCTCGCCCTCGGCGCGATCATCGCCACCACCGCCGGCTTCGCGACGCTCGCCGACTGGGAGGCCGTCTACCAGGCCTTCAACGACGGCGGGGTCGCCGCCTTCGTCGAGGGTGGCGGCGCGATCGTCAACGCCGGGCTGGGCCTGCCCACGTCGCTCGCCGCCACGGTGATGGCGACCACCGCCATCCTCTTCGCCGCCACCACCATGGACACCGGTGTCCGGCTGCAGCGCTTCGTGGTGCAGGAGATCGGCGAGATCATGGGCGTGGGCCTGGGCAAGGTGGTCGCCACCGTCATCGCCGTCGGGGTCGCCCTGCTGCTGACCTTCGGTGCGGGCGCGGACGGCTCGGGCGGGATGCTCATCTGGCCGCTGTTCGGCACCACCAACCAGCTGATGGCGGCACTGACGCTGTCGATCATCTCGATCATGCTGATCCGTCGTGGGCGCACCCCGCTGCCGGCGCTGATCCCGCTGGTGTTCGTGGGCGCGATGACGATCTACGCCCTGTTCATCCAGCTCGGCACCTTCTGGGACACCCAGAACTGGCTGCTGCTGGTGCTGGACGTGATCATCCTGGTGGCCGCGCTGTGGGTCATCGTCGAGGCCTTCGCCGCGATGCGCAGGGCCAAGGACTTCCAGGGCGAGGACGACGCCGAGGTGGCCATGGTGGACGCCGGCCGACGTCGCGACGGCGACTGAGGGCATACCCTGCGAGCATGACGCCCGGACCGCAGCCCCGCAGCCGCCTCGCGCAGGTGGCGGCGGGGCTGCGGGACGCCTACGCCGGTCCCTACCGCCGCACCTTCGCCCGGGCCCGGCGCGACGAGGACGACCTCTTCCTGGTGATCGTCATGGCCGAGGCGCTCGGCGTCCCGAACCCGGCCAGCTACTACACGGTGGAGCTGCTGCCGGTGGTCTACGACCAGTTCCACGACTGGCACCGCCGGATGGGGATGGATCGCAGCCCGCTGGAGCACGTCGCGTGCTGCTGACCGAGCTCGCCACCGACCGTCAGGTGCTCTTCGTCGGCGGCAAGGGCGGGGTCGGCAAGACGGCCGTGGCCTCTGCGCTGGGGCTGTCCCTGGCCCGCGCCGGCCGTCGGGTGCTGGTGGTCTCCACCGACCCGGCGCACAACCTGGGGCACCTGTGGGGCCGCTCCGTCGGGGACGAGGAGGTCGAGCTGGCGCCGCTGCTGCGGGGGCTGGAGATCGACCCGGCCCGCACCACCGACGCGCACCTCTCGGCGGTCCGCTCCACGATGGAGCGGCTGATGCCCGAGCACCTGCGCGGGGAGGTGCACAAGCACCTGGACCTGGCGCGGGAGGCACCGGGCACGCACGAGGCCGCGGTGCTGGAGCGGATCGCCGAGGTGGTGCAGAGCCGCCACCCGGACGAGCTGGTCATCTTCGACACCGCCCCCTCGGGGCACACCTCGCGGTTGGTGGCGCTGCCCGAGCTGATGCAGGCGTGGACCCAGGGCCTGCTCCGGCGGCAGGACCGCTCCGCGCGCTTCGGGGCGGCGCTGCGCGGTTTGGACCGGGGCCGGGGAGACCGGGCCGCCGCCGACGCGGTGGGCGTCCGGCGGTCCGGTGGTGATCCGCCCCCGGACCGCCGGGCCCGCAGGGACGCCGAGATCCGGGACATCCTGGACCGGCGGCAGGCCCGCTTCACCGACCTCCGGGAGGTGCTGCAGGACGCGCGACGCAGCGCCTTCGTCATCGTGCTGGCCGCCGAACGGTTGCCCGTCCTGGAGTCGGTGGAGCTGCACGCCCAGCTCACCCGGGCGGGGATGGGCGTCGGAGCCCTGGTCGTCAACAAGCGCTCACCCGCCGACGCGGGAGAGCTGCTGGCCGCCCGGCACGTGCTGGAGGAGCGGTATGTCGAACAGCTCACCGAGGAGCTGCCCGGGCTACCGCTGCTGCAGGTGCCGCTGCTCCCGGGCGAGGTGCTCGGGGTGGAGGGCCTGGACCGGCTCGCGGCATACCTGTCCTGACCAGGTCGGCCCAGCCACGCAGGCCCTCCGCGCGATCTCGGTACTGCTCAGCAGCGAGCGATGCCGTCGAAGCTCGCGAACGCGCCGCTGCCGTGCTGGACGGCACGCCCACGCACCAGCTGGATGCACTCGGAGTCACTCCCGTAGGCCCAGATGACCTTCACCCGCTGGCTGCTGCGGCAGTCGTTGCGGATGGCGACGTGCGGGCTCGTACCGTCTCGCCAACGGTCGATGACCTTGACGCAGTTCGGGGCGGGCGTGTTGTCCACCGTCGGAGGCGAGGAGACAGCCGTGGTTGTCCCGCCCGGCTGGGCGTGAGCCGTCCCCCCGGCGGCGGGTATGGCCACCAAGCACGCGGCAGCGACAGCGACAATCTTCTTCGATTTCCTCAGCGTTACCATTTTGTGATCATTGCACGTGATTGTTCGGGCCGCATTCCGGCGGCACGCGAGTTCGACCGTACCGCCAGGACGCACGGAACCCCCCGGAGCACGAGGCTCCGGGGGGTTCCGTGCGGGTGGGTCTCACACCGTGGGGTCAGGACCTCACGGGTAGACCATCGCCTCCAGCGCGTCCTGGACGCTCTGGTTGATCGCCTCGTAGCCACCCACGATCTGCACGCTCTGCGCACGCAGCGCCATCAGCGCGTTGGTCGTGGCGGCCGGCATCTCGGCCGGACGGGTCAGCAGCACGGGCATGTTGTTCATCGCCGCCACCGGGGCCGCCGCGAGGGCGTCCGGGAAGTCCAGCCCGGTCGCCAGGAAGGCGCCCGGGGCCGGGGTCGGGAAGAACTCGTCCGCGACCATCGCGGCCGTGCTGTAACGCTGCGAACCACCGAGGCGGATGACCTCGCCCGCGTACTCGTCGGCCTCGTCGGCCGCGTCGGTCGAGACCGCGTTGGAGCCACCGATGACGTACACGGTCTCCGGAGCCAGACGCTCCAGCTCGTTGACCGTCGACCCCGGCAGGGCGTCCGGGCGGGTCAGCAGGACGGGGGCGTCCTCCATCCCCGCAGCAGCCGCTGCCGCGAGCGCGTCCGGGTAGTCCATGCCGCTGGCCAGGAAGACCGTGTCGGCGGACTCGTGCGAGGCGCTCACGCGGGCGGCCGTGACGTAACGGTCCAGACCCTCGATCCGCTCGACCTCGGCGTACTCGCTGAGCGCGGTCTCGACGTCGTCGCTGACGACGCCGCTGCCACCGAGCACCACGATCTGCTCCGGCTGGAGCTGCTGCAGCGCCATCCGGGTCGCGCCCGGGAGGTCGCCCTCACGGGTCAGCAGCACCGGGACCTCCTGGGAGCCCGCGAGGGCACCACCGGCGAGGGCGTCCGGGAACATGTAGCCGTTGGCCACGTAGACCGTGTCGACACCGTTCGGGAACTGCTCGACCGCCAGCTCGGAGGCCGTCGCGAAACGGGTGTGACCCAGCGTGCGGTCGACGGCGGGACGGTCGATGGTGCCGAAGCCCTCGAACGCCACCCCGAAGGCCTGGCTGGTGTAGGTCTCGGTCAGCGGCTCACGGTCGTCGTTCCAGGCGCTGGCCTTGGTGACGACGATCTCCATGATGTAGCTGCCGTCCTCGACCCGGACCTTGGCCCCGTTCTCGTCGATGACCATGCCGTCCCACGGGTAGGCCGAGAAGCCGTTGCGGGTGGCGCTGCGCGCGAGGTAGTCGACCTCGGCGACGGTGCCCAGGGACTCGCCCTTGGCGCCCTCGGCCGTGGCCTCGAAGACCTCCCACTCCATCTTGCGGGCCTGGTGCTCGAAGTGCACCAGGAACTGCGGGGCGTCGTCCTGCTCCATGGAGTAGGTGTAGCCGTCACCGACGATGTCGTAGGTGCCTTCGGCGTCGTAGCACTCGTAGCCGAGGTAGAGGTCGCAGTCGCCCACGACGCCCAGCGCCGGGAGCTCCTGGGTGACGTTGCCGTCGGCGTCGACCATGTCGGCCAGCACCTCGACGGACTGCAGGTCGTGCGCGTAGCCGCCGTAGGCCACCGAGTAGGTGTCCTCGGTGTCGCCCTCACCGGAGGTGAAGGAGACGTAGCCACCGTAGATCGGACCCATCTCGTCCTCGATCGTCGGCGAGGTGATCGTCATCGGCACCTCGACACTGGAACCAGCGGGGACGACGACGGACGGGGCGACGACCACGTCGGCGCCGGCCACGTAGTAGCCCCACTCGTTCGCGGTGCCCGAGGTGGCCACGGCCGCCTCGTGCTCGACGGTGTAGATCTTCTCCTCGTCGGTGGTGTTGGTGAGCGTCACCGACTGGGTGGTGGTCTCACCGGAGAGCTGCTGGCCCAGCTGGACCAGACCCGGCTCGATCATCGCCTCGGCGAGGATCGCGTCGTCGACCTGGATCATGCCGGCGCCCTGACGGTGCACGACCTCCAGGCCGGCGGTCGGGGCGATGCTCAGGTCGAGCTGCTCGGAGCTGTTCTGCAGCTTGAGCTTGACCTCGGCGACACCCAGCGACGGGTCCGCCTCGAGCATCAGCGCCGCCGCACCCGCAACGTGCGGGGCCGACATCGAGGTGCCCGAGAGGGTCGCGTAGGGCTGGATCTCCAGCGGGTAGGTGGCGTAGATCTGGCCACCGGGGGCCGAGAGGTCCGGCTTGAAGGTGGTGTCCGCCATCGTGCCGAACGAGCTGAAGGAGCTCATCAGGCCACCGGTCGGGCTCGGGACCTGGGTCTCGCCCTCGGTCCAGGTGATGGTGCTGGGGGTCCCGAGGGACTGCTCCACCAGCGACTCACCGTCGGCCTGGGTCACCATCACCGTGGGGACGGTGATGGCCGGGTCGCCGGTCAGGCTGGGGCTGGTGACGCCGGGCGCGTTGTTGTAGAGCAGGACACCGGCGGCGCCGGCCTCCTGGCCGTTGCGAGCCTTCTCGTGGAAGGTGCAGACGCCACGCTGGATGAGGACGTAGTTGCCCTCGATGAGCTCCTTCTCCTCCGCCGTGAACGGGTCGGTCCCGCAGGCCTGGGCGGCCTCGGTGCCGGCCTCGTGCACCGCGACCGCCGGGGTGTCGCCCGAGGTGGGCGGCGCCGGGGCCGGGGTACCGACCGCGTAGGGGACCTCGTTGCCCTCGGCGTCGAGGAAGAAGCTGGCCGCGTACATCGCGTTGTCGACCGAGCCGACACCGATGGTGTCCGCGCCGGTGCCGGGCGCGCCGGCCGAGTGCAGACCGTTGGCGCCGGAGTTGCCGATGGAGGCCACCACGACGACGCCCTCACGGGCCAGAGCGTCCGTCGCCTGGGCGGTCGGGTACTCCTTCCACGCGGAGAATGCAGAACCGATGGACAGGTTCACCACGTCCATCTCGTCCTCGAGGGACTTCTCCATCGCGTGCAGCATGATGTCGGCGTCCGTGGAGCCGTCGCAGCCGAAGACGCGGTAGGCGCCCAGCGTGGCGCCGGGGGCGACACCGGTCACCTCACCGTCGGCGGCGGCGATGCCGGCGACGTGGGTGCCGTGACCCTGGCAGTCGTCGGGGTCCTCGTCCGGGACGGGGAACGGGTTGTAGCCCTCGCCCGCACCCGGGTCGGCGTTGTACGCGTCACCGACGAAGTCGTAGCCGAAGGCCACCTTCTCCGTGGGGTAGGTGGTGCTGTCCGGGCTGCCGTTGCCCCCGAAGTCGGGGTGGTCGTAGTCGATGCCGGTGTCGATGATGCCGATCCGCACACCCTCACCGGTGAAGCCGAGCTCGCTCTGCACGATGTCGGCCCCGGTCATCGTGACCGCGGAGAACATGTCCGGCGCGATCTCGGTGGTCTCGGGGCGCTCCGGGGCGTCTATGACGCCGACCGGGAAGATCGCCACCACGGAGTCGGACGCGGCCAGGTCCACCAGCGAGGACCCCTCGGCGACGGTGATGCTCACACCGTTCCAGAGGGAGTCGAACTCGGAGTCGACCTGGACCTGCGCGCCCGCGGCGGCGGCGTTGCTGAGGAACTGCTCGCGCGAGCTCTCGATGGCGGCCAGGGAGCCACCCTCGGTGGTGCTGGGCCCGGCCAGCTGGACGAAGTACCGGTTGGGCACGACCTCCGCGCCCGAGGCCTCGTTGTCGTGGATCTTGCTCTCCGGCGCCGGTGATCCCGGGGCGACGAGGGAGTCGTCGGTCGCTGACGCGCTGAGCGGTGCAAAGGTGGCACCGGCGAGCGCGAGGACCGCGACACCCGAGAGAGCACGGCGGGACGAGGGCGTCCCGGGCTTTCTGCTGGTCACGAATGATCTCCTTCTAGAACCCATGGCCCACGCAGGAAGGACGGGACCACGAGCGAGGCTACGTGACAGCGACGTGACCTACATCACGAAAACATCACGATCCCGTCACGATGCCTCTTTACCTGACGCAACGGAACCCTGATGGAGCCGGAGGGGAGTACGGTGCTGCGCCGTTCCCCGCAGCAGGCGGGTGCACAATCGAGTCGTGCTCACCCGACTCCTGCGCCGCCACCTGCGGCCCTACGCAGGCCTGGTCGCCGTGGTCCTGGTGCTGCAGCTGGTCGCCGCGCTCGCCAGCCTGCTGCTGCCCAGCCTGAACGCCGACATCATCGACCGGGGCATCGTGCAGACCGACCTGCCCTTCATCTGGCGCGTGGGCGCGCTGATGCTCGCGGTCAGCGCGGTGCAGGCCATCGCCCAGATCGCCGCCACCTGGGCGGCCGCCCGGACCGCCATGGGGGTGGGCCGGGACGTGCGGGCCGCGGTCTTCGACCGGGTGCTCACCTTCTCCTCGCGGGAGATGGGCCAGTTCGGGGCACCCTCGCTCATCACCCGCAGCACCAACGACGTGCAGCAGGTGCAGCAGGTCACCTTCATGGCGCTGGTGATGCTCGTCGCGGCCCCGATCACCGCGGTCGGGGGCGTCGTGATGGCGATCCGGCAGGACGTCGGCCTGTCCCCGCTGATCGCCGTGGCCGTCACCGCCCTGCTGCTCGCGATGACCCTGGTCATCCGCCGGATGGTGCCCCTCTTCCGGGCCCAGCAGACGCAGCTGGACGCCGTCAACCGGGTGCTGCGCGAGCAGATCACCGGCATCCGGGTGATCAGGGCGTTCACCCGCGAGCCCGAGGAGCAGCAGCGCTTCAGCCGCACCAACACCGAGCTCACCCGGATCGGCATCCGGGTGGGCGACCTGCTCGCGCTGATGTTCCCGGTGGTGATGCTGGTGATGAACCTCTCCAGCGTCGCCGTCATCTGGTTCGGCGCCCAGCGGGTGGAGGCCGGAGCCATGGAGGTCGGCGCGCTGACCGCCTACATCAGCTACCTGATCCAGATCCTGATGTCGATCATGATGGCGACCATGGTGGCAACCATGCTGCCGCGCGCCGCCGTCTCGGCCGAGCGGATCAGCGAGGTGCTGGACACCCGGTCCACCGTGGTGCCGCCGCCCGAGCCGCACGGCTCGTCACCGGGCGGCTCGCCCGGTGGCGCCGGCCCGTCGGGCACCGTCACGTTGGCCGAGGTCGACTTCACCTACCCGGGGGCGGACGCCCCGGTGCTGCACGACGTCTCCCTGGTGGCGCGGCCTGGGACCACGACCGCGATCGTGGGTGGCACCGGCTCGGGCAAGACGACGCTGATGCGGCTCATCCCCCGGCTGGCGGACGTCGACGACGGGCAGGTGAGCATCGACGGGGTGCCGGTCACCGAGCTGGCGCCGGAGGCGCTGTGGTCGATGACCGGCCTGGTGCCGCAGCGGCCCTACCTGTTCTCCGGGACGGTGGCCTCCAACCTGCGGTTCGGCAACCCGGAGGCCGATGACGACGAGCTGTGGGAGGCGTTGCGGGTCGCCCAGGCCGAGGACTTCGTGCGCACCTTCCCCGAGCTGCTGGAGCACCGGATCGCCCAGGGCGGCACCAACGTCTCCGGTGGCCAGCGGCAACGGCTCTGCATCGCCCGTGCCCTGGTCGCCCGCCCACGGGTCTACCTGTTCGACGACTCGTTCTCGGCCCTGGACCTCGCCACCGACGCCCGGTTGCGGCGGGCGCTGGGACCGGTGACCCGGGAGGCCACCGTGATCGTCGTCGCGCAGCGGATCTCCACGGTGCTGGACGCCGACCAGATCGTGGTGCTGGACCAGGGGCGGGTGGTGGGCACCGGGACGCATACCGAGCTGCTCGGGAGCTGTCCCACCTACGCCGAGATCGTCCGCTCCCAGCAGGTCGGGGAGGTCGCGGTATGAGCGAACGCACCAGCCGCGCCCCGGAGGGCGGGACACCGCGCCGGGGGCCCGGTGCCCAGCACGGGATGGCTGCACCGGTCGACAAGCCGAGCGACTTCCGCGCCTCCGCCGCCCGCCTCGGTGGTCGGCTCCGCCCGTACCGTCTGCTGATCCTGCTCGCCTCCGGGGTCGCGTTGACCGCCGTGGTGCTCGCCACGCTGGGGCCACGGATCCTCGGGCGCGCCACCGACTACGTCTTCGCCGGTTTCCTGGGCGCCCGGCTCCCGGCCGGGTCCACCACCGAGGAGGCCGTCGCTGCCCTGCGCGAGCAGGGGCAGGACACCCAGGCCGACCTGGTCGCCGGGACCCCGTTCCTGGTGCCCGGCCAGGGCATCGACTTCGAGGCGGTGGCGCGCACCATCCTGCTGGTGATCGCGCTCTACGTGGCCTCCGGCGTGCTCATGTGGGTCTCCACCCGGCTGCTGAACCGGATCTCCATCCGCACCGTGCGCGACCTGCGCTCCGACGCCGAGGACCAGCTGCACGAGCTGCCGCTGGCCTACTTCGACGGGCGGCCTCGGGGGGAGACGCTGTCCCGGGTGACGAACGACCTGGACAACCTGCAGCAGACCCTGCAGCAGACGTTCGGTCAGCTGCTCAACGCGCTGGTCACCATCGTCGCCATCCTGGCGATGATGCTCTGGATCTCCCCGGTGCTGACCGTGATCGCGGTGGTGACGATCCCGCTGTCGGTGCTGGTCACCGTGCTGATCGCGCGCCGCAGCCAGAAGTTGTTCAAGGCCCAGTGGGCGCATACCGGGACCCTGAACGGGCAGATCGAGGAGGCCTTCACCGGTCACGAGCTGGTGACCGTCTTCGGCCGCCGCGAGCAGGTCAGCAAGCGGATGCGGGAGATCAACGACCAGCTCTACGACGTGACCTGGCGGGCCCAGTTCACCAGCGGCATCATCATGCCCTCGATGTTCCTCATCGGGAACCTCGGGTATGTGCTGGTCGCCGTGGTCGGCGCGCTGCGGGTGACCTCCGGGCAGCTCTCGCTGGGCAGCGTGCAGGCCTTCATCCAGTACTCCCGGCAGTTCACCCAGCCGGTCACCCAGGTCGCCTCGATGGCGAACCTGCTCCAGTCCGGCATCGCCTCGGCCGAGCGGGTCTTCGAGCTGCTGGACGCCGAGCAGCAGCGTCCGGACGCGGTCGACGCCGAGCCCGCCGGGCATCGCGGCCGGGGCGGCCGGATCGCCTTCGAGGACGTGTCCTTCTCCTACGGCCCGGAGCCGCTGATCGAGCACCTGTCGCTGGTGGCCGAGCCGGGGCAGACGGTGGCCATCGTCGGGCCGACCGGGGCCGGGAAGACGACCCTGGTCAACCTGGTCCTGCGCTTCTACGAGCTGGACGGGGGCCGGATCACCCTGGACGGGCGGGACATCACCTCGATGACGCGGCGCGACCTGCGCTCCCGGGTCGGCATGGTGCTGCAGGACACCTGGCTGTTCGAGGCCAGCATCGCCGACAACATCGCCTACGGGAGGCCCGAGGCCACCCGCGAGGAGGTCCGCGAGGCCGCCGAGGCCGCGCACGTGGACCGGTTCGTCCAGCACCTGCCGCAGGGCTACGACACGGTGCTGGACGACGAGGGGTCGACCGTCTCGGTCGGCGAGAAGCAGCTGATCACGATCGCCCGGGCCTATCTCGCCCAGCCGTCACTGCTCATCCTCGACGAGGCCACCAGCTCGGTGGACACCCGGACCGAGCTGCTGGTGCAGGAGGCGATGGCCCGGCTGCGGGCGGACCGCACCAGCTTCGTCATCGCGCACCGGCTGTCCACCATCCGGGACGCCGACCTGATCCTGGTGATGGAGTCCGGCCAGATCGTCGAGCAGGGCACCCACGACGAGCTGCTCGCCGCGCACGGTGCCTACGCGCGCCTGCACGACGCCCAGTTCACCGGAGCGGCCGTGCAGGTCGACGCGGAGGAGGACCTCAGCCGCCCATGAGCTCCTCGGCGGGCACGGCGTCCTCCGGCGGCTCCACCGGCTCGGTCTCGTTCCAGTCGGAGACGGTCAGCTCGATGTCCTGCTCCTGGCCCTCGCCGATGAGCACCCGCAGCAGGTTCTGCTCGCCGTCCGCGGACACCCAGACCTCGGCGTCCTGGCCGTCGATGACGTAGTGGTAGGCCTCGACGCCGTCCAGGTCGCTCAGCTCGGCGGTGGAGGTCTGCAGGTCCGAGCCGTCCTGCGGGACCTCGGCGAAGAAGTCGCTCCACAGGGAGGACAGCGAGAAGGTGTCGCCGATGCCCATCTCGGCCGGCGCCTCGATCCACTGACCGGCGAAGGACCCGGCGTCCGGCGCCCCGGCCATCCCCCAGAAGCCCTCGTCACCGTTGATGTAGTAGGTCTCGCCGTCGGCGATGATCGAGACCTCGCCGTCGTCGATGGTGGCGTCCACCTGGAAGTTGGAGTCGTCGAGCTGCCCGGTCAGGGTGGCGTCGATGGCCATCGTGCCGTCCGAGCCGGAGATGGTGGCGGTCATCGACTCGGCCGAGTTGGCGTTCTCGATGACGTCGGACCAGATGTCCTCCAGCGGCGGCACGTCACCGTCGGCGACCGGGGCCTCCTCGGTCTCCTCGGCGGTCTCCTCCGCCATGTCGTCGC
The DNA here is from genome assembly GCF_045032955.1 of Serinicoccus shuyuelongi. Lineage (NCBI taxonomy): Bacteria > Bacillati > Actinomycetota > Actinomycetes > Micrococcales > Ornithinimicrobiaceae > Serinicoccus > Serinicoccus shuyuelongi. The sequence goes on along the minus strand of NZ_JBJFZU010000002.1, from coordinate 263,590 downwards.
CCTCGGTCTCCTGGGTCATGTCACCGGAACCGGCGTCGGCGCTCTCCTCGGCGCCGTCCCCGGCCGCGTCGGACCCGGTCTGTGCCGGGGCCGTCGCCTCCGGCTCGTCGTCGCCGCCGCAGGCGCTCAGGCCGAATGCGAGGGCGCCGGCGAAGGCGAGGGTGGTGATGCGGTTGCGCTGGATCATCGGAAGAACTGCCCTTCGGTATGCCGTGGATGCGCCAGACCCCCCGTTGCACGGTGCGTCCCCGGGACACTGGCTCCCCGCGTCGCGGCGCACTCCCAGCGTACATGCGCCGCCCGCTACCCCCTGGTACGAGGACGCGGTCACCGGGCGCTGCGAGAATGCGCCCATGTCCTCCGCACCGCGGCCCTCGCGCACCGTCCGCCACGACGTGGCCGTCGTCGGTCTCGGGCCGGCCGGGCGGGCCCTGGCCTCACGCTGCGACGCCCTCGGCCTGTCCGTGCTGGTGGTCGACCCCCGTCCGGAGGCGCCGTGGACACCCACCTACGGGGTCTGGGCCGAGCAGCTCGGGTCGCTGCCGCCGGACGTCGTCCGTTCCGCGGTCCTGCGGCCGGAGCTGCGGGCCCGTGGCAGGCACGTGCTGCCGCGCGAGTACGCGGTGCTCGACAACGCGGCGGTCCAGCGTGCCCTCCCGCTGGCGGGGGTCGAGGTCCGCGCCGGACGGCTGGACGACGAGCAGGTCAGCGCCCTGCGCCGGGAGGCCGGGGTGGTCGTCGACGCCCGCGGGGCACGGCCGCTGGGTGGCCGGCGGCCGGAAGGACCTCAGGACGACCCGTCCCCCGCCCAGACGGCCTACGGCATCGTCGTCCCGGCCGCCGAGGCCGCCGCCGCCCTGGACGGTGCGGAGGGGCTGCTGATGGACTGGCGCACCGACCACACGGGGCGCCGCACGGGTACCGGGACCGACGGGAGCGGCGAGACCGGCCACCACCCGGACGAGCCGCCGACCGCACGGGCCCGGGCGACGTTCCTCTACGGCATACCCCTGGGCGGGGACGAGGTGCTGCTCGAGGAGACCTGCCTGGCCGCGGCCCCCGGGCTGCCGATCCCGGTGCTGCGCGCGCGGCTGCGGCGGCGCCTGCTGCACCGCGGCCTGCCCGCCGGCGTCGTCGACGACCCGATCCGACGGGAAGTGGTCCGGATCCCGATGCGGGGGCGGTCGCGCCCGGCCCCGGACGGGGTGCTGGCGGTGGGCACCGGAGGTCGGGGAGCGAACGTGGTCACCGGCTACTCGGTGGCACACGCGCTGCTGACCGCCGACCGGTTGGCCGGGCTCCTGGCCACCGGTGCCGTCCCGACGCGGGTCGATCCGCCGGAGGCCTCCGACCTGCTGCGCGAGGCTGGCCTGCGCGCGTTGCTGCGGTTGCGGGTGGAGGGCACCCTCGACCTCTTCGACGCCTTCGGCCAGCTACCCGTGGAGCGGCAACGGGCATTCTGGTCCCGGGAGGCCGGGGCAGGGGAGCTGGCGGGCGCCATGTGGGGGATGTTCGCCCGGATGCCGAACCGGTCCCGGGCCGACCTGGCCCGCGCCACCCTCGGACCCTGAACCCACCGCACCGGGGCCACGGTCCCGGTCACATGGAGCGTTCGAGGCTCCGGCGCAGCAACCAGGCCCCGGCCCCGAGCACCGCGAGCGCCATCGCGGCCAGCACCCCCACCTGGGGCAGCACGTCCAGCACGCCAGCCCCCTCGCGCTGGATCGCCGCGAGCGCCTCGTAGCCCCAGGCGTGCGGGGTCAGCATCGCGACCCGTCGCAGACCGTCCGGGAAGAACTCCAGCGGCACCATGCAGCCGCCGAGCGCCCCGAGCACCAGGCCGGCGCCGACGGACAGCCCGCTGGCCGGTCCCTCGGCGTCGACCAGCACCCCGACCACCAGGGCCAACCCGGCGGCGACGAGCCCGAAGACCGCCACCACGACGAGCACGGCGGGCAGCGACCCCCAGCCGACCCCGAACAGCAGGCTGGACATCCCGATGATCCAGCCGGCCTGGAAGAGGGCGATGACCAGCCGTCCCAGGGCCAGGCCGGCGACCGTCTGACCCGGGGTCACCGGCGCCGCGAGCGCCCGCCGGACGGCGCCGCTGCGGCGCGCCTGGATCATCGCGGCCGAGGCGCCCAGCGTGTTCAGGAAGACGAAGAGCAGCAGCTGTCCGGTGGCGCCCAGCTCGAACCGGGTGGCTCCGGCGATGCCCGCCTCCCCCGGGACCTCACCGACGACCTCCACCCCCACCGGCTCCCAGCCGGGTGGCCCGGCGGCGGCGTCCTCGGCGACGCCGGGGTCTACCCCGGCATCGGTCAGGTCGGCCACCCGCTGGCGCTGCACCGAGAGCTCGTCGGCGGCGCCCTGGACGAGCTGCGCGGTGAGCGGGTCAGGGTCACCCACCGAGACCAGCTCGAGCCGCAGCGGATCGGTGCCGAGCAGCACGGCCCCGACGTCCACGCCGCCGGAGCCCGCGCCGACGGCCGCCTCCAGCTCCGCCCGGTCCGGGTATGCCGTGACCTCCAGCCCTGCCTCCTCGGCCCGGTCCTGGAGCTGGTCGAGCACCTCCTCACCGGCCGCCCCGTCGGCGCCAGGGGCGAGCGCCAGCTGTGGCGACGGCGCTCCACCGGCCTGCAGACCCAGCACGCCGACCAGCATCAGCGGCAGGACGAAGACGAAGAACAGGTTGAACCTGTCGGCCAGGAAACGGCGCAGCTCCAGCGCCCCGAGCGCGAGGGCGGCCCTCACAGCGCGTCCCTGCGGGCCGGGAGCAGCCGCGCCACCAGGAGCGCCCCGGCGGTGAAGGCCAGCAGCGTGAGCAGCACCGGGGCCAGCGCCGCCGCGCCGCCACCGCCCGAGGTGATGCCCAGTCCGCGGATCAGCGCGGCCACCGGGTTCACCGTCAGCAGCCGACCGACCCAGCCCTCGGTGGGGACGGTGAAGAAGCTGCCGCCGCTGACGCCGAGGGTGAGCGCGATGACCGACATCGCCAGGCTGGCCTGCTCCGAGGTCGCCGCGACCCGCAGGATGATGAACATCACCGAGGTCGCGGCCGCCACCACCGCCACGACCAGCAGCAGCACCACCGGCCAGCTGCCGAAGCTCACCCCGTCCAGCAGGAACGCTCCGGCCAGCAGGATGACCGTGGTCGAGGTGACCCCCAGCAGCAGCGCGACCAGCGCCTTGGACACCGGCACCATCCAGCGGGGCAGCGGCATCGTCCGCACCCTGCCCAGGGTGCCCCACTCCCGCTCGGTCAGCAGGGTGAGCACGGCGAAGCCGACGGTGAAGAAGAGGAACATCCCGGCCTGGCCGGCCACGATGCCCGAGCTCAGCGACAGGCTCTCCCCGCTGACCCGGGCGCCGGTTCGTTCCACCTCGGGCCGGGACCCGGCCAGCTCGGCGGCGAGCGCGTCCACCTGGGCGCCGGTGAGCCCGGCCCCCTCCCCGGACCCGGCTGCGAGGGCGAGCGCGGCGGCGTCCGCGTCCATCCGGGCCACGGTCGAGGCGACCAGCGAGGCGACGACGTCGCCGGACAGCCCGGCGTCGGGGCCGAGCCGGACGGTGACCCCGGCGGTCCCGTCCCCGGCGGACAGGGCCACCCCGAAGCCCTCGGGGAGCACCACCCCCACCCCGGCGGTGCCGTCCTCGACCTGTGCCGCGACCTCGTCCTGCTGGGCGAGCGGGACCCGCCGGACATCGGCCTCGACCCCCTGCTCGGGCAGGCCCTCCAGGGTCGCGACCACGGCCTGGGCCGCCTCGTCCTCCTCGGCCGCGGAGACCGCGACGGTCACCGGGTCGAGCGCGACGTCCTCGATGCCGGAGAAGGCCAGGCTGAAGACGAAGGCCAGCGACAGCGGGATGACCACCGCGAAGAGCAGCATCGAGCGGTCCCGCAGGTGCTGGCGCAGGTCGTGGCCGACCAGGGTGAGGAGGGCGCGCATCAGTCCCTCAGCGCCTTCCCGGTCATCTGCAGGAAGACCGACTCCAGGTCGGGCCGGGCGACCTGCACGTCGGTCAGCCGCATCCCGGCCCCGGAGACGACGCTCACGATCTCGGCGATGGACCCGGCGGCCCGGGGCACCGTCAGCCGCAGCGTCTCCCCGTCACGCACGACCTGCTGCACGGCGGGCAGGGCGCGCACCGCCGTGGCCGCCACGTCCAGGTCACCGCCGCCGCGCAGCGCGATGGTGTCGACCCGCCCGCTGCTCTCGACCAGCTCGTCCTGGGTGCCCGCGGCCCGCACCCGGCCCTCGTCCATGATCGCGATCCGGTCGCAGAGCCGCTGCGCCTCCTCCATGTAGTGCGTGGTGTAGAGCACCGCCATGCCCTGGTCGGTGAGCGCCTCCACCGACTCCAGGATCGCGTTGCGGGACTGCGGGTCCACCCCCACCGTGGGCTCGTCCAGGATGAGCAGGGTGGGGCGGTGCAGCAGGCCGATGGCGATGTTGAGGCGCCGCTTCATGCCGCCGGAGAAGTTCTTCGACGCCCCGGTGGCCCGCTCACCCAGCCCCACCGTCTCCAGCACCTCGCCGACCCGGTGGGTGAGCTCACCGCGCCCCAGCCCCTGCAGCCGCCCGAAGAAGCGCAGGTTGTCCCGGGCCGAGAGCTCGGGGTAGATCGCCAGCTCCTGCGGGACCAGACCCAGGTGCCGCTTGGCCCGCAGCGGCGCGTCCAGCATCGACTCCCCGGCCACCTGCACGGTGCCCGCGTCGGGGCGCAGCAGGCCGGCCATCATCGAGATCGCGGTCGTCTTGCCGGCCCCGTTGGGGCCGAGCAGGCCCACCGTCTCGCCGGCCCCGATGCTCAGGCTGACGTCGTCGACGGCGGTGACGGTCCCGAACCGGCGGACCAGGCCGCGGGCCTCGAGGGCGGGGGTGCTCGGCATACCCCCAACCTAGGCGGACCTGCTGGTCGACCCGTATGACATCTGTCGTGCGTCCGGCGTGCACACGGTGCCGGGGGCCTCGCGGCCCGGACTACGCTGAGGGTATGCAGCTCTCCGAGCAGTTCGACCGCGCCGCGGAACGCTACGACCTGCTGACCAGGCTCAACCCCGGCTACCACGGCGCCCTGCGCGACGCCGCGCGGTCGCTGGTGGAGCGGGTGCGTCCACGCTCCGGCGATCCGCTGCGGCTGTGGGACCTGGGCTGCGGCTCCGGCCTGTCCACCCGTGCCGTGCTGGACGCCGCCGGACCGGGCGCCACCGTCATCGGCCTGGACGCCTCGGCCGGGATGCTCACCCAGGCCCGGGAGAAGGACTGGCCGGAAGGGGTCCGCTTCGTGCAGGCCTACGCCCAGGACCTGCCCGCGGTCGCCGACCGCGAGGTGGAGGCACCCGCGGACGGGGCGTTCGCGGCATACCTGCTGCGCAACGTGCCGCCGGAGCAGCGCGACGAGGTCCTCGCCGCGATCCGGGACCAGGTCCGCCCCGGCGGGTGGGTGGCGCTGCAGGACTACCACGTCAAGGGCGACCAGGTCGCGACCGCGGTGTGGACCCTGGTCTGCTGGGCCGTGGTCACCCCGCTCGCGGTGGTGCTGCGCGGCAACCCGGCGATCTACCGCTACCTGTGGCGCAGCGTCCTCGACAACGACAGCACCGACGAGCTGGCCGGTCGGCTGGAGCGGGTCGGTCTGGGCGAGGCGTCCTGGAGCACAGCCCGCGGCTGGCAGCGCGGGATCCTGCACACCGTCCTGGCCCGCCGGCCCGAGTAGAGGAGCCCCATGGTCCGCCCCGTCCCCCCCGGTCGTGACCGGCACGCCGTCCGGCACCCGGCCGACCCGGGCACCGCCCGGGTCACCGGCGACCAGCACGTCGTGGTCGTCGGCGGTGGCATCGCCGGGCTCGGCGCCGCCACCGTGCTGCTGGAGCGGGGGGTGCGGGTCACCCTGGTCGAGGCCTGCGAGCAGCTCGGCGGTCGGGTCCGCGCGTGGCCCACGTCCCGTCCGCTGGGCGCCCCCGCCGCCGACGGGCGGACGATGAGCCGCGGCTTCCACGCCTTCTTCCGTCAGTACTACACGCTGCGTTCGCTGCTGCGCCGTGCCGACCCGACGCTGAGGCACCTGGTCCCGGTGCCCGACTACCCGCTGCGCCGTGGAGACGGCCTGACCGACTCCTTCGCCGCGCTGCCGGTCACACCGCCGGCCAACCTCGCGGCCTTCGTCGTGCGCAGCCCCACCTTCCCGGTGTCGGCGCTGGCGTCGGTGCACGTGCCCAGCGCGCTCGAGCTGATCAACGTCTCCTACCCCGAGAGCCACGAGCGCTACGACGGCGAGTCCGCCGAGGCGTTCCTGGACCGGCTGCGGTTCCCCGACGGCGCCCGGCACCTGGCCCTCGAGGTCTTCGCCCGGTCCTTCTTCGCGCACCCCTCCGACTTCGGCGCCGGGGAGCTCGTCGGGATGTTCCACGCCTACTTCACCGGCAGCTCGGAGGGCCTTCTCTTCGACGTCCCGGACGACGACTACGACACCGCGCTGTGGGCCCCGCTCGGGCGCTACCTGCAGGGCCTGGGCGGGCAGCTGCGTCTGGGTGAGCGGGTCACCTCGCTGCGTCAGGACGAGGCCGGGGGATGGAGGGTGCGCGTCGGCCAGGACGAGGAGCTCACCGCCGACGCGGTGGTGCTGGCGACCGACCCGCGGGCCACCCGGTCCCTGGTGGAGCCGCTCGCCGGGCCCGTGCCGGGCCAGTCGGCGGTCCTGGACGACGCCTCCGGTGACGGCACGGGCGAGCTGCAGGACTGGCACCGCCGGGTCGCGGCCGGACGCAACGCGCCACCGTTCGTGGTGCTGCGGCTCTGGCTGGACGGGACGGTGCAGCCCGGGCGGGAGGCCTTCCTCGGCACCAGCGACTACGACCTGCTGGACAACGTCACGGTGCTGGAGCGTTTCGAGGCCGGGGCGGCCCGGTGGTCGGCCGAGCACGGCGGGTCGGTCGTGGAGCTGCACGCCTACGCCGTCGACCCGGAGCGCGAGCCGGCGCTCGCCGGGGACGGCCCGCGCGGGGTGGACGTGGAGCTCGTGCGGTCCCGGCTGCTGGCCTCGCTGCACGAGGTCTATCCGGAGACCGCAGCACTGGGCGTGCTGCACGAGGAGCTGCTCGTCGAGGACGACTGCGGCCTGGTCGGCACCGGACCCTGGCGGGACCGGCTGACGGTGCGGACCCCCTACCCGGGGTTGGTCCTGGCCGGGGACGGGCTGCGGGTCGACTGGCCGATCGCACTGATGGAACGTGCCGCGGTGACCGGGGTGCTCGCCGCCAACCAGCTGCTGGTCGGCTGGGGCGCGCGGGGCGAGGACATCTGGACCGTCCCCCTCGAGGGGGTCCTGCGGCGCCGACCGGGGCGCCGGTGACGGCGTCCTCCCGGCGTGCCGTCCGGCCGGGGGAGCGCGACGCACCACGGCTCGAGCGGCAGGACCCGGGCGACCGCCCGGGGGTGAGCACGATCTGGCGGGTGCGGGGGCTGGCCCAGGCCCGGCGGCTGCTGCGGGCCCGGCACGCCACCACCCAGGCCGGGTTCACCGCCGAGAAGATCCCGCGCCGGCTGAAGCTGCACCCGATCCTGGTCTCGGACGGCCCGGTGCACGACGAGCAGCGCCGCAAGGTGGCCCGCTTCCTCGCCCCGACGGTCGTGCAGCGCCGCTACCTGGCCTCGATGCAGGAGTGCGCCGACCGGCTGCTCGCGCAGGCCCGGACCGAGGGGGGCACCACCCTGGACGACCTGGCGCTGCTCTACACCGTCGAGGTGACCGCGGAGGTGGTCGGGCTGACCGAGTCGTCGGTGCCCCGGATGGCGCGCCGGCTGGTCAGCTTCTTCAACCAGCCGCCGCTGGACATCACCCGGGAGGACCTCGGGCGCACCCCCCGGCAGTGGGCCCGGGCGGCCGTCAACGGGCTGGTGCCGGTGCTGCGCTTCTGGTGGTCCGACGTGCGGCCGGCCGTCCGGTCCCGGCGCCGCGAGCCCCGCCAGGACATCATCAGCCACCTGCTGCAGGAGGGCTACCGCGGCACCGACATCCTCGTCGAGTGCGTCACCTACGGCACCGCCGGGATGGTGACCACCCGCGAGTTCATCGTGATGGCCGCATGGCACCTGCTCGGTGACCCGGAGCTGGCGGACCGCTACCGGTCGGGCTCGCAGGACGAGCGGCTGGCGGTCCTGCACGAGATCATCCGCCTCGAGCCGGTGGTGGGCCACCTCTACCGGCGGGCGCAGGTCGAGGTGGACCTGGACGACGGTCCCGACCCTTCCGGTACGCCCGTCCGCGGCGGTTGCCCGGTGGCGCCCGGCGAGCTCGTCGACGTCTGTGTCCGGTCAGCCAACGCCGACCCGGAGGCGGTGGGCGAGGACCCGCTGGCGCTGCGCCCGGGCCGGCCGTTGCCCGCGGGCGTCAACCCGGCCGGCCTGTCCTTCGGGGACGGGGAGCACAAGTGCCCGGGTCAGCCGCTGGCGATGCTGGAGTCCGACGTGCTGCTGCACCGGCTGCTCGCGCTGCGTCCGGAGCTGGTCCGGGAGCCGGACCTCGGCTGGGACGACCTGATCGAGGGCTACACGCTGCGCGGGATGCGGCTGCGGCTCAGCGGCTGACCGGGGCGTCCGGCAGCTCGTGCCGGTACGTCCACGAGGTCAGCGCGGTCGCCAGCATCGCCACCAGCACCCCCACGAAGATGTGCAGCGCCCGCTGCCCGGTGGAGCCGAGGACGACCTGGGCGGTGACCACCGCGGCCAGACCGACCGCCAGCCACAGGTTCACCGCACCGGCGGAGCGGTGCAGCACGGCATACAGGCCGGCGGTACCGAGCGCGACGACGAGGGTGGTCCAGGCACCGACCTCGTGGAAGGCGGCGTACCGCCCCTCCCCGCCGAGCCAGGCCGCGGCCCACCCTGCCTGGCCGATGACGCAGCTGAGCAGCAGCGTCGCCGCGAGCCGCAGCGCGATCAGGTGCGGGTGCGGCAGCGTCATCCGGCTCATCGCCGGCCACCCGCAGGCACCGGCGTCAGCCGCCGGCTGGGGCCGCGGGCCAGCACGTCGGCCAGGATCGCGACCTTGGTCGGCCCCGGCACCCGCACCCGCCCGGCGAAGACGTCGTAGTCCGCCTCCTCGATCAGGCGCAGGATCAGCGAGTACATCCGCAGAGCTGTCGCCACGCACCGCGCGCCGGGCCGGGGCAGCATCGCCACCCCGCGGGCCGCGTCCCGGTAGAGGCCCCGGTTGCGCTCGATCTGCTCGGCCATCATCGCCCGCCACTGCGGCGTGACCGTGCGCAGGGCCGGGTCCGCGCCGTGCCGGGCCAGGTCCTCCTGCGGCAGGTAGACCCGGCCCCGGTCCAGGTCCTCACCGACGTCGCGCAGGAAGTTGGTCAGCTGGAAGGCCAGCCCGAGCGAGCGGGCAGGCCCCTGGGCCAGCGGGGTGTGCGGCTCCAGCACCGGCAGCATCATCTCCCCGATCACCGCCGCCGAGCCCTCCATGTAGCCGTCCCGCAGCTCCTCCCAGCTCTGCCACGTCTCCCGGGTCAGGTCCAGCTCCATCGCCCGGAAGAACCGGTCGAAGCACTCCAGGTCGGTGCCCCGGCGGGCCAGGCTGTCCACGACCGCGGCCATCACCGGCTCCGCCGACCCGCCCGCGGCCAGCGCCTCGGTGAAGGAGTCCTCGAAGAGGCGCAGCCGGACGGCGGGGTCAGGGTGCGAGGGCACCGCCAGGTCCACCGTGTCCGGCTCGTCGACGATGTCGTCGGCGAGCCGGCACAGGGCGTACACGGCGTAGACGTCGACCCGCTGCGAGACCGGCAGCAGCCGGGCCCCCCAGTAGTAGGTGGTGCCGTGCCGACGGGTCAGCTCGGCGCACCGGCGGTACCCCTCCACCAGCAGCGGGTCGGCGGTGGGCGGGCCGCTCACCCCAGCAGCTCCCGCACCCGCAGCGCCGCCAGCCTCCCCGACGGCAGGACCATCGGCACGCCGACGCCCGGGACCGTGCCCGAGCCGGCGAAGACCAGGCCCGGCACCCGCCGGTCCACGTTGCCGGGCCGGAACGGACCGGTCTGCGCGAAGGTGTGCGCCAGCGCGAAGGGGGTGCCCGCGGCCATCCCCTGCCGCTCCCAGTCCAGCGGGGTGACGAGCTCGTCGACGACCACGTCGGTCGGATAGCCCGCCTCCTCCAGGAATGCCAGCAGCCGTTCCCGCATCGGTTCCCGCTGCTGCTCCCAGTCGATGGTGCCGACGTCCAGGTTGGGCACCGGCTCCAGGACGTAGAGGGTGCTGGAGCCCTCCGGCGCCGCCTCCTCGTCATCGAGGGAGTGCACGGTGACCAGCCGGGACGGGTCGCCCATCAGGGTGCCCTTCTTCATCAGGTCGGTGAACGCGCCGGACCACTCCTGGCCGAAGTGGATGTTGTGGTGCGCCTTGCCCTCCGGGACCCCACGGACCCCGACGTGCCACACCACGGCCGAGGGGGAGTAGTCGCCGCCGAGGCGTCCACCGATCCCGCGCACGGCCCGCGGGGCGCGCACGTCCGGCAGCAGCCAGCGGTATGCCGTCGGCAGGTCGATGGTGCAGACCACGGCGTCGGCGGCGATCTGCTCGTCCTCGGTGGCCACCCCCCGCACCCGCCCGGCGGAGTCGCGCAGCAGCTCGGTGACGGTGCTGCCGTAGCGGATCTCGGCGCCCGCGTCGGTGGCGGCACCGGCCAGCGCCTCCGGCACCGCGCGCATCCCGCCCTTCGGGAAGTAGACGCCCTCGATGGAGTCCATGTAGGTGATGACCGCGTAGATGGACAGCGCGTCGTCCGGCGCGAGCCCGGCATACATCGCCTGGAACGAGAAGAGACGGTGCAGCCGGTCGTCCTGGAAGCGGCGCCGGATCATCGGGCCGAGCCTGGTGAAGCCGCCCATCGCGAGCAGCTGGGCGGCGGCCCGCGGGCGGGCCAGCAGGTCGGTGGGACGGTCGAAGTTGCGGTCGATGAAGTTCGGCATCTCGGCCAGGTAGAGCTTGCGCAGCCAGACCACGAACTCGTCGAAGGCGGCCGCGTCCAGGCTGCCGCACTCGCGGTGGATCTCGGCCCGCATCGCCTCGTGGCCGTGCCGGACCTCCAGGGTCGAGCCGTCGGCGTAGAAGGCGCGGTAGGCGGGGTCCAGCAGCTGCAGGTCCAGGCGCTCGGCGAGGCTGGAGCCCGCCGCCCGCAGCGGGCGGTCGATGAGGTCGGGCATGGTCAGCACGGTCGGGCCGGTGTCGAAGGTGAACCCGCCCCGCTCCAGTCGGCCGGCCCGCCCACCAGGGACGTCCTCCCGCTCCAGCACGGTGACCCGGTGGCCGTCACCCACCAGGTGGCAGGCAGCGGCCAGGCCGGCGAGGCCGGCCCCGATCACGACGACATGGCTCATGAGGTCCTCCAGGCGACGGCACGGGCGACGGCGAGCAGCCCGGCGACGCCCTCGGTGGTGAGCGGAGCCCCGACCAGGGCGGTCTCGGCCTCCTCGATCTCGGCGGCGATCCGGTCCTCGATCTCCTGACGCACCCCGGCCTCGTCCAGCGCGTGCTGGAGCAGCCCCACGTCCTCGAGCCGCGCCTGCGCGGTGCCGACCCGGTGCATGGCCTCGGCGGCCTCGCCGGTGAGCCGCTGCGCGCCGAGCACCCAGATCAGGGTGGTCTTGCCCTCACGCAGGTCGTCGCCGGAGGGCTTGCCGGTGGTGGTGTGGTCGCCCCAGACACCGAGCACGTCGTCCCGCCAGGCGAAGGCCCGGCCCAGGTGCCAGCCGTAGCGGGCGAGTGCGGCGCGCTGGTCGGGGTCGGCGTGCGCGGCCAGCGCGCCCAGCTGCAGCGGCCGCTCGATGGTGTAGGACCCGGACTTCAGCGCCGCCACCGACTCGGCGTGCGCCAGGTCGGTGCGCCGGGCGGCCGCCCCGGTGAGGTCGGCCCGTTGGCCGACGATCAGCTCGAGGTTGAGCTCGAACCAGTAGTCCCGCATCACCGCCGGCAGGGTGTGCACCAGCCGGTCCGCCTCGCTGTGGGCCAGGTCGCCGAGCAGGATGGCGATGTTCTCGCCGAACCGCAGCGGGTCGCCGTGGCCCTGCCCGGACCGGTGCGCATCGCCCGCCACCACGTGCACGGCAGGGTGGCCGCGTCGTTCACCGGACTGGTCCATCACGTCGTCGTGCACCAGGGCGAAGAGGTGCAGCGTCTCCAGGGCCGCGGCGGCGCGGACCACGTCGTCGTGGCGGCGGGTCCCCGGCCGGCCGCCGGCGGCGACGAAGCCCCAGTGGCACATCTGCGGGCGCAGCCGCTTGCCACCGCCCTCCAGCAGGGTGCGCAGCCATCCCGGCAGGTCTCCGGGCTCGTCCCGGAGCAGGTCCACCTCCCCCTCGGGTGCCAGCTCCGACCAGGTCCGGGCGAGGCGCCCCAGCTCGGCGCGCAGCAGGTCCTGGACGGCGGTCAGGGTCCGCTGGACACCGGTGGTCCCGGTGGGTCCCGCGTCCCCGGTGGCCGTCGCCGTGTCGCCGATGGGTCCGGCCGACCCGCCCACGGACGCCACCGGCAGCCGGCATCGTTCGGCGTCCAGCCGGGGGACCTGCAGCGCGGCCCACGGGCTGTAGACCTCCGGGGTCGCCCGCACCGCGGTGACCAGGTCCGACCAGGTGACCCAGGCGTGCTGGCTGACCTCGTCGGGGTCCGTGCGGAGCTCACCGGTGGTACGCCCGACGTAGACGGGGCACAACTCGTGCTCGACCACGCCACTGGCGTCGACGGCACGGTAGCGGAAGTCGGGGAGCACCATCTCCAGGTCGGTGACGTCGAGTCCCAGCTCCTCGTCGAGCCGACGGCGCAGGGCGTCCTCCCAGGCCTCACCGGGACGGGGGTGCCCGCAGCAGGCGTTCGTCCACACCCCGGGCCAGGTGAGCTTGCTCAGCGCGCGCCGGGTGATGAGCACCCGTCCCCGCTCGTCGAAGAGGTACAGCGAGAAGGCCTGGTGCAGAGGGGTGGTGGCGGTGTGCACGGTGGCCTTCGGTGCGGCGCCGACAGGGGTGCCGTCCTCGGCCACCAGGACGACCTCGTCCACCGGGCTCGCACGCACGGTGGTGCGCTGCCTGTCGGTCTCCGTGTTCAACGTTCGTTCATCCCTGCCGAGGTCACCCCTGGACACTATCCGATGCCCCTCGACGCGCACGCCTCGATGAGGGCCGCACCATCCCGGCCGGGGTCCCGTCCGGCGAGGCTGGCGGCGATCCCGGAGGCCGCCCGCCGGTAGGCCGGGTCGGTGGAGACGGTGTCCAGGGCACGGACCAGAGGGCGCGGGTCGGTGCCCCGTCCGGGAGAGGGAAGATGCACCCCGGCACCGGCCCACTCCACCCGGCGCCCGATGTCCGCCTTCTCCTCGGTGCGGCCCACCTGCACCACCGGCACCCCGTGGGCCAGGGCCAGCAGCACCCCGGTCCAGCCGCCGTTGGTGACGAAGACGGAGGTGTGCGGCAGCACCGCCTCGTAGGGGACGAACGCCTCGACCGCGACCCGCCCGGGTCCTTGCGGTCCAGGGCCTTCGGGACGCTCGAGCAGCCCCGGGCCTCCGAGCAGCGCCGGGTCCCCCGCGCCGGTGGTGAGGATGCCGGGAAGCTTCAGCCGGGACAGCGCGACCGCGGTGGGGGCGAGCACCTCGGCGGGGTCCGCCCGCAGGGTGCCCTGGGTGCCGAGCACGAGCCCGGTGCCGTTGGTGCCATCCGTCTCCCCGTCACCGCCGGTGCCGACCACCGCGTCCCACCAGTCCGGACGTTGCCAGCTCCCGGGTGCCGGCGGACGCAGCGCCCCGACGAAGTGCACGTGCCGGGGCACGCTCTGCCGCGGGTACTCCAGCTCCGGGGCCCCGCAGTGCAGGTGCAGGTGAGGGGACAGCGCCGCCTCGAGCACCGGGGTGGCGGATGGCGGCAGGCCGATCCCCGCCCGCACCTCGGCGTAGGTGCGCTGCGCGGTCCGCATGATCAGCCCGCGGCTGGCGGCCTGGATCACCTGGTTGCGCCACACCCAGGGCCGCTCCCGGCGGTAGGGCAGACCCGCCCCGAACGGGGGTGTCCACTCGTCCGGGTAGTGCAGCGGGCCGTCACCGAAGGTGGCCCACGGCAGGTCGAGGCGCTCGGCCGCGAGCGCGGCGGCATACCCCAGCGAGTCGGTGAGCACCACGTCCGGGCGCAGGCTCTCGATCAGCTCGAGGATCGCGGGCAGCCGCCGGCCGGCGTCCTCGAGCAGCCAGGCGTAGCGGCGCGACACCTCGCGCAGCGCCCCCTGTGAGGAGGCGAAGTCCGCGACCGGTCCGGTGTCCCAGCGTCCGCCCGGCACCGACCCGCCGGTCCCGACGAAGGGCGTGGCCATCGCCCGGTCCACCTGGATCCCACGCTGCTGGAGCCCCACCACGAACGGGACCGCGTTGACGGTATGCGCGTAGATGGGGCTGCTGACCGCCAGCACCCTCACCGGTCCATCGCCTCCACCTCGGCCACCGCGACGCGCAGACCGTCCTGACCGCGCGACCTCTCGGCGACCGCCGCCGCCGAGGCGGCGGCCCGTGGTCCCGCAGCGAGCGTCTCGTCCAGCCGCCGGGCCACCCGGGCCGTCCCCGCCCGGGCGGCGACGGAGCGGCCCAGCCCCAGCGCCTCCACCCTGCGTCCCCAGTGCCACTGGTCGCCCAGCTCGGGCGCCACCAGCTGGGGCACCCCGGCTGCGGTCGCCACGTGGGTGGTCCCCGCACCTCCGTGGTGCAGGATCGCGTCGACCCGCTCCAGCAGCGACCGGTGGTCGACCTCGCCGATCACCAGACCACCCCGGCGCGGGCCCGCGGTCGCACCGTTCACCTGCAACAACGCCGGCCGGCCCACGGCCCGGGCCGCCGCCAGCAGCCGGGCGACCTGCTGCTCCGGAGCGGTGCGCGGCATGCTCCCCTGGGTCAGCAGCAGCGCACCGGGGTGCCGGTCGAGCCATCGGTGCAGCACCGCCGGCAGCTGCCGCACCGGGTGCAGGTCACCCCAGAAGCCTGTCTGCACGGGGCCGGGCGCCGGCTCCGGGTCCAGCACCGGGCTGGTGCTCATCAGGGGTGGGTAGGCGGTCCGCTCAGGGCGTCGCCGGTCCCGCGCCGTCACCGGAGCCAGCCCCAGCTCGTGGGACAGCGCCCGCGCCGCGGCCGCCGACAGCTGGGTGGTCAGCCACCACATGAGCTGCTGGCGGGCGTCCTCGAGCTGGTGGGGCAGGTGGGCAGTGACCGGGTGCGCCCAGGTCGAAGTGCCTGCCGGGTGCGGCAGCAGCGGCGCGTGCAGCACCAGGCGCGCAGGGATGCCGGCCCGGTCCAGCACCGGCACCAGCCTGGCCAGCGCCAGCCCGACCAGGACCACGTCGCTGGTGCGCAGCCAGGGCGCGAGGGTGCCGACCACCCGCGCCGCCCCGGCCGAGAGCCGTTCCCGCAGCTGGAGGTAGGACAGCGCGGGCACCGCCCGGGCCGCGCTCTGGGCCGTCGGCGAGGCCCACCACATCGCCGCGCCGGAAGCCGGACCCACCACGACCGGGACGGCGCCGGCGGCACGCACCCGCTCGGCCCCGTCGGCGAGCACCGCCACGGCGACCGCCATCCCCTGCGCCAGCAGCGCCTGCGCGAGGCGGGCGGCGGGTTCGACGTCGCCGCGGGTCCCCACCGCGACGAGCAGGACCCGACGCGCACCCGGCCGCATGCCGCTGGTCCGACCGTCTCGCATACCCCTACGCTGCCCGGCCGGGGCGGCCCAGGCAAACCGGACGTGCAGGTGAGGCCCGTCGCCCGAGCGTCCGTGCCTCGGGTGGAGGACACTGTCCGGGTGGAGATCGCCGTGCTGCTGGTCGGCCTCGCCCTGGTCGTCATCGCCGGCGAGACGCTGGCGCGACGCGTGAGCGTGCCGGCGCCCCTGCTGCTGACCGTGGTGGGCATCGGGCTGTCCTTCCTGCCCGGGGTCCCCGAGCTGCAGCTGCAGCCGGAGGTGGTGCTCCTCGGGCTGCTGCCGCCGCTACTGTGGACCGCGTCGCTGTCGACCTCGTTGGTCGACGTGAAGGCCAACCTGCGGCCGATCCTGGTGATGTCCGTCGCGGCGGTGGTCGTCACCACGCTCGCGGTGGCCTGCCTGATGGTGGCGCTGCTGCCCGACATCGGGTGGCCGGTGGCGCTCGCGATCGGCGCGGTGGTGGCGCCCCCGGACGCCGTCGCGGCCACCGCCGTCGGTCGGCGGATCGGGCTCCCCAGGCGGGTGGTCTCGGTGCTCGAGGGTGAGTCCCTGCTCAACGACGCGACCGCGCTGGTGGCGCTGCGGACCGCGATCGCCGCCATCGCCGGCGGGGTGAGCGCTCCGGGGATCGCCGCCGACTTCCTGCTCGCCGCCGGAGGTGGGGTGCTGGCCGGGTTGGTGGTCTACCGGGCCGTGGCCTGGGTGCGGCGCCGTCTCACCGATCCGATCCTGGACACCGCGGTGTCCTTCGTCACGCCCTTCGTGGGCTACCTGCTGGCCGAGGTGGTGGGCGGCTCCGGGGTGATCGCGGTGGTGGTCGCCGGGCTCCTGCTGGGCCACCGGTCAGCGACCCTGCAGAGCGCGCGGGCACGGGTGATCGAGACCACGACCTGGCGCACCATCAGCTTCCTGCTGGAGAACGTGGTCTTCCTGCTGATCGGGCTGCAGACCCGGTGGATCGTCGACGACCTCGCCGGCTCAGGCCTCTCGCTCGGCCTCGTGGTCGGGACCTGCCTGGCCACGCTGGCCACCGTCATCATCGTCCGGCTGGCCTGGGTGCACCTCACCAGGCCGCTGCTCGGCAGCCGGCTGGGGGACCGACGCGAGCCCGCAGGGGCCGCCGAGACCACCCTGATCGGCTGGTCCGGTATGCGCGGTGTGGTCACCATCGCGGCGGCCTTCGTGATCCCGCCCGAGGCGCCCTACCGGAACCTGCTGCTGCTGGTCGCCCTCACCGTGGTCGCCGGGACGCTGCTGCTGCAGGGGCTGACCCTGCCCTGGTTGACCCGGCGTCTCGGGGTCCGCTCGCCCGACCTGGCCGACGACGCGCTGGCCCGCGCCACCCTGCTGCAGCAGGCGGCCGCGGCAGGCCTGGCGCGGCTGGAGGAGCTGGAGGCCGACACCGGCACCGACACCGATGTCGACGCCGGGAGTGCCATCCGGGCCAGGCTGGACCAGCGCACCTTCGCGGCCTGGGAGCAGCTGTCGACCACCCCGGGGCGGACCACCCCGACGGAGTCCTACGCGCGCCTCCGGTTGGCGATGCTCGCCGCCGAACGGGAGCGGGTGCTGCAGATCCGCTCGCACGGCAAGGTGCCCTCCCCGGTGGTCCGCCAGGTGCTGGCCATCCTCGACCTGGAGGAGTCGATGATCGAGGTGGGCGCCACCGCACGGGAGAACGTCCGGGCCGTCGGGCACCAGACGGGGTGGCAGTGCCCGGAGCTGACGGCATACCCGATCGTGGAGACCACCCCGGACCCGGTCTGCCGGCGGTGCGCCGAGGACGGCGTCACGCCGGTGGCGCTGCGCCAGTGCCTGGAGTGCGGCCACGTCGGGTGCTGCGACTCCTCGCCCGATCGGCACGCGACCGCCCACTTCCAGGACACCGGGCACCCGGTGATGCAGTCGGCCGAGCCGGGGGAGACCTGGCGCTGGTGCTTCGTGCACCACGTCGCGAGCTGACCCCGACCCGACCGGGCGAGCACTCTGTTCCGACCGGGCGCGCGTTCTGCACTCACCGGGCGAGCGTTGTGCACTCACCGGGCGAGCGTTGTGTCGCCACTGAACGCAGCACAACGCTCGCCCGGTCGGTCAGAGGGCGTAGTCGACGACCACCGGGGCGTGGTCGCTGAGCCGCACCCCGTCGTGCTCCCGGTCGACCTCGGCAGAGACCGCCGCCCTCGCCAGGGCGGGCGTGGCCAGCTGGTAGTCGATCCGCCATCCGGCGTCCCGCGCGTAGGCCTGCCCGAGCCAGCTCCACCAGGAGTAGGGGCCGTCCGCCTCCGGGTGCAGCCGGCGCACCACGTCGACCAGGGTCCGTGGGGAGAGCTGGTCGTCCAGCCACTGCCGCTCCTCCGGCAGGAACCCCTCGGACCGCTGGTTGCGGCGCCACGCGGCCACGTCCTGCCGGGAGTGCGCGATGTTGAGGTCCCCGGTCAGCAGGAACTCCCGGCCACGGCGGCGGGCAGCCGTGCGGGCCCGGGCCAGGTGACGCGCGAAGGCGTCCAGGAAGTGCATCTTGCGCTGGTACCGGGCACCGCCGTCGGGTGCCTCCCGCATCCGTGCCGCGACCTGCAGCTCGGCGGGCAGGCCACCCTTGGGCAGGTAGAGGCTGGCGACGGTCACCGGACCCTGAGCCGCATCCAGGTCCACCTCCAGGTAGCGGCCCTCCGGGGCATACCGGGAGATCCCCCGCGCCAACGGGCCGGGGTCATCGGCCGGCACCAGCGAGGTATGCCCCTCCCCCGGCGCCCGGCGCAGCACCTCGGCGCCCCAGGTGCGCACCGCGACCGGCGGCCGGCGGGTGAGCACCGCGACCCCGTTGCGGCCCGGGATGCTGCCCGGCTCGTAGACCGCGTGGTAGCCGCCGAAGGCGTCCTCCGGCAGGTCGGCGACGGTGCAGCGCACCTCCTGCGCGGTGATGACGTCGCAGTCGCGATGCTCCATCCAGCCTTCCAGGCCGCGACGGCGGGCGGCGCGGATGCCGTTGAGGTTGACCGAGGCGATACGCACCGGACGAGGGTAGACGGCCGCGACGGGAACGCTCGGGTTGCCCCGAGCCGTCGGCTACCGCACCGTGGAGCCATGAGTGAGAACCCGTACGAGGACGAGTCCGGCACCGCCTACCTGTCGCCCGAGCAGGAGGCGGAGGCCGAGGTGAACCTGGAGGACCCGGACTCCACCGCGGACGTCGCCTGGAGCCCGCCGGAGCGTCGCCCGGTGAGCGCCGAGTTCAACGACGACCCCCGCGAGGAGGAGACGATCGACCAGCGGATCGCCCAGGAACTGCCCGAGGAGGGCACCTCCTACGGCGCCCCGGAGCACGGTGGCGAGGACACCGCCCGGGAGCCGGAGCTGCTCGGGGGTGACGACCCGGACGCGATCCCGGCGGACCAGGACGTGCTGGGCGGGCCGGCCGAGGAGCCGGCCGGTCACCCGCGCGACGGTCTCGACGAGAGCGCCGAGGAGGCCGCCGTCCAGGTGCGCGAGGGCTCCTGGGACGACGACCGCCCCTGAGGTCGGGCAGGTGCCGCTGCCCGGTCAGCAGGTGGCGAGCAGCAGCGGCACCAGTGCGTCGTTGATGTCGTAGAGACCGTCCTGGGTGGCGGTCAGGTCGCGACCGGCGACCCCGAGGGAGAACTGCCGGGAGCCGTCCCGGGAGCTGAACGCCAGCGACAGCGTGTCGAAGGTCGCGCCGTCGTGGCCGTAGAGGTACTCGACCGGCTCACCGGGCTCCGTGCACGGGTCCGGGATCGCGTACATGCCCAGGCCGTAGTTCAACTCGTTCGGCACCGACGGCGTCACCATCGTGTCCACCGTGGACTGGTCCACCAGCTCGCCCGACATCAGCGCCTCGGTGAAGTCGTTCAGGTCGGCCGCGGTGGTCACCACGGACCCGGAGTGCGAGAAGACGTCCGGGTCGAAGTCGGGCAGCGGGAACCAGCCCTGTTCGGTGAACATCGCCCCCTGCAGGCCACTGCCGCGTCGGTCGGACACGGTGGGCAGGGAGGTGTTCCGGAGCCCGGTCGGGCGCAGCACCCGCTCCCGCAGCAGGTTGGCGACGGTGCGGCCGTTGACCTCCTCGAGCAGCATCCCGAGCGCCACGTAACCCGCGTTGGAGTAGGTCATCGACGTCCCCGGCTCGGTCGCCCACGGCACCGCGTTGACCGCGTCCACGTGCTCCTGGTCGTCGTAGTCCCGGCTCAGGGCCCCGACGAAGTCCTCCCAGTCCGTGGGGTCCTCGATGTAGGGGGTGATCAGCTCGTAGGTGCCGAGCGGGGCACCCGAGGTGTGGCCCAGCAGGTGACGGATCGTCACCTCCGGGTGGGCGGGGAAGAGCCCGGGGATGATGTCGTCGACGCGGGTGTCCAGGGTCCAGGTGCCTGCCTCGACCTCCTGCATGACCAGGGTGGCGACCATCATCTTGGTGTTGCTGGCGGCCCGGAAGTCGGCGATGGTCAGCGCCGGGTCGCTCCCGTCGAGGGTGGTGGTCCCGGCGGACCCCGCCCAGGTCTGGTCGGCCGTCTCCACCTGGGCGGTGACGCCGACGGCGCCGTCGGCCACGAGCTGGTCCAGCCCAGCTTTTAGCTGGGCGGAGCCGGGGACCGCCGTGGTGCGCCCGTCGCGGGTCGCCCGCGGGGTGGCGTGCTGGGCGCGGGCCTGCTCGGCGGCCTGCTGCACCTGCTCGCGCAGGGCCGTCTCGTCGGCACCGACCGCGGCTGCCGCTGCGGTCGGTCCGGCGAGGAGGGAGTCGGCGCGGTCCGGAGACGAGGTGGGCGTCGAGCCGAGGGCGGACGCGGCGAGCGGTGCGGCGGTGAGCGCCAGGGTGCTCACGGCGACGGTCAGCGTGCGGGTGCGGCGGTGCATACGTTCCTCCAGGTGTCTGGGTGTGCCTCCAGCCTGCTGCTGTCCGCGGCGTCGCACATCCGACCAGGGAGGGAGATGCCTCACCCTCCGGGGGGATATCCGGGGCTCCTCAGCCGGCCGAGACCCACTCCCGGAGATGCTCGGCGGTGAGGGTCGTGCCGGTGGCGACCATCTCCGCCGGGGTCCCCTCGAAGACCAGCCGGCCCCCGTCGTGACCGGCCCCGGGACCGATGTCGATGACCCGGTCCGCCTGCGCGACGACGGCCAGGTTGTGCTCGATGACGACGAGGTTGTGGCCCTGGTCGACGAGGGTGTGCAGCATCTGCACCAGCCGCTCGGTGTCCGCCAGGTGCAGCCCGGCGGTCGGCTCGTCGAGCACGATGGTGGTGCCCTGCCCGCCGAGCTGGGACGCAAGCTTGAGGCGCTGCCGCTCACCGCCGGAGAGCGTGGTCAACGGCTGGCCGAGGCGCAGGTACCCCAGGCCGAGGTCGACCAGCCGGGACAGGATCGCCGCCGGCTTCCCCGTGCTGAACACCTCGGCGGCACCGGCGATGGACAGGTCGAAGACGTCGGCGATGGTGAGTCCGTGCAGGGTATGCACCAGCACCTCCTCGCGGAAGCGCCTCCCCTCGCACTCCTCGCAGGGGGAGGGGTTGCCGACCAGCATCCCCTGCTCGGGGTGGATCACCCCCTGGCCGTTGCAGACCGGGCAGGCCCCCTCGGAGTTGGGTGAGAAGAGGGCTGCCTTGACGCCGTTCTCCTTGGCGAAGGCCGTGCGGATGGGCTCCAGCAGGCCGGAGTAGGTCGCCGGGTTGGAGCGGCGCGACCCCCGGATGGCGCTCTGGTCCACGATCAGCACGTCGTCCCGGCCGCGCAGCGAGCCGTGCACCAGCGAGCTCTTGCCCGAGCCGGCGACACCGGTGACCGCCACGAGCACCCCGGTGGGGATGTCCACGTCGACGTCCTGCAGGTTGTTGGTGCGGGCCCCACGGATCTCCAGCACGCCGGTCGGCGTCCTGACCTCCTGCGCCAGCGGCATACGGTGATCGAGGTACCGGCCGGTGACCGTGTCGGAGGCGCGCAGCCCGGCGACGTCACCCTCGAAGGTGACGGTGCCCCCGTCCTCGCCGGCGCCGGGGCCGATGTCGATCACATGGTCCGCCGACTCGATGACCTCAGGCTTGTGCTCCACCACCAGGATGGTGTTGCCCTTGTCCCGCAGCGAGCCGAGCAGCGCGATCATCCGACGGATGTCGTGCGGGTGCAACCCGACCGTGGGCTCGTCGAAGACGTAGGTGACGTCGGTGAGGGCGCTGCCGAGCTGGCGGATCATCTTCACCCGCTGGGCCTCGCCGCCGGAGAGGCTGCCGGCCTCACGGTCCAGGGACAGGTACCCCAGCCCGATCTCGGAGAACGCATCGAGCATCGCGGCCAGGTTGGTCACCAGCGGCCCGACGGAGGGGTCGGTGATCCCGCGCACCCAGGTCGCGAGGTCGCTGACCTGCATGGCGGTGCACTCGGGGATCGTGGTGCCGGCGACCTGGGCGGTGCGGGCGGCCTCGTTGAGCCGGGTGCCGCCGCACTCCTCGCAGGGGCCGGTGGTGGCGACCCGGTCGCGGAACTCGATCATGTGCTTCTGCTTCGGCTCCTTGTCGCCGAAGAGGGTCCGCCGGATCCGCACCACGAGGCCTTCGTAGGTGATGTTGATGCCGGAGAACTTCACCTTGGTGGGCTCCTGGTACATCAGCCAGTGCCACTCGCGCTCGGAGTAGTCGGCGAGCTTCTTGTCCACCACGAGCCGGCCGTCGTTCTCGTCGCCGTACATCTTCCAGCCCCAGGTGCCTACCCCGTGCCCCGGGACGAGGATGGCCCCCTCCGCCAGGGACCGGCTGCGGTCGACGACGGCGTCCTCGTCGATGGCCGCCCGGGTGCCCAGACCCTCGCAGACCGGGCACATGCCGCCGATGAACTCGAAGGTCGCCGTCTCCCCCTTGGGCGGCTTGCCGCCCTTGTCCACCTTGACCATGCCGCTCCCGGTCGCGGAGGCGCGGTTGAAGGAGAACGCGGAGCTGGAGCCCACGTGCGGGACGGACAGCCGGCTGAAGAGGATCCTGAGCAGGGTGTAGGCGTCGGTAGTGGTGCCCACGGTGGACCGGGCGTTCGCCCCCAGCCGCTCCTGGTCCACGATGATCGCCGCCGAGACCCCGTCGATCTCGTCGACCTCGGGCCTGCTGGTCACCGGCATGAGGGACTGCAGGAACGCGGAGTAGGTCTCGTTGATCAGGCGCTGGCTCTCGGCGGCGATGGTGCCGAAGACCAGGCTGGACTTGCCGGAGCCGGAGACGCCGCTGAAGACGGTCATCCGACGCTTGGGGATGTCGACGTCGACCCCACGCAGGTTGTTCACCCGGGCGCCGCGCACCCGGATCGCGTCGTGACGGTCTGCGGGATGACGATCTGCGGTCTGCCGGTCTGCGCGGTGCATGCGCAGCATCGTGCCACGCAGCACCCCCACCCCGCTCCGACCGGGCGAGCGTCCTGTTCCGACCGGGCGAGCGCTCTGTCCCGACCGGGCGAGCGCTCTGTTGGCACCGGGCGCAGCACAACGCGCGCCCGGTCGGGAAGAAAAAGGTATGCGCGCACTTGCGTTTCACTATTGAGGTGAGGTTATCCTTACCTCATGACCAGCGCCCCTCCCGGCCGGACCGGAACCAGCGTCACCGTCCCCGACCTGCGGTGCGCGGCCTCGCGGTCGACGGCCCGTCGACTGCTCGACGGTGCCGGCCGAGCCACCCTGGTGGCCTACCGCGACGACCCCGACCGTCCGCACGCGGTGCTGGCGCACGGGATGACCCCGGCCGACCTGGTCGCCGTCGCCCTGCACGACGGTGAGGGCCTCCCCGAGCCGAACCAGTGCGGCGAGGTGCGGCTGCGCATCGACCAGCACGGCGCCGACCCCAGCCTGCGGGTGGCCACCGCCAGCCTGCACGCGCTCGCCCACCTCCGCGTGGTGGACGACTCCGAGCTGGACACGTTGCGCTCCCTCGACCTGCTGCCCACCGACGTGGGCTGGGCCGCCGAGGCCGGTGCGCCGGTGGCGCTGCTGGCCCTGGACCGGGTGGTGCTGCACGGTCAGGGCGGGGTGAGCGCGCACCGGCTCGCGGACGTGGTCGGTGAGCAGACCTTCCCGCGCGCTGTCGAGGAGTGGGAGTGCCGGGAGATCGTCGCCGGCCTCGGCAAGGAGCGCACCGAGAACCTCCTCGCGGACGTCCTGGCGGGCCGTCGACCCGGCTCGGTGGGTCACGAGCACCGCACCCCGACCTCTGCCCTGACCCACGCGGGCCGGACGCTGCTGGCCGACGTGGACAGCACCGGGTGCACCTGGCTACGGGTGGAGCACGACCGCACCCGCACCGTCTTCGCGGCGTTCCCCCAGCCGGTGACGAGCGTCTCCGAGCTGGGGGCCGCCGTGGCCGGACTGGCTCAGCCGGCGGTGTAGCTCAGGCAGTTCGCCGTGTCGCCGCCCACGGTGATGGCCGCGGCGGTGCACAGCAGGTCCTTGTTGTGCACGCACTCGAGGCGCTGGCAGGCGCCGACGTGCCCCTGGGCGACCGGCAGGCCACCCCGGACGTCGAGCTCGACGAAGGTGCCGCAGGACGCGCCGCCGGCCTCCCCGGCGATGGTGACGGCCTCGGCCGTGCAGCCGTCGTTGTTGTAGGCGCACGCGGTCGCGGCGCACGAGGTGATGGCGGTGGACGTAGCCATGATGGATCCTTTCGATGGTGCCGGACGATTCGCTGGCATACCTGAAACTAGGCCTCTCCCACCGAGCCGGCAAGAACATCGCACCTGATCAGGGATAGGGGAGAAGGGCGATCCCAAAACACCCCGCACGGGCGTAGGCGCCCTTTCCGAGAATTCGGATCACGTCCTGGGACCAATTGCCAGCGAGGGTGCGAACGCCACGCGGCGCCCCCCGAACGGCCGGGCCGGTCCGGACCGGCAAGATGGAGGGATGACCTACGACATCACCCTCTACCCGCGCCGTCCCGGTCAGGACTGGGCCGAGGCGATCGACGCGGCCGAGGCGGACGACGAGACCCTGGCCGCTGACGAGGGTGCGCTGGCCACCGGCGTTGACACCTTCCGCCGGATCGAGGGGCGCCTGCGGGACGTCCTGGACGGTCCGCTGGACTCATGGACGGCCGAGGAGACGGGCGGTGACGTCTACGGCGAGCTGACCGCGACCGAGACCGGGATCGCGGTCGAGCTCTTCGACCGCTCGGCCGAGGTGAGCTTCACGGACACCAACGAGGACGGCGACGAACGTGCGGAGCTGCACCGCCAGGTGCTGCGTACCGTCGAGGTGGTGGCCAAGGAGACCGGCTACGTCGCCTACGACCCGCAGACCGGGGACGCCTTCGACGGGGTCATCCGGGACGCGTCCACCCTGCCCGCGGAGGGCATACCGGCGGACGGCACGGGTATGCCCGAGGACGGGACCGCGCAGCCCGACGGCTCCGAGAGCGGCACCGACACGGCGGCCGAACGCCCCGACCCCCGCCGCAACCCTGCGAGCCTGCGTCGCCGCGGCTGGATCTACCTGCTGCTCGGGGCCGTGCTCGTCGCCCTCGCGGGACGGCAGTTCGGCGACGGGGGCGGCGGGATCTTCACCATCGTGCTGATGGTGATCGGGGTGCTCGACGTGCTCGGCGGGCTGTTCCTGCTCTCCGTCGCGAAGCGGATGGCCGACAGTTCTCCGGTCGAGGGGCAGACACCCGACCCCTGACGGTGCCATCCTGGGAACGGCTGGACACCCGGCCCGGCCCAGGCACCCGCGGAGGACCCATGGCGCACGGCGACATCACCCACATCGACATCCCCGTCTCCGACATGGGGAGGGCCCGCACCTTCTACTCCACCCTCTTCGGCTGGCAGATCGAGGAGTACCCGGGGTACGAGGGCTATCCCATGTGGCAGGCCCCGAACAAGATCAGCGGTGGCGGCCTCGCACCGCGCAGCCCGGACTTCTCGCAACCGCGTTCCACCGTCGAGGTCGACTCGATCGACGACACCCTCGCCCGCGCCATGGAGAACGGCGGCGAGGTCGTCATGGCGAAGGAGCCGATCAGTGAGACCAGCTGGTGGGCGGTGCTGCGCGACCCCGACGGCAACCTGATCGGGCTCTACGAGGGCGTGACCGACACCGGCTCCAGCGCCTGACGCTCGCCCGGTCGGTGCACAACGCTCGCCCGGTCGGTGCACAACGCTCGCCCGGTCGGTGCGCAACGCACGCCCGGTCGGTGCACAACGCTCGCCCGGTCGGTGCGCAACGCACGCCCGGTCGGCGCACAACGCTCGCCCGGTCGAGGTGGGGGTTCGTCAGCCCTGGGCCAGACCGGACAGGTCGTCCGGCACGTCCACGGCATACCGCTGCAGGAGCGAGAGCGGGACCAGCTGCAGCACCGAGACGTGGGTGCTCGCGAGCACCACCGGCGCCGCCCGCAGGTCCCGTTCCGCCTGCACCCACCGGTCGGCCACCACGCACCACCGGTCCCCGGGCCGAAGCCCGGGGAAGCCCCACGCCGCACGGGGCGTGAGCAGGTCGTTGCCGATCCAGTACTGGTGGTCCAGGAAGTCCTCGGTCATCACCGCGCAGATGCCGTGCACGCCGACGTCGTCGACGGTCACCTCGCAGGAGCCTGACCGGGTGAACCCGGTCACCGGGTCGAGCCCGCACTCCTGCAGCGGCCCGCCGAGGACGTTCTCCATCGGCCCGCTCACCCTCCTGCGGAGAACTGCGCGTCGAGGGTATGCAGCTCGCGCAGCCCGGAGAGCACGACCCGCTCGTCGGCGCTCCGGAGCTTGGCCACCGCACCCTCGACCCGGTCGCGGTCGACGCCCTGGCGCTGCGCCCGGCGCAGGTTCTGCTCGCTCGCCAGGTCCATCGTCAGGACGGTCCTGGCCTGCTCGCGCACCCCTGCCCCCTTGGAGCCGGTGGACCCATCGGTCGCCGACGGCGAGCCGGTGCCGTTCGCGGCGGTCAGCTCGGCGGCCGTCAGCGGCACACCGGTCAGCTGCGGGGCGAGGGCGGCGGCATAGCCCTGGTTCCCGGCGCGGTTCGGGTGGAAGGACTCGTCGATCGGCAGCGACAGGTTGTTGACCCAGGCCGGGCGGTCGCAGACGGCGTGCCCGGCGAAGTCGTCGCGCACCTCGACATAGCTGAAACCCGCCCCGGTGGCCCGCTCCTCGATCAGCTCGTCGAGCTCGGCGGTGCCGGCGTTGAGCCGGGTCATCTCGCGCCCGGAGAAGAAGGTGAGCAGGCTGCAGTCCCGGCCGTTGAACAGCAGCGGGTAGCCGGCGACGGCCACCTGCGCGTTCGGCGCCCGCTCCCCGATCTCCCCGTAGACCGTGTCCAGACGGTCCGGCAGCTCGGTGCGCAGCACCTCCAGCGAGTCGTCGACGGCACCGTCGCAGTCACTGATCCATCCAGGGAGCGCGCACTGGGTGATCACCCCGGCGAAGCCGACGTCGTTGCCGCCGATCGTCATCGAGACGTAGGCCGTCCCGCCGTCGAGCGTGTCCAGCTGGTCGGCGAGCACGTCGGCCGTCTCCGCGCCCGAGCAGGCCTGGTAGTCCAGTGCCAGCCCCTGGGTCTCGGCGATGAGCGCGGGGTAACCCAACGGCGAGCGGTAGCAGGCGTCCGCGCGGGCGAAGGTGCCGGTGCCGGCCGAAAAGCTGTCGCCGAGAGCGACGTACTCGGCGGGGGAGGCCTGCACCGGGGTGGCGGCCAGGGCCGCCCCCAGCGCGCTGACGCAGGCGGCGGACAGGAGGGCTCGGGTCGTCATCGACATGGGGTCATGCAAGCAGTCACCGCACCGCTCGGCAAGGCCTGGTCCCGAGCCACTCCTCGTCGGCGCGGATCAGCCCTGCCGCAGCGGGCGCAGGGCACCGGCCCAGCGGGCCGTCTGGCGCAGCATCTCGGCCAGGTTCTTCTCCTGGAAGTCGCGCAGGTCGAGCTTGGTGAAGTCGCGCATGTCGTCGAAGATCGAGACCGACACCTGGGCCCGGACGGTGGCGATCTGCAGCTCGGAGAGCGTGGTCTTAAGCTGTTCGGCCGCACGCAGACCGCCGGAGGAGCCGTAGCAGACGATCCCCGCGGCCTTGTCGTTCCACTCCGCGTAGAGGTAGTCGAGGGCGTTCTTGAGGGACCCGGGGATGCTGCGGTTGTACTCCGGGGTGACGAAGACGAAGCCGTCGTAGCCCGCGACAAGCTCGGCCCAGGCCTTGGTCCCCGGGCGGGTGTAGTTGCCGCTGGAGGCCGGCTCCGGCTCGGCCAGGTTGGGCAGGTCGTGGTCGGCGAGGTCGATCAGGTCCACGGTCGCGTCGTCGCGGCCCTGCGCCCCGGCGTGCACCCACCGGGCGATCGTAGGGCCGATGCGCTCGGGTCGGGTGGAGGCGATGACGACGGCCAGTCTGGGGAGCTCGCTCATGGCTCGACGCTATCCGCACCGGTCCGGCACGTCGCGCCCGGCCCGCACCCGGTTGCCACGTGGAGCCTCGGTCGTCACGGTCCGACGTCCACGGTGACCTCTTGCCTCATACAACTAAATGGTTGTATGTTGTGCAGATGGACAGGACGACCGAGGACGAGGACAGGGCTGACGCCCTGTTCCGCGCGCTGGCCGACCGCACCCGACGCGACATCCTGCGCCGGGTGCTGGCCGGGGAGCACTCGATCTCGGTGCTGGCGGCGAGCTACGAGATGAGCTTCGCGGCGGTCCAGAAGCACGTCGCCGTCCTGGAGCAGGCAGGACTGCTGACCAAGCGGCGACGTGGCCGCGAGCAGCTGGCCAGCGGCGACCTCACCGCCGTGCGCTCCGTCTCCACCCTGCTCGAGGAGCTCGAGCAGCACTGGCGCGGTCACATCGACCGCATCGACGCACTGATCAAGGAGAGCTGACATGCCCGTCACCGACATCACCAAGGACCCCGAGAACCTCAGCCTCACCATCACCGCGGAGTTCGCGGCACCGGTGGAGCGCATCTGGGAGATGTATGCCGACCCGCGCCAGCTGGAGAAGGTGTTCGGACCGCCCACCTACCCGGCGACCTTCGTGCGGCACGAGCTGCGCCCCGGTGCCACCACGCACTACTTCATGACCAGCCCCGAGGGCGAGAAGTTCTGCGGCCTCATGCGGATCACCGAGGTGCAGGAGCCGGAGCGCTTCGCCTTCGAGGACGCCTTCGCCGACGAGAGCTTCACCCCGGTCGACTCGATGCCGGTCTCGGTCAACGTCTACGCGTTCACTCCGGTCGAGGGCGGGACCCGGGCCGTCTACACCTCCACCTATGCGAGCCAGGAGGCCCTGCAGCAGGTGCTCGACATGGGGATGGAGGAGGGCTCCCGGGAGGCGATGGCCCAGATCGACGCCTTCCTCGCGGCGTCCTGAGCCATCCGTGTGCCGAAACGGTGTGACACATCCGTCGCTAGGGCGACGGATGTGTCACACCGTTCTTGCACAGGCATCGGCGCTCACGGCGGCCACGGGGATCACGTGCCTCCGTCGTCGGCGCCGTCCAGCTCGGCGGCGAGCCGGCCCAGGTAGCGCTGCTCCGGGATGCTCCGGGTCAGCCGGGCCGCGGTCGCGAACGCCTCCCGGGCCTCCGCGGGCCGGCCGTCCCGGGCGAGCAGGTGTCCACGCACCGCGTGCGGCCGGTGCCAACGGCGGTCCTGCACACCCTCCAGGGCCGCCAGGCCGGCACGTGCGCCGTGCACCTCCGCGACCGCCGTCGCCAGGCCGAGGGTGACGGCGGCGGAGGGCGCCCGGTGGTCGAGCATCCGGTAGAGCAGGTGGATCTGCGCCCAGTCCGTCGCGGCGGCGGACGGCGCCTCGGCGTGCACGGCCGCGATGGCGGCCTGCAGCTGGAACGGTCCCACCTCCCCGCGGGGCAGCGCCCGCTCCAGCAGCTCCACGCCCTCACCCACGAGCCGCCGGTCCCAGAGCGACCGGTCCTGCTCGGCGAGCGGCACCAGGTCGCCGTGGGCGTCGACGCGGGCCGGGGTCCGGGCGTGCGTGAGCAGCAGCAGCGCCAGCAGACCGGCGCTCTCGGGGTCCTCGGGGACCGCCCGGTGCAGGACCCGCGCGCAGCGCACCGCCTCCTCCACGAAGGCCTGCCCCACCACCGCGTCACCCACGCTCCCCTGGTGTCCCTCGGTGAAGACCAGGGACACCACGTGCCGGACCGCCGCCAGGCGCTCCGGCACCTCCTCCTCGGTCGGCATCCCGAAGGTGGCCCCCGACGAGCGCAGCGTCGCCCGTGCCCTGCTGATCCGCTGCGCCATGGTCGCCTCCGGCACCAGGAAGCCCGCGGCGACCTGGGCGGTGCTCAGCCCACCCACCGCCCGCAACGTCAGCGCCACCCGGGAGCCGGGGGTCAGCGCCGGGTGGGCACAGCGCAGCATCAGCCCCACCGTGTCGTCGGCGACCACCGCCGGGGTGCCCGGCGCCTCGTCCGGGGCCGACGTCATACCCCCGTGCAGGGCGTGCTCCTGCCGGGCCACCAGCTCCTCCCGGGAGCGCCGCGCCTCGTCGGCCCGCAGCTGGTCCACCAGGCGCCGGGAGGCCACCGTGATCAGCCAGCCGCGGGGCCGGTGCGGTATGCCTTCCGCCGGCCACTGCTCGGCGGCGGCGGCGAGCGCCTGCTGGGCGGCGTCCTCCACCTCCGGACGGTCGCCGTAGCGGCGCCGCAGGGCGGCGAGGACCTGCGGGAGCTCGGCCCGCCACAGGCCCTCGTCCGGCAACTCAGCCGGCGTCACCACCGCCACCCATCACCGGCCGGAGCTCGACCGTCTCCCCGGGGCCGCTGAAGGCCCTGGCGATCTCCTCGGCCCGCTGGTGAGACTCGACATCGATGAGGAAGAACCCCGCGAGGTGCTCCTTGCCCTCGGCGTACGGGCCGTCGGTGACCACCGGCTCGCCCTCGCTCCAGCGGAACAGCCGGGAGGCGGCGGGGTCGCCGAGCGCCTCGCCGCCGACCAGCTCACCGGCCTCGCCGAGGGTGGTCAGCATGGCCTCGAAGTCGCCGTTGAGCCGGTCACGGACCTCCTGAGGCTGGTCCTGGTATGCCGGGAGGAAGTCCGCGGTCGGGTGCCCCCAGGGCTGGGGGTTGGACTGGATGAGGATGACGTACTTCACCGAGACTCTCCTTCGGTCCGTCGGCCGTCCGGTGCGGCCGCTCACGGGGACGTCGGAGCCGCCCCCGGGATCTCGACACGCCTGCCCCGACCACCCTAAGCCCGGGGGTGGCGGGGCGCTCCGAGCCCGGTGAGCCAACACCCCTGTGCCGGAACGGTGTGTCACATCCGTGACAGGGGCGACGGACGTGACACACCGTTCCCGCACAGGGGAGGGATCAGGACATGCGGCTCACGGGGGACTCAGTCGCCCCACGCCTCCCGCACGGCCTCTGCGAAGGCCGCCATCGAGGGGTACTCGGCCAGGTAGCCGAACTCCTCGGCCGGCTCCGGGGTGGCGCCCCATCCGGGCCGGTCGTGGCGCCTGTTGACCCAGACCGAGTCCAGCCCGTGCCGGCGGGCGGGCACGTGGTCGTGGAAGAGGCTCTGCGCCACGTGCAGCAGCTGCCCCCGCTCGACGCCCAGGTCCGCCAGGGTGCCGTCCAGCGCGAGGAAGTGCGCGTCGGCGGGCTTGTAGGCCCCGACGTCCTCGGCGGTGACGACGGCCGCCAGGTCTGCCTGCAGCCGCAGGTTGCTGGCTGCGAAGCCGGCCCGGTCCACGTTGGACAGGATGATGAGCCGGTAGTGCCGGGCCAGCTGGGCGAGCGCGTCGGCCGAGTCGTCGAACGCGGGCCAGTCCGGGACCGAGGCCCCCAGCTGCTGCGCCCACTCCTCGCCGACCGGTCGACCCAGGACCGTCCCGGTACGCCGGAACGCCTCGGCGAGCACCTCCGGGTAGAGCCGGTCGGGAAGCTCGCGCTCCACCGCCGCCTCGTTGTCGGCATACGCCAGCAGCAGCTCCTCCTCGCTCAGCCCCAGCCCGACCTCGCGGGCCCACGGAGCCAGCACGGCGGCGATCCCGCCCTCCCAGTCGATCAGCGTCCCGTAGACGTCGAAGCTCAGTGCCCGGTATGCCCTCAGGTCCATCTCAGGCCTCCTGCGTCCCGGTCCGGCCGGTGGCCGGGCCGGTGTCGTTCGCGCCGCTCGCAGCGGCACCGTCCGCTCCGCCGGGCCCGTCAGGCCCGTCGAGCGAGCGCCGGGTCCGGTCCGGCAGCGCGAGGCTCACCAGCACCAGGCTGACCAGCGCCACCGGCAGCGAGATGAGGACGGAGTTCAGGCCGAAGGGCTGACCCAGCTGCTCCCAGGTGATGGTGACCACGACACCGAGCAGCATGCTGGTGAGTGCACCCGCCTTGCTGGCCCGGCTCCAGAAGAAGATCGCCAGCACCGGCGGGGCGATCGCCACCCCGTAGACGGTGTAGGAGTACATCTGCAGCTCCAGCACGGTCGGGAAGAACCGCCCCAGGACGTAGGCGACGACCCCGATGACGAGCACCGCGCCGCGGTGAACCCAGAGGCGGCGCCGGTCGTCCATCTCGACGCCGAGCATCCGCTGGCTGACGTCGTAGACGACGTTGCCGGCACCGGAGAGCAGGAACGAGGACCCGGTGGTGATGATGAAGGCGAGCGCACCGGCCAGCAGCAGGCCACCCATGATCGCCGGCAGGTAGGCCTCCCCGGCCAACGACAGGATCGCGGTGTCGGGCTGGATCTCCGGCAGCAGCACCACGGCGGCGGAGCCCAGCAGGGCGACCGGCACGGTCACCAGGAAACTGGTGAGGAAGAAGCCCGCGGTGGCGTTGCGGGCCGCGTTCTCGGTCGGCGCGGCGCCGAGCCGCTGGTACATGTTCTGGTCGGCGAGGATCAGCAGGAAGAGCGGCAGGAAGTAGCCGAGCAGCTGCAGCGGCAGCAGCCCGCCGCTGAGGGTGCGGTGGGTCTCCGGCATCCCGTCCCAGTACTGCCCGACGCCGCCGATGTCCCCGCCGATGATCAGCGGCAGCGCGGTCATCAGCACCAGCACGATCACCAGCGCCGACAGGAAGTCGCTCCAGGCCACCGACTTGAGCCCGCCACCGAAG
The DNA here is from genome assembly GCF_045032955.1 of Serinicoccus shuyuelongi. Classification (NCBI taxonomy): domain Bacteria; kingdom Bacillati; phylum Actinomycetota; class Actinomycetes; order Micrococcales; family Ornithinimicrobiaceae; genus Serinicoccus; species Serinicoccus shuyuelongi. The sequence goes on along the minus strand of NZ_JBJFZU010000002.1, from coordinate 230,844 downwards.
GCCAGGAAGGTCACCAGCAGCGCCACCACGATGGCCCCTGCCTGCGGGTCCAGCGGGGTGATCACGCTGATGATGTAGCCACCGCCGGTGAACTGGTATGCCGTGATCCCGGTGTAGGCGAGCACGGTGATGATCGCGGCGATCACCCGCACCCCCAGGCCGTAGCGGCGTTCCAGCAGCTCGGGCACGGTGAAGGTGGAGTAGCGCCGGACCCGCTTGGCGATGAAGTAGAGGACGACGATGCCGACCGGGGTGCCGGCCATGAAGAAGATCGAGGCCAGCGGCCCGTAGCTGTAGGCGAAGCTGGCACCGCCGATGATGGTGCCCGAGCCGACCCAGGTGGCCAGCAGGGTGCCGATCATCACCGGGCGGGGCAGGTTGCGGCCGGCGAAGACGTAGTCGTCCGCCGTGGAGACGGCCTTGGCCCGGCTGAACCACAGGCCGATACCGACCATCAGCGCCAGGTAGACCACCAGGATCGTCACGTGCACGGTCTGCATGGGACCTCCGAGACAGGGGATGAGGAACCGGTGGCAGGGACCCACCGACTCCCATCACAGCGGATCGGCCGGAGTATTGCAATAGTTGTTGCAATATTCGTTCAGGGGTCGGGGAAGAGTCCCATCTCGGCCCAGCGCCGCTCCGTGCGGTCCGAGGCGGCCGCGGCCGCCGCCGGGTCCAGGGCGACCAACGAGGCCACCACGGCCTGCACCACGCAGGTCGCCGCGACCAGCGAGGGGAACATGCTGGCGCCCTCGCTGGGCACCGGCAGCAGCTCGTGGGCGACCTCCTGCAGGTCGGCCCTGGCCTGGTCGCTGACCACCACCACGTGCACCCCCGCGCCGGCGGCGATCCGCATCGCGGTGAGGATCTCCCAGGGCGAGCGCCACAGGTGCAGCACCACCAGGCAGTCGCCCGGGCTCAGCAGCGAGACCGCGTTCACCAGGGCCGTCCCGCCCACCCGCTGGAGCCGCACGTCGTGCCCGATGGTCTGCGCCAAGTGGGCCAGCTGCAGCCCCGGGCCGGCGAAGCTGCCCGACCCCAGCACCAGCGTCGCCCGGGCCGCGGCGATCAGCCCGGCGACCCGGCGCACCTGCTCCTCGTCCAGCAGCAGGGACAGGTCCTGCAGGTTCTGGGCGTCCCGGCGGAGGGTGGACACCGCCGGCCCGGCACCGTCGGTCGGGTGCTCGGAGAGCACCTGGGAGGCGGACAGCCGGGACAGGTAGCGCGAGCGCATCTCCGAGCGCAGCGCCGGCCAGCCGCTGAAGCCCAGCAGCTGGGCCGCGCGCACCACGGTGGCCGCGTTCACCCCGGACAGCGACGCCGCCTCCGCGGCGCTGGCGAAGGACATCTGCCGCGGCTGGGTGGCCAGCGCCCCCAGCACCCGCTCGATGCCGCGGCCGACCCGTCTGTCCCCCACCCGCTGCCGCACCCACGCCGGCAGCGACTCCACACTCGTCATGACGACATACTGCAACATCTATTGCTGAAGTGCCCGATGGCTGGCAGCATGTCGGGCGTTCCCCTCCTCGAAAGGATCCTTCCCCCATGACCCGGACCCTGCTGGTGCGCAACGGCCACGTGTGTGACGTCGAGACCGGGGAGGCGAGCGTCCAGGACGTCCTCGTCTCCGACGGACGGATCCAGGAGGTCGGGACCGGACTGTCCGCGCCCTCGTCGGCGACCGAGATCGACGCAGCTGGCCAGTACCTGCTGCCCGGGCTGATCGACGCGCACGTGCACGTCAGCGCCGGGACCGCCGACCTGGGGGCCCAGGCCGAGGACTCCCCGTTCTACGTGGCGGCCCAGACCGGCCGGATCCTGAAGGGCATGCTCGACCGCGGTTTCACCACGGTCCGCGACGTGGGCGGAGCCGACTTCGGGATCGCGGCGGCGGTCGCCGAGGGCCTGTGGCCCGGCCCGAAGGTGCACTTCGGCGGCAAGGCCCTCTCCCCGACCGGTGGGCACGCCGACCTGCGCGGCAGCGGCCGCCAGGTCCTCGACAACCACGCCTGCTGCCCCAACATCGGCACCGTCGTGGACGGCGTGGCCGACGTCCGCCGGGCCGCCCGTGCCCAGCTGCGCACGGGAGCCGACCACGTCAAGCTGATGCTCTCCGGCGGCGTCGCCTCGCCCACCGATCGGGTCGACTCGCTGCAGTTCTCCGCCGAGGAGGTGCGCGCCTGCGTCGAGGAGGCCGAGAACGCCAACCGCTACGTCACCGGGCACGCCTACACCGCCCGCGCGGTGAACCGCGGGCTGAAGCTCGGCGTGCGGTGCATCGAGCACGGCAACCTCATCGACGCCTCCAGCGTCGAGCTCTTCCTGGAGCACGACGCCTTCCTGGTGCCGACCCTGGTCACCTACGAGTACCTGCACTCCGAGGGCGCGGCGGCGGGTCTGCCCCCGGCCAGCCAGGCCAAGGTCGCGGACGTGCTCGAGGCGGGCCTGCACGCGCTGGACCTGGCGAGCAAGGGCGGGGTCAAGATCGCCCTGGGCACCGACCTGCTCGGTGACATGCACCGGCACCAGAGCGACGAGTTCCGCATCCGCGGGCAGGTGCAGACCCCTGCGCAGGTGCTCCGCTCGGCCACCCTGGTGGGCGCCCAGCTGCTCGGTCGCGAGGGGGAGCTCGGGGTCGTCGCCCCCGGCGCCACGGCCGACCTGCTGCTGGTGGACGCGGACCCGTTCGCCGACACCGCCGTGCTGGCCCACCCGGAGCGTCACCTGCGGATGGTGCTGCAGGACGGCCGCGTCGCGGTGGACCGCCTCTCCGGCTCGACCGCCGCCTCCGCGTGAGCGGGCCGGCCCCCTCCGGTATGCCCGGACCCGCGTCCTCGGGTCCGTCCCCTCGGCTCGTGGTCCGGCACGCCCAGGTCTGGGACGGGGAGTCCACCGACCTGCGCGCCCACGACGTGCTCTGCGAGGACGGCCTGGTGCGCTCCCTCGAGCCGGCCGGCTCGATCCGTCCCGGTCCGCAGGACACGGTCCTCGAGGCAGACGGTGCCGCCCTGCTGCCCGGGCTGGTCGACGCGCACGTGCACCTGGTGTGGAGCGGCGGCAGCGACCCCGCGGCGGTCGTCGACGAGGACGGTGAGCAGCTGACGGCCATCCGGGCCGCCGCCAACGCCGGCGCGCACGTGCGGGCCGGCGTCACCACGGTCGCCGATCTGGGCAGCAACTGGGACGTCGCGATCTCCGTCGCCCGCGCGGCGGAGCGGGGTCACCTGGTCGGGCCCCGGATCCTGGCCGCCGGCCGCACCGTGGCCATGACCGGGGGCCACGACCCGTTCTGGGTGAACCCCTGCGACGGGGTGGACGCGGTGGTCCGCGGGGTCCGTCAGCAGGCGTTCCTGGGGGCCGGGATCATCAAGACCGCGGCCACCGGCGGCGTCTACGGACGCGCCGAGGGTGAGGAGGTCGGTGCCGGAGAGCTGACCTACGAGGAGCTGGCGGCGCTGACCCACGAGGCGCACCGTCGGGGGCTGAAGGTGACCGCTCACGCGCTCGGCACCGAGGGCATCCGGGACGCCGTCCGGGCCGGGGTCGACATCATCCAGCACGGGGTCTTCCTCACCGAGGAGATCGTCGCGGACATGGCCGAGCGGGGCACCGTGCTCAGCCCCACCCTGGCGGTCTACCGCAGCATCGCCGAGGGCGGTGGGCCCGCCTACGCGGCCGCCAAGGCCACCGAGGTGGTCCGGGCGCACGCGGACTCGGTCCGGATGGCCCTCGCCGCCGGGGTCCCGGTCATCGCCGGCACCGACGCCGGCTCCCCGGGGATGCCGCACCCCAGCCTGGCCGCCGAGCTCGCCTGCCTGCAGGACGTGGGCCTGGGCCCGGTCGACGTCCTGCGGGCGGCGACCTCCGCGTCCGGGGACGCGCTGTCCAGGCCGGTGGGCAGGATCGTGCCCGGCACGGTCGCGGACCTGCTGGTGGTGGCCGGCGACCCGCTGGCCGACCCGGTCGCCGCAGCGTCGCCGACCGCCGTGGTGAGCCGGCAGCGGGTGCTGACCCCGGGGTGAGCGATGAGTCCGGCCGCCGGCCAGGGTCATACCCGCAGCACGTCGACACCCGACCCGGAGGACAGACCATGACCACGCCCGAGCCCACCATCGTCACCCTCGCACCGGTGCGCGCCGCCGTCGTCGAGGGGACGGGGGTGCCGATGACCGCGATCCGCGACTTCTTCGACTCGAGCTTCCAGCTGCTGGGGGCCGCCGTGGCGCAGCAGGGCGTCGCCCCCGGCACGGCCGCTTTCGCACGGTATGTCGGTCAGCCCACCGACACCGTCGACCTGGCCGTCGGCTTCGGGGTGGGCCCGGAGTTCGTGGCCACCGAGGAGGTCTCGGTGATGGAGATCCCGGGTGTCCGCGCCGGCCAGCTGGTGCACGTCGGCGGCTACGACACGCTCGGCACCTCCTGGGACCGGCTGGTCGGCTGGCTGCAGGGACAGGGCGAGCCGTTGGCCGACTGGTTCCTGGAGGAGTACCTCACCGAACCGGTCCCGGGCGCCGACCCGGCCGACATGCGGACCCGGCTCAGCTACCCGCTCGCGACCGGCTGAGCGGACGGCGTCCGGTTACAGCACCCCGAAGAGGGCGAGGGCGGCCAGCACCGCGCCCGCGACCAGCAAGCCGACCACGGTCACGAGCGCCACCAGCAGCCCCAGCCTGGCGGTACCGTTCATCCTCTTCCGCAGGCCCGTCGGTATCAGGACGTCGTCGATGAGCCGGTTCCCCTCGCGGGAGTCGAAGGTGTAGTCCACCACGGCGCCGGGCTCACCCTGGTCGTCGACGGCATGCTCCCGCTGGAACGAGAACTCGCGGAGGTTCCCCCGGGTGACGCTCGCGGAGGCCCGCAGCACGGGGCGGGGCACGCCCCCGCCGAGATCAGCACCGGCCTGCCACTCGACCCGGACCGACTGGTCCGTGACGGTGTAGGTGCCGGCCTCGGGGTCGACGCGGACGATGTGCGTGAACGCCTTCGACAGCGAACGTCGGTGCAGCAGCGTCCGCCACTGCGCGTCCACCACATCGATGTGCACGGTGAAGCCGTCTTCGGTCTCGTCGGTGACCGTGTAGGGCGTTCCTTCGAGGGCTGCGCGCATCCGGTCGGTGAGCTCTGCGACGGCGACCATGGTCATCAGGCTACCGAGTCACCTGGCCCCGCCGCGCCTGCTCGGACGCGTCCTGGCACCACGGCAGCAGCCCTGACGCACGAAGAACCCCGAGCCCTGGGGCTCGGGGTTCTTCGTCGTCCTGCGTCAGGACCTGGGTGCGCGAGGGGGGATTTGAACCCCCACGCCCTTTCGGACACTGGCACCTGAAGCCAGCGCGTCTGCCGTTCCGCCACTCGCGCGAGTGCCGAGCAAGATTAGCACGCAGCCGCGGGGATCCCCACATCGTCGGCGTCCCTCCCTGCCTGCGGTCGGGCACTCTGGCATGCTCGTCAGCACCCTGACCTGCACCAGGAGGGGACGCCACCTGCGGAAGGCCCAGAAGATGCGCTCCAGTCACCTCACCGTCGCCCTCGTCGTCGCGCTGACGCTCGCCGGGTGCGGAGGCGCCGAGCCCGACGAGGACCCGAGCACCGCAGCCGCTCCGGAGACGGCGACCAGCACCCCTGAGGACGAGGCGGCCACCAGCTCACCCGTCGATGACGCGGCGACCAGCGAGCCCGCCGACGCCGACGCCACCACCGAGGCGACCGAACCGGCGCCCACCGGGCCGGAGGACGAGGACGGGGACGACGCGAGCGCCACCACCGACGCCGACGCCACCAGCGAGGAGGCGGCGCAGTTCCCGGCTGGCCCGCAGGAGTACGTCTCCGCCTGGGTGGATGCCTGGTCCGCCGGTGACGGCGGACGCGCCGACGAGCTGGCCGCCTCGGCGCCGTCCACCCTGGTCACCTGCCTAGGGACGACGGAGGGCGAGTGGGCGGTCGAGGAGGGGATGGGGGACATGTCGGGCTTCGCCGGGGGTGAGGGCCTGTGGTGGACCACGGCGCGTCACGAACCGACCGGTGCCGAGCTGTTCGTCTACACCGACCAGGGGCTCTACGGGGCCGAGGACGCGATCGTCGGGGCCGACCTGCACCCCGACCAGCGCGCTGATGCCCAGTCGGACGAGCTGCCTCCGGTCGAGGACTGCTACGCCACCGAGGTCCTGCCCGCGGTGGAGGCCTGGGGGGAGGGTGACCCCGGTCCCATCACGGCGTGGGTGGCCGAGGACAGCCAGGCGGACATCGAGGAATGGGGACCGAACTTCGCGGGCACCCAGGCCCGGATCACCGGGCTCGGCTCGATGGAGCGCTACGGCACCGACAGCGAGGACGAGGACTACTCACCGACCGTGGGCGTCACCCTCACCTACGACGACGGCGACGACGCGCGGTACAGCGACAGGGTTCTCGTGGAGTTCTCCCCGGAGGTGCTCGCCGAGACCACCGACGGCTCCGTCTCCCGGGTGACGTACATCTTCGACCGCCGGTTCGTCTGACCAGCAGGTCCACCGGCCACCGGGAGGTCAGCCTCCAGGCTCTACCCATCCCCGGCGGATACCATCGAGACGCCAGTTCTGTCTGCCGGAGAAGAAGGAGAGGCCGTGGGAGTCTTCGACAAGCTCGAGCGTGGGCTCGAGCGTGCCGTGAAGCAGCCTTTCGCCCGGGTCTTCAAGGCAGAGGTGCAGCCGGTCGAGATCGCCTCGGCGATGCGCGGCGCGATGGACGACCGCGCCGCGGTCCTCGGCCCGGGCCGCACCATGGTCCCCAACGTCTTCACCATCGAGCTCGCCGAGACGGACTACGAGCGCCTCGCGTCCTACGAGCACGCGCTGACCGACGAGCTGGTCGCCGCGGCTGAGGACCACGCCGACGCCCAGCGCTACGTCGCGCCCGGCCCGTTCGAGGTCCGCCTGGTCAACGGCTCCGAGCTGGAGACCGGCATCTTCCGGGTCCGCCCGGCCGCCAAGGACGGACGCCGGGCCGGCGAGCGCGGGGAAGGACGTGGAGGTGCCCGCGAGTTCGCCGAGGCACAGCGCGCGGAGCCCGTCCGGCGCGAGCCGGCGCGGGAGGAGCCGCCCCGCCGCGACCCGGAGGAGGCATACCGGCGACCCGCCGAGGAGCGCCCCCGCCCACGGCGCACCGGCCCCACCCTGGAGATCGACGGACGCCGGGTGCAGCTCACCGCTGCCGTCACCACCCTGGGCCGGGACGAGGAGTGCACGGTCGTCGTCGACGACCCGGGCGTCTCCCGCCGGCACGCGGAGATCCGGATCACCCACGACGGGCCGCACCAGCAGCTGATCCTGCGCGACCTTGGCTCCACCAACGGCACCTACCTCAACGGCGAGCAGGTCGGCACCGAGGAGCTGCGCCACCGCGACCGCATCACCCTCGGTCGTACGCACATCACCGTCGCCCTGGAGGGTTGATGGGAGAGCTGACCCTCAACCTGCTGCGTCTCGGGGTCATCGTGCTGCTCTGGGCGTTTGTCTTCTCCGTCGTCGGTGCGCTGCGCGGTGACCTCTACGGCACCCGCGTGCTGAACCGCAACGCCGGGCCTCCCCGGCGCCGCGAGTCCCGCAACGAGCGCTCGCAGCGACGCAGCACCCCCACCCACCTGGTGGTCACCGAGGGTCGGCTGCGCGGCACCTCCGTCCCGCTGCACGAGGCGGGGGTCCTCATCGGCCGCAACCCCGAGTGCTCGCTGGTGCTCACCGACGACTACGCCTCCGGACGCCACCTGCGCATCTACCCCGGCGCCGACGCCTGGTACGCCGACGACCTGGAGTCCACGAACGGCACCGAGGTGGACGGGCAGAAGATCGGCACCGGCGCCCGGCTCGACCACGGCGCGCAGATCCGCATCGGCCAGACCGTCCTCGAGCTGCGCCGCTGACCCATGGCCCTCGCCCTCCGCTACGCCGCCCGCAGCAACGTCGGGCTCGGCAGCAAGTCCCGCAACGAGGACTCCGCCTACGCGGGTCCGGAGCTGCTGGTGCTCTGCGACGGGATGGGCGGGCACGCGGCCGGGGACGTGGCCTCCTCGCTGGTCGTCGGCGAGCTGGTGCACCTGGACGGCGAGTCGCACGGCGCCGACGACGCCCTCGACATCCTCGAGCAGGCGATGGAGGAGGCCAACACCCGGCTCGCCGACGTGATGGAGGTCTACCCCGACTCCGACGGGATGGGCACCACCTGCATCGCGATGCTCCGGGTCGACAACAAGCTGGCCGTCGCCAACATCGGCGACTCCCGGGCATACCTGCTGCGGGGCGGTCGGCTGACCCAGATCACCACCGACCACTCGTTCGTGCAGAAGCTGCTGGACGAGGGCCGGATCAGCGCCGAGGAGGCACAGCACCACCCGCAGCGCTCCCTCGTCACCCGGGTCTTCACCGGCCGCCCGGAGGACCAGCCGGACCTGTCGCTGCGCGAGCTCCAGCACGGCGACCGGATCCTGATCTGCAGCGACGGGCTAAGCGACTACGTCTCACGGGACACCATCGTCGAGCTGCTCAGCGCCGGCGACCGGACCGCGGGGCAGGTGGCCGACGCGCTCGTGCACACCGCGCTGCGCGCCTCCACCCGGGACAACGTCACGGTCATCGTCGCCGACGCCGTCACCCCCGGCGACGGCACCAGCAAGCCCCAGGTGGTGGGTGCCGCCAGCGAGCGCCGAGGCACCCAGCAGTTCACCCAGATGAGCCCGGCCGAGAAGGCCGCCGCCCTCTCCCGGGAGGCGGCCGGCACCCAGGCCACGCCCGAGGCGCCGACGTTGGCCGAGGAGCAGTCGCGCCCCTGGGTCCGCGCCCTGCGCAGCACCGGGATCGGGCTGGCCGTGGTGGCCGTGCTGGCCGCCGCCTGCTGGGTCGGCTGGAGCTGGAGCCAGGACCAGTACTTCGTGGGCGAGCAGGACGGCGTGGTCACCATCTACCGCGGCATATCCCAGGACCTGGGGCCGATCAGCCTGTCCACCGCCGAGGAGGAGACCGACGTGGTCGTCGAGGAGCTGCCCGCCTACTACCGCGACCAGGTCCGTCGGACGTTGACCGCGGACGGGCGCCCCGGTGCCGAGCGCCTGGTTGAGGACCTGCGCGCCCTGGCCGGTCCGGTCTGCGTCCCCACCGTGGTGCTCCCGGACGGCTCGCTGGCCACCGAGGTCCCCGAGGACGCCGCCGCCGTCACCGCCGACAGCCTGGACGAGGCCCGCTCCACCGACGCGCCCGCCGACGACCCGGTCCGGACGCTGGTCGAGAGCAGTCTCGACCTCGGCACCGGGACCCTCGGCGATGCGGGGACGCAGGAGCGGGTCACCGTGGTCTGGCCGGAGGGATGCCCGTGAGCAACCCCACCTCGCCTGCCCCCTCCACGATCCTCAGCCTGACCGTGCGCAGCGGCCGGACGATCGAGATGCTGCTGCTGGTGCTGGCCGTCGGGATCGTCGCCGTCGCTTACGTCAACGTCAACCTGGCCGCCGTCGGCGAGCTCCCGCCCGCCGTGTGGGGGCACGTCGGCACCTTCGCGGCCTTCGCCTTCGGGCTGCACGCGGTGCTGCGCTGGCGGGCGCGGTATGCGGACCCGCTGCTGCTCCCGCTGGCGACCGTCCTCAACGGGCTGGGCCTGGTGATGCTGCACCGGATCGACCTGGTCGAGGTCGCCGGGGGCACCTCCGGGGTCGCCGTCCGGCAGCTGGTCTGGACCGGGCTGGCCATGGTCATCGCGGCCGTCGTGCTCATCCTGCTCAAGGACCACCGGGTGCTGCGCCGCTACACCTACATCGCGATGGCCGTCGGCTTCCTGCTGCTGCTGATGCCGATGCTCCCGGTGATCGGTCACGAGGAGAACGGCTCCCGGCTGTGGATCCGGGTCGGCCCGTTCAGCTTCCAGCCGGGCGAGCTCGCCAAGATCGCGGTCGCCGTCTTCTTCGCCGGCTACCTGATCAGCACCCGGGACGCGCTGTCCCTGGTGGGCCGCAAGGTGCTGGGCCTGCAGCTGCCGCGGGCCCGCGACATGGGGCCGCTCCTGGTCGCCTGGATGCTCTCGGTGCTCATCCTGGTGATGCAGCGCGACCTGGGCTCCTCGCTGCTGTTCTTCGGCCTCTTCGTGGCCATGCTCTACGTCGCCACCGAGCGGACCAGCTGGATCGCGATCGGGATGACCCTGTTCCTCGGCGGCTGCCTGCTGGCCTGGCGGCTCTTCGACCACGTCCAGCGGCGGGTCACCCTGTGGCTCGACCCGTTCGCAGCGGACCAGTCCGACCAGGTCGCCCGGGGGTTGATGGGGCTCGCCCACGGCGGCATCTTCGGGGCCGGGCTCGGTCAGGGGTTCCCCTACCTGACCTACTTCTCGAACAGCGACTACATCGTGGCCAGCTTCGGCGAGGAGCTGGGCCTGGTCGGCCTGTTCGCGCTGCTGCTGCTCTACGCGCTGCTCGTCGAGCGCGGCCTGCGCACCGCGATCGGCTCCCGCGAGGGCTTCGGCAAACTGCTGGCGGTGGGCCTGTCGTTCACCGTCGCCCTGCAGGTCTTCGTCATCGTCGGCGGCATCACCCGGGTCATCCCGCTCACCGGCCTGACCACCCCGTTCATGTCCGCGGGCGGCTCCTCGCTGCTCGCCAACTGGATCATCGTGGCGCTGCTCCTGCGGATCAGCGACCACGCCCGGCGTCCGGTCTCCGAGCGCCGCCAGGACCCGACCAAGGACCTGGCCCACCCCCGTGAGGAGGCCACCACGTGAACACCCCGATCCGCCGTCTCGCGCTCGTCGTCTTCGCCATGTTCACCGCCCTGCTGCTGGCCACCACCTGGATCCAGTTCGTCCAGGCAGACGACCTGCGCGAACGCCCGGACAACCGCCGCACCCTGATCGACTCGTACTCCCGCGACCGCGGGGCGATCCTGGTGGACGGCACCCCCATCGCCGCCTCGGAACGCACCGACGACGAGCTGGAGTGGCTGCGCCGCTACGACCAGGCCACCCGGTACGCGCACGTCACCGGCTACTACTCCTTCACCTACGGCGCCGGGCTCGGGCTGGAGCGGGCCTACGACTCGCTCCTGGCCGGCACCGACGACAGCCTGTTCTACAACCGCCTCGCGGACGTCGTCACCGGCACCCCGACGACCGGGGCCAGCCTCGAGCTCACCATCGACCCGCAGGTGCAGGCCGCCGCGATCGAGGCACTCGGCGACCGGCAGGGGGCCGCGGTGGCGCTGGACCCGAGCACCGGGGAGATCCTGGCCATGGTCAGCCGCCCCAGCTTCGACCCCAACGCCCTGTCCAGCCACCAGCTGAACGCGGTCGACGAGGCCTACGCCGAGCTCATCGACGACCCTGCCCGTCCGCTGGTCAACAGGGCGATCGGGGGTGACCTCTACCCGCCCGGCTCCACCTTCAAGCTGGTGGTCGCGGCGGCCGCGCTGGAGTCAGGGGAGTACTCCCCGGACAGCGAGCTGGAGGGCCCGCGGACGTACACCCTGCCCGGCACCGAGACCAGCCTGCCCAACTTCGGCGGCGCCGCCTGCGACCCGGAGGACATGCCCACGCTGGCCGAGTCCGTCCAGGCCTCCTGCAACACCTCCTTCGCCTGGCTCGCCGGCGAGCTGGGCGCGGACGCGGTCCGCGAGCAGGCGGAGGCCTTCGGCTTCGGCCAGCCGCTGGACGTCCCGATGAGCGTCACCCCCTCGACCTACCCGGACGAGCTGGACGACGCCCAGCTGGCGCTCACCGGGATCGGCCAGTTCGAGGTGCGGGAGACCCCGATGCAGGTGGCGATGATCTCCGCGGCCATCGCCAACGGCGGCGTCTCGATGACGCCCTACCTGGTCGAGGAGGTGCGCGGCTCCGACCTGGACGTGATCGAGAGCACCGAGCCCCGCACCCGCGCCCGCGCGGTGTCCGAGGAGACCGCCGCCGAGCTCACCGAGATGATGGGGCTGGTGGTCGAGCAGGGCTCCGGCCAGGCCGCCGGCGTCCCGGGTATGCAGGTGGCCGGCAAGACGGGGACCGCCGAGTTCGGCGACACCGGCGCGGCGCACGCCTGGTTCACCGGGTTCGCGCCCGCCGACGACCCGCAGATCGCCGTCGCGGTGATCGTGGAGTCCGCGACCGACAACTGGACCGGGGAGACCGGCGGCCTGGTGGCCGCCCCGATCGCCCGGGCCATGTTCGAAGCAGGAGTGCAGCAGTGACCGACGACCCCACCCGCCCCAGCGGCCCTCCCGGCGACGGCCCCGGTGCCGAGCCCCGTGTCCTCGGCGGCCGGTACGAGATCGGTGACCTCGTCGGCCGCGGCGGCATGGCCGACGTCCACGTCGGGCACGACCTGCGCCTGGGCAGGACCGTGGCGATCAAGATCCTGCGCACCGACCTGGCTCGCGACTCCTCCTTCCTGGCCCGCTTCCGCCGGGAGGCGCAGTCCGCGGCCGGGCTGTCCCACCCCGCCATCGTCGGGGTCTTCGACTCCGGCGAGGAGCCGCTCCGCGAGTCCGGGGGCGCCCCGCTGCAGGTGCCCTACATCGTGATGGAGTTCGTCGAGGGCAAGACGCTGCGCGAGCTGCTCAACGAGCGGCGCAGGTTCGAGCCGGACGAGGCGGCCCGGGTCACCGCGGCGGTCCTCGCCGCGCTGGAGTATGCCCACGACCGCGGCCTGGTGCACCGCGACATCAAGCCCGCCAACGTGATGGTCACCCCGGCCGGTGCGGTGAAGGTGATGGACTTCGGCATCGCCCGGGCCCTGGCCGACACCGCCGCCACGATGACCCAGACGCAGGCGGTGATGGGCACCGCGCGGTACCTGTCCCCGGAGCAGGCCCAGGGTCTGGACGTCGACGGGCGCTCCGACCTCTACTCCGCGGGCTGCCTGCTCTACGAGCTGCTGGCCGGTCGGACCCCGTTCCAGGGGGACCCGGTCGCCCTCGTCTACCAGCACCTGGGCGAGGCCCCCAAGGCCCCCTCCTCGCACACCCCGTCACTGCCGGAGGCGTTGGACGCGATCACCCTGCACTCCCTGGAGAAGAAGCCCGAGGAGCGCTACCAGAGCGCCGGCGACTTCCGGGCCGACCTCAACGCCGCCCGGGCCCAGGAGCCGATCTCCGACGACGCCCGGCAGACCTACCGTCGGGTGATCGGTCCGGCGGCGGTCGCCGGGGCCGGAGCGGGTGCGGCCGCAGCTGCCGCGGCGGCGCGGGCCGGCCGCCGCGACGACGACCCGGACTCGACAGAGGCGGTCGCAGCAGGTGCGGCCGGGGGGGCCGCCGGGGCTGCAGCCGGGGGGTACGAGCGTGAGCCGCGCCCGCAGCCCGACGACGACATCGGCCTCTTCGCGGGGGATCCCGGCGACGACGACCGCTTCGAGCGCACCGACGAGCTGCCGGTCCGGGAACGGCGCCACCCCGGCGCCGCCATGCTGCTGGGCGCCCTGGCCGTGGTGGCGCTGGCCGGGCTGGCCTGGGTGCTCTTCCAGGTGATGGGCCCCAACGGTGACGACAACCCCGAGCTGGTGGTGGTCCCCAGCACGGTGGGCAGCACCGAGGCGCAGGCCCGCACCGAGCTGACCTCCGCCGGGTTCGTCGTGGTGGACCCTGCCGAGCAGCGCAGCAGCGACGAGGAGGTCGGCACGGTCCTGGAGCAGACGCCACCGGGCGGTGAGCGCGCGGCCGGGTCGGAGGTGCGGCTCGTGGTGTCCTCGGGCCCGGACGCGGTCGCGGTGCCCCGGATCCAGGGGATGGAGGAGCAGTCCGCCCGGGACGCGCTGGAGCGCGCCGGGTTCACCAACGTCCGCGAGGACGCCGAGGACTCCGACGACCCCGACTGGAACGAGGGGCAGGTGATCTCCAGCAACCCCTCCGAGGGCGAGGAGGTCGAGCCGGACACCGAGATCGTGCTCACCGTCGCGACCGGTGACGTGGAGGTGCCCGACGTGGTGGGCCTGGACCAGAACCAGGCCGTCGTGGAGCTGGACCGACGGTCGCTGGAGGCGTCCATCTCCGTCGAGCTGAGCGCCGAGGCGGCCCCCGGGGTCGTGCTGTCCCAGTCGGTCGAGGGCGAGGAGGTGGTGGAGCAGGGCTCCACCATCGAGCTCGTGGTCGCCGGCGAGCCGGTGCAGACCCAGACCGCCACCACGACGGCGACCGCGACGGTCACCGTCACCCCGGAGCCCACCGAACCGGAGCCCACGGAGCCCGAGCCCACCGAACCGGAGCCCACCGAGCCGGAGCCCACCGAACCGGAGCCCACCGAACCGGAGCCCACCGAGCCGGAGCCCACCAACCCGGAACCCTCCGAGCCGGGTGAGGGTCCCGGGGGCCCGGGGAACGGTCCGCCCCCCGGTATCGACCCGCCGGGTCAGGACTGAGGGCTGTGGACGAGCGGGGTCAGGGGTCGGTGAGGACCGTCGCGTACTGCGGCCGCACCGCTCCGGTGAAGGCCGGCATCTCGGCGTCCTCCACGTCCGCGACGGCATACCCCAAGCCGATGGTGTCGGCCCACTGGCGGTAGGTGGAGACCACCGGGTCCGCCTCCAGGGCGGCGTGCAGCGACTCGGGGTCGCCCACCGCGGTCACCGTGTAGGGCGGTGAGTAGACGCGCCCCTGCAGGTAGAGCGTGTTGCCGACGCACTGCACGGAGCTGGTGGAGACGATGCGCTGGTCCTGCACCATGACCGCCTCGGCGCCACCGGCCCACAGGGCGTTCACCACCCCCTGCAGGTCCTGCTGGTGGACGACCACGTCGTCCACCGAGTATCCGTCCGGGAGGGTGTCGCTGCTGTAGCCCGCATCGTCGAGCGTGACCTGGACGGCCGGACCGGTGACCGCAGCGGTCCCCACCCCTGGCGCGAGCAGCTCCGCGTCCCGCGCCGTCCGGGCGGTGCCGCTGCCGGACCGGTCCTCGCGCAGCTGCTCCACGTCGTCCCGCAGCTGGTCGGCCAGGTCGCCCAGCTCGCGCACGTCGCCGTCACGCTGGGTGATGAGACCGGCGAGGTCCTGCGGGTCGCTGGCGCCCCCGGTCTCACGGGCCAACGACGCGCTGGTGCCGAAGAGCAGACCGGCCACCAGGCAGACCAACGTCACACCGATCGTGCGCACACGCGGTCCGCCGCTGCCGGGACTCGGGTCGGGGGTCATCGACACCAGCGTAGCCGCGTATATCCTTGCCGGACCCACGACGAAGGAGTAGACGTGCCAGAGTCTCGCGGCCGGGACGGTGCTCGCCAGCGCGCGCAGCGCACCAGCCAGACCACGCCCCAGACCCAGACACTGCCGAGCAACCCCTCGTGGTTCGTGCCGGTGATGTGCGCCCTGATGATCATCGGGGTGCTGTGGGTCGCCATCTTCTACATCACCGCCGGAGCCTGGCCGATCGAGTCGATCCGCTACTGGAACCTCGGCATCGGGATGGGGCTGATCATGATCGGCTTCGGGATGGCCACCCGCTGGCGCTGAGTTATCCACAGGTTGTCCCCACGTTGGGGATAATCACACCCGTGTAACTCGATTCCTGTGGACAACCTCAGGTGAGTCCGAAGGCCGCTGGGCCCAGCACCGACCACAGGCGCCCCAGCCCCAGGGCCAGCAGCAGCAGCGCCAGGACGGCCAGCGACGGCCAGAACAGCCGTCGCCGCCGGACGGCCTCGCGCGTGCGACCGGGGGCGGCGGTCAGCATCAGCAGACCACCGACCGCGGCGCCGGTGAGAGCACCGCCCACGTGCGCCTGCCAGGCGATCTGGGGGACCACCAGCGGCAACGCGAAGTTCAGCGCCAGGATGACGAGCAGCTGACGCGGCACCTGCCCCTGGCGCAGCGCGAGCACCACGTAGAGCAGGACCAGCCCGAAGATCGCGCCGGAGGCTCCCACCACCGGGACCAGCCAGCCGGGGTTGGGGGCGCTCAGCAGCAGGATCCCGACGGAGCCGCCGAGCGCGCAGAGCAGGTACACGAGGGCGAACTTCACCCGGCCCAGCAGCTGCTCCAGCACCGGGCCAAAGACGTAGAGCACGTACAGGTTGAACAGGATGTGCAGCGGCGACGTGGGGGAGTGCACGAAGGCCGTGGTCAGCAGCCGCCAGGGCTCCACCCCGGCGAGCACGCCCCGGAAGGCCAGCAGCCCGGTCACCCCCGGCAGCAGCAGCTGCGCCACGAAGACGGCGCCGCACAGGCCGATCAGGGTGTAGCTCACCACCGGTCGCCCGTCCCCGACCGGCGCACCGAACGGGGTCCGCGCCACCGGTGCGGTGCGCGCTGAGGTCTTCACGCAGTCGACGCACTGGATGCCGACGGCGGCCGGACGCTGGCAGTCCGGGCAGGTGGGCCGTTCGCACCGCTGGCACCGGATGTAGCTGGTCCGGTCCGGGTGCCGTGGACAGACGGGCACGCCGCCCGGCTGGTCACCGGGCGGCGTGTCAGAAGTGGGGCTGGTCACCGGCGTGGTCAGCCGGCGACGGAGACCCGCTCGATGACGACCGGCTCGACCGGCTTGTCACCGGAGCCGGTCTTGACCGCCGCGATCGCGTCGACGACGTCGCGCGAGGGCTGGTCGGCCACCTCGCCGAAGATGGTGTGCTTGCCCTGCAGCCAGGTGGTCGGGTCCACCGTGATGAAGAACTGCGAGCCGTTCGTGCCCTTGCCCATCCGCTTGCCGGCGTTGGCCATGGCGAGCATGTAGGGCTGGGTGAAGTTGTGGTCGGGGCTGATCTCGTCGTCGAAGGTGAAGCCGGGGCCTCCGGTGCCCTCGCCGAGCGGGCAGCCGGCCTGGATCATGAAGCCCGGGATGATCCGGTGGAAGGTGAGCCCGTCGTAGAACGGCTGGGGGCTGGTCCGCCCCGCGTCGTCCCGGTACTCCTTCTCGCCGGTCGCAAGACCGGTGAAGTTCGCGACCGTCTTGGGAGCGGCGTTCTCGAAGAGCTCCACGTTGATGTCGCCGTGGTTGGTGTGCAGCGTGACGTTCATGTCGTCAGTTTCTCACGGGTATGCCGCGCCGCGACGACCCGACCGCCTCGCCCGGGGTACGCCGCGTGAGGTGGAGTTCGCCCCCGCGACAGGGCAGGATGGGGGTCAGACCCACAAACAGGAGGGACCAGACGTGTTCTTCAAGACCGATGCCGAGCGCGCGGCCGCCAAGGCCGACCGTGCACGGCAGGACGCCACCGAAGCCGGCGCCAGCGCCGCGTCCGGCGCGCGCAACATGAGCGCCGCGATGCTGGCCAGCCTGGCCGAGGTGACCGCCCCGCACGACGACAAGAAGGGTCGGCGGCACGCCCGCAAGGCCCGCGCCAAGGCGCTCAAGGCCGCCGGCAAGGACCGTGAGGCCGCCGCCAAGGCGATGGGCAAGGCCCGCACCTCCGCCGGGAAGGCCTCGAAGCACGGCCGCTCGGCCTTCGAGAAGCAGAGCGAGAAGGCCGGCGGGACCGTCGCGGCGGTGGCCGGCATGGCCGGGGACCGGGTCGGCAAGGCCACCGAGGAGGCCCGCAAGCGCAGCGAGCAGGCCGCCAAGGACGCCCGCAAGCGCGGCGGCAAGGCAGCCAAGCAGGCCCGGAAGAAGGGTGGCAAGGCGGCCAAGCAGGCGCGCAAGCAGGGCGGGCAGACCGCGGACCTGCTGCGCGAGCAGGGTCACCACGCGGGGGACGTGCTCCGTGAGCAGGGCCACCACGCCGCCGATGTGCTGCGCGACCGGTCCGCTGCCGTGGCGAGCCGCGCCAAGGACTCGCACCTGGGTGACGCCGCCGCGCAGAAGGCGGGCGCCGGGGCTGCGCTCATCGCGGCGCTGGCCGCGGCCGCCCGGGAGAAGGCCGGTGAGACGCGCGACCGTGCCGTCGCCGGTGTCGACCGTGGCATCGACGCGGGGGTCCCGCGGGCCCAGGACGGCGTCGCCGGGATGGCCCCGATGATCGACCACATGCGTGACCTCATCAACGACGAGATGCTGCCGAAGATCCAGTCGATGCTGGGTGACGTGCAGACCGGCAAGGACCGTCTGCTGGCCCAGCAGGAGGGTGTGCTCGCTGCCATGACCGGGGCTCCCGCCCCCAAGCGGCGCAAGAAGGGTGGCGTCCTGATCACCCTCGGGATCCTCGCTGCCGCCGGTGCGGGTGCCGCCTGGTGGCTCTCCCAGCAGCAGCGTCAGCCCGCCGCCGACCCGTGGGCCGGCCGGGACAGCACGACGGACCCGTGGGCCGGGAACGCCGCGGACACGGTGGTCCCCCCCGCACCCGCCGTCGCCACCGGTGCCACCCCGGTCGCCGAGACCGCCCCCGTCACCGAGACCACCACCCCGGTCGCGGTCGACGTGCCGGCCACCGAGACCGCGCCGGTCGCGGGGTCCACGGACACCGCCGACATGCCCCGGATGCTGGACAGCGAGGAGGTCGAGGAGATCACCGAGCGCAACACCGAGCACAGCGTCGACCACTCCTCGGACGACAAGAACGACGGATCCGGCTCGCGCAGCTGACACCGGACCCTTTGCGCACCAGCCGGGCGGCCCTCCCACGCGGGAGGGGCGCCCGGCTTCGTCATGATCCCGCCCGACACACCGTGCACGTCCCCGGACCTGCGCCGATACCGCTTTACCCTCTGCGTAGCGGTGTTCCTCGTGCCAGGCGAGGTCGACGAAGGAGGTGGCGCGACGTATGTCCCTGCCCGCTTCCCGTCGCGGCCCCGAGCCGGAGGTCGGGCACCCCGGCGGTGAGCGCGCCCTCGTCGACCCGGGCCGGCTGCCCGGTCGCCGCACCCTCACCCACGGGGACCCTCCGCCCCCGGACGGCACCACCACCCTCGAGCAGGGGCCGGCCCGTCCGCCCCGCCGCCGTGGGGGTCGTGGGCCCACCGACGTCGACCCCCGGCCCGGGCACATCCCCGGTCTGGACGGGCTCCGCGCCCTCGCGGTCATCGGCGTGCTGCTCTTCCACTTCCTCCCGGCCACCCTGCCCGGTGGGTTCCTCGGGGTGGACGTCTTCTTCGTGGTCAGCGGCTTCCTCATCACCACCCTCCTGCTGCGAGAGATCGACCGCAGCGGCCGGATCGACCTGCCCACCTTCTGGCGGCGCCGTGCCCGACGGCTGCTGCCACCACTGCTGCTGGTCGTCGTGGTCAGCGTCTCGGTGGCCCGCCTGGTCGGCGGCGACCTGCTGGTCGGGATCGGCCGGCAGACCCTCGGGGCCCTGACCTTCACCAGCAACTGGCTGGAGATCGCGGCCGGCGCCAGCTACTTCCAGAGCACCAGCCCGATCCTCTTCGTGAACTTCTGGAGCCTGGCCGTGGAGGAGCAGTTCTACCTGCTCTGGCCGCTCACCCTGGTGCTGGTCCTCGCCTGCACCCGCAGCACCCGGCAGCGGCTGCTCGCGGTCGGCGCGGTCGGACTGCTGTCCGCGGTCCTGATGGCCGGACTGTTCACCGCCGGTGAGGACGCCACCCGGGTCTACTACGGCACCGACACCCACCTGGTGGGCCTGATGGCGGGCGCCGTGCTGGCCCTGGCCTGGGCCGACCCGGCGCACCGGGCGGGGCTGCGCACCCCCCGGTGGCGGCGCGCCCGCGGCTGGGCGGTGCTCGGTGCCCTGCTGACCCTGGCCGCGCTCATGCGGTGGAGCAGCGACGACTCGGCACTCACCTTCCGGGGCGGGATCGCGCTGGCCTCGCTGGCGACCGTGGTGCTGATCGCGGGACTGCTCGAGTCACCGTCCCCCTGGCGCCGGGTCATGTCGCTCCCGCCGCTGACCTGGATCGGGGAGCGGTCCTACGCCATCTACCTGTGGCACTGGCCGGTGCTGGTGATCGCCGGGACGCTGGTCCCCTATGCCGTGGGCACCACCCGCGCCACCTGGGTGCTGCTCGGGGCGCTGGCGGTGACCCTGGTCCTGTCGGAGCTGTCCCTGCGCCTCCTGGAGCGGCCCGTGCGCCGGCTCGGGATCCGCGCCAGCGTCCGCGCCCTCGGCGCCTGGCTGACGACCCCGTGGGAGCGCAGCCGCACCCCGAGGATCGTGGCCGGAGGGCTCGCGCTGCTGCTGGTGGGCACCATCGTGGCGCTGGCCACGGCACCCGAGAAGTCGGCTACCCAGCGGCAGATCGAGGAGTCCCAGGCCCGGATCGGCGGCTCGGTGGACGGGGGCGCCGCCGGCGACGGCGACGGCACCGAGGAGGAGCTCCCGGCGGACCTGGTGCGCGACTCCGCCGGGGCCGGCGCCGCGGTGGGCCTGGTCGAGGAGGAGGCGGCCGAGCAGGACGCCGCCGAGGACGGCGGCGACGAGGCCGAGGGGTCCACTGAGGACGGGGCCGACGGTGAGGAGCAGGCGGACACCGACGGCACCGAGGTGCGCGGATCCACCTTCGCCCCGGACGAGGACGGGCTGCTGGTGCCCTCCGGTGAGGACCTGACCGCGATCGGGGACTCGCTGGTGGTGACCAGCTCGGACGGCCTCACCTTCCGCTTCCCGGGCATCTCCTTCCTGGCCCAGTCCAACCGGCAGTGGGGCGACGCAGAGCCCGTCCTGGTGGAGGCGCTGGACTCCGGCTCGGTCCGGGACAACGTCGTGCTGCACCTGGGCACCAACGCCGGCGTCGACGAGGACGGCCTGCGGGCCGCGCTGGAGGCCCTCGGGCCGGACCGCAACGTGGTGGTGATGGACCTGTACGTCCAGTCCTCGTTCACCGCCCCCTCCAACGAGACCATCCGCGAGGTCGTCGCCGAGTACCCGAACGCCGTCGTCGGCGAGTGGAACGCGGCGATCAGCGAGCGTCCCGAGGTGCTGCAGACCGACCAGGTGCACCCCGACATCGACGGTATGCACGTCTACGCCGAGGTCGTCGCCCGCGCCTTCGACGAGCTCGCCACCTCGGGCTGACCGGGTGCCCGCCGATCCCGGTCCGCGACGTCTCCCCGGCGGGCCCGCGGATGTGGCAGGCTCGGTGTCGTGAACATCGTCCTGGTCGAGCCGCACTTCCCGAAGAACCAGCGTGAGTTCGCGCGGGCCCTGGCCGGCGCCGGGGCCAACGTCATCGGGATCGGCGAGACCCCGCTGGACTACCTGGACGACCAGCTCAAGGGCTGGATGGTCCACTACGAGCAGGTGGGCTCGGTCACCGACCTGGCCCAGATGACGGAGGCCGTCCGGCGGGTGCAGGGCATGGTCTGGGTCGACCGCCTGGAGTCCACCATCGAGTCGCACCAGATGGTGGCCGCCCAGGTCCGGGAGGCGCTGGGCATACCGGGCACCTCGGTGCGCACCACCTGGCTGTGCCGCGACAAGCCGTCCATGAAGGAGGCGCTGCGGGCCGCCGGGGTGCGGACCGCCGCCTCGACCGGGGCCGAGCACCCGGACCAGGTGTGGGACTTCGCCGCCCGGGTCGGCTACCCGCTGATCATCAAGCCGCGCGACGCGGCCGGTGCGGCCGACACGGTCCGCGTCGACGACGACACCCAGCTGCGCGCGGCCCTGGGGGTGATGGACCGCTACCCCTCGATCGCGGTGGAGGAGTTCGTCGAGGGGCACGAGGGCTTCTACGACACCATCTCGGTCGAGGGCCGGATCGCGGTCGACTTCGCCTCGCACTACTACCCCGGGGTGCTGGAGGCGATGCGCACCCGGTGGATCTCCCCGCAGTTCGTGGCGACCAACCGGGTCGACGACGGCGGACTCTACGACGAGATCCGGGAGATGGGGCACCGGGTCAACGCGGCCCTGGGGATCGGCACCTCGGCCACCCACATGGAGTGGTTCCACGGACCCAAGGGCCTGATCTTCTCCGAGATCGGCTGCCGGCCGCCCGGCGTCGGATGCTGGGACCTGTACTGCGCGGCGAACGACATGGACGTCTACGCCGCCTGGGCGCAGGCGGTCGTGCACGGGGACGTGCAGGAACGGCCCAGCCGCAGCCACAGCGCTGGGATCGTGGCGCTGCGCCCCGACCAGGACGGGGTCATCCACTCCTACAGCGGGCTCGAGGACGTCGAGAACCGCTACGGCCGGTGGATCATCGACGCGCACGTCCCGGTGACCGGCACCGGCACCCAGCCGGTCGGGGCGGGCTTCATGGCCAACGCCTGGATCCGGATGCGGCACCCTGACTTCGACGCCCTGCGAGAGATGCTCGACGACGTCGGACGCACGGTGCACGTCCATGCCGGCTGAGGACCGCGACCGCGACGCTCGCGCCGACGACCCTCGCATCACCCTGCTGGGCCCGCAGCGCCACCCCCGGCTGGACGCGGTCAGCACCTCCCTGGGCCTGCACGGCGCCCGGACCGCCACCATCACCGCGGGCTGGCGGGACCGCGAGGGCGAGGACGACGTGCTCACCCACCAGCTGGGTGGCCGGTGCGTCAACCTGCGGCTCTGGGAGCGCATGCAGCTGATGTGGGAGGCCGACCCCGAGCTGGAGCGCGCCGACCGGGAGCGCCGCCGGGTGCTCACCGAGCTGCAGCACCTCTACGTGATCGGCCTGGAGCACGCGGTCGAGGCGCTGATCCGGATCCGCGCCCACCAGCCCCGGGACCAGGCCGTGCACCGGATGGCCGTGGAGGACATCCTGGGCATCCTGCGCGACCTCGACGACCGGCACCTGAGCCGGGTCGCCGAGCTGCACGAGGAGTTCTACGCCACCCACCAGCCGCACCACCGGGACGCCGTGCTGCACGGCCGCGCGGAGGTGGGCCGGCTCGTCGCCGACTGCGACGCGGTAGCCATCGCCGGCGGGCACGTCGGGGTGCTGCTGGGGGCGCTGCACATCTTCAACCTGGCCCCGGTGCTGGCCTACCCGGTCCCGGACGAGAGCGCGCCCCGCGGGGTGCACGCCCGGGTCCACCGGCCGGTGATCGCCTGGGGCGCGGGGGCGATGGCCCTCACCGAGCGGGTGATGCTCTTCTACGACGACTCGGTGGTGGCTCCCGGCATCGCCGAGGTGCTGATGGAGGGGCTCGGGCTGACCCGGGGGCTGGTCGCCCTGCCCTCGGCCCGCGAGCGCCTCGACCTGCGGCACGCGGAGCGGATGCAGACGCTGGCCAGCCGGTGCCGCCCGCTGCTGCCGCTGCTGCTGGACACCGACGACCAGGTGACCCTGACCGTGGACGGGCGGCTGCCCGCCGGCCCCCGGGTGGTCGGGCCCGAGGGCATACCCGTGCGCCACGACGGGGTGGACCCGGGCGCCACGACACCGGAGGAGGGCGCATGAGCCTGGCCACGCCCTACCCGATGCCGCCCCGGCACAAGGGCAAGCTCGCCATCAACGCGCTGCGCGCGACCCGGCTGGACGAGCAGCAGATCGCCGATTTCCTGGCCACCCACGAGGTGCCGATCGTGGAGGGCGCCACCTGCACCTTCCTCTACCGGGGGTATGCCGACGGCGTCGCGCTGCGGCACCGGATCGTCAACCAGCCGCAGCACGTCCCGATGAAACGCCTGGACGTGCCGGAGGGGACCACGCCGCTCTGGTACGTGACGATCGAGCTGCCGGCGGCGTCCCGGGTGGAGTACCAGATCGAGGTCCGCACCGACGGCGGGGTGGAGACCTTCAACGACCCGCTGAACCCGCACGTGGCGCACAGCCCGGTCGGCTCCTCCAGCGTCTGCCACGCCGCCGGCTACCAGGTGCCGACCTGGGTGCACCCGCAGGGCGACGCCCGCCCCGGGGAGATCGTCGACCTGCCGTTCCAGAGCAAGGCGCTGCGCCGGATGACCCACAACCGGGTCTACCTGCCGGCCCGGTTCCGGCGCAGCAGCCACTACCCGCTGCTGGTCGTCCACGACGGCGACGACTACCTGAACTACGCCGCGATGGGCACCGTGCTGGACAACCTCATCCACGACCTGGACATGGCGGAGACCATCGTGGTCTTCTCCAACCCGGCCGACCGGCTGCGCGAGTACCCGAACTACGCGCCGCACGCCCGGCACCTCACCCACGAGCTGCTGCCGCTGGTCGAGGACCAGCTGCCGGTGATCTCCCGCGCCGACGCCCGCTGCCTGATGGGTGCCAGCTTCGGCGGGGTGGCCGCGCTGTCGACGGCCTACCGGAACCCCGGCGTGTGGGACAACCTGCTGCTGCAGTCGGGTTCGTTCGTCTTCACCGACATCGGCTCCGACCACGGCGGCGGCCCGGCCTTCGACCCGGTGGTGACGTTCATGAACCGGTACCGGGCCAGGCCCCGGCGGTTGGCGGCACGGATGTTCCTCACCTGCGGCGTCTACGAGCCCTTGATCGTGCCGAACCGCTCCATGGTCCCGGTCTTCGAGTCCACCGGGTCCCAGGTCAGGTATGTGGAGTCCCGGGACGGACATTCCTGGGAGAACTGGCGCGACCGGCTCCGGGACGGATTGTCCTGGACGTTCCCGGGGCCGCAGAAGCTTGTCTATGAATAATGAGATAGAACGACAGAAAGTATGAGGTCAGCCATGGGACGTCAGTCCTACCTGCTCGTCGACGGCGAGAACATCGACGCCACCCTGGGCAACTCGATCCTGGGGCGTCGACCGCACCCGGAGGAGCGGCCCCGCTGGGACCGGTTGCTCAGCTTCACCCAGGACACCTGGCAGCAGCCGGCCAAAGGCCTGTTCTTCCTGAACGCCAGCAGCGGTCTGCCGATGGCCTTCGTGCAGGCCCTGCGGGCGCTCGGCTACACCCCGGTGCCGCTGTCCGGGACGGCGGAGGAGAAGGTCGTCGACATCGCGATCCAGCGCACCCTGGAGGCGCTGGGGCAGCGCGAGGACGACGTCATGCTGGTCAGCCACGACGGCGACTTCCTGGAGGCGGTGACCCCGCTGATGGACGGGTCGCGCCGGGTCGGGCTGATCGCCTTCGAGGAGTTCCGCAACTCCGGCTTCCATTCGTTGGTGGCCCAGGGGATGGAGTTCTTCGACCTCGAGCACGACACCAAGGCGTTCAACACGCCGTTGCCCCGGCTGCGCATCATCGCGATCGAGGACTTCGACCCGGAGCAGTTCCTCTGAACCGACCCTTCGTCAAGGTTTGCCCAATTTTGCCGTCAGCGCAGTGACACCTGTGACGGATGAGATTACCGTCGCAGGGACCACTGTCGTTGACCGCAGGCTGACGCACGCCTGCACAAGGTTGGGGAATCATGCGCACTGTCCGGACCACCATGCTCTCCGCCGCCCTCGCCCTCGGGATGGCGACCACCGGCACGGCGCTGCCCTCGCTGGCGGTCGGCAGCGACCTCCCCGGGAGCGCCACCGACACCGCCGGCACCGAGCAGGACGCGACCGGCGACACCGGCGGCGGTGAGCACCGGTCGCTGTCGCTGGAGCCGAGCGCGCCGGCCCCGGAGTCGGTGACCGGAACGCTGGCGGACCAGACGGTGCAGGGGACGCTGGACGTCAGTTCCGGGGTCACCATGGTGGGCGTGCGCTGGGACGGCGAGCGACAGGCCAGCGCCAGCATGCGCGTGCACGACGGCACCGGCTGGGGCGAGTGGGCCAGCCTCGGCGACCCGGTGCACGAGCAGATGGCTGTGGAGGCCGGCCTGGAGCAGGGCGTCCAGAGCCTGGACCGGGGCCGTGAGTGGGCGACCGAGGGCACCATCGTGATGGACGCGGACCGGGTCGAGGTGCGCCTGGAGGGCGCCGCCGAGGGGGCGACCGTGGACACCTGGACGACGCAGGTCACCGCCGCCGACCGCGCGGAGGTGGCCTCCGTGCCGACCGCGGGCGGCGGGTCCGAGGGTCTGGTCGTGGCCAACCGCAAGCAGTGGGCCGCCGACATGGACCTCGTCCCCGGGACCGCCCCGATCTGGGACAGCCCCAAGCTCGGCGTCACCGTGCACCACACCGCGACCGCGCCCTACTACACCCCCGAGCAGGTCCCGGCCATGCTCCGCTCGATCTACCAGTACCACGCGCACACCCTCGGCTGGGGGGACATGGGCTACAACATGGTGGTCGACCGGCACGGCCGGATCTGGGAGGGCCGCTCCGGCGGCATCGAGCGCAACGTCCAGGGAGCGCACGCCTTCGGCATGAACGGCAGCTGGTTCGGGCTCAGCGTGCTCGGCGACCACACCATCAGCCCCGTCCCCCAGGTCGAGTTCGACGCGTTGAACAGCGCCACCGCGTGGGTCCTCAACCGGTACGACGTGGACGCCACCAGCGAGGTGCGCTACACCAACGCCACCCTGGGCTGGACCCGCTGGCTGCCGGCCATCCACGGGCACGGCGACGTGGACGCCACCGCCTGCCCGGGCTACCACCTGAACGGCCTGCTGGACATCGCGCGCGAACTGGTCGCCGAGGAGCAGCAGCTCGAGCGCACCGCTGTGCAGCGGTTCAGCGGGGAGAACCGCTATGCCAGTGCCGCCGCCCTTGCCCGCGAGGGGTCGCTGTGGGGGGTGGACCGGGCATACCTGACGCAGGGCACGGAGGTCGCCGACGCCCTCGGCGTCGGCCCGGTCGCCAGCCGGGGTGACGCCTCGGTGCTGCTCACCCGGGACGGCTCGGTGCCGCCCGCGACCTGGGAGGCCCTGGAGAAGATGGGCACCGAGGAGGTCGTCGTGGTCGGCGGCGAGATCGCCGTCCCCAAGAGCGTCGTCGACGCCCTCGAGGAGGAGGGCTACCCGGTGCGCCGGGTGTCCGGCGAGAACCGCTACAGCACCGCGGTGGCGCTGAGCCACGAGCAGGAGTGGGAGTCCGGCACCGTCTACCTGGCCAGCGGCACCGGCCTGGCCGACGCCCTCGGCGGGGCGGCCGCAGCGGCCCACGTCGGGGCACCGATGCTGCTCACCCGGCCCGGGGCGATGCCCGACGTCACCATCGAGCGGCTGGCCGAGCTGGACCCGGAGCGGGTCGTCGTGCTCGGTGGCAGCCAGGTCGTCGACGACAGAGTCCTCGCGCAGCTGGCGCTGCTGCTGCCCGAGGCGACCGTCGACCGGATCGGTGGCACCAACCGCTACAGCACCAGCGCCCTGGTCGCCCAGGACGCCTTCCCCGACGGGGCCGCCTCGGCGGTGCTCGCCAACGGCTTCTCGCCGGTGGACGCGATGGCCGGCACCCAGCTCGCCGCCGGTCGCGGCGCGCCGGTCCTGCTGGTCCGCAAGAACTGCATGCCGGGCCCGGTGAGCACGGCCTACGACGCGATGGGCATCTCCGCCTCCCGGCTCGCCGGTGGCACGGTGGCGCTCGACTGGGACGCCGGCTCGCAGGTCTGCTGACCCTCAGAAGCGGGTGAGCAGCAGGGCCAGCCCGCCGCTGAGCAGCGCCACCGTCAGCGCCGCGAGCGCGTTGCGCACCGGGGACCGGGCGAGCACCCCGACGAACTCGCGGAGCACGGCGCTCGGGAAGAAGTAGCGCGCCGTCGGGGCACCGACCACGTGCGCACGCACCCCGAGCTCGCGGGCGATGATCGCGGCCCGGAAGGCGTGGAAGTCGTTGGTCGCGACCACCAGGTCGGACCCGTGCCCCTCGCGCTCGACCAGCTCGGCGCTGAAGGTGAGGTTCTCCTCGGTGGTGGTGGACCGGTCCTCGGCGCGGACCAGGTCGGGGTCGGCACCGTGCGCGAGGGCATACCGGGCCATCACCTCGCCCTCCGGGGCGGGCTCGTCAGGGCCCTGCCCGCCGGAGAGGACCAGCAGGGGTCGACCGCCGCGGCCGACCTCGGCGGCGTGCACCTGCATACCCCTGTCGATGCGGGCGGCCAGCAACGGCGGGACGGTGTCGCCGAAGACGTGGGAGCCGAGCACGACGACCGCGTCGATGCCGGGGTCGGGGGTGGTGCGGCCGTAGACCTGGCCGTAGATCAGGAACGCGACGAAGAGGAACCCCAGGTAGCCGGAGACGCCGAGCCCGGTGAGCGAGAGCACCACCAGCCAACGCCACTGGGTGAGGGCGGCGGCGGCCAGGGTCGCGACCAGCAGCACCATCGCGGCCACGCTGAGCAGGGCCAGCAGGTTGCCCGCGGAGCGTCCCTCGCGGCGGATGACGGTGACCCCGGCGTAGGTGACGTAGCCGACGAGCGCCAGGCTGGACGCGACCAGGGCCGCCATCCCGACGACCAGGACCAGGCCCACCGCCACCTGCGGCAGCACCGTGCCGAGGGCGGTCAGGGCGGCGGCCAGCAGGGCGACGGCGACGTAGAGCGCACCCCCGAGGGCGAGGACGGCCGAGCTCATCCGACGGGGGTCCACCCCCCGGCTGCGGACCCGGGAGCGCGGGTCCGGCTCGCGGGCGTCGACGACGACCAGGCCGGAGGCGTAGCCGCTGACCCCGCGCGTGTGCACGAGGGCGATGACCAGCAGCGCGACCACCACCCAGGCGTCGGCCAGCGCGCCACCTCCGGGCAGGCCGAGGTCGGCGGCCGCCCGGAGCAGCGCGTAGCCACCGACGCCGCCGACCGCCCGGCGCAGCCACTGCTGGGGGCTCGGCGCAGTGAGGTCGGTGCGGACCGGGCGCAGGAAGACGAGCCGCTGACCCAGCGTGGCGCCCCAGCGCATCGGCACCAGCAGCAGCAGGACCAGCACCGCGAGGATGCTGGCGACCGGGTCGGCGAGCTCGAGCAGCTCGTCGCCGGGGCGGTCGACGACGACGTAGCCGAGCGCGACGGCCAGGGAGGCGGCGAGCCC
This sequence comes from Serinicoccus shuyuelongi, assembly GCF_045032955.1. Classification (NCBI taxonomy): domain Bacteria; kingdom Bacillati; phylum Actinomycetota; class Actinomycetes; order Micrococcales; family Ornithinimicrobiaceae; genus Serinicoccus; species Serinicoccus shuyuelongi. The sequence continues at coordinate 202,284 of NZ_JBJFZU010000002.1, read as the reverse complement.
GACCAGCGCGACGCTCAGCAGGTCGACGGCGGCACCGGTCAGACGACGCAGCGGTCGCACCGGGGTCGGCTCGTCGGCGGGTCGGCTGTGCTGCCCGGGCACGCGGCGGGCCAGCGGTGCCAGCAGCACCCCGAGCGCGGCACCGGCCGTGTTGGCCAGCAGGTCGTCGGTGTCGAAGAGGCGGTAGGCGCAGGCGTACAGACCCCAGATGCCGGTCAGCTGGGTGAGCTCGACCAGCAGCGAGACGGCAGCGCCGAAACCGATGCTCCACCGTGGGGACAGGCCGAAGAGGTGGCGTGCGACGACGCCCAGCGGCACGAACAGGGCGATGTTGAGCAGCACCTGGTGCAGGGCCGGGTCGCCGAGCAGGCCGGGTCCCCAGGTGATGTCGCCGAGGAACGCGAGGGGGACCAGCTGGGGGGACGGTGCGTCCGTGCAGACCAGGTCCTGCCGCGGCAGCGGCAGGATGGTGTAGGTCCACAGCGCCATCCCGTAGACGACGGCCGCGGCGCTGAGCAGCGCGTGCCCGGGCCCGACCGTCCCGCGCCGGAAGCTCCAGGCGACGTACGGGATGAAGACGAGCGGGAGCAGGAGGATCCCCAGGGCCACCGCGAGCGCCGTGGACGTGTCGAAGCTGCTCACCGCAACGATCTTGCCATGCCGGGCCGCTGACCAGGCACGTCGTGACCGGACCACACTTGCCAACATGGAAACTAGAGGGTAAGTTGCCACCATGGAAAGTGAGAGGACCACGGACGCCGACGACGCCCGACGCGCCTTGGAGGACGTCGCGGACAGTCGCCGATCGATCGCCCGCCGCGTGGTCGCCCCGTGGTGGTACCGGCTGGGGACGGCGCTGTGCACGGCGGGGCTCTTCGTGGGGGCCGGCCTCACCATCTCGGCCGGGGACGAGCCCAGCATGCTCGGCTTCCTGGTGACGGTGTCGCTCGCGATCCTGGCGCCGCTGGCCCTGCTCGTCGCTCTCCAGCGCGCCACCGGAGTCTCCGTCGACCGGTATGCCTCCGGCTGGGGGGCCTGGTATGCCGTCGTCCTCAGCCTCTTCGGCGTCGCCGTCGCCGTCCAGGTGGTGACCGACGTGTCCTCCGTCCTGCCCGTGGCCGGGGTGGTGGCCTTCGCGATGACCCTTCTCACCGAGCAGCGCACGGACACCCAGTTGCGGGAGCGGGTCGAGACCGGCGCGACGGTCGCCTGACCATGGTGACGCCGCCCGCCTTCGACGACCTGATCCACGCGCCCAACCGGCTCCAGATCACCGCCATGCTGGCGCCGGTCGAGGCGCTCGACTTCGCCACCGTGCGCGAGACGTTGCAGATCAGCGACTCGGTGCTGAGCAAGCACGTGCGGGTGCTGGTGGAGGCCGGGTACGTGCGCGCCACGAAGACACCGCACGGCTCCCGCACCCGGACCTGGCTGACCCTGACGCCAGAGGGACGCTCGGCCCTGGACGGGCACCTGACCGAGCTGCGCCGGATCGCGGCCATGGCCTCCACCCGCTGAGACCAGTCGACGGCCACCGCGATCGGTCAGCAGGAACCGGTCTCAGGAGAGCTGGTCGACATACCTCTTGGCGTCCACCAGGCCCCAGCCGGTGCGCTCCCGCACGTGCTTGACGGCGGAGACCTCGCCGGAGGTGTGCCGCACCTCCCGGGTCTGGGTGGCCAGCGCCTGGAGGTCGGCAGGGGCGGGACCCTGCGCACCGGAACCCTGGGGCGACGGGACCGGGTCGGGCCCGGAGGCGTGCGGGTCCCAGGCGTCGATGCGCTCTTTGGCCTCGCGCAGGCCCAGACCGGTGGAGCTGCGCAGGGCCTTGATGGCCTCGATCTTCCGCCCGCGACCGACCAGCTCACTCACCGTCTGCCGCGTCTCGGCGTCCACGGTGGGCTCCGGGACCGGCCAGGCCTCGCCCCTCGAGCGGGAGGCTCGGGCGACCACGACGGCGGCGACCGCGCAGACGGCGGCGAGGACGAGCAGGAGATCCATCAGGTCCATGTCCCCAGGGTAGACACGGCCCAGCGGTGGCGACGATGGCCACCAGGGGGACCAGGCTCACTCCAGGGCCAGGCCCAGCTCGGCGAGCACCCGGTCGCTGACCACCGCGGAGCCGCCCACCACGTAGATGTTCGCGAGGGTGAGCCGGTCCAGCGCGACGGCCGTGGGTCCGGGCACGTTGGTGGCCCGGGTCAGCAGCAGGGGTGCCCCCTGCCGTCCGGCGCGGGCCGCGGCGACCAGGGCGTCGGGGTAGGCCGAGCCCGAGGTCACGTAGGCGCGGGTGGTGCCGGCGGGGTAGGACCGGGACACCGCCTGGGCCGTCTCGTAGCGGTCGCTGCCGTACACCCGGGTGAAGCCGCCGGTGTCGCTGTAGCTGCCGGCGGCCCGGGCGGTGGCGCTGGAGACCGCCGAGCCGCCCCCGAGCACGATCACCTGACCGGGGGACAGGCGCTCCAGCTGCTCCGCGATGACCGAAGGGAGAGAGGTCGGCCGGGTGAGCAGCAGGGGGGCTCCCTGGTGGGCGGCCAACGCGGCGCCGGCGAGGGCGTCGGGATAGTCCAGCCCGCTGGCCAGGTAGACCCGGGGGACGTCCGCCGGGTAGTGCGCGGCGATGGTGGCCGCGACGTGGTAGCGGTCGGCGCCGCCCAGCCGCTGGACCTCTCCGCTCGTCGCATAGGCCACCAGCTGGGAGCGCACCGCTTCGGAGACGGCCGCCGTTCCCCCGACCACGACGATGCGGCCGGGTCGGAGCCGCGTCAGCGCCTGCGCGGTCGCCGGCGACAGCGACGTGGGGTCGGTGATCAGCAGGGGGGCGTCGCGGACGCCGGTGCGGGCTGCCGCGGTGAGGGCGTCCGGGAAGTCGAGCCCCGAGGCGACGTAGGCCGTGGAGACGCCGGCCGGCCAGGCCTGCGAGACGGCGGCGCTGGTGGCGTAGCGGTTGGCGCCGGCGATGCGGGTGGCCGGTCGCACGGTGGGCTCGGCGACGACGGTGAACAGGTGCGACGACAGGCCGTTGCTGTAGGTGGGGTAGGGCCGGGCGAAGCGTAGGTCCGGTCCGGTGACGTCGCGGTAGGTGTAGCGGCCTGCCGTGTCGTAGCCCTCGACGCGCGCGCTCACGATGCGTCCGCCGAACGCGCCGAAACCGTCACGTCGCAGCACCTGCACCCGCTCCACCCACGCGATACCGAAGGTCGACTCCAGGGTCGTCACCGGCAGCTGGGCCGTCCAGGTGTACCTCCCGTTGGCGGCGACCCCGTCGTAGGCGTCCGGGTGGGCGGCGAGGTAGGGGTGTGCGGACGAGCCGGGTGCCGTGTGCCCGCCCGAGGAGGAGGAGAACATCGTCGTCGCCAGGGCTCGCCCGCTGCCGAACAGGTAGGTGAGGACCTGGCCCGACGTCGCCGTCACCGCTGCGTCGGTGCTGGCGTACTCGTACGAGGTGATCCCGCCGCCACTGGTCCGCACCCCTCGGCCGCGGTAGACCTGGCAGGCCACGGTGTCGCAGGTGTCGTAGACCGCGGTGCCGCCGACGCCGCGGGCGGCATACGTGCGCGCAGCCACGCTCTGGGCGCGCAGGGCCGCGGAATGGAAGGCGATCGGCATCTCGGAGGGGACGACCGAGCGCAGGTAGGACTGCATCGGCACCCGGTTGACCGTCTGCAGGGTGGAGGTGCCGGTATGCACCGCGGTGAGCACGCCGCGGTAGATCCGCCGCGAGCCGTCGGGCAGGAAGAGGTCCACGGTGCCCTCGCTCGGGGAGCTGAAGGTCAGCGGGCAGGAGCGGGTCAACCCCGAGGGCCAGGTCGTCGACCAGGTGCCGTCGACCCGGCCCTGCAGCGTGCAGCTGCTCGGCGAGGTGCCGGTCGCCGTCACGCGCCACTGGTCGCGCCCGGCCGGCAGGGCATACGTCGTGGAGCTGGTCGCGGCGTTGCCGATCCGCAGGCCGGTGCGGTGCGAGACGCGGGTGACGCCGTCGTCGTCGACGGTGATCCCGACCCGGAGGGGACCGAAGGTGAGGGTGTCCAGGCGGGTTCCGGGGTAGTAGTAGCCGAGGATCTGGTCGTGGCCGAGCCCGGCCAGGCCGGCGCCGTGCGCGCCGTACTGGGACATCCCGATGCCGTGGCCGAACCCGCGACCGCTGATCGTGTATGCGCCGTCCATCGGTCGGCGGTACACCTCGGCTCCCGGCTGCGGGGGCGGGAGCTGTGCGGGGACGGCCACCTCCGCCGCTGCCGCCGCCTTCGGGGGGCCGGGCGCCGGGCTCTGCGCGAGGGACTGGCCCCCGGCGAGCGCCAGCAGGCACACGACCACCATCGCGCTGATCCAGAACCGTCGAAGGAGCATCACGGACCCCTCGTCCTCACGGTGACCTCGGTGTCGCCGATCTCTCAGTGTGGCACCGCGCGGCGTCGCCGCGCAGGTTTCTGTTCGCCGGATCTCACGGTGCGACGCGACCTCACGGGTCGGCGGTCACCGACAGCAGGTCACCGACCTGGCACCCGAGCACATCGCAGATCGCGGTGAGGGTGGAGAAGCGGATCGCCCTGGCCCGGTCGTTCTTGAGCACCGAGATGTTGACCGGGGTGACGCCGACGGCCTCGGCCAGCGCGGCGACCGTCATCCCGCGGGCGGCGAGCAGCTCGTCGAGGTGGCAGACGACGCGGTGCGCGTCCTCCGCCGGCATCAGACGAGCCCGTCCACATCGGCTGTGAGGCGGGTGCCGGTGGCGAAGGCCTGGGCCAGCGCCGCGACGAGCAGTCCGGCGACGACCCACGCGGGGGTGAAGGTGAACATGAACTGCGGCGCATCCCGTGCAGCCAGGATCTCGGCGCGAGCGATGCCCTCCAGCAGCGAGACGACCAGGGGCACCACGATGAGCAGCACCGCCACGATCCGCAGGCGCGCGGTGTTCGACCGGCCGAACGGCTCGCCCCGTCCCAGGTCGCCGAGCAGGCGCGCGAGCAGTACCGCCCCCCACACGATCGCTGCCAGCATGAGCAGCGTCGGCAGGAGCAGGAGCGCGAAGTGTGCTGCCGAGACGTCCTGCACGAGCAGATGGACCTCCGGGGTGGAGACGACGCGCCCGGTGCCGGCGGCGTCGTCCGGCACGTCGACGAGCACCCCGGTGAGGGTGACCTGGCGGCGCAGCGCCCAGTCGACGCTGATGAAGAGGGCGTAGGCCGAGGACACCCCGACCAGAGCCCAGAGAAGGACGGAGGTGACGATGCGGTCGGACCGGCCGAACGTCATACCGATGCGGGGGCGTGATGCTGAGGACATGGTCTGCTCCTAGGTCGGTGCGTGCCTGTGCGGATGCATCGTTTCTCGATAGTATCGTAAAACGATGTGCGTTGCACCGACCGCCCGCCTACCCTGGGCAGATGACAGACCCGACCTGGATCACCACCCCGATCACCGAGGGCCTCGTGCGCGGTGCGGCCGAGCTGGAGCAGACCGAGCACGGGGTCCTCGTGCACCGGCTGCCGGCGTGGGCGCGGCAGCAGTGGGTGGACCCGCAGCTGACCATGGTCGAGTCGCAGCCGTCGGGGGTGCGCATCGCGTTCCGGTCGAGCGCGACCGTGATCGAGGTGGACGTGCTCCGCTCCCGGATGAGGTATGCCGGTCTGCCGCCGCGCCCGGACGGGGTGCTCGAGCTCGCCGTCGACGGACAGGTCGTGGACCACGCCGTCACGGCCGGAGGGGTCGAGACGACCGTCGACCTGGCGACCGGGGACATCAGCCGGCAGGTCGGCCAGCCCTCGACGGCGCGGTTCGCCGGGCTTGGGGAGGCGATGAAGGACGTCGAGGTGTGGCTGCCGCACAACGAGAGCGTCGAGGTCGGCGCGCTGCGCACCGACGCCCCCGTCGAGGAGCAGGGCCCGACCGTGCGCCGGGTATGGCTGCACCACGGCAGCTCGATCAGCCACGGGTCGAACGCCACCCGGCCGACCGGGATCTGGCCGGTCGCTGCCGCCCGTTCCAGCGATGTGGACCTGGTGAACCTGGGCCTGGGCGGCAGCGCCCTGCTCGACCCGTTCACCGCTCGGACGATGCGGGACACCGCCGCCGACGTCATCAGCGTGAAGATCGGCATCAACCTGGTGAACGCCGACCTGATGCGGATGCGCGGGTTCGGGCCCGCGGTGCACGGCTTCCTCGACACCGTGCGTGAGGGCCACCCGAACTCTCCGCTGCTCGTCGTCTCGCCGATCTACTGCGAGATCCACGAGTACACCCCGGGGCCGGGGGCGTTCGACCCCGAGGCCGCGGGGCGCGGGGAGATCCGGTTCATCGCGACCGGGGACCCCGCCGAGGGCGTGGCCGGGCGGTTGACCCTGAGGACGATCCGGGAGGCGCTGGCCGAGATCGTGAAACAACGACAAGCGGCGGACCCGCACCTGTTCTACCTGGACGGGCGCGAGCTCTACTCCGAGAGCGACGCCGCCGAGCACCCACTGCCGGACGCCCTGCATCCGGACGCGGAGACGCACCGGCTGATCGGGGAGCGCTTCGCGCGGCTCGCCTTCGGGGCGGGTGGGTCGTTGGCGTGAGGCCGGGGACGGCCGGGCATACCCGAGTCGCGGTGGGCTGGTGCGGGTCGCTAGCACCTGCGGCACCGCCCCGACCTGGCTAGGGTGAAAAGCGGTATCGATACGTATCGTCGCCGCAGTCGGTGATCGGGTGCCGAGGCTGGTGCCTGATCCCGGTCATTCAATTCTGAGGAGGAAGCATGGCGGATCCACAGGAAGAGCAGAGTCAGCAGGAGGGCCCCGCGGACGGTGGTGCGACCGGCACCCCGGGCGTCAGCGACGGCGGAGCGGACGGCGGCGCCGACTCGGGCGCTGAAGGCCCCGCGGACGGCGGCGCAGCCGGCACCCCCGGCGTCAGCGACGGCGGAGCCGACGGTGGAGCTGAAGGCCCCGCGGACGGCGGCGCAGCCGGCACCCCCGGCGTCAGCGACGGCGGAGCCGATGGTGGCGCCGACTCCGGAGCCGAGGAGCAGGGCGCCTGAGTGAGCGCCACCTCCACCCCCTCTCAGGACCCCGGCGAGCAGGACCGCGCCGGGGTCCTGGACGGGCGCCTCATCGGCATCGGACGTGAGGAGTTCGCTCGCGACGTCTGGGGTCGCACCGCGCTGCTGACGCAGGGCGCCAGCGACTTCTCCGACCTGTTCTCCGCCGATGCCGTCGACGAGCTGATCTCGCGCCGCGGACTGCGCACGCCGTTCCTGCGCGTCGCCAAAGACGGCGCCACGGCTGCCGACTCGACCTTCACCTCGCCCGCCGGCGTGGGCGCCACCATCTCGGACCAGCTCGACGACACCGCCCTGTGGCGCGCGTTCGCCGACGGCGCCACCCTGGTCCTGCAGGCTCTGCACCGCACCTGGGAGCCGGTCGCGGAGTTCAGCAGCCGGTTGAGCGGCGAGCTCGGCCATCCGGTGCAGGCCAACGCCTACATCACCCCGCCCCAGAACCGTGGGTTCGACGACCACTACGACGTCCATGACGTCTTCGTCCTGCAGATCGCGGGGACCAAACGCTGGATCATCCACGAGCCCGTCCATCCGGACCCCCTGCGTGACCAGCCGTGGACCGACCGCAGGTCCGCCGTCTCCGAGGCCGCGGCGGGGGACGCCTACCTCGATGTCGTGCTGGAACCCGGTGATGCCCTCTACCTGCCACGAGGCTGGCTGCACGCCGCCCAGGCGCAGGGGGCGGTCTCCATCCACCTCACGCTCGGCGTCCACACCTGGACCCGCCACGGCCTGGCTGAGCAGCTCGCCGAGGCCGCGCTGCGGCTGTTGCGGGACGACCCGAGCATGCGCTCGACGCTGCCTTTGGGCGTCGACGGCCCGAGCAGCGAGATGGACCTCATCCGTGGACGTCTCACCGCCGCCATCACCGAGGCCGATCCCACCCCCCTGTTCCACCGCACCCGGCGAGGGCAGGGACGTCCGTCGCCGCTCGGGCCGCTGGCCCAGCTCGCGGCCGTCGACGCACTTGGCCCGGAGACCGCGGTGCGCCTTCGCGGCGCGCTCGAGGCACGGCTGGAGGGCTCTCGCCTCTTCACGCGCGTGGGCTGGCTCGACCTCGCGCCGGCCGACCTGCCCGCCGTCAGCCGTCTGCTCGACGGGACGGTGCATACCGCGGACGACCTCGGGGTCGAGCTGGCGGAACGACTGCTGCGCGCCGGGGTCATCCTGCCCGCCGAGCAGTGACGCGGTGGCGATGAGCGGCCCGGACCGCTTCTTCTGCGCCGACAGCGCCCGGGTGCGCGGCGATCCCATGGCCGGGACGGCGCCGCGCGGCTTCGTGTGGGTCCTCATCGAGTACCACGGCGGGTGGCCGATCAACGGATTCGAGGGTCTGGACCTCGACCCGACGACCAAGGCACTGGTCTTCTCCGCGGCACAGGCAGCACGGGCGCGCATCCTCCTGGTGAGGCGCCACGGCCGCCGGAACCACGACGCCCCTACGCGGTGGGCAGTCTTACGTCACGGTGACGCCGGCGCCGGTCGGCAGTCCTGGGGAACGTGGACCCGTGACGAGGATCTGGCGGAGATCGCCGCGGCCCTCGACGTCCCCGGAGAGCTCGGCCATCCACCGGTCATCCTGGTCTGCGCGCACGGGCAGCACGACACCTGCTGCGCCGTGCGTGGACGACCGGTGGCCAGCGCGCTCAGCCAGCGGTGGCCCGAGCTGGTCTGGGAGTGCACGCACGTCGGCGGTGACCGGTTCGCCGCCAACGTCTTCGTCGCCCCCGACGGGGTCTACTACGGAGGGCTCGACGCCGAGTCCTCCGTGAGCACACTGGAGGCGCACCTGGCCGACCGGGTTGAGTCCGAGCATCTGCGTGGGTACACGGACCTCTTCCCGCCACAGCAGGCCGCCCTCGCGGCCGTGCTCCACCGCTTCGGCCCGGCCGGCCGCGACGACTACACGGTCGCTGAGACCGTCCGCGACGGGGACCGCTGGCGCATCGTCTTCACCGGCAGCCCACCTCACCCGGACCGTGTCCAGGTCGAGCTTCAGGCCCACCGTGCTCCTCCGTGCCAGCTCACGTGCCGCGGGCCGGCGACGAACTCGGCCGTCGTCTACGAGCCCACGTCGGTCAGGGCCGTCTCCTGACGGTGGGAAGAGCCTCTGACCTTCGGGGCGGAGGGAACGTCCCCGGACGACGCACGTGTGAGCCCTGAGTGTGGACCTCAGGTCCGGGTCGCCATCCGTGCCGACAACCGAGTCGTGCCCAGGAAGCCCCATACCAGCACCACGAGGACGACCGCCCCGATCTGCCACCACGCCGACAGCACGTCGGCGCCCGCGTCCGGCTGGAGGTCCGCCCCGGCCGCGATCAGGGCGACGACCAGGGCCAGCGGCGCACCGGCCACCAGGACCGCTGCTCGCAGCACGCCCAGACCGACCGCCGGCATACGGCTCCCTCCGGCCAGCCACGACCGCACAGCGGTACGTCGGAGCACCGACAGCCAGACGGCCACGGCCAGAACGGACGCCGCGGTCACCGAGCCGACCAGGTACGGGGATCCGGGGCCGTCCGCCGTGCGCGCCACCACGCTGCTAGGCAGCAGCTCGAGCAGGCTTCGAAGGGGGCCGGCGATGACGGTCCACCACGAGGTGACCGTCACCAACGACACGACCGGTGCCGCCAGCACGGCCAGGACCAGCAGGGACGACAGCACGCACCCGAAGGTGGAGACGTCCTCCCTGCCTGAGCTCGAGCTCAACATGTCCTTGGCGCACTGCACGCAGGTGGTGGCACCGGGGTACGGATCCGGGTTGGGCGTCTTGCAGTGGGGGCAGAAGTACGTCATGGCTGGGCTCCCGAGAACATGGTCCAACCGGGATCAAGGCCGGTGGCCGCCCGCGGAGGAGCAGCGCCGGTCCGCCTCAGCATGCCGACCATCTCGCAGAGAGTCAATGGCTTCGCGCAGCTGAAGGACATCCCCCCGTGCTCGAGCCAAGTGGGCCGGTGACAGCTCAGGCCGCACTGCCCGTAGTTCCTCGACGAGGACGACGTGCGTCAACAGCCGACTGCATCGGGTGTCACCTGTTGGCGCTGCCGTCCTGCTCGTCTCGCTCGACGTTCACTCGCGCGTGGCAATGGCGGTGCGTCGCAGCAAGATCGCGATGACCCTGGAGCTCTACTCCCGGGTCTCGTCTCACGCCACGCGCTAGGCACTGCGCCGGCTCGGCGGATGGCTGGGTGATGAGACGTCCCCGTCGGCACACGGCGGCCGGTCCGTCGAGTGTCAGCGCAGGTGGCTGGCCCCGTTGAGGTCGAGGACCGCGCCCGAGGCCCACTCCGCCCGCGGGTCGGCCAGGGCGAGCACGGCATCGGCGACCTCGTGGGGCTGGGCGACCCTGCCGAACGGGCTCTGCTCCCGGGTGGCCGCTGCCTGGTCTCCTGTCAGTGCGTACCCGGCCATCTCGGTCTCGATGAAACCCGGTGCTACCGAGGTCACCGCGATCCCGTGCCGACCCAGACGCAGCGCCATCGACTGGCCGAAAGAGTGCAGGCCGGCCTTGCTCGCGCCGTAGGCCGGGATGTCCGGTTCACCCCGGTAGGCGCCGCGGCTGCCGACGTTGACGATCCGCCCGACGGGGACGCCGTCCGCGGGCGGCACGTCGATCATGTGACGGGCCACCTGCCACGTCAGATGGGCCGGGCCGAGCAGGTTGGTCTCCAGGGTGCGCCGCCAGATCTGCACCCACTCGGGGTAGGAGGTCTCCTCCAGCGGGTGGTCGCCGCGCCGGCCCCTGCCCTCCCACGGGGCGGTGAGCATCGCCGCGTTGTTGACCAGGACGTCGACCCGGCCCAGTGCCCCGATCGCGTCGGTCGCCAGCCGCTCGACGGCGTCCGGGTCGGCCAGGTCTGCCTGGACGACGGCATGCCCGTGGCCCGGGAGGGAGCGGCATACCTCATGCGCCGCTACCTCGCTGCCCAGGTAGTGGACGACGACCCGGTCGCCTCGCGCCGCGAAGGCGCGGGCCACCGCGGCCCCCACACCCCGGGAGGAGCCGGTGACCAGGACGCCGCGGGAGGGATGGGAGCTCATGCGTCCATCCTGTCATCCCTCCTGGGGGCGACTGCAGTACTTTCCTGAGGTACCGGACATGAAAGAAGGCCCCTCCCGCATACCGGGAAGGGCCTCTGACCTGCGGTGGAGCCAAGGGGACTCGAACCCCTAACCCCCTGCTTGCAAAGCAGGTGCGCTACCAATTGCGCCATGGCCCCTGGAGGTATGCACCACCCGGGTCAGACCCGGAGGGTCACCGCCCGGGCTGGTTCGGGACGTCGTCCGTGGCCTCGGCCCAGAGCTCGCGCTCGGCCTGCTGGTCCTGGGCCCGCTTGTAGGCGACCAGCCCTGCCGCCGCGGCGGCGAGGAAGAGAAGGCGCTTCATCGTCGGGCACTCCCTAGATCGAGGACGAACACGAACCGTGCGGGTGGGCCTAACTGGACTTGAACCAGTGACCTCTGTCTTATCAGGACAGCGCTCTAACCGACTGAGCTATAGGCCCGCTCCGCGTGCGACGCACGCGACGACCGAGAATACCCCACCCTCGCGGGAGCCGCCAAAATGCCCAGGGCACCCCTCGCTTGCCGTAGTACCCCTTGCACGCTCTGTAGCACTCCTACTACATTGCCTCCATGACCTCGGGACTGCCTCCCCACCTCGGCGACGACACCGTCATCCGCTGCCGCGACCTCACCATGAGCTACGGCACCCACCTGGTCCTGGACGGCATCGACCTGGACATCGCCCGCGGCGAGGTCGTGGCCCTGCTCGGCCCCAACGGCGCCGGCAAGACCACCACCGTGGAGATCCTCGAAGGCTTCCGGCGGCCCTCCGGGGGACAGGTCCGCGTGCTGGACCAGGACCCCGCCACCGCCCCCGAGAGCTGGCGGGCCCGGGTCGGGGTGGTGCTGCAGAGCTGGCGCGACCACGGCACCTGGCGGGTGCGCGAGCTGCTGGAGGTCATCAGCGGCTACTACCTGCCCTACAGCGATGACCAGGTCACCCGCCCGTGGCCGATCGATGAGCTGCTGGAGCGGGTGGGTCTGGGTCAACACGCCGGGCAACGCATCGACAAGCTCTCCGGTGGTCAGCGCCGGCGGCTCGACGTCGCGGTGGGCCTCGTCGGCCGACCCGAGGTGCTCTTCCTCGACGAGCCCTCCACCGGTCTCGACCCGGCCGGGCGGCGAGACGTGCACGAGCTGGTCTCCGACCTGGCCGACCTGGACACCACCATCCTGATCACCACTCACGACCTCGCCGAGGCGGAGAAGGTCGCCGACCGGCTGCTGATCCTCGCCGACGGCTCCCTGGTCGCCAACGGCACCCCCGACGCGCTGCGCCACCAGCTGTCCCGCTCCACCGAGGTGCGGCTGCGCGACCGGCGCACCGGAGAGGTGAGCGTGCACGCGGCCCCGGACCCCACGGCATACCTGACCGAGATGCTCACCCGCCGCCCCGGCGAGGTGGAGGTGCTCGAGGTGCGCGCCGCCTCGCTCGAGGACGCCTACATCGAGATCGTCCGCCGGGCCGAGTCCGGCGAGCCCACCCGCGACCCCGTCACCAGCCTGCAGGAGCAGCCATGAGTCGATCCGGAGTTCCGCTGGCCGTGGTGACAGCGGCCCGACGGCAGGCGCGCACCACGCTGATCCGCAAGTACACCTCCGTCGGGGGGATCGGGACGGTCGGCTTCGCGCTCTTCATGCTGGGCGTCATCTGGCTGCTCCGCGACGTGGAGTTCCAGCAGGGGCAGGTCGCCGCCAGCGTCTACCTGATGGGCGGCTTCCTCGCCTTCGGTGTCGTCGCGGCGGCAGTCATCGGCGTCGCGAGCGAGCTCCAGTACGAGCGTGACGACGGCACCCTGCTGCGCGCCAAGGCGGTCCCGCACGGCATGACCGGTCACCTGGTCGCCAAGCTGATGGCCGCTCCGCTGGACGCCATGGTGCCGTTGCTGCCCGCGGTGCTCGGTGTCTCGCTGCTGCTCCCCGGGGTGATGCCGGACTCCCTCGGCGGCTGGCTGCTGCTGGTCCTGGTGTTCCTGCTCTCGGTCGCCGCGATGCTGCCGTGGGGCGCCGTGCTCGGCTCGGTGTTCCGGACCATGCTCGGTCTGGGCTTCGCGATGATGGGCGTGTATGCCCTCGCCGCCCTGTCCGGCGTCTTCTACCCGATCGCGAGCTGGCCGGCCCCGATCCAGGCGATCGCGCAGGCGACCCCGCTCTACTGGATCGGGCACGCCGTGCGCTCGGTGCTGCTGCCGGCCGAGGCCGCAGCCGGGGAGATCGGCGGCGAGTTCCGGCTCGTGCTGGCGCTGATGGTACTGCTCGGGTGGGCGGTCGTCGGCCTGCTCCTGGCACCGGTCCTGCTGCGCCGGATGGCGCGTCGGCAGTCCGGCAGCGCCGTCGCCGCCGCCCGCGACCGGGTGCTGAGCAAGGGCTACTGAGGGTGGGGGACGAGGCGGCAGGGGTCTACAACCGGATCGCCGTGCTGCGGGTGGAGCGCGGGATCAGCCGACGGCAGCTGGCGAGCGCCCTGGGCGTGCACTACCAAACAGTGGGCTACCTGGAGCGCGGCGAGTACAGCCCGTCTCTGCAGGTGGCCCTGCAGATCGCCGAGTTCTTCGAGGTCCCGGTTGAGACCGTGTTCTCCCGGTCACCGTTCCCCCGGATCGGGGCCGACTGAGGAGAGCACAACGCTCGCCCGGTCAGAACAGAACGCTCGCCCAGTCAGAACACAACGCTCGCCCGGTCGGGAACGGGTCACTCGTCGGAGAGGGTCACCTGGGCGCCGCCCACCAGGGCGGCGCAGATGTTGTAGAGGAACGCCGACAGGGTCGCCAGCGCCGTCAGCAGGAAGACGTTGAGGACGCCCAGCACCGCGGTCAGCGCGACCACCCGGCCGAAGCCCAGGTAGTCGGACAGGTCGAACGACGGACCGCCGGTCTCACCGCTGGTGACCTGGCCGAGGAAGTCGTTGAGGGTCGAGAAGACGTTCATCCCGGACAGCACGGTCCACAGCACGGCGATCATCACCACGCCGGAGATCCCCAGCGCCACCGACACCAGGAAGCTGATCTTCAGCACCGACCAGGGGTCGATCCGCTGGGCGGTGAGCCGCACCCGGCGGGGGCCCCCACGCCGCGGCGCCGGACGGGAGGGTGAGCGGTTGCCGGAGGTCCGGGCCTGGCTGCCCGCCGGTGCCTCCCGCGACCCGCGGGGCGGCTGCTGACCGCGGCCCGCGGTCGCGCCGGCCGCGGAGCCGGAGGCCAGCCCTGCGGTCGCGCCACGCAACGCCCGCGCCTTGCGCGCGGCCAGGTCACGACCCTGCGCGGTGCGGGCCATCGCGCTGTCCTTCATCGACGGCCGTGAGCTCGACGACTCCTCGGGCGCGGACGCACCGGACGACGACGCGGTCGTCCCGGACTCCTCCGTGGAGGTGGACGGCGACGAGGACCCCGAGTTCTCGGGCGTGGTGCTCATGCGTCGTCTCCCTCGGTGGTCTGCACCTCATCCACCGGCGGGTCGCCGGCCGACTCCGCCGACGGTACGTCATCGCTCTGGTCCTCGGCTGGACGCTCGCCGTCGACGGCCTCGACCAGCTCCTCCTCGGCCGCCGACTCGGCGTTGCGGGCCACCGCCACGATCGCGTCGTTCTTGGCCGGGCGGGCGAAGATCACGCCCTGGGTGTCACGCCCGGTCACCCGGACCCCGTTCTCGCCGCCGACCGCGGAGCGGACCACGTTGCCCCGCTCGGTGAGCACCAGCACCTCGTCGGTCTCGTCCACGGTGAGGGCCCCGACCACGCAGCCCGCCTTGTCGGTGGCCTTGGCGACCTTGATGCCCAGTCCGCCACGTCCCTGCAGCCGGTACTGCGAGACCGGGGTGCGCTTGGCCATCCCCGTCTCGAAGACGACGAAGACGAAGGGGTCGGTGCCCTCGGCGACGACCTGCATCGCCAGCAGGTGGTCGTCTCCGCGGAACTTCATCCCGGTGACACCGGATGTCGCCCGCCCCATCGGGCGCAGCGTGTCGTCGGCCGCCGGGAAGCGCACCGACTGACCCTGGCTGGAGACCAGCAGCACGTCGTCCGCGCCGAAGGCGAGTGCCGCCCCCACCAGCTCGTCGCCGTCGCGCAGGTTGACCGCGATCAGGCCGCCGGAGCGGGGGGAGTCGTAGTCGGTGAGCCGCGACTTCTTGACCAGCCCGTTGCGGGTGGCCAGGAGCAGGTACGGCGCCTGCTCGTAGTCGCGCAGCGGCAGCACCGAGCGGATCTTCTCGTCCGGCTGGAAGGCCATCAGGTTGGCCACGTGCTGACCCTTGCCGGTCGGGCCGGACTCGGGGAACTCGTAGGCCTTGGCCCGGTACACCCGACCCTGGTCGGTGAAGAACAGCATCCAGTGGTGGGTGCTGGTGACGAAGAAGTGCTGCACCACGTCGTCCGCACGCAGCGACGTGCCACGGCGGCCCTTGCCGCCCCGGTTCTGCGCGCGGTACTCGCGCACCGGGGTCCGCTTGACGTACCCGCCGCGGCTGATGGTGACGACCACCGACTCCTCGGTGATCAGGTCCTCCATCGACATGTCCCCGTCGAAGGGCACGATCGTGGTGCGCCGGTCGTCGCCGAACTTGTCGACGATCTCGGACAGCTCGCTGGAGATGATCGAGCGCTGCCGCTCGGGCCTCGCGAGGATGTCCTCGTAGTCCTTGATCATCGTCTCGAGCTCGTCGTGCTCGTCGACGATCTTCTGCCGCTCGAGCGCGGCGAGGCGCCGCAGCTGCATCTCCAGGATCGCCCGCGCCTGCAGGTCGTCGATCCCGAGCAGCTCCATCAGGCCACCCCGGGCCTCCTCCGCCGACGGGCTGCGCCGGATCAGCGCGATGACCTCGTCCAGCTGGTCGAGCGCCTTGAGCAGGCCCCGGAAGACGTGGATCTTGTCCTCCGCCTCCCGCAGCCGGTGCTGGGTGCGTCGGACGATGACCTCGACCTGGTGGTCCACCCAGTGCCGGATGAACGCCGAGATGGGCAGGGTGCGCGGCACCCCGTCCACCAGCGCCAGCATGTTGGCGCCGAAGGAGGTCTGCAGCTGGGTGTGCTTGTAGAGGTTGTTCAGGACCACCTTGGCGACCGCGTCGCGCTTGAGCACGACCACCAGCCGCTGGCCGGTCCGCCCCGAGGTCTCGTCCCGCAGGTCGGCGATGCCGCCGATCTTGCCGTCCTTGACCAGGTCGGCGATCTTCTTGGCCAGGCTGTCCGGGTTCACCTGGTAGGGCAGCTGGCTGGCGACCAGGCAGGTGCGGCCCTGGATCTCCTCCACCTCGACCACGGCCCGCATGATGATCGAGCCACGGCCGGTGCGGTAGGCGTCCTCGATGCCCTTCTTGCCCATGATCAGCGCACCGGTCGGGAAGTCCGGGCCGGGGATGATCTCGAGCAGCTTGGCGAGGAGTTCCTCGCGGCTGGCCTCCGGGTGCTCCAGCAGCCACTGGGCCCCGCTGGCGACCTCCCGCAGGTTGTGCGGCGGGATCTGGGTCGCCATCCCGACCGCGATCCCGGCTGAGCCGTTGACCAGCAGGTTCGGGAAGCGGGAGGGCAGGACAGCAGGCTCCAACGTCTTGCCGTCGTAGTTGTCGACCATGTCGACGGTGCCCTCGCGGATGTCCCGGACCATCTCCATGGCCAGCGGGTGCATCCGGCACTCGGTGTACCGCGGTGCCGCGGCCGGGTCGTCACCCGGGGTGCCGAAGTTGCCCTGGCCCTGGATGAGCGGGTGCCGCATCGACCAGTCCTGCACCAGGCGGACCAGGGCGTCGTAGATCGCGCCGTCACCGTGCGGGTGGTAGTTGCCCATCACGTCGCCGACGACGCGCGCGCACTTGTTGAAGCCCCGGTCGGGACGGTACCCACCGTCATACATCGCGTAGAGCACGCGGCGGTGCACCGGCTTGAGGCCGTCGCGCACGTCCGGCAGGGCCCGCGCCACGATCACGCTCATCGCGTACTCGATGTAGCTGCGCTGCATCTCGGCGTTGATGTCGATCGGCTCGATCCGGTCACCGCCGGAGTTCACCGCCGCCTCGAGCGCCTCGTCGGCCGCCGCGACCGCGTGGCTCGCGTCCGGGATCTCGGGCAGGTCGGGGGTCATGTTGTCGTCAGCCATGGTTCCCTTTGCTCAGTTCAGGTATGCCGTCAGATGTCCAGGAAACGCACGTCGCGTGCGTTGCGCTGGATGAAGGCGCGCCGGCTCTCGACGTCCTCGCCCATGAGCACCGCGAAGATCTCGTCCGCCTTGGCGGCGTCGTCCACAGAGACCTGGAGCAGGATGCGGGAGTCCGGGTTCATCGTGGTCTCCCAGAGCTCGTTGTAGTCCATCTCGCCCAGACCCTTGTAGCGCTGCATACCGGTGTCCTTGGGCAGCCGCCAGCCCTTGCTCAGCCCCTCGTTGACCAGGACGTCGCGCTCCCGGTCGGTGAAGGCGAACTGGTGCTCGGCGTTGGTCCACTTCACCCGGTACAGCGGCGGCTGGGCCAGGTAGACGTAGCCGGCCTCGATCAACGGCTTCATGAACCGGAAGAGCAGCGTCAGCAGCAGGGTCCGGATGTGCAGCCCGTCCACGTCGGCATCGGCCATCAGCACGAT
The DNA here is from genome assembly GCF_045032955.1 of Serinicoccus shuyuelongi. Taxonomy (NCBI): domain Bacteria; kingdom Bacillati; phylum Actinomycetota; class Actinomycetes; order Micrococcales; family Ornithinimicrobiaceae; genus Serinicoccus; species Serinicoccus shuyuelongi. The sequence goes on along the minus strand of NZ_JBJFZU010000002.1, from coordinate 184,612 downwards.
CTTGTGGTACCGCGCCTTGGCGATGTCGAACTCCTCGCCGATGCCGGTGCCGAAGCCGCTGATCAGGGCCTGTACCTCCTGGTTGCCCAGGATGCGGTCGATCCGCGCCTTCTCGACGTTGAGGATCTTGCCGCGGATCGGCAGGATCGCCTGGTTGTGCGGGTTGCGGCCCCGCACCGCCGAGCCGCCGGCCGAGTCACCCTCGACGATGAACACCTCGGAGATGGTCGGGTCGTTGGACTGGCAGTCGCGCAGCTTGCCGGGCAGCCCGCCGGACTCCAGCAGACCCTTGCGCCGGGTGGCGTCACGCGCCTTGCGGGCCGCGATCCGGGCGGTGGCCGCCTGGAGGGCCTTGCCGACGATCTCCTTGCCCTCGCGGGGGTGGGCCCGCAGCCAGTGCCCGAACTCCTCGTACATGGCGGTCTGCACGAAGCCCCGCACCTCGGAGTTGCCCAGCTTGGTCTTCGTCTGGCCCTCGAACTGCGGCTCCCCGAGCTTGACCGAGATGACCGCGGTCAACCCCTCGCGGATGTCGTCACCGGTGAGGTTGACGTCCTTCTCGCGGAGCAGCTTCTGCTCGCGGGCGAAGTCGTTGACCAGCCGGGTCAGCGCGGAGCGGAAGCCCTCCTCGTGGGTGCCCCCCTCGTGCGTGTTGATCGCGTTGGCGTAGGTGTGGACGGCCTCGGTGTAGGCGGTGGTCCACTGCATGGCGACCTCGAGCGAGAGCATCCGCTCGGTGTCGTGGTTCTCGAAGGCCACCACCTCGTCGTGCACCGGCTCGCTGCGCTTGGACCGGTTCAGGTAGGTCACGTAGTCGAGCAGGCCGTTGTCGTAGCGGTAGCTGATGGTCCGCGGCTTCTGCTCGCGGGTGCCCCCCTCGGCGCCCGACCCGGCGTCCTCGGTGGCCACGTTGTCACCGTCGTCGCCGTCGAGCTCCTCGTCCAGGGCGTCGACGTCGACCGGCTCGCTCTCCCGCGGGCGCTCGTCGGTCAGCGTGATGGTCAGGCCCTTGTTCAGGAAGGCCATCTGCTGGAACCGGGCCCGGATGGTCTCGAAGTCGAAGACGATCGCGTCGAAGATGTCGGCGCTGGGCCAGAAGGTGATCATGGTCCCGGTCGGTCGTGGGTCCTCCGCCCCGATCTCCTCGTCCTTCGACAGCGGGGCCTGCGGCACCCCCAGGTGGTAGGTCTGCCGGAAGACGTGCCCCAGCTGACGGACCTCGACGTCCAGCACGCTGGAGAGTGCGTTGACGACCGACGAGCCGACCCCGTGCAGCCCACCGGAGACCTTGTAACCGCCGCCGCCGAACTTGCCCCCCGCGTGCAGCTGGGTCATCACCAGCTCGATCGCCGGCTTCTTCTCCACCGGGTGGATGCCGGTCGGGATCCCCCGGCCGTTGTCCACGACCCGGCAGCCGCCGTCGGCCAGCAGGGTGACGTCGATGTGGTCCGCATGACCGGCGAGCGCCTCGTCGACGGAGTTGTCCACGATCTCCCACACGAGGTGGTGCAGCCCCCGCTCACCGGTGGAGCCGATGTACATCCCGGGGCGCTTGCGCACCGCCTCCAGGCCCTCCAGCACGGTGATCGCGGAGGCGTCGTAGGCCGGCGCCGTGGCCAGCGACTCCGGTGCCCCCTCTTCGGCGGGGACCTCCGGCAGCTCAGGCATCGCTGCCTGGGCGTCCGCGGTGCCGTGGTGCGGGGCGGTCGATCCGTCGTCTGCTCCCACAGTGCTCAAGGGGGCTCCTCACAAGGATGGTCAAAGACGACTCAGTCTACCCCGGTGACCGCCGGAATCCGACTTTTTCCACACCCGATCTGCTCATCCGAGGCCCGCTAGGGCCACTGAGAGCGACGCGACCCCGGATCAGGACTCCCCCCTCATGCGCGGCGGTGCCTCCTGCCGAAGCCGCTCTGCGTCGTCCCCGCCCTCTCGGCTCAGCCGTAGGTGTCCCGCGGCCCCCGGCCCCCGGAGGAGAGCGGACCCTTGCGCCAGTGCGGCCCGGCCGGTCCCTGCACCACGATCTCGGTCACCACGCCCTCGCCGACCTGCTCCTCGATCCGGCTCAGCACGGTCGAGGCCAGCAGCCGCATCTGGGTCGCCCAGGCGCTGGAGCGCCCCCGGACAGTGAGCACGGTGCCCTCGAAGGCGACCACCTCCACGTTGGCGGCCACCTGCTCACCGACGATCCCCGGCCACCGGCCGACCACCTGGCCGACCTGGACGTCCGCCGCCCAGCCCCGGTTGGTGACCAGCCGGTCCATCTCCTGCCCGAGCGGCTGCGGGTCCCGGCGGCTCTTCGGGTCCACCACCCCGGGGTGGGCGTCGCGCCGCTTCCGGGCGGCGGGGGACCCCGGTCGCAGGCCCTTGCCCCGGGCGATGCTGCGGGCCCGGTCCAGCGCTTCGTGCGCCGCGTCCAGCGGGTCGACCTCGGGCTGCTCCGGCGGGGTCGACCCCTCCGGCTGCCCCGGCTGCCCCGGCTGCTCCGGGTCAGGCACGGCGGACCACCTCGCCGAGCGTGACGTCCAGCACCTGCCCCTGCGCCCCCAGCAACCGGTCCGGGACGTCCTCGTGCACGGCGGCGGTGACCAGCACCTGCTCGCAGTCGGCGACCAGCTCGGCCAGCCGTTCGCGGCGCCCGGAGTCCAGCTCGGCGAAGACGTCGTCCAGCACCAGCACCGGGTCGGTGCCCAGGTCGTGCCGGAGCAGGTGGAAGCCGGCCAGCCGCAGCCCCAGGGCCAGGCTCCAGGACTCGCCGTGGCTGGCATACCCCTTGGCCGGCAGGTCCCCGAGGGTGACCAGCAGGTCGTCCCGGTGCGGGCCGACCAGGCATACCCCCCGCTCCTGCTCCTGGGTCCGCACCGCCTCGATCGAGGACAGGATCGCCGTCCGCAGCTGCTCCTGCTCAGGTACCTCGCCGGCCTCGACGGCGGTCGCCTCCGCCGACCCCGGGGCCAGGCTGCTGCGGTAGGTGACCTGCGCCGGGGTCTCGCTGTCGCTGATGGTCCGGTACGCCTCCTGCAGGTAGGGACGCAGATCACGCAGCAGCCGGAGCCGGGCGTAGAGCAGGGCCGCACCGATCTGGGCCAGCTGCTCGTCGAAGACCTCCAGCGTCGCCAGGGCCCCGGCGCGGGCCTCCTCCAACGTCTGCCCGGCGGTCAGCTGCGGCCCGGACCGTCCTGATCCGCCCGAGCGTCCCGCCCGGGAGGGTGCGCGCCACAGGTGGGACGCCTGCTTGAGCAGCGCCCCCCGCTGCCGCAGCGCCTTGTCGTAGTCGGCCCGGACCGCGGACCACCGCGGCTGACGGGCGACCAGCAGGTCGTCCAGGAACCGGCGCCGCTCCGAGGGGTCCCCCTTGACCAGGGCCAGGTCCTCAGGTGCGAAGAGCACGCTGCGCAACGTCCCCAGCACGTCCCGCTGGCGGGTCATGGGGGAACGGTTGAGCCGGGCCTTGTTGGCTCTGCCCGGCACGATCTCGAGCTCCACCAGCGACTCGTGGCCCTGGTGCACCACGGTGGCCCGGACGATCGCCGAGTCCGCACCGGCCCGCACCAGCGGCCCGTCCTGGGCGACCCGGTGGCTGCCCAGGGTCGCCACGTAGCCCGCCGCCTCCACCAGGTTCGTCTTGCCCTGCCCGTTGCGGCCGAGCAGCACGGTGACCCCAGGGGCCAGGTCGACCTCGGCGTGCGGGTAGCTGCGGAAGTCGGTCAGGCTCAGGTGCCGGAGGTGCACGGGCTCACTACGGGTACCTCCGGCTCAGGAGCCGTCGCCGGGGCGGGTCTCGCCCTGCTCGTCGTCCTTGGGCTCGGCGCCCTGGTGGACCTCGACCTGGTCGGCGTCGCGGGTGTCCTCGTCGTCGAGCATCTTGACCGCGTGCCCACCGAACTGGCCGCGCAGCGCCGCCACCGCCTGCATGGCGGGGGAGTTCTCCTGCCGGGAGGCGAAGCGGGCGAACAACGCGGCGCTGATGACCGGCATCGGCACCGCCAGGTCCAGCGCCTCCTCGACGGTCCAGCGGCCTTCACCGGAGTCGGTCGTGTACTGGCTGATGCCGTCCAGACCGGGGGTCTCGTCCAGCGCGTCCACCAGCAGGTCCAGCAGCCACGACCGAACGACGGTGCCCCGGCTCCACGCCTGGAAGCATCCCCGGACGTCCTTGACGATGTCCTTGGCGGTCAGCAGCTCGAAGCCCTCGGCGTAGGCGTGCATCAGGCCGTACTCGATGCCGTTGTGCACCATCTTGGCGTAGTGCCCGGCGCCCACGTCGCCGGCGTGCACGAAACCCTCCTCGCGGGGACCGTCGGGGCGCAGCGCGTCGAAGATCGGCATCGCGATCTCCACGTGCTCGGGACGCCCGCCACACATCAGGCCGTAGCCGTTCTCCCGCCCCCAGATCCCGCCGGAGACGCCGCAGTCGACGTAGCCGATGCCGAGCGGCTCCAGGATCGCGTCGAGCTCCCGGTCCTCGGTGTACTTGCTGTTCCCGCCCTCGATGAGCAGGTCGCCCTCGGAGAGCAGCTCGCCCAGCGCCTCGACGGTGCTGCGGGTCGGGGCCCCGTGCGGGACCATCACCCACACCACCCGCGGGCTCTCCAGCTGGCCGACCATCTCCTCGAGGCTGTCGACGTCGCGTACGGACTTGTCGAGGTCGAATCCCACGACCTCGTGACCCGCGCTGCGCAGCCGCTCGCGCATGTTGCCGCCCATCTTGCCCAGGCCAATCATGCCGATCTTCATCGCTGCTCCTTGTGCTGTCGAGGTTCGGGACGGTCGTGCTGGTCTCGCTCAGCCGGCGAAGCGCACCGGCATCAGGACGTAGCGGTAGGAATCGTCGGGGTCGCCGTCGAGCTCGGCCTGCCCGGAGACGACGGCCGGCCGAGAGGGCTGGGTGAACGACAACCGGGTGTAGGGATGGCCCAGCACCCCGAGCCCGTCCAGCAGGAACTGCGGGTTGAAGGCGATCTCCACCTCCGGGCCCTCCAGCGTGGACTCCACAGCCTCGCTGCCCTGGGCGTCGTCGCCGGTACCGGCCTCGATGGCCAGCTGGCCGTCGGTGAAGCGCAGGCGCACCGGGGTGTTGCGCTCGGCGACCAGGGCGACCCGGCGCACCGCCTCGATGAGGGACTGGGTCTCGACCACCGCGACGGTGTCCACCGAGCTCGGGAAGATCGAGGTGACCTTGGGGTACTCGCCGTCCAGCAGGCGGGTGGTGGTGCGGCGCCGGCCGGCCTCGAAACCGACCAACCCGTCGCCGTGGCCGGCGTCCCCGAAGGCCAGATCGACGGCCGCGCTGGCCCCCAGCGACTTGGCCGTCTCGGAGAGGGTGCGGGCGGGGATCAGGCAGACGTGGCTGGCGTCCGAGGTGCTCGGGTTCCAGGTGAGCTCACGCATCGCGAGCCGGTAGCGGTCGGTGGCCAGCAGGGTCACCTTCTCGCCCTCGATCTCGACCCGGACCCCGGTGAGGATCGGGAGGGTGTCGCCGCGGTCGGCGGCGATGGAGACCTGGCTGACGGCCTGGGTGAAGGCATCCCCGGGGATGGATCCGCTGGCCGAGGCCTGCGCGGGGAGCTGGGGGTAGTCGCCGACCGGCATCTGGATCAGGGTGAACCGGCTCGAGCCACAGGTCAGCGAGACCTTGGTCCCCTCGGCGCTCAGCTCGACCGGCTTTGCCGGCAGGTTGCGCGCGATGTCCGCGAGCAGGCGGCCCAGGACCAGGACCTGACCGCCCTCCTCGACGTCGGCCTCCACCGTGACGGTGGCGGACACCTCGTAGTCGTAGGCGGAGAAGGTGAGCGTTCCCTCCGGGTCGGCGGTCAGCAGGACGCCGGCCAGGACAGGGACGGGCGGACGGTTCGACAGGCCACGGACGACCCATGCCACCGCCTCGGAGAGGACATCTCGCTCGACACGAAACTTCACGACACCTCGGCCTTCCGGCTCACGCGGACAATATGTGTGGGCAACTCTGCCACGTCCGGTCCGAAAAGGTGCAGGCCCGCCCCCAGGGACGCAGGAGCAGCGATCCAGGGATAAGGGACTAGTCGTCGTCATCGGGCCTGTGGACACTGTGGATAACTCTTGTATCGGAGGTCGTCCGTGCTGGTCGGCATGCGTGGCGAGCCCGTCGACACCCTGTGTATGCCGGGTGGACACCTCGGTGGACGCGTCGACCGCGCCTGTGGGGCGGCACCGCCCGTCCCCATGCCGGTCGGGTCGCTGCACCGTCCGTCCCCAGCCTGGCCTGCAGAGATGCGCAGGTTGTCCACAGGTCGTGCACACCCGTGCAGCGCTGGTCAAGGGTCGTCCGGACCGGGTGACGACGCGACGGATGTGACGGTGGTGAACGATGAGCAACAACACACAGGGTTATCCACAGGTGTGGACAACCCTGGTGTGCCTGGAGGCGGCGCGAGGGGGTGCTCAGCGCTGCGAGGCGCGGCGGATGATGCCGGTGAGCTCGGCGATCTGGTCGTACAGCGCACGACGTTCGCCGATCTGCGCACGGATCTTGCGTTCGGCATGCATGACCGTGGTGTGGTCGCGTCCGCCGAACTCCTGCCCGATCTTGGGCAGCGAGAGGTCGGTGAGCTCACGGCACAGGTACATCGCGACCTGGCGGGCGTTCACCAGCGTGCGCGAACGGGAGGCGCCGCACAGCTCGTCCATGCTGATGTTGAAGTACTCGGAGACCTCGCGAGTGATCGTCGACACGGTGATCTGCGCGGTGTCGCTGCCCGGGACGATGTCCTTGAGCACGTGTGCGGCCAGGTCGGCGTCGGCGTTCTGGGAGGAGAGCGAGGCGAAGGCGGTCACCCGGATCAGGGCGCCCTCCAGCTCGCGGATGTTCGTGCTGATCCGGCTGGCGATGTGCTCGAGCACCTCGTCCGGCAGCTGCATACCCTCCTGGGCGGCCTTCTTCCGCAGGATCGCGATCCGTGTCTCCAGGTCCGGCGGCTGGACGTCGGTGAGCAGTCCCCACTCGAACCGGCTGCGCATCCGCTCGGCGAAGCCGGAGAGCCGCTTGGGCGGCTGGTCGGAGGTGATCACGACCTGCTTCTCGCTGTTGTGCAGCGTGTTGAAGGTGTGGAAGAACTCCTCGACCGTCTGCTCCTTGCCCTGCAGGAACTGGATGTCGTCGACCAGCAGGAAGTCCACGTTGCGGTAGCGGCGCTGGAAGGCGCCGGCCTTGTCGTCGCGGATGGAGTTGATGAAGTCGTTGGTGAACTCCTCGGAGTTCACGTAGCGCACCCGGACGCCCGGGTACAGCTTGCGCGCGTAGTGCCCGATGGCGTGCAGCAGGTGGGTCTTTCCCAGACCGGACTCGCCGTAGATGAAGAGCGGGTTGTAGGCCCGGGCGGGCGACTCGGCCACCGCCAGCGAGGCGGCGTGGGCGAACCGGTTGGAGGCGCCGGAGACGAACGTGTCGAAGGTGTACTTCGGGTTCAGCCGCGCCTCGTCGGCGGCCCCGGTCACCGCAGGCCCGGCCGGCGTCGCCGGTCGAGGTATGCCGTTGCCCCCCGCCGTCGGCACCCCGCCGCCGGCTCCGCGCCCGGTATCGCCCGACGAGCGGTCGGAGTAGCTGGGCTCGGAGGCCGGCCTGGTCAGCGATTCGCGGGTGAGCGCGTCGTCACCCGGGGGCTCGTCGGCCTCGTCCTCGACCTCGCGTCGCAGGTCGTCGTCGACGGTGATCGCCAGGCGGACCTCGGTGCCGAGCTCGCGTGAGAGGGCCTCGACGATCGGCTGCCGCAGCGTCGTCTCCAGCATGTCCTTGGTGTGCGGGTACGGGACCGCCAGCAGGGCGGTCGAGTCGAGCAGGCCGACCAGCTGGGTCAGCCTCAGGAATGCCCGCTCCCGCGCGGCGAGGCCACCCTCCTCCAGCTCGGACACCACGCGGTGCCACACCTCGGCCGAGGTGCCGGGGGGCTGGGACATGGGTGGGTCGGCCCCTCTCGAGGTGGTACGGGGATCGAGTTGTCCACAGACTTGTCCACAAGGTGTGGACAGAAGGGTGGATGTCTCGTCGGAAGCGCTGACGCTAACAAGCGGGACCGTCCCCCGCAAGTGACCGGCGGCAGGATCAGGTCGGGCGCGGCGTGTCGTGCCGCCGACGCGCGGAGGACGGGGCCATGATGTCCTGTTCGGTGCGATCCTGTGCGTCCCGGTCCGCGGGTTTGACCGGCCGGGGGTGCTCCCGTACCGTTGAGGAGGCCGATTTCCGGCCGCTTTCGCCTGCCCAGGCGTTCCCGACACGCCTGGGCCTCCGTTGGCGGCCGACACGGCGCCGACCACCGACCGTCACCTCTCGACCGGAGCACCACGATGAGCAAGCGCACCTTCCAGCCCAACAACCGTCGTCGCGCCAAGAAGCACGGCTTCCGGCTGCGTATGCGGACCCGTGCCGGCCGCGCCATCATGGCGGCCCGTCGCCGCAAGGGCCGCTCCAGCCTGTCTGCCTGAGAGCTCACGGCGCCGACCACGGCTGCCGCGATGCTCCCTCGCCGCCACCGCCTCACCGCACCGGAGGACTACCGGGCCGTGATGCGTGGGCGCGCCTCCACCGACGGGCGTCGTCGTAGCCGGGCCGGGACCGACCTCCTCGTGGTGCACGTCGCTCTGCCCGATCCTGCCGCCGACAATCTTCCGTCGATGGCCGAAGGGCGTTGTCCCCGAGTAGGTTTCGCCGTGTCCAAGGGTGTCGGGAACTCCGTCGTCCGGCACCGGGTGCTACGTCGGCTACGGGTCCAGATGGGGGTGCGTCTGTCTCGACTGCCCGAGGGTGGGGACACCGTGGTGCGGGCCCTCGCGCCGGCGGCCGGGGCCACCTCGGCCCAGCTGGGCGAGGCCCTGGACGCCGCCCTGGCGAAGGTGCTGCGGGTGCGGACGTGAGCCTGGGCCAGATGCGGGACGTGCACCGCGGCGGGGTGCCTGACGGGGAGCGTCGCAGCGTGCTGACGCTGCCCCTGGTATGGCTCGTCCGGCTGTACCAGGTGACCGTCTCGCCACTCCTCGGCCCGGTCTGTCGCTACTACCCCTCCTGCTCGGCGTACGGTGTGACAGCCCTGGAGCGGCACGGGTTGCTGCGCGGCACGTGGCTGACCGTCCGTCGGGTGCTGCGTTGCCATCCCTGGGCGCGTGGTGGTGTGGACCACGTCCCGCTGCGCACGTCGGGCACGGCGTCGCGGCAGCACCCTGACATCCCTGCGGCCGGGGACGACCCCGGGCCGACGACCACCCCGGTGAGCACGTCTCACCGACGAGACTGAGGAACCAATGGGCTTCTTAGACACGATCCTCTTCCCCTTCATCTGGTTCGACTCCGCCATCCTGGTCGGCTTCGAGTGGCTGCTCACCCAGCTGGGGATGGAGGACACCAGCGGGTGGACCTGGGTGCTGGCGATCATCGGCCTGGTGGTCACGCTGCGCGCGCTGCTGACCCCGCTGATGATTCGGCAGATCAAGAGCCAGCGCCGCCTGCAGATCGTGCAGCCGGAGCTCATGAAGATCCAGAAGAAGTACAAGGGGAAGAAGGACCAGGCCTCCCAGAAGGCGTTCCAGGAGGAGACCTTCGGCCTCTACCGGGACGCCGGGGCGAACCCCTTCGGCGCCTGCCTGCCGCTGCTCATCCAGATGCCCTTCTTCTTCGCGCTCTTCCGGCTGCTCAACACCGCCGAGGGTGTCTCGCGGGGGGAGTCGGACCCGCTGGGCCTCTTCACCCGGGAGCTGGCCACCAAGATGGCCGAGTCGGAGGTCTTCAACGCTGGCCTGACCTCGACGTTCCTGCACGACCAGGACTTCTCGGCCAAGGTTCTGGCACTCATCCTGATCGCCATCATGTCGGTGACGCAGTTCATCACGAGCCACCAGCTGATGCGGCAGAACATGTCGCCCGAGGCGCTGAACAGCCCGATGGCACGGCAGCAGCAGATCCTGATCTACATCCTGCCGATCGTCTTCGCGGTCACCGGCGTGAACTTCCCGATCGCCCTGCTCATCTACTGGACGGTCAGCAACTTCTGGACGATGGGCCAGCAGTTCCTCATCATCCGGAACATGCCGGCGCCCAACACCCCGGCCGAGGAGAAGTACAAGGCACGGATGGCCAAGAAGGGACGCACGGCCACCGGGGTGCAGCTGAAGAACCCGAACTTCATGGCGGAGCGCCAGGCGGCCGCCGCCGAGGCCGAGGCGCAGGCACGTTCCGGTGGCCAGCGCGTCCAGCCCAAGAGCAAGAAGCGGAGCAAGAAGCGCTGACCGCGCCACCCCCAGGCAGCTGACCCACCCGGAGCCGGTCGCGCCGCACGCGCGGCCGGTGGCCCAGAGCAAGGAGACGACATGAGCAGCACCCCAGGTCCCGAGGCACCGACCGAGACCCCTGACGATGTGACTCAGGTCATACAAGAGGATGCGGTTCCGGACGAGCACGGCGGTGCCGCCACCGCCGGTACGGAGACCCCTGCGGGCACAGACAGCGAGACCGACACCGACACCGGCACGCTCTCCGGCAGCAGCGCGTCGACGTCCTCGCGGGACGACCTGGTGCGTGAGGGTGAGGTCGCGGCAGACTTCCTGGAGACCCTCCTGGACATCGCCGACCTGGACGGTGACCTCGAGGTCGACGTGGAGGGTGACCGTGCCGCGGTGGCGATCGTGGACTCCGAGGACGGTGCGGCCCCGCGCACCCTGGTCGGTCCCAGCGGCTCCGTGCTGGAGGCGTTGCAGGAGCTCACCCGGCTCGCCGTGCAGGCGGACACCGGTGAGCGGAGCCGCCTGATGCTGGACGTCGCAGGCCACCGTGCCGGGCGACGCAGCGCCCTGGTGGAGCAGGCCCGGTCGGCCATCGCCGAGGTGCAGTCCTCGGGTGAGCGTCGTGAGCTCGATCCGATGACCGCGTTCGAGCGCAAGGTGGTGCACGACGAGGTGCTGGCCGCCGGCCTCAGCTCGAGCTCCGAGGGTGCGGAGCCGTCCCGTTACGTCGTGATCCAGCCGGCCGACTGAGACCGATGGACGCACCGGAGCAGCGGGCTCCGGAGCCGACCGAGCTGGCGCGTCGGCTCTTCGGCCCGCGACTGCCGCTCACCCAGCGGTATGCCGATCTGCTCGCCACCACCGGGATCAGCCACGGGCTGGTGGGGCCGCGGGAGGCCGCGCGCCTGTGGGAGCGCCACCTCGTCAACTGCGCGCTGATGGAGTCCCTGCTGCCCGAGGGCAGCGAGGTCATCGACATCGGGTCCGGGGCGGGCCTACCAGGGATCGTGCTGGCCCTGGCCCGGCCGGACCTGCGGGTGCATCTGGTGGAGCCGCTGCTGCGGCGGACCACCTGGCTGGAGGAGACGGTCCGTCAGTTGGGTCTGGAGCAGGTCAGCGTCCACCGCGGACGGGCCGACGAGATGGAGCTTCAGGCTCCCGTCGTGACGGCCCGTGCCGTGGCCTCGCTGGACAAGCTGGTGGCGTGGTCCTTCCCGCTGCTTCCCGTCGGTGGCCGGCTGCTGGCGCTGAAGGGCGAGGCCGCCCAGGACGAGCTGGAGCAGGCCGGGGACCTGCTCCGTCGTCGTGGGGTCACCGACAGCAGGCTGCACGTGCTCGGGGAGGGCGAGGAGGGTGGCCCGGTGCGGGTCGTCGAGATCGTCCGCCCCGCGGACGTCAGTCGCGCTGGAGCAGGTCGAGGATCCGCTGGAGGTCGTCGGTCCCGGCGAACTCGATGACCATCTTGCCCTTGCGCCGACCCATGGAGACCTGGACGCGGGTGTCCAGCTGTCCGGCCAGCCGCTCCGCCAGCGACTGAAGCTCGGGCGCCGGGGTCGGCCGGGTGGACCGGTTCCGGGTGGCGGGGGCGTCGTCCGCACCCAGCGTCACGATCTCCTCCACCGAACGCACGGACAACCCCTCAGCCACGATGCGCTGGGCCAGGCGCTCCATCGCGGCACCGTCCTCAAGACCCAGGAGCGCCCGGGCATGGCCCGCCGAGAGCACCCCGGAGGCGACCCTGCGCTGGACCATGGGCGGCAGCCGGAGCAGCCGGATGGTGTTGCTGATCTGCGGCCGGGAGCGACCGATCCGAGACGCCAGTTCGTCGTGCGTGCAGCCGAAGTCCTCGAGCAGCTGCTGGTATGCCGCAGCCTCCTCGAGCGGGTTGAGCTGGGCCCGGTGGAGGTTCTCCAGCAGGGCGTCCCGCAGCATGTGCTCGTCGTCGGTGACTCTGACGATGGCGGGGATGGTCGCGTGCCCCGCCTGACGGGAGGCCCGCAGCCGACGCTCGCCCATGACCAGCTCGAAGGGGGGCTGACCTGCGGCGATGTCCGCCTCCGAGACCATCCGCACGACGACCGGCTGAAGGACGCCGATCTCCGAGATGCTCGCCACCAGCTCAGCGAGGTCGTCCTCGTCGAAGACGGCCCGGGGCTGGCGCGGGTTGGCGCGGATGTCCTCGACCGGGATCTCCGCGAAGGTCGCGCCCGGGACGGGCGCCAGGGACTGCTCGCCGTTCTGGGCATGTGCGCCGTCCCCGTGCCCGGGGCGGTCCTGACCGCTGGCGGACGGTGCATCTGAATGTGCATCCGCGCCTGCATCTGCGTCCGTGCCGGCGTCCGCGTCGATGTTTCCCGTGAAACCCTCCGCGGACGTCATCCCTTCAAGGTCGCCGGTGACCCGTGGGTCGCTCGCCCTCTCGCTCCGGGGAAAGAACACGTCGCGGGGGCGGTCCGCTCCGGTGCGGTCATCGCTCTGCGGGATGAGGGCACCCAGACCCTTGCCCAGTCCTCGTCGCCGTTCGGTCATGCTGACTCCTTCTGGCGCCGCATCTCCGCGGCTGCCTCTGCGTAGGACAGGGCCCCGGTGCTACCCGGGTCGTAGGTCATCACGGTCTCACCGTGGCTGGGTGCCTCACTGATCCGCACCGATCTCGGGATCGCGCTCTGCAGCACCTGGTCCCCGAAGTAGTCACGCACCTGGGCGGCGACATCTGCGGACAGCCGCGTGCGGGCGTCGAACATGGTGAGCAGGATCGTCGACACCCGCAGCTCGGCGTTGAGGTGCGCCTGCACGAGCTCCACGTTCTTGAGCAGCTGACTGAGCCCCTCGAGTGCGTAGTACTCGCACTGGATCGGGATGAGGAGTTCGCGCGCGGCGACGAGAGCGTTCACCGTGAGCAGACCCAGGCTGGGGGGACAGTCGATGATGACGAGGTCCACCGGGTGGTCCTTCAGGTAGACGGCAAGCGCACGCCGGAGACGGTTCTCCCGGGCCACCAGCGGCACCAGCTCGATCTCCGCCCCCGCGAGGTCGATGGTGGCAGGTGCGCAGACCAGGTTCGGCACCTGGGGGCAGCTCTGGATCACCTCGGCCATCGGAAGACCGTCGATGAGCACGTCGTAGATGCCGGCAGTGCCGCTGGTGTGCGGGATCGACAGCGCTGTGCTGGCGTTTCCCTGGGGGTCCATGTCGATGACCAGCACCTGCAGGCCCGACAACGCCATGGCTGCCGCGAGGTTCACGGTGGTGGTGGTCTTCCCCACGCCACCCTTCTGGTTGGACACCGTCACGATCCTGGTCCCGTTCCATCCGTCGTCGCTGGTGACCTCTGGTGTCGGCTGCATGGTTTCCCGTGAAACGGCGACCTCCTCGTCGGGTGCGGACTCAGGTGTTTCACGTGGATCGTGGCGTGTTGGCGATGCCTCCGTTCCACGTGGAACGGGCGTGCTCACCGCGGGCCATCCCAGAGTGTGAGTGCTGCTGAAGCCGTGCGGGAGACCTGTGCTGGAGTGCCGGCGAGGCCAGCCCAAGCTCTGTGCGTCAGTCATGAGGGGTCCATCATCGCTGATCAGCCGCCGCGGACCAAGTGCGCACGGAGACGGGAACAGCCGCCCACAGGGTGTGGATAACCCATGTGGACGGCTGTGGACAACCGTCGGGACGCCGAGCCCCGAAGAGAGTGACGTCAGGCGGTGAAGGGCTCCAGCTCGGAGGCCAGCTTCTTCTTCGGGAGGGCGCCCACCACGGTCTTGACGACTTCGCCGCCGGAGTAGACGTGCATCGTCGGGATGCCCGTGATGCCCGCCTGCTGCGTGGTCTGCGGGTTCTCGTCGGTGTTGAGCTTGACGACCTTGAGCGAGTCGCCCCACTCGGCGGAGAGCTCCTCCAGGATGGGTGCGATCATCTTGCACGGGCCGCACCAGGGCGCCCAGAAGTCGACGAGAACGGGGCCGTCGTGCTGCAGCACGTCCTCGGTGAACGTCGCATCGGTGGTGGTGGTGATAGCCATGGGTTTCCTTCTCTCGCAGGCGGTGTCGGACAGGGTGGGAGTGGGTCAGGCCACCGGGAGGGCGGCCAGGTAGCGCTCGGCGTCGAGGGCGGCGGCGCATCCGCTGCCGGCAGCGGTGATGGCCTGGCGGTAGGTGTGGTCGACCAGGTCACCACAGGCGAAGACGCCGGGGACGCTGGTCGCGCTGCCGCGACCCTGGGCGACGACATACCCCTCGTCGTCCAGCTCGACCTTGCCGCGCACCAGCTCGTTGCGGGGGTCGTGACCGATGGCGATGAACAGTCCGGTCGCCGGCACCTCGCGCAGCTCACCGGTCACGGTGTCCTGCAGGGTGACGGCGCTGAGCTTGGGATCGCCGTGCAGCTCGGTGACGCCCGAGTTCCAGGCGAACGTGATCTTCGGGTCCTCCTGGGCGCGGTCTGCCATGATCTTGCTGGCGCGCAGCTCGTCACGGCGGTGGACCACGGTGACCTGGCGGGCGAAGCGGGTGAGGAAGGTGGCCTCCTCCATCGCGGAGTCGCCGCCACCGACCACCAGGATGTCCTGGTCCCGGAAGAACGCGCCGTCGCAGGTGGCGCACCAGGAGACACCGTGCCCGGAGAGCTGCTGCTCACGCGGCAGCCCGAGCTCCCGGTAGGCCGACCCCATGGCCAGGATGACCGAGCGGGCGCGGTGGACGTCCCCGGCGGCGTCGGTGACGGTCTTCACCGGCCCGTCCAGGTCGACCTCGACGACGTCCTCGCGCAGCATGACGGCACCGAAGCGTTCGGCCTGCTCACGCATGTCCATCATCAGCTGCGGGCCCATGATCCCCTCGGGGAAGCCGGGGTAGTTCTCCACCTCGGTCGTGTTCATCAGCGCGCCGCCCGCAGTGACCGACCCCTCGAACACCAGGGGGGTCAGGTTGGCGCGTGCGGTGTACACCGCAGCCGTGTAGCCGGCAGGGCCGGAACCGATGATGATGACCTCGCGCACCTCGTCGCCGGAGCTCCCGACGGTCGAGGGTCGAGGAGTCAGATCGATGGACATGGGAGCCTTCCTGACGGGGGCGCGCGGATCACGCGGTCGAGACGTTGTGGTCAACCGATCCTAGGACGAACTTGTTCCGCTTCGCCGGGCCCTGCGCTCGAAGGCCGGTCAGGGGGCCGGGAGCGCCGTGCCGGCGGGATCCAGGGGGGCGACGTCGGTGGAGGTGACACACCCTTCCGGCAGCACCCAGGCGTGCCCGGCACCGGCCTCGTCCAGACCCAGGAGGACCACGACGTCCTCAGTGCCGGAGGCGTCCGGGACGTAGGTGGCGGGCGCTGCGTAACGGTCGGTCCACCCGCTGTCATCGATGCCCTCCCAGCAGGTCCGGGCCTGGGTGGCGGTGAGGGACGCCCGGGAGCTCGTCCCGCGGGCCCCCTCCATGCTCTCGCGCAGGATGAGGTCGCCGTAGTCGGCGTCCTGCACGCGGCCCAGAGCCGGCAGCACGATCACCTCGACCGAGGGTGCCAGCAACTCGGCACCGCTCTCCCCGTCGAACCCGGCCATGCCGTCCTGCGTCGCCGAGGAGCCGTCCTCTCCCATACCGCCCTGGTCCTGCATGTCGTCCGTCCCGGCCACGCTCTCCGGACCGGCGCCGCCCGCGCTGTCGTCGCTCCCCGCACTGTCGCTCCCGCCGGCGTCCCGGGAGGGGTACTGCGCCGCGGTGCCGATGCCGACGTCGTCCGTGCCGCCCAGGACCTGGGTGAGGGCGACGGTGGTCACCGCGAGTCCGGCGGCCGCCGCCCCGAGCAGGGCCAGCGTGCGCCCGGGTCGCCGCCGGCTGCGCTGGTCGCCGAGGTCGATGACGCGGTCCCCGTGCTGGTCCAGAAGGGTGTCCGGTCGACCCCCGGCGAGGTATGCCCGCTCCACCTCCAGGCGGGCCCCGATCCGCCGGACGAGGTCCTCCGGCATGGGTCCGGGGTCGGCGAGTCCGGCGAGGAGCGCGCGGACGCCGGTGGGGTCGTCCTCCTCCGGCCGCGGGCCGGTGCTGTCCTGGTCGGGGGGTTCAGGCGTGGTCACGACGGGTGGACCTCCTCTCGCTGCCGGTGGCTGTGGTGGGTGCGGGCGCTCCGGTGCCCGGCACCGGGACCTGCCCACGGGGGTACGACGAGTGGCCCCGGGCATCGGTTCCCCCGGTCCGGGCGGAACCCCCTGTGGTGGGCGTCATGGCGACCGCGCCCGGGGCACTCACCGGGTCGCCTTGCCATCACGGCGCAGACCGAGCAGCTCGGCCATCGCCTCCCTGCCCCGGGAGCAGCGGGACTTCACGGTGCCCTCGGCCACCTCGAGCACGGCGGCGGCCTCGGCGACGCTCAGACCGTGCATGTCGACGAGGACCAGCGCCAGCCGCTGGCCCTCGGGCAGGTGGGCCAGGGCCTCCTGGACGTCGAGGCGCACCTCCACCGAGTGGTGGGCGTCGCGGGGCTCGACCGGGTCGTGGTCGGCGAGGTCCGCCGTGGGCCGCTGACGCCGGATCCGGTCCAGGCACGCGTTCACGGTGATCCGGTGCAGCCAGGTGGTCACCTGGGAGTCGCCGCGGAAGGAACCGGCCCGGCGGAAGGCGTTGAGGAAGGCGTCCTGGACGGCGTCGGCGGCGACCTCGGGGTCCCGGGTGGTCCGCAGGGCGACGGCCCACATCCGGTCCCGGTGGCGACGGAAGATCTCGCCGAAGGCGTCGGCGTCTCCGCCCTGGTGGCGGCGCAGCAGCTCGTGGTCGTCCAGCTCCGCGAGCTCCGCCGGCCCGGCCACGGGCATACCTGTCACCGCCGTCAGCTGACGGAGATCTCGCGCACGCTGACGATCTCCCCCTCGGGGGAGGTCCAGGCCGTCGTGAACCAGAGGATCAGGTAGCGACCCGAGGCGGCCTCCTCCGGGCTGACCGTCCAGGTCCCCGAGGCCGCGTCCTCGCTGCCCAGCTCGGTGGCGCCGTCCAGCGACGGGCTGTCGGACAGGTAGAGGGTGGCACCCATCTCGCCTTCGCCGAGCAGGACCTCCACCTCGCCCACCTCGGCACCCTCGCCGAGGTCCAGGACCAGGCCGGTGCCGTCCTTGAGGGAGCCCCAACCGGGGGAGAGGTAGGTGTGCGAGGTCCACTCGGTCTCGGTGTCGCCGTCGACCGCCAGCGGGGTGAGGTCGTTGCGCTCGTCACCGTCACCCTGCGGGTCGAAGGAGGTGATCCCCTGGATGCTCACCGGCCCGGAGGCCGAGCCGTCGTCCTCCTCCTCGGGGGCGGGCTCCTCCTCCTCGTCCTCTGCAGGGGCCGGCTCCTCGGAAGCGGTGGAGGCGTCGTCGGCGGGTGCCTCGGCGGTCGGTTGCGCACTCTGGCCCTCGTCGTCGCCCAGACCGCGGATCACGCCCCAGCCGAGGAAGACGGCCACGCCGAGCAGCGCCAGCGTGATGAGCATGACCAGGACGGTCTGCGCGCCCGTGCCGCGGGCCTCTGGCAGGCCCTCGTCATCGCCGTCGTCGGGGCCGCGGCCTTCACCGCGGGCCGGTGCCGGCCGGCGGGACGCGGCTGCGGCCCCTGCCGCGGCGGCGCGCTGGGGCGCATGGCCCGATCCGGACTCCCGGCGTTCGCGCACGGCACCGGCGGCCAGCAGGCCACCCATGGTGTCGTCGTCGCGCCCCGCGGTGACCGGCTGGTGGACCTCGGTGCTGTCGGCGCCACGGTCGGTCCGGAAGTACGGGCGGGGGACCTCGGTGGTCGCGTCACCCCGACCCTGCGCCGATCCCCCTGTGCCGGAGCCGGTCTCGGTGTCCGAGCGGGCGGCAGCGGCCGCCCCGGCCGCTCCCGTGGCCCCGGCTGCGGCACCCCCGGGGCGTCCGTCCGGACGCTCGGACCCACCGGTCCCGCCCTGCACCTCGTCGGGGCGCGGCCGGCGGACCATCTCCGAGGACCAGGGCGCCAGCTGGCGGGTCAGCTCCCCCGGGGTGTGCGGGACGCTCTGCAGGTCGGCGTCCGAGCCGTGCGCCAGGCGGCACAGGGCGTCCAGGTCGCCGGGAACCCCGGCCACCAGCTCGGAGGGGGCGGGCAGCGTGCCGTCCGCCAGGCGACGGGCCGCCCGGACACCGGCGAGGTCCTCACCCGGCCAGCGTCCGGTGAGCCCGGTGTACAGCAGCGAGATCAGGTCGGCGCTGTCGATCATCGACGCCTCGTCGGCGGTCACGTCGTCCGTGCCCTCCAACGCCGAGGCGACCCCGACCCCGGAGACCTTCACCGCGCCGTCCCGGGTGCGCAGCACCGCGTGCGGGTTCAGGTACAGGTGGTGCAGGCCACGTCGGCGGGCGGACTCCAGCGCCGCGGCGCTCTCGCCGACCAGACGTCGCACCTCCTCGGCGGGCAGAGGGTGCTCCTCGACCAGCGAGGCGACCGACTCGGCGTCGGAGAGCCCCTCCTCGATGATCCAGCAGAGGCCGTCCTCCTGGCCCACGTCCAGCACCCGGACCAGCCGGGGGTCGTCGACGGAGGCGACCCGCCGGGCGCCGTCCAGGACCGCCTCGGCGATCGCCGCGTCCTCCCCGTCGGCAGGCAGCACGGTGACCGCGACCAGGCGTCCCAGGGTCACGTCCCGCGCGGACCAGTACTGCAGGCTACCGCCCTCACGCTCGGCCAGCAGCTCGTCGAGGGCATAGCGGTCCCCCAGCAGGGTTCCCACCTCGAGCCGATCCATGCTGCTGTCCTCTCCCGTCGCAGACGCGCCCACGGCGTCCCACCCTAGTGTGCCGTCGGGCCCGCCCCTGTCGTACTCCGCCGCGCCGTGCCCGGACGCCGGACCTTGCACCTCGGCGGGCACCAGGGAAGGCACCACGCCCTGGCCGGTGCCCGGGTCGCCGTCCGGGGCGAGACGCCGCAGCCCCGGGACCCGGCGCAGCACCGGGGACGCGACCTCGGAGACCTCCCGGACCCCCAGGCGGTGCGCCAGCACGGCATACACCACCAGGTAGACGGGGCCGGCGACGGCGAGCGCCGCCAAGGCGCTGACCAGGGACTCTGGGCTCTGCGGCTGGGTGAGGGCACCCGTGGTCGGCTCCGGGGACCGGTCCAGCACGTGCACCAGCAGGGCGGCCGGGAGCAGCGCCAGCACGGCGGCCGTGAGGGAACGCAGGTAGCTGCCACCGACCTGCCGCAGCCCGATGCCCGGGAGCCGGCGGCGCACCGCCCGCAGGCCCAGCACCGCCGCGGTGCCCTGACCCAGCGCCTGGCCCAGACCGAGCATGATGGCGACCCGGGTCGGCGGCTGGAAGAACGCGATCACGCTCGCCGTGAGCAGCACCGAGGTGATCGAGACCTGGAAGAGGAAGGGCGTGCGGGCATCCTCGAAGGAGTAGAAGACCCGGGTGCACAGCAGGTAGACGCCGTAGGGGACCAGGCCGACCGTCATCGCGATCACGATCGCCGCGATCGAGCTGTGCGCCGAGGGCGTGCTGGCCGGGTAGATCACCCGCACCAGCAACGGTGCCAGCAGCATCACGCCCACCGCGATCGGCACCATCGCCGCCCCCAGCAGCCGCAGCCCGCGACCGGTGTTCTCGGCCATCACGTCGAGCCGGTCGGCGGCCGCGTCCTTGGAGAGCACCGGGTAGATCGCGGTGAGCAAGGAGAGCGCGATCAGCGAGTGCGGGAGCACGAAGACCGCGAAGGCGTAGGTGTACGCGTTCTTGCCGGCGACCCCCGGGGCCGAGTCGACCGCGTCGTTGAGCAGGTTGGTGACCACCAGCATCCCGCCCTGGGACAGGGCGACGTCCGCGAGCGCCCAGCCGGCCATCACCGAGGCGGTGCCCAGACCCACCCCACGGAAGCCCCACCGCCAGCGCCAGGTGAACCCGGTGGCCCGCACGGCCGGGATCAGGACCAGGGCCTGGACCACGATGCCGAGCGTCGCGGACCCGGCGAGCAGCCCGATCATGTCGGGGGTCCACTCCGCGAGCGGTAGCGGCGGGGCCTCGGTGCGGGGGGACGTCTCGGGGTAGAGACGCAGGAAGAGCAGGATCCCGCCGATGGCGATGATGTTGGCCAGTGCCGGGCTCCACATGAAGGCCGCGAACCGGTGGTGCGCGGCCAGGATCTGCCCGAGCAGGGTGTGCACGCCGTAGAAGAGCATCTGCGGGATGCACAGGTAGGCGAACAGGATCGCCAGCTGCAGCTTCGGGTCGTCCCAGGCCCAGGCTACGGCGTTGAGCTTGGTGACCAGCGGGGCGGCCAGCACGAAGAGCACCGTCCCGGCCCCCAGGACCACCAGGGACAGGGTGATCAGCCGGTCGCTGAACTCCTGGCCCTCCCGGCCCCGGGTCATCGCCCGGGTCAGCTGCGGGAGCAGCAGCACGTTGAGGACACCTGCCGCGAGCAGCAGGTAGATCGTGTTCGGGATGGTGTTGGCGGTCTCCCAGACGTTGCCGGCCGGGGTGTTGTTGCCGATCGCGTAGGCCAGCAGCGCCATCCTGCCGAGTCCCAGGACCCGTGAGACGAGCGTCCCGGCTGCCATCACGGCGCTGGATCGGGCCAGCGACGAGCTGGAGGAGGTGCTCACGAAGGGTTCTCCTGGTCACGGGTGTCGGTGGTCGGGGCCTGGGTCGGCGGCGTCGGCGTCGGCGTCGGTGGCCCCGAGGACGACGTCGCTGTCGCCGACGTCTTCGCCGACCTGGAGCGGGGGCCGGAGCGCAGGGCGCGGGCCAGGCCGAGAACCAGCACCAGGCCGGCCAGCCCGCCCAGCACCCAGTAGATCCACAGCCCGGCCGGCTGCATCCGCACGTCGATCGCGGCCTCCGATCCCAGGACGGTGCCGTCCGGGGTCAGGATCCTGGCCGTCAGCGTGGTCTCCCCCCGGGTGATGGCGCGGGCGTCGAAGGAGACCGAGGCACGGCTGCCGGGACCGATGCTGACCGGGTCCGGCTGCCGGGTCACCTGCAGCCGCCCGTTGCTGGCCTCCAGCTCGAGGGTCACGTCGTCCACCGCCACCCCCAGGTCGTTGACGACGGTGACGTTGATCGCGCCCTGGTCGGTCAGGAAGTTCACCGTGCTGGCGGTGACGTGGACGCCGGCGTTGGCGGCGGCCACGTCCTCCCGCAGATCGCGGTATGCCTGCTCCCAGGCGACCTCGTCACCGCGCCAGCGGGTGGACCACAGCCCCTCCAGGACGGGCTCCCAGGACTGCAGGGGGTCCGTGTCACGGAGGACCTGGCGCAGGCCCGCCAGGTCCTCGTCGATCCGCACCAGCGCGGCCGCACGGGAGGACGTCACCGGGCTGTCCGCAGGCTCCAGCAGCGCGGCCAGCGGCCCGAGCACACTCTCCTGGGGTGGCGTGGGGGTCGGCACCAGTGGCTCGGTGCCCTCCGCGCGCTCGAGGAGGTCCTGGGCGCTCACCGGGGTCAGCCAGGACGCCAGCCGCCACCCCTCGCTGACCTGCTGCAGCACCTCGGCCGGGGCCGTCGTCCCGCGCGGTGGGGCGATCACCAGCTCACGCTGCACCCCGGGATCCTCCTGGTAGGTCCCGAGCGTGTGGGCGAGCAGGTGCTGCGCGGCGGCACCCGCGCCGTGCTCCTCGGCGGACCGCTGACCGTCGGCCACCAGGGCGCTGGTCCAGGAGTCGACGCCGAGCGCGGTCACGCCCTCCGGCTCCTGCAGCGGGATCGCGCCACGGTGAGGCCCCGCGGCGCTGTCGGCGGTGAAGGCCTCCCGGGGCAGCAGCGTCACGCCCAACGGACCGCCGTCCGGACGGTCGGCGTAGAGGCCGGCCAGCACGCCCAGCTGCTCGGTGGTGGTCCCGGTGGTGGCCGGCCAGGCGAGGTCGCCACGGCCCCTGCCGAGCAGTCGGTCCACCTCCTCCGGTGGGTCCGTCGGGGAGGCGGCCAGCAGCTCGGCCGTGTCCGTGCCGGACGGGCGACCGAGCAGCACCTCGAGGTCGGGGTCGTCGGCGGGCAACCACCACAGGCGGTCCTGCCCGAGGGCGGTCAGCTCGGAGCGCAGCTCCGCCTGGCGGGCGGCCACGTCCACGTCGGTGGGCGCGTCCTGCTCCTCGGCGGGCTCGTTGGGCTCCAGCGTCTGGGCGGGGTCGTCGGTGGCGGTCGCGCCGGCTTCGTCCGAGGGCGTCGGTCCGGTGGTGGTCGCCGCGTCGTCGCCGGCGTCCCCGGTGCCTTCAGGCTCGTCGCTCCCTTCGTTGTCCCCGGGCTCGTCGCTCCCCTCGCCGTCGCCCCCGGGGTCCGCGCTGCCCAACGGGGTGGCGACCCCCGGCGTGGGGCGGCGCGGGACCAGCGCGGCCGGGTCCACCACGTAGGTGACCTCCGGGATCTCGAGCTGCTCCAACCAGCCGGCGATGACGGAGTCGGACCCGGTGGCCGCCATCCACGCCCGCGCGTTGACCTCCGCGTCCGGGCTGCTCAGCCCGGCGTCGGCGGGCAGGGTCAACGGGACCAGCCAGGCCACGTCCAGCGGCTCACCCACCTCGAGGGTGCCGGCGCTGGTGAGCAGCGTGCGCAGCACCACCGTCCCGCTGCTCTGCGCCCGGTCGTCACCCTGCGCCCCGGCCGTGAGCTCGAGGGCCAGCGCCCCCGGTCCGGCCGGGAAGCTCTCGGTCACCGACGCCGGGACGGTGATGTCGAAGGGCACCGCCCCACCGGCCGGCACCAGCGGGCCCACGGTGTCGTCCCCGACCACCGTGGTGGCCTCCCGCACCGGGTCCCCGTCGACCCAGGCGCCGATCTCGGCCCGGGAGGCCAGCGGGACCGGGGAGACGGCGGCGGTGAGCGAGGAGGAGCGCCGGGCCGTCGACCCGGAGTTCAGGATGCGCCCGGTGAGGCGCACCTCCTCCCCGGGCTCGGCCACCGCGGGGTCGACGTCGTCCAGCAGCAGGGACAGCGGCTCCTGCTCCTCCTCCTGCTCTCCGGCCTGGTCGGCGGCGTCCCCCTGGGCCGGGACGGACGACGGCGGGACCGCCGCCGCGACGTCCGGCACCCCTACCCCCACGCCCAGCACCGCCAGTGCGGTCAGCACCGCCGGGAAACGGGCCGTCATCCTGGCCGGTCGCGCCCGACCGCTCGGTCGACGGGCCGCCCGCGCGGGGCGAGAGGGTGCAGGCACGGCAGGCTCAGGCGCTCCGCGTGAGCCGCTGCCAGGCCTCGCGGGCGATCCGCCGCTCGTTGGGGAAGGTCAGCTTGAGGTGCACCTCGTCGAGCGGGACCCAGATGGCGTCGATGGCCTCGTGGTCGGGGTCGTTCTCCACGGTCAGCCGGCCGCCGGTGGCCTCCAGCAGGTAGTGGTGGACCATCTTGTGGATCCGGTGCGAGGAGGTGGTGAACCAGTACTCGATGGTGCCCAGGGTGATCAGCACCCGCCCCTCGATCCCGGTCTCCTCGGCGACCTCCCGCTCGGCCGTCTGGACCAGCGTCTCGCCGGCTTCCACGTGCCCCTTGGGCAGGCACCACTCCACCCGGCCGGACCGGTTGCGCCGGGCGATGATGGCGATCCGTGCGCGCCCCTCGTGCACGTCGATCACCACCCCGCCGGCAGAGGTCTCGTTGACCGACGGCAGCCGGCGCGCGCCACAGTGCTGGCGCGGGGGCGTAGTGGTCATCACCCCACTGTAACGAGTCACCCCGAGAGCCAGCCGGGAACGAGGACCGGCCGGTCGGCGCCGCCCGACTACCCTGGTGCCGATGCCCTCCACCGACCCCACCGACGGCGCGCTGCTGCTGCGCGCCCTGCGCCACCTGACCCCCACCGCGGGCCTGCTCACCGAGATCGGCGAACGCTTCGTCGGGTCCGGGCATACCGTCGCGCTGGTCGGCGGACCGGTGCGGGACGCCTTCCTCGGGCGGACCTCCCCCGACCTGGACTTCACCACCTCCGCGTCGCCGGACGAGATCGAGCAGGTGCTCACCGGGTGGGCCGACACCACCTGGGACGTGGGGCGCGCGTTCGGGACCATCGGCGCCCGCAAGGGCGAGCACCAGCTGGAGTTCACCACCTACCGCGCCGACGCCTACCAGGCCGGTTCCCGCAAGCCGGCCGTCGCTTTCGGTGAGTCGCTGGAGGAGGACCTGGTCCGCCGCGACTTCACCGTCAACGCGATGGCCCTGCGGCTGCCCGAGCTGACCTTCGTCGACCCGCACGACGGGCTGGCGGACCTGGCGGCGCAGGTGCTGCGCACCCCGCAGAGCCCCGAGGTGTCCTTCAGCGACGACCCGTTGCGGATGATGCGGGCGGCACGGTTCACCGGACAGCTGGGGCTGCGCCCCGCACCGGAGGTGCTGACCTCCATGCAGGAGATGGCCGCGCGGCTCGAGATCGTCTCCGCCGAACGGGTCCGGGACGAGCTGGTGAAGCTGATGCTCTCGGTGGACCCGCGGGCCGGGCTGGAGGTGCTGGTCGCCACCGGGCTCGCCGAGCAGGTGCTGCCCGAGCTGCCGGCGCTGCAGCTGGAGGTGGACGAGCACCACCGGCACAAGGATGTCTTCGAGCACAGCCTCACCGTGCTGCAGCAGGCGATCGACCTGGAGGACGTGCCGTGCGCCGAGGGCGAGGACGTGGTGCCCGGGCCGGACCTGGTGCTCCGCCTGGCGGCGCTGCTGCACGACATCGGCAAGCCGCCGACCCGACGCTTCGAGCCGGGGGGAGGTGTCAGCTTCCATCACCATGAGGTGGTCGGCGCGAAGATGACCCGCACCCGGCTGCGCGCGCTCCGCTTCGACAAGGAGACGATCCGGTCGGTGACCCGGCTGGTCGAGCTGCACCTGCGCTTCCACGGCTACGGCTCGGGCGAGTGGACCGATTCCGCCGTCCGGCGCTACATCACCGACGCCGGCCCCCTGCTGGGGCGCCTGCACAAGCTCACCCGGTCCGACTGCACCACCCGCAACCGGCGCAAGGCGGCTCGGCTGGCGGCCAGCTACGACCACCTGGAGCAGCGGATCGACCGGTTGCGCTCCGAGGAGGAGCTCAACGCGGTGCGCCCGGACCTGGACGGCCACCAGATCGGCCAGGTGCTGGGGATCGAGCCCGGGCCCGCCCTGGGCCGTGCCTACAAGCACCTGCTGGCCGTGCGCCTGGACCAGGGACCGCTGGGCGAGGAGGCGGCGCGGGCCGAGCTCCTGAGGTGGTGGACCCAGGAGGGCTCGACGGGTGGCTAGGCGACGGTCCCGGGCCCGGCACGGCGAGGCACCCCCCGAGCACTGGACGCACGCGCTGGCCGGGCTGCCCTGGATCACCGTCGTGCTGGTCGTCACCCTGGCCGTCGGCGGGATCGAGCTGCTGCGCCCGCACAGCTACGCCGCGAGCGCCACCGTCGCGGCACCCGACGCCCGCTCCGCCGACGACGCCTCGATGCTGATGGCCGACCCGGCGCTGGTCGACCGGGTCGAGGACGAGGTCGAGCTGGGGCAGGCATACCGGGGCAGCCTCGACCTGCGGGTCGAGCACGCCAGGGACGACCTGTCGGTGCACGTCCAGGCCACCGCCCCCGACCCGCGGCTCGCGGCGCTCGCGGCGGACACGGCCGCCGTGCTCCTCGTCCAGGACCGGAGCGGCACCACCGGCGAGCTCACCTTCGCCGGGGCCGCCCAGGTCCCCGCCGACCCCGTGCGGCAGCGCAGCCTGCTCTGGGTCTGGGTCGCCCTGGTGGCGCTGGCCGGGGCCGTCTGGATGGAGGGAGCCCACCGGATCTGGGTGCGTGACCACCCCGCCCCGCCACCCGCGCCGGAGCCGTGATGGACCAGACCACCGAGGCCCCCCTCACCCGGGCCCGGGCCCGGGCGATGCACGCCGCACGGCACGCCCTGCGCGTGCCGCCGGTGCCGCGCGACTTCCGCAAGGACATCGAGGGGATGCGTGCGCTGGCCGTGCTGGGGGTCATGCTCTGGCACGCCGGGGTCCCGCTGCTCCCCGGCGGCTTCATCGGGGTCGACGTCTTCTTCGTGGTCAGCGGTTTCCTGATGACCTCGTTGCTGCTGGAGGAGGCGCGCAGCCGGGGCCGGATCGACCTCGCCCGCTTCTACGCCCGTCGCGCCCGCCGGCTGCTGCCGGCCGCCCTCACCGCGCTGGCCGGCACGACCGTGCTGGTGCTGGCGTTCCTGCCCCGGGCCCGGTGGAGCGAGGTGGGTGGCGACCTGACCGCCTCGGCGCTCTACGTCGTCAACTGGCGGATGGCCTGGCGCTCGGTGGACTACCTCGACCTCGAACGCGCTCCCAGCCCGCTGCAGCACTACTGGTCGCTGGCGGTGGAGGAGCAGTTCTACGTGCTCTGGCCGGTGCTGCTGCTGCTGATCCTGCTGTATGCCGCCGGCCGGGCCCGGGTCTTCACCGTCCTCGCGTGGACGCTCACCCTCGGTCTGCTCCTGGGTTCGTTGGCGGTCTCCTGGTGGTGGACCCAGCAGGAGCCCTCGGCCTACTTCGTCACCCCGACGCGGGTGCACGAGCTGATGCTCGGCGGTCTGGTCGCGCTCGCGGCCCCCGCCTGGCCGCGGTTGCCCCGCCTCCTCGCCGCCCTCGCCGGCTGGGTCGGGCTGGCGATGGTGCTGGCATCCCTGGTCGTCATCACCCAGGACACGGCCTTCCCCGGGCTCTGGGCCCTGCTGCCCACGGTCGGCACCGCGCTGGTGCTGGTCGCCGGCCCTGCGGCGGGACCGTGGGGTCCGGTCGCGGTGCTGCGCGCGGCGGTGCTGCAGTGGGTGGGGCGGCTGTCCTACAGCCTCTACCTGTGGCACTGGCCGTTCATCGCGGTCGCGGCCGAGCTGGCGCAGGTGGGCCGCGGCGGTCCGAGCACCCTGCCGGTCGGCTGGGGGCTGCTCGCGGTCGCGGTCTCGGTGGTGCCGGCCTGGCTGTCGTTCCGCTACGTGGAGGACCCGGTGCGCCGGCACGCCCGGGTGCTCGCCGATCGGATGTCGCCCGCCGCGGTGACCTGGCGCACCCTGCGCCTCGGCCTCAACTGCACCCTGGCCGGAGCCCTGCTGGGGGTCGTGGTGATGGCGGCGGCGCCTCCCTCGGACACCGAGCAGACGGCACGGTGGCGCACCCCGGCCGCGGTCGACGAGCAGCGCGGCCCGGTCGGCGCGGACACCCTGGTGCCCGGGACCACCGACCCGGACACCGCCTCGCCGACTGCCTCCCCCCCACCGACCGGCGAGGGGGACCCGCAGGAGATGGGCACGGCCGCCGGGGAGGGGGTCGATGCCGCGGTGCAGCTCGGCGAGCCGCTGCCCGCCGTGCAGATCCCGGAGCAGGTCGGCACCCTCGCGGTGCCGCTCGGCCAGGTCCCGGACGACACCCCGGTGATGGAGCCCGAGGGGTGCTTCGTCGCGCTGACCGGCACCGAGGTCGGCGTCTGCGAGGGCGGCGACCCCGAGGGCGGGCTGACCGTGGCGCTGGTCGGGGACAGCCACGCCGGGATGTGGATGACCGCGCTCGACGCGATCGGCCGGGAGCGCGGCTGGCGGGTGGTGGCGATGACGAAGTCGTCCTGCCCGCCGGGACGCGACCTGGTGGTCGAACGGTCCGGGCAGGCCGGGGAGTACCAGCAGTGCAGCGAGTGGCAGGAGGGCCTGGACGAGGCGCTCGACGAGGAGCAGCCGGACGTGGTGCTGCTCTCCAGCGCCTCGTACGGCACCACCGGCGCCCAGGCCATGGCCCGTGGTCTGGGCAACCGGATCGACCGGATCGAGGCCGACGGGGCGGTGGCCGCCCTCATCCGGGACGTGCCGCGGGCCCCCTTCGACGTGCCCGCCTGCCTGGTCGAGAACGAGGACGAGGTCCGCAGCTGTGCCTTCGGGCGGACCGCCGCGCTGGGCCGCTCCGGGACCGGCCACGAGCTGCTCCGCAGCCAGCGTCCCGGGCTGGCCGTCCTCGACCTCACCGACGCCGTCTGCCCCGGCCGGTTGTGCAGCCCGGTGGTGGGCGAGGTGGTGGTCTGGCGGGACAGCAACCACCTGACCGCGACCTACGTCCGCTCGCTGCGGGACCGGTTCGAGGAACAGCTGCTCGCGGTGATGCTCGAGGCTCAGCTGCGGGAGGCGGCGGCGGGCTCCGCCGCGCTGGGCACCGGTCGCTGAGCGGGACCAGCACCCTCCTCACCCGGGTCGGCGGCGGCATACACCCGCCACAGGATCCAGGCCCAGGTAGCGGCACGGAGCACCACCACCAGCGCGTAGGCGTCGCCGGGCAGCCCCCGGCCGGGGTCGCTGGCGAAGGCGATGTGCAGCCAGGTGGTGAGGAAGTGCAGCGCCTCGGCCAGCGCCCAGACCAGGTGCTCCCACCAGGGCCGCGCCGACAGCGCCAGGAACGGCAGCACCCACAGCCCCGACTGCACCGACAGCGACGCGGCGGTCAGCGCGACGACCAGCAGCATCAGCGCACTCAACGGCACCACCCCCACCCGGCGGGCACGGCGCGAGGCCCACACCCCCAGACCCAGCGCCAGCACCCAGCCGAGGACGGCGACCGTCGAGGTCACCGCTGCCGGGACGCCGGTCCCCACCAGCCGCGGCACCATCTGCAGCGCCCCGTAGCCGGCCGGCTGACCCCACCACTGCTCGAGGCCGGTCAGGGCGCGTGGCTCCACCGTCACCAGCGGGGCCAGCACGGCGAGCGCGCCGAGGGCGGCGCCGACGCACACCTGCAGGGCCGGCAGCCGACGTCCGCCCCGCAGGGACACCAGGACCACGGCGGCCAGCACCAGCAGCGGGAAGGGTCGCACCAGCAGGGCCAGCCCCAGCAGCACCCCGGCCACCCAGGGCCGCTCCCGGTGCCAGGCCCACAGGGCCAGCAGGGTCAGCGCGACCCCCAGCAGGTCGGTGGAGACCAGGGCCAGCAGCGCCAGCGCCGGGCTCACCGCCAGGTGCGCTGCCTGCCAGGGGCGGCCCGGGGCGAGGGCGACCAGCGCCAGCACCGCGAGCGCCGTCAACGCCACGCAGACCAGGATCCAGAGCACCATCACCCACTGCTGGGCGGCGAGGCCCTGTCCCTCGACGGGTGAGACCAGCGAGATCAGCCACATCACCACGCCGGGCAGCGGGGCGGTGCTCGAGGCGGCGGCACCGGACCAGGGCAGGGAGCCGTCCGCCAGCGGCGAGCTCACGGTGACCACCGGCAGGTCGGAGTAGCAGGCCCGCCAGAACTGGTCCGGCGTGCTCCACCCCTTCATCAGGCAGTGGCCCTTCTGCCAGACCCCCAGCCCCAGCGCCAGGCTGCCGAGCAGGGTGAGCACCGCCGCGACCCCCGGCAGCCCCCGGGCGCCGACGACGGCATACCGACCGAGCGGGCCGCCGATCACCCCGGTGGCGCGCGCCACCACCGGGTCCGCCCAGGACGGCACCACCCACGGGACGTCGGAGCGGGACCCGGCCCCGCCGCCCCCGGTCCGCACCGGCCCCTCCCCGGCGCCGGTCACCCGGTCGGCTCGGGGGCGGTCCCGTCACCCGGCGGGTCGGTGGGTGCGGGCTGGGTGGGCTCGGGCTGGGTCGGTTCCGGTTGCGTGGGCTCGGGTTCCGTGGGCTCGGGCTCGGTGGGTTCCGGCTCCGTCGGCTCCGGCTCCGTGGGCTCGGGCTCCGTCGGCTCCTCCGTGGTCGGTTCCTCGGTGGTCGGCTCCTCGGTGGTGGGGTCCTCCGTGGTCGGTTCGGGAGCGGGTTCCGGCTCCGTCGGCTGCGGCGCCGGCTCCAGCGTCTCCTGCGGCTGGGTGGGCTCGGGTGCGGTGGGCCCGCTGGTGCCGACCCGCTCGGGGAACTCGAGCACCTCCTCACCGTCCAGGGCCAGGCGCATGAACTCGCCCCACACCTGCGCCGGGAAGCTGCCTCCAGTGATCTGGTCCAGGCCGCCCACGTCCTGCATCGGCACCGTGCCGTCACCCTTGTACATCACCACGCCCGTCGCCAGCTGCGGCACGAAACCGTCGAACCAGGCCGACACGTTGCGCTCGCTGGTCCCCGACTTGCCGGCCGTCGGTCGGCCCAGCTCGCCGGCGGTCATCCCGGAGCCCTGCGACATGACGTAGGTCATCGCGTCGGTCACGTCCACGGCCGCGTCCCGGTCGACCGTCTCCTCGGTCTGCGGGTCCGCCTCGTGGGTGACGTCACCGCCGGCGGTCTCCACCCTGCTCACCAGGTACGGGGTCGCCCGCTCGCCCTCGGCCGCCAGCGTGGCGTAGGCGTTGGTCATCTCCAGCAGGGTGGGCGAGGCGGTGCCCAGGACGTTGGTGAGGTCGGTGTCCAGACCCGGGGTGCCCTCCGGCAGGCCCAGCTCGACCGCGGCGTCCCGGGTCAGCGCCGGGCCGACCTGCTCGTTGAGCTGCACGTAGATGGTGTTCACCGACTCCGCCAGCGCGCTGCGCAGGTCGAGCTCGCCGAAGGAGACGTCACGGAAGTTGTTGACCTCGAGCTCGTCCTCACCGAAGGTCATCGGGGTGGGGCCGGGGTAGGTCTGCAGCGTGTCGACCCCGTCCTGGACGGCGGCCAGCAGGCTGATCGGCTTGAACAGGGAGCCGGCCTGCACCCGCGCGTCCGTCGCCGAGTTCAGCTGCGTCTCCTGGTAGTCGTCACCGCCGTACATCGCGGTGATCGCGCCGTCGCCCGGCCGCACCGCGGTGAGGGCGACGGTGATGTCGTCGGTGCCCTCACCGGTGGGCCGGTAGCTCTCCACCGCGGTCTCGGCCGCCTGCTGGTGCTGCTGCTCGATGGTGGTCGTCACCCGCAGCCCCCCGCCGTCGATCTCGGCGTCCCCGACCCCGAGCAGCTCGACCAGCTCCTCGCGGGCGGCCTGCGCGATGTAACCCTCCACGCCCTGCATGGCGGTGGACGCGGACGGCTCCTGGACCTCCGGCATACCCAGCCCGGAGCGGTCCGCCGCGGACAGCGACCCCACGTCGACCATGCCGTCCAGGACGTAGCCCACCCGCTCGGTGGCGCGCTCGGCGTTGCCCTCGGCGAAGTCCGGGTCGAAGAGCGACGGGGCGTTGGTGACCCCGGCCAGGAAGGCGCCCTCCTCGACGGTGATCTCGGAGACGTCCTTGCCGAAGTAGGCCTGGCTCGCCGTCTGGATGCCGTAGGCGCCGCGCCCGAAGTAGATGGTGTTGAGGTAGTTCTCCAGGATCTGGTCCTTGGCGAGCTCGTTGTCGATCTTGATCGAGATGATGAGCTCGGTGAACTTGCGCTGCAGCGTCTGGTCGGCGGTGAGGTAGTAGTTCTTCACGTACTGCTGGGTGATCGTCGACCCGCCCTGCACCCCGTCACCGCGCAGCGTCCGGTATGCCGCCCGCGCCGTCCCGGTGATCGAGACCCCCTCGTTCTCGTAGAAGGAGCGGTCCTCGGCGGCCACCATCGCGTCCCGTGCGTGCTCGGGCACCTCGGACAGCGGCACCGACTCGCGGTCGTAGCCCCCCGTGAACCGGGCCAGCTCGGTCTCCCCGTCGGCGTAGTACAGGATCGAGCTCTGGGTCTCGGCGAAGTCGTTGGGCTCCGGGATGTCGGTGGTGGAGTAGGCCCACGCGAAGGCACCGATCCCGAGCACCAGGGCCAGCAGGCCCAGGCCGGTCAGCCACAGCAGGGTGCGGCGCAGCCAGCCGCCGCGCCGGGCCCGTCGTCGGGCGGGTCGCGTGCGGCGACGGTTCTGGGGGGTGCTGCCGGAGGGACTCACCCCCCCATTGTGCCCACGTGAGGTGTGAGCTCCTGGAATCATCCCGGTGCCCGCGGCGTTGGTGGCTCGTGGAGGGGCGGCCTGAGGGCCGCCCGTGGCATGTCGTGACAGGAGTGTGTGTATGGGTTCGGTCAAGGTGGCGATCGTGGGCGTGGGCAACTGCGCCAGCGCGTTGGTGCAGGGAGTCGAGTACTACCGGGACGCGGACCCGGAGGCCACGGTCCCCGGCCTGATGCACGTCCGCTTCGGGGAGTACCACGTCGGTGACGTGGAGTTCGTCGCGGCCTTCGACGTGGACGCCGCCAAGGTCGGACAGGACCTGTCCAAGGCCCTGCTGACCAGCGAGAACAATACGATCCAGTTCGCCGAGGTCCCGGACACCGGGATCACCGTGCAGCGCGGCCCGACCCTGGACGGCATCGGCAAGTACTACGCCGAGATGATCGAGGAGTCGCCGGTGGAGCCGGTCGACGTCGTGCAGGCGCTCAAGGACTCCGGCGCCGACGTGCTGGTCTCCTACCTGCCGGTCGGCAGCGAGGAGGCGGACAAGTTCTACGCCCAGTGCGCCATCGACGCCGGGGTGGCCTTCGTGAACGCGCTGCCGGTCTTCATCGCCAGCGACCCCGAGTGGGCCGCGAAGTTCGAGGCGGCCGGGGTGCCCATCGTCGGTGACGACATCAAGAGCCAGGTCGGCGCCACCATCACCCACCGGGTGATGGCGCGGCTGTTCGAGGAGCGCGGGGTCGCCCTGGACCGGACCTACCAGCTCAACGTCGGCGGCAACATGGACTTCAAGAACATGCTGGAACGGGAGCGGCTGGAGAGCAAGAAGGTCTCCAAGACCCAGGCCGTCACCTCCAACATGTCGCGCCCGATGGCCGAGCGGGACGTGCACATCGGCCCGTCCGACTACGTGCAGTGGCTGGACGACCGCAAGTGGGCCTACGTGCGGCTCGAGGGCCGGGCGTTCGGCGACGTGCCGCTCAACCTGGAGTACAAGCTCGAGGTCTGGGACAGCCCGAACTCCGCCGGGATCATCATCGACGCCATCCGCGCGGCCAAGATCGCCAAGGACCGCGGCCAGGGCGGACCCGTGCTCGGCGCCTCGGCATACCTGATGAAGAGCCCGCCGGTGCAGGTGAACGACGACGAGGGGCGCGCCCAGGTGGAGGCCTTCATCCGCGGCTGAGGACTCACGTAGGGTCGGCGCGTGGCGCACTCTCGCACCGGGTCGGGTGACCGGACCCCGCTCTCGCTCACCGAGCCGGGTCAGGTCGTCGCCCTCGCCCGGCATGCGACCGACCTGGACGCCGTGGCCCAGCAGCTGCGGGGGATGTCCTCGGTCGGGCACCGGGTGGTGCTCCTCTGGTGGCAGGGCGAACCGGGACCTGCGTTGCGTGCGTTCACCTCACGGGTGCAGCTCGGCGAGCCACCCGCGAACGGTCGACGGGCGCGGGTGCTGCGGCTGGGCAGGTCCGCGCGCACCGCCGTCCTGCACCGGGGCGAGGACCCCTTCGGCCGGTTGCTGCGGGCGGACCCGCGGGCCCGCCGCGCCCTGCAGCGGGCGGACGCCGTGGTGCCCGTCGGGCCGGACACCTGGGGGTTGGGCGACCGGCTCGACACCGGGGGGCGGCCGTTGGTCGGCCCCGAGGAGCTGGACCGGTGGGGCCGGCTGCCCGAGCTGTGGCGCACCGTGCAGCGCCGGGGCGAGAAGAACTTCCTGCCGCACGACATCCGGGACGCGGGACCGCTGCTCGCGGAGCTGGACGAGCTGGGGGTGGGGGTCCCGCCGCGGCACCAGCCCTCACTGGTCCGCTGGGTGGACTCCCTGCACGGGGTAGGGGAGTACGACCTGGCCCTGGGCCTGGTCACCCACCTGGACGAGGACGCCCCCACTGACCACCCCGCCGACCCCGCCCTGCGCGGCGGGCTGCGGCTGCTGGCCCGGATGTCCGCGGAGGGCAGCGAGCAGCCCGGCCTGCACGACACCGTGCGTGCGCTGCTGGAGGCCGCGGACGGGGTGCTCGCGCAGGAGGGCACGCGCCAGGCCGAGGACACCCGGCGGGCGGTGTCCGCGACGACCCTGGCCCTGCAGCTGCTCTTCCACCGCGAGCTGCACGCGGACACCCTCACCTCACCCCTGGTCGAGGACCCCGACGGCTTCCTCGAGGACTGGCGTGCCTCGCGCGTCGGCCGGCTGCTGGCCGCGCCGGTGCCGCAGCACCCGGTGCTGCGCCGGGAGGGTATGCCGACGGCTGCCGCGCAGGGGGCGGGGACACCTCGGGACGGGGGGCGACCGCGTGTGGTCGTCGTCCCCGGCTCCTACCCGCAGTTCGCCACCCCGGTCATCGAGGCCCTGCGGGAGCGGGCCGACGTGCACGTCGCGGACCTGCGCGCCCGCGCCGACCTGCGCGGGCTGGGCACCCAGGCGGGTCTGGTCGGGGCCCGCCTGCGGCTGGGCCTCGGCCAGGTCTGGCAGCCCGACCTGGAGCTGGTGGAGGAGATGGAGGCCGCGGACGTGGTCCTCGTCGACTGGGCCGACCGGGGCGCGCTGGCCGCGGTGATGAGCGCCCCCGCCGGGGTGCCGCTGGTGCTCCGGATGCACAGCATGGACGCGCTCTCCCCCTGGATCCACCTGCTGGACTGGACCCGGGTGCACGACCTGGTCCTGGTCAGCGACCACCTGCGCGACCTGGTCGTGCGGCTGCTGGGCGACCGGCTCTCCGGCACCCGGGTGCACGTGGTCCCGAACGTCCTGGACCCGCGCCGGCTGCCGACGCACAAGACCGAGGGCCACCGCCGCCGGTTGCTCATGGTCGGCTGGGCCCAGCGGGTCAAGGACCCGCTGTGGGCGTTGGAGGTGCTGGCCGAGCTGCGGGCCGAGGACCCCACCTGGCGGCTCAGCCTCGTGGGCACCGACTTCGTGCCCGGGTCGGTCCGCTCCCAGCTCGCCTACGCGCGGGAGTTCTGGGAGCGGGTGGCGAGGGAGGACGTGCGCGACGGGGTCGACTTCGTGGCCTACACCCGGGACCTGGCGCCGCACCTGGCCGCCGCCGGGTTCGTGCTGTCCGCCAGCCGGCGTGAGTCCTTCGGGCTGGGTCTGGTCGAGGGGGCGTCGACAGGGGCGGTGCCGGTGGTCCGGGACTGGCCGATGTTCGCGTCCCTGGGCGGTGCCCGCGGGCTCTTCCCCGACGACTGGGTGGTCGGGACCCCCGCTCAGGCGGCGGCCCGGATCCGCTCGCTGGCCGGTGAGCAGGAGTGGTCGGCGGCCTCCGCGCAGGCGCGGGCCACCGTGGACGCCCGCTTCGCGGGTGACGTGAGCAGGTCGCTCATGCAGGAGCTGGTGCTGGGCCGGGTCTGAGCACCGGGCTGTCGGCGAGGTCGGCGAGCACCTGCACCGCCGAGGTGGTGTGCCCCGCCAGCGAGCGGTAGGCCAGGTCCTGGTCGGCGAGCACCGAGCCGGGCTCCACCATCCCCCAGACCGCCACCCCGCTGCCTCGGTAGTCGCTCCACTTGCTGGGCAGGAACGGGTTCGTGGACAGCAGCCCCGTGGTGACCGCGTCGCTGACCAGCAGCACGTCCATCCGGCGGCACATCGCCAGGAACTGCAGGAAGCCGAGGAAGGGCCCGGTGCGTACGCAGTCCCGCAGGCCGCGCTCGCGTACCTCCCGCTCCAGCTCCTCGCGCTGCCCGGCGAAGACGTGCAGGCACAACCGGTCCCGCTGCTGCTGCGGCAGCGCCTGCAGGGCCTCCAGGACCGAGCCCATCCCCCGGGTGGCGTAGAAGTTGCCGAAGTAGCCCACGTGCCGCCGGGCCGGGTCCAGCGGACGGTCGACCTCGGCCATCTCGTAGAACTCCGGCGGCAGCGTCGGGTGCGGGGTCACCACGGACCGCTCGCGGGCCCGGGCCGCCAGCTCCGGGTCCTGCACCGTCTCGATCATCAGGTCGCGCTGGTGCTCGTTGGTGAAGAGCACCGAGTCGGCCAGGGCGAACACCAGGTGCTCGGCCCACTCGTAGGCGTTGCCGCTGGTGGGGGGCGCGAACCCGGCCCGGCGCATACCCTCCCCGAGCCGCTCCAGCAGCGCGTCCTGCTGGACCGGCGACCGGCGGACGGCGCCGGTGACGTCCCGGGACAGCGGGTCGGAGAACTCGGCCGTCCAGTGCAGGCCCGGCCGCAGCAGGGCGAAACGGGCCGCCAGGAAATGGCTGGCCGTGAACTGTGCCCTGCTGTACATGCGCTCGTAGCCGGGGCCGTCCCGGTCCCAGGCCAGGGCGCGCTGCACGCCCTTCTCGGTGAACGAGGAGATCCCCCGCCAGGCGGAGAACAGCGTCGGGGAGGGGATCGGGTGGCGACGCTGCACCAGGTCGCCCGCGATCTGGGCGAGGTCGGGGTCGGTCCGCCGCTCCGACCCCATCCTGTTCTGCAGCACGTCCACCGGACGGCCGGCCTCGCGCACCCGCTTGGCGGCGACGATCGCGGCGGTGTCGACGTAGGGCGGGAAGCAGAAGGACACGACCAGGTCCCGCGCCGGGGTGGGGGGTGGCTCCGACATCGCCGTCACTCTAGTCCAGCAGGTCCAGCACCCGGTCGCTGAAGGGCAGCGCGGTATGCCGGACGCCCTGCACCAGGTCGAGCGTGCGCGGCAGCGGCGCCGGACCCGGTGTCGGGACCGTCCCCAGCCAGAGCACGGCCCGTGCCGGCAGCGCGTCGTCCAGGGTGTCCCCCAGCGGTGGCGGCAGCTCCGGGGTGCTCCGGTCCTGCTCCCACGTGCGCATCAGGGCCTGCAGCCCGTGGCCGGGGGCGCTCGGACCGCGGTGCTCGGTGGTGGTGCCCTCCCGCAGCGGCACCACCCGGTGGTCGAGGCCGGCCGCGGCGGCCTCGGTGGAGGCCGCGACCATCCGCCCGGTGGCCTCGACGTCGGTGCGGTCCCACCAGGTGATGGCCCGTGCCCCGGGCAGGTCGCCGGCCAGCTCGACCAGCCCGTCGCCACCCGCCAGGGCCAGGGTCGCCGGTCCCCGGGAGGACAGCAGCTCGACGTGCCGGGCGAGCCGCTGCGCCCGGGTGGTCCCCAGCCCGGCGGCATACCGGGCCAGGCCGGCGAGCGCGGCGGTGGCGTCCTCGCCCTGCCAGGAGACCTGACCGGACGCGTCGGGCCGTCCCCGCAGCAGCTGCGCGGGCCCGAGCTGCACCGTGCCCGAGCGCCCCCAGCGGCGGGCCAGGCTCTCGTGCGAGAGCACCCCCCGGCCGTCCGCGCTGCGCCGGGCCCCCAGGCTGACGAGCGGGTCGCTGAGCAGCACCGTGCCCGCTGCCGTGCCGAGCACCACGACCCAGCTGCCGGCCAGGGCGCAGGCGCGGGCGGCCGCTGCGTCGACGCCGTCCTCGCGCAGCAGGTCCAGCAGCGGCCCGGCCACCGCCGATGCCCCGTCCGTCCCGTCGTCGACGTCGACCGGCTCGCCCAGCACCAGCACCCAGTCGCCGCCGTCACGGTCACCGTCACCGACGAGGGCGTGCGGCAGCGCCGGGTGGCGCAGCAGCGTGGTCCTCGCGGTGGCGTCGCCGGTGCCGGGCAGGGTCTGCCGGGGCCAGCCGGCCGGCCCCGCCTGGCGACGGACGTCCGTGCCGAGCAGCAGGGCATACCCACCGGGCCAGGTGAGCCGTTGCAGCGCCGCCTGCCGGTGCCGCTCGGACAGCGACCTGTCGACCTTGCCGCGGACCGTCCCGGGCAGCCGGCGCAGCACCGCGCGCTGCACCCGGGGTCGGAGGGGCTCGGTGCGGGCGCCGAGCCGCACCTGCGGGACGTCCTCGAAGAGGCGGGTGAAGAGCACCCGGTCCCGGCGCGAGGGGTAGGGCAGCGACAGCATG
Source organism: Serinicoccus shuyuelongi (assembly GCF_045032955.1). Taxonomy (NCBI): domain Bacteria; kingdom Bacillati; phylum Actinomycetota; class Actinomycetes; order Micrococcales; family Ornithinimicrobiaceae; genus Serinicoccus; species Serinicoccus shuyuelongi. Next base: position 146,857 of record NZ_JBJFZU010000002.1, on the reverse strand, counting down.
GTCTCCAGCAGCACCCGGTCGTTGAAGGGCAGCAGGATCCGGTGACCGAAGTCGCCGTCGACGAACTTCTGCCACCCCCAGCGGCCCATCCGCTGCTCCCAGTAGAAGACGTCGTGATGGTCGTAGCCGTGCAGCCGCTCCGGGGTGAAGGAGGCGCTCTCCAGGTAGTCCCCGTAGGCGGCCCCGGCCAGGTCGTCGTGGGCGCCCCGGGGGCCGCCCATCATCATCTCGGTCAGCCGTCGCGGGCTGAGCGGCTCGTCCCGGCGGGCACGCGCGAAGGTGGTCCCGGACTCGGCGCCGTTCGACTGCAGCTGCACCAGGTCCCGCGGCAGGTCCGCCCACATCGCGTGCGCGGCCCCCCGGGAGGGCACCAGGGGGGCGTAGGTGCGGCGGTGCAGCACGTCGAAGGTGCCCCCCTCGGGCGGCTGGCGCCAGCGCAGCACCCGGTGCGGCACCCCGAGCGCCGACGCGACGGCGCTGGCACCGATGACGTCCTCGGCCGCCCCGGCACCCCGGGCGGCGTCCCGGGGGTTGAGGTAGGTGAAGGTCAGCCCGTCGCGTTCCCGCAGCAGGTCACCGGCGACCGCGGCGGTGACCCGGCTGTCCATCCCGGCGGTGAGGCTCACGGCGGGGCGTCCCAGCCGGGACAGCAGCTCCACGTGCGCGGTGATCCGCTCCCGGAAGGCCGCGTACACGGCGTCCACGTCCTCGGTCCCGACCCGTGGTTCGCGCGGCCAGAACCGTTCCTGCTCGATCGTGGCGGTCGCCCGCCCGTGGTCCAGGGAGAGCCGGGCGAGCAGGTTCGGCAGCAGCGCCCGGACCCCCCGGTATGCCGTCCGGTGACCGGGCATGAAGGCCGTCCGACCGGCCAGCCGGGTCCGCATGGTCTCCAGCAGCGCGACCGACTCCTCGTCCGGGCCGGCGCCGAGCGCGTCGGCCACCAGCGACGCCGAGCTGGCCAGCGCGACACGGCCCCCGTCCTCACCGAGGAACACCGGCTGGGAGGCGTGCGTGTCCGGGACCACGAGCAGCTGGCTGCCGGTGTCGCCCCCGCCCCCGGTCCCGCTGCTGGATGCGGTGCCGGCGACCAGGGTCCAGCGGCCGCCCAGCGCCGCGGCCTCGTCCACCAGCGCGCTCTCGCCGGCGTGGTCCCAGGTGGTGCACAGCCGGCCCGCGATCACCTGCGGGTCGACCAGGCCCGCGGCCACGTCCACCGGGTGCCCGAGCAGGACCAGGACGCCGGCCCGGCCGGTGGCGGAGGCGAGCACGGTGCGCGGCTGCAGGTGCAGCGTGGCCCCGGGCAGCAGACGCTCCTCGACCCGCCAGCCGTCCGTGTCGGCGGGTGCCCGGAGAGGAGGCGGGGACCCCGGGGCCGTGGCGGGCCCGGCGAGCAGCAGGTAGCCGTGCGGGTGCGCACCCAGCAGCACCTGCTCCGGGTCGGGCGTGGTCTCAGGGTTCACGGCAGGTCCTCACGGGGTCGGCGGTCGGGTCCGGCACGGGGTCAGCCCACTCCCAGCGCGCGCGCCAGCACCTCGGCGATGCGTGGTCCGGCGTGACCGTCCCACAGCGGCGGCACCGGGGTCGACCCGGGGGCGGGCCGACCGTCGGCCAGCACCCTGCTCACCTCGTCGGCCAGGCGCTCGCGGGTGACCAGACGGTTGGTGCCCTCGGTGATGGTGACCGGACGCTCGGTGCTGGGGCGCAGGGTCAGGCACGGCACCCCCAGCGCGGTGGTCTCCTCCTGGACCCCGCCGGAGTCGGTGACCACCGCGGCGGCCCCCTGCACCAGGGAGAGGAAGTCCAGGTAGCCCAGCGGTTCCAGGACGGTGATCCCGCCGTGCTCGAGCAGCCCGGCGCGGGTCAGGCCCGCCCGGCCGCGGGGGTGCAGCGGCAGCACCACCGGGACCTGGTCGGCGACCGCGTGCAGGGCCGCCACCAGGGGACGGGTGTCGTCGGGGTCGTCGACGTTGCCGGGGCGGTGCACGGTGGCGGCGACGTAGCGGGGGTCGGTCTGCTCCAGCACCCCGCGCAGGGTCGCGATCCGGGCCGGGTCCAGCTGGTGCACGTGCCGCAGCACGGTGTCGATCATCGGGTTGCCGACCAGGTGCACGGTCGCGGGGTCGACCCCCTCCCGGTGCAGGTGCGCGACCGCGTCGGCGCTGGTCGCCAGCAGCAGGTCGCTGATCCGGTCGGTGACCAGCCGGTTGACCTCCTCGGGCATGGTCCGGTCGCCGGAGCGCAGCCCGGCCTCCACGTGCGCCACCGGGATGTGCAGCTTGGCGGCGACCAGGGCCGCCGCCACCGTCGAGTTCACGTCCCCGTAGACGACCACCATGCTCGGCCGGTGCTCGGCGAAGACCTGCTCCAGGGCGACCATCACGGCGGCCGTCTGGGTGGCGTGCGAGCCGGAGCCGACCCCCAGGTCGACGTCCGGGCGGGGCAGTCCCAGCTCGTCGAAGAAGACCTCGCTGAGCTGCGCGTCGTAGTGCTGACCGGTGTGCACCAGCAGCTGGCGCACCGGGTGCTCGCGCAGGGCGGCGAGGACCGGGGCCGCCTTGGGGAAGTTCGGCCGGGCGCCGACGACGTGCAGCAGCAGCGGCGCGACGGCGGGGGTGCTCACCGGTCGCCCTGCTGGTCGGTGCCGGTGCCGGTGCCGGTGTCTGTGCGGTCGGGAGCGTCGTCATCGTCGTCGAGGACGGAGACCTCGAGGTCCTCCGGCAGCCGGGCGGCGAGCGCGCGGACGACCTGCTCGTCCACCGGGTCCAGGCCGTGCGGCCCGCCCCGGGCCAGGTGCCAGAGCTGGTAGTGGTGGCGCAGCTGCGCCAGCCGGGTGCCGAGGTATGCCCCCCAACCAGCACCATCACCGCCGTCGCCGGTGCCACCGTGGTCACCGGCGGCGAAGACCTCCTCCGGCACCAGGTGCTCCAGCACGTAGCCGTGTGCCCGGGCCGCCGCGAAGACGGGCTGGTCGAGGATCAGCAACGGTCGGAAGCTGGCCTGCTCGCGCTGCAGCGCGGCGACCTGCTCGACCAGCGCCTCCGCCTCGGGCCCGCTGAGCCCGGTGGCCAGCACCCCGACGACCGGCAGCCGGTCCACGCCGGGTCCGGTCAGGTACCTGCCCCCGTGCAGCGGCATCAGCACCTCGCCGGCGCCGTGCCGGGGCGAGAGCACCCGCCAGACCAGGTCGGTGAGGACCACGCTGCCGCGCACCCGGGGCAGCACGGTGCTGGTCACCGCCCGGTAGCCGGGGGTGCGGCGGACCCAGTGCGCCAGCTGCTGCTGCCGGCGTCGGGTGCCCGGGGGCAGACTCATGGGGCACCTCCGGCGACATCCAGGATGTGTGCGGCGGCGGCGGCGGCGCCGTTGCCGGGGTCGGCGTCCCGGGCCCGTGCCGCCAGCTCGGGGCCGCGCCGCACCAGCTCGTCGACCAGTGGCCCGGCCCGGCCGCCGGTGAGGGTCGGTGCGCTCAGCGCCCAGCCGGCGTGGGCGGCGTGCTCGGCGCGCGCGCCCTGGTCGTCCAGCGAGGTCCGGGTGTTCGGCACGAAGAGGGTGGGCAGGCCCAGCCGGAGGGACTCGTGGAAGGAGTTGTAGCCGGCCGCGGCGACCGCGTAGTCGAAGGCGGCGAAGTGCTCCGAGAGCGGGAAGTGGCGGACCAGGTGCACGTCCCCGGTATACGCCCGGTCGGCGATGTCCGGAGCGGTGACGCAGACCCCGATCCCGCGCTCCCGCAGGGCCACGGCGGCGGCCCCCACCTCGTCGTCGGTGCTGTTGATGTTCCCCGCGCCCAGCGACACCAGCGCCAGCGGCCCGTCGCCCGGCAGGCCCAGCGCCTGCCGGGCGGCGGCCCGGTCCTGCAGGTCGCCGGGGTCCACCAGGGTGACCGGTGCGACCCGGGCCACCTCACCGTCGGCGACGGCGGCGGTGGCGCCCCGGTCGGCTGCCGCGGACAGGTCGCCGGGTTCCAGCACCGCGTCGAACCAGGCCGCCTTCTCCAGCTGCGGCTCGTTGCGGTCCTGCTTCCACATCCCCCTCCGTGACCACACGGCCCGGGTCCGCGGGTGCGCGGCCAGGGCCACGTCCAGGCCGGAGTAGGGGTGGGTGCCGTCGAAGACGAGGACGTCCGGGTCGAGGCGGTCGAGCACCTCTCCGACCCGTTCGGCGAAGAGCTGGCGCCAGCTCGCGGCCCGCAACCCGGAGGCGCCCTGCGAGGGCAGGTACTCCCAGGAGATGCCCTCCTGTCCCACCACCGGGACCGCCTGGGACAGGGACAGCACGTGTCGACGGGTCCCCTCCGGCATCCGCCGCGCGTAGGCCAGCAGCCGGGTCAGGTGCCCCATCCCCGCGCCGTTGCTGGAGACGAGGAGGACGGACGGCATACCGGCGATCATGGCACAGGGCGTTATGCTCGGCCTCGCGCCCGTGCGCGTCTGGATCGTCGAACCAAGCTCTCGAAGGAGTCTGCCCATCGTGGCTGTGGACGCTGTCATCATCGGACTGGGATACGTCGGTCTGCCGCTCGCGCAGGAGGCCATCCGGGCCGGCCAGAAGGTGCTCGGGCTGGACATCCACCCCGGCGTGGTGCAGGCCCTGAACGAGGGTCGCTCGCACGTGGACGACCTGGACGACGCGGCCATCGCGCAGATGCGTGAGGGCGGTTTCGAGGCGACGACCGACGAGACCCGGATCGCCGAGGCCAGCACCGTGGTGATCTGCGTGCCGACCCCGCTGTCGAGCGAGGGCGGACCGGACCTGCGGGCGGTGGAGTCGGCGGTCGACGCGGTCGCGCGGAACCTGCGGCCCGGGATGCTGGTGGTGCTGGAGTCGACGACCTACCCGGGGACCACGGACGAGGTGGTCCGTCCGAAGCTGGAGGCCGGTGGCCTGGTCGCGGGCCAGGACTTCCACCTGGCGTTCTCCCCGGAGCGGATCGACCCGGGCAACAAGGACTTCGGCGCCAAGAACACGCCCAAGGTGGTGGGTGGGCACACCCCCGCCTGCAGCGACGCGGCGGCCGCGTTCTACGGCGCCTTCGTGGACACCGTGGTGCGGACGAAGGGGACCCGGGAGGCGGAGACGGCGAAGCTGCTGGAGAACACCTACCGGCACATCAACATCGCGCTGGTCAACGAGATGAGCAGGTTCTGCCACGAGCTGGGCATCGACCTGTGGGACGTCATCACCGCGGCCAGCTCCAAGCCGTTCGGCTTCCAGGCCTTCTACCCGGGCCCGGGCGTGGGTGGGCACTGCATCCCGATCGACCCGAACTACCTGTCGCACAACGTGCGGGCACGGCTGGGCTACCCGTTCCGCTTCGTCGAGCTGGCGCAGGAGATCAACGCCGGGATGCCGGCCTACGTCGTCTCCCGTGCCCAGGACATCCTGAACACCGCCGGCAAGGCGCTCAACGGCTCGAACGTGCTGCTGCTCGGGGTGACCTACAAGCCGAACATCGCCGACCAGCGCGAGAGCCCGGCGGTGCCGCTGGCGCGGCTGCTGGCCGCCAAGGGCGCCGTGGTCTCCTTCCACGACCCGCACGTGCAGGACTGGCATGCGGTGCCGGAGGCCACCAAGGCCACCGACGCCGCGCAGGCCGCCGGTGAGGCCGACCTGACGATCCTGGTGCAGAACCACCGGGACTACGACGTCGAGGAGCTCGTCGCCGCGTCCCGTTCCTTCTTCGACACCCGCGGCGCGGCTGCCGGAGGGGAGAAGGTCGTCCGGCTGTGAGCGACCTCGGCCCCGAGCCCCGGAGCCAACCGGTCGCCCTGAGCGCCGAGGACGCGGAGGCGCTGGCGTCCCGGCACGGGATGCAGCGGGTCGCGACCCGTCCCACGCTGCGCGCCTACCTCGCCGACATCTGGCGCTACCGGCACCTGATGTGGTCGTTGGCCAAGGGCGAGGTCGTCAGCCAGCACCAGGACAACTACCTGGGCCTGCTCTGGTCGGTCATCAACCCGATCCTGCTCGGCGTCGCCTACTACCTGATCTTCGGGGTGCTGCTCGGGCTGGACCGGGACGTGGAGAACTTCGTCGCCTTCCTCACCATCGGGCTGTTCACCTTCACCTTCATCTCCGCCACGCTCACCTCCGGCGCCCGCGCGCTGCTGGGCAAGGTGGGGATGATGCGCTCGCTGGCCTTCCCCCGGATCCTGCTGCCGATCGTGGTCGTCGTGTCCTCCTTCGTCAACGCGGTCCCGGCCTTCCTGGTGCTGCTCGTCATCGCGCTGGTCAGTGGTGAACCCGTCACCTGGGAGTGGTTGCTCTACCCGATCGCCCTGCTGATCGTGGCCGCGATGGGGCTGGGGCTGGCGCTGATCATCTCCCGCGTGGTGCACGCGGTCCGGGACCTGGCCAACATCGTGCCGCTGGTGGTCCGCCTCCTGCGCTACGTCTCCGGGGTCTTCTTCTCGATGGAGGCCCGGCTCGCCACCATCGACAACGTGCCGGCCTGGCTGTCGTCGGCGCTGCAGTACCAGCCGGTCGGGGTGGCGCTGACCCTGGTCCGGGAGACCCTGATGCAGGGTATGCCGCTGCGCTGGGAGACCTGGGCCATCGCCGGCGGCTGGGCGCTCGTCCTGATGGTCGTAGGGTTCTTCGTCTTCTGGCGCGGGGAGGGAAGCTATGGCCGCGCCTGACCGGACTGCGCCGCCCGTCGTGGACGACGACGGGCGGGTTCCCTCGGTCGTCGTCTCGCACGTCGACATCACCTACCGGGTCTACGGCAGCTCCCGGCGCGCCGAGGACAACGACGAGGCCGGCGCGGTGAAGCGGCTGCTGAGCCGCAGCACCCAGGGCCTGGGGATGCAGGAGGTGCACGCCGTGCGCGACGTCTCCTTCGTGGCCTACCCGGGGGAGTCGATCGGCATCATCGGGCGCAACGGGTCGGGCAAGTCGACGCTGCTGCGCTCGGTCGCCGGCCTGGTTCCGCCGACCAAGGGCGACATCTGGCTGGGCGGCAAGGCCGCTCTGCTGGGGGTGAACGCGGTCCTGCTGCCCAAGCTGAGCGGGCGGGACAACATCTGGATCGGCACACAGGCCCTCGGCCTCACCCCGGCCCAGGTCCGCGCGACGATGGACGACATCATCGACTTCGCCGACATCGGCTCGTTCATCGACCTGCCGATGAGCAGCTACTCCAGCGGGATGGCGGCCCGGCTCCGGTTCGCGATCTCCACCGCCATGGTGCCCGAGATCCTCATCGTCGACGAGGCGCTGGCCACCGGGGACGAGCACTTCCGGGCCCGGGCCACCGCGCGCATCGAGGAGATCCGCGAGCAGGCGGGGACGGTCTTCCTGGTGGCCCACAGCCGGCGCCGCATCGAGCAGATGTGCACCCGGGTGATGTGGATGGACGACGGTCGGCTGCTGGCCGACGGCGCGCCCAAGGCGGTGAACGGCCTCTACAGCCGCAAGTACGGCAAGCACCGGCACATCTGGCGCCAGCGCTACGACGAGGTGCACCGGGTGATGGAGGAAGAAGGCGTGGAGGCGGCGCACGAGCTGCTCCGTCGGTGGGAGCCGGGGGCCGGCTGGTGAGACCTGGCCGGATCCTCGTGGCGACCGTCGTGCACCATCCCGACGACGCCCGCATCCGGCATCGCCAGATCGCCGCGCTGCTCTCGGCCGGCTGGCAGGTGACCTACGTCGCCCCCTGGGACGGCTACGGCCTGGAGCCGCCGCTGGACGTGCCCGGCCTGACCCCGGTGGACGTGTCCCGGGCGAGGGGCCGACGCCGGGTCGCGGCCCAGCGGGACGCCCGCCGGGTGCTGCGCGAGCTCGGCCCCCGGCACGACCTGGTCCTGCTGCACGACCCCGAGCTGGTCCCGGTGACCCTCGGGCTGCGGCTGCCGCCGGTGGTCTGGGACGTGCACGAGGACACTCGGGCAGTGGTGGCCCTGCGCTCCTGGGTCCCGGACGCGCTGCGGGGACCGCTGGCGTCGGTCGCCTCCTCGGTGGAGCGGCTCGCCGAACGGCGGATGGGCCTGCTGCTGGCCGACCACGACTACGCCGACCGCTTCGCGCGGGAGCACCTGGTCGTGCCGAACACCACCCCGGTACCCGCAGACCCGCCGGCCGCCGGCCAGGTGGACGAGCAGGGACGGCTACGGGTCGTCTACCTGGGCAGTCTCACCCACGAGCGCGGCGTCCAGGAGCTGGTCGCGGTCGGGGAGCAGCTGCGGCGGCGCACCGAGGACAGGGTCCGGCTGGAGATCATCGGCCCCGGGCACGGGACCGCCGGGGACGTGCTGGCCACGGCCCGGGAGGCGGGGCACCTGACCTGGACGGGGTTCCTGCCGGCGGGCGAGGCGCTGGCCCGGCTGGACGGTGCCCTGGCCGGCCTGTCCCTGCTGCACGACGTCGCCAACTTCCGCCCGAGCATGCCGACCAAGGTGGTGGAGTACCTGGCCCACGCGGTGCCCGTCATCACCACCCCCCTGCCGCGGGCCGTGGACCTGGTGCAGCGCAGCGGGGCCGGGGTGGTCGTCCCCTTCCGGGACGTCGAGGCCACGGTGGATCAGCTGCTCGCCTGGGCGGACGACCCGGCCGCCGCCGCGGCTCTGGGACGCCGCGGGCACGAGCTGGCGCTGCTCGAGCTGGACTGGGCCCAGCACGCCTCGGCCTTCGTGGCCGAGGTGGCACGGCTCGCCGGTCGCCCCGCCTGATCAGCCGTCGGCGTCGACAGGCCTGTCGCCGTCGCTGTCGGCGGGCGTGCTGCCGCGAGGGGTGAGGGCGCGGGCATACACCTCGTCGTAGCGGGCGGCGAGGGCCTGCCAGGTGCGCCGCGTTCGCACCCACTCCCTGCCGGCGTCCGCCAGCTGCCGCCGGCGACCCGGGTCCTGTCGCAGCGCGTCCAGCACGTCGGCCAGGGCGTGCGCGTCGCCGGGCGGGAAGGCCAGCCCGCGTTCGTCGTCCCCGATGATCTCGCGCAGCGCGGGCAGGTCGGACACCACCACCGGCAGGCCCGTCGCCATCGCCTCGTAGGGCTTGAGCGGCGTCACCAGCCGGGCCGCCCGCTCGTCGGTGCGGGGGACGACGAACACGTCCAGCAGGGCGTAGTGGTCACCCACCTCCTCGTGCGGGACCGCCCCGGTGAAGACCACCTGCCCGGCCACCCCCCGCTGCTGGGCGAGCTCCTCCAGCTCCTCGCGGCGGTCCCCCCCGCCGACGACCACCGCGGTGGCGGCGACCCCGCGGTCGCGCAGCAGGCGGACCGCCTCGACGAGCAGCTCCTGTCCCTCGCGGGGGTGGTCCAGGTTGCTCACGTAGCCGAAGGTGAAAGTGCCGGCCAGCCCGTGCCGCTCGACCAGGTCGGCGCGGCGCGGGCGGGGCCTGATCGCCTCGGTGTCGACCCCGTTGGGGACGACGAGCACCCGGTCCGGGTCCACCGGCGGGCCGTCCTCGGGCGCCGGACGGGCGAGCAGGTCCGCGCGCATGGACTCGCTGAGGGTGACCACGGCGTCGGCCTCCGCCAGGCAGGAGGTCTCCACCGCGCGGCGCAGCCGGTAGAGCTCGGACCGGCTCGCGAGCTCGGCGTCGTAGGTCCACACCGCCTCGAAGAACCCGCGCACCTCGTAGACCACCGGGATCCCAGTGGCCCGCCCCACGGCCAGCGCCGCCAGGGCCAGGTCGTACCCCCGGTGGCCGGAGTGCGCGTGCAGCACCGCGGGCCGGTGCTCGCGCACCACCTCGAGCAGGGCCCGGGCCAGGGCGTCCTGGTGCTCGTCCAGGTGCTCGCCCTCGGGCACCTGCTCCCGCAGCAGCCGCAGGTGGGTGACCTCGCCGACCACCTCCCGGTCGGGGGCCCCGGGCTCCGGGAAGTCCAGGGTGGTGACGGCCAGCACGTCGGTCCCCGCCCGGGCCCGCTCACGCAGCAAATAGAAGGAGCGCACGGCATACCCGCTGGTGCGGTGCGGCAGCGAAGTCTTCAGCAGGTGCAGCACCCGGCCCGGGACGCTCTGCACCGCGGTGGCCGGCAGGTCACCGGGCCGCCACCCGGGGGTGAGCTCGCGCAGTCGACCCTCCTGCTGGCGCACCAGGTGGTCGCGGCGGGGGTACGGCCCGCCGGGGACCTGCGCCCACCGACGCAGCAGGGCCAGCCGCAGGCTGGGTTCGCCGGCCCGGGTCGCCGCCTGGGCCGCCTGCTGGAGCAGGGCGGAGGACGCGTCCGGGTCGGTGAGCACGGCCCGGGCCAGGTCGAGGGCCTCCTGGTGCCGGCCGTCGGCCGAGAGGTCGACGAGCTCACCGAGCTGCCCCAGCACTACCGCGGGAAGCCTCCCGCGGTCCGGGTCGGACCCGAGCACGTGCCCGGGCACCGGGCGCACCGGGTCGCCGACCACCCGCCTCAGCCGTTCGAGCAGGTCGCCGTCGTCGACCGTCACCGCCGTGACCCGGTCCCAGTCGAGCAGGTGGACCCAGGGCAGCACCAGGTCACCCTCCTCCAGGTGCACCACCAGCCGGCTGGTGCCGGTGAGCAGCAGACCGACGCCGAGGGCGGCCCGGGCGGCGCGCGGCACGAGCACCACGTCCGGCGGGGAGTCCCCGCGCAGGGCGTCCGCCAGCGGGCCCTCCTGGCCCCCGGTGTGCCCCCGGCCGGCCGCCAGCCGGCGCCCCACCAGGTATGCCGTCGGCTCCGTCCCCCGCAGCCTGCCCGGCAGGTCGGGCCGGGGCAGCGCGGCGACCCGGACCGTCGGCGCCACCTGCAGGCGGTGCCGCAGCTCCGTGTCGTGGGCCGGGTCGGCACCGGGTATCACCAGCACCTGCAGACGCTCGTGGTCCCAGCGCCGTGGCGCGCCTGCCGGCACCGGGGAGGTGAGCTCCCGCCACAGGGCGGTAGCGCGCACCGGGGCCAGGAACGCGTCCGGGTCGGTGACCAGCGGCGAAGGGCGCGTCGTACGGTCGTGCAGCGCGGGGTGGAAGAGCACCTGCAGGGCGAGGGTCGCGCTGCGGACCACCTCCTCGTGGTGGGCGTCGTCCTCGCGGTGAGCACCGTCGGGCCCCGTGCCCAGGCGCTCGAGCAGCCGCCCGCACAGCAGCGCGACCTCCTCGTCGGTGCGCCCGGCGTCACCGTCCTCCTCCAGGGCGTGCCAGGTCGCCCAGGTGGCGAGGAGCGGGTCGTCCGCGCCGAGCGCGACGGTCAGCGCCGGCAACAGGTCGGCCGCCCGGCCTGTCCGTCGCGAGCCGTCCGGTCCGGCGGCGCTCGCCAGCGGGGCGGCGAGCACGGCCCGTGCCTGCTCCCGGGCGATCTCGCGCAGCGCCTCCGTGCCGGTGCGGACGGAGGGGTCCGGGGCGAAGCGGTGGGCGAGGGCGGCGGCGATGTCCCCGCCGTCACCGAGCACCACCACCACGGTGGCCCTGCGCACCGCGGAGCGGAACCAGGGGTCGAAGGCGAGGGCATACCGGGTGCGGGCGGCCGCCGGGGCGACCCGGTCCGCGACCCGCAGCAGGGGTCGTCGCCAGCGGGAGGAGGTGTTGCCGGCCCGCAGCACCCGGGGCGCCGGCCCGGACCCGCCGACGGGGCGCTGCCGGGCCGCGCCGGAGACCGCGTCGCCGGAGGCCGCCGCCCCGACGACGGCGTGCCGGACGGTGACCCCGAGCGTGCCCAGCGCGACGACCAGGTCCTCCTCGGGCACCGGCTCGAGGTCGGTGCGCAGCAGCAGCAGGGTGGGGGAGGGGACGGTGCCGCTCACGGCGCCTCGTCCACACGCAGGCCGGGTAGGGCCTCCCGGACGGCGGCACCCTGCTCGGGGGTCAGCCAGGGGGCCATCACCCAGCGGGGTCGGGCGCCCCAGCGCTCCCGGAGCGTGTCGGAGATGCCGAGCAGGTCCTCCGGCAGGCCGCTCGGACCGAGGGTGAGCAGCTCGGGCGTCAGCCACACCTCGGTCCGCTCGGCGCTCACCCGGACGGCCTGGTCCCGGTGCAGGGTGACCACGGCCGGGTCCAGGACGACCAGGCGGTGCACGGTGGAGGGGTCGACCCGGGAAATGGGGTGCACCACCCGGTCCAGCAGCAGGTCGTCCCACTCGTGGGCCAGGTGCGGGCGGGTGGTGCTGTCCGTCTCGCGTCCCTCCTGGTGCCACAGGCCGACCGGGGTGTCCTCCGGGGATACCGTCAACCGGTCCAGCAGCCAGCGGGTGCCCGGGGTGGGCCGGTCCTGCGAGAAGGCGCCGAGGTATGCCGTCGCGAAGGTGGTCGGCACCCGGCGAGCCGCGTCCAGGTCCCGCACCCAGGCCGGGGGGACGGGGAAGGGGAGGGTGGCCAGCTGCTCGTCGGTGACGTGCACGTCGGCGCCCTCCTCGACCTGGCGACGCAGCCGCCGGTGCCAGGCCGTGAAGGAGGCCCGGAACCGGAACCGGTCGGGCGCCATCCAGGAGAAGGTGAAGTCCCCGCGGGACAGCGAGCCGGAGCGCAGCCGGGTGATCGCCAGCGGTGCGGGTACGTCCACGATCGGGCCCGCCAGCAGCGCCACCCGCTCGGCGAACTCGGAGTCGGCACCCTTGCGCACCGGCAGGAAACCCCCGGTCCGTCCCAGCACGGAGCGGCGCAGCAGCAACGAGGAGGCGTTCTCACGGATCGCCCGGTAGCCCAGCCACTGGTGGGTGAGGTCGTCCTTGGCGCGCACCGCCCGGCTGCGGCTCATCGGCGCGGCGGGCTCGGCCTCGAGCGCACGGACCTGCAGCTCGACCCGGCTCGGGTGGGACCAGTCGTCGGCGTCCTGGAAGGTGATGTAGGTGCCGTGGGAGTCCGCGACGGCCGCGGCCCGCCCCAGGTAGGAGCCGCCGTTGCGGGGCATCCGCAGCACCCGGACCCGTGGGTCCATGGCCTCCGCCTCGGCGAAGACGTCGGCATACCCCGGCCCGGAGCAGTCGTCGACCAGGATGATGTCCAGGTCGCCGTAGGTCTGGCCGACCATGGACCGCACCGCGGTGACCAGGCCCTGGTCCGGCTGCCAGCACGGCATGATCACTGTCACCGGCTCGCCCCCGGTGGAGCCGGCCGGGGCCGACGGGGCGTCCAGCCGGTCGAACGGGGACAGTGCCGGGGCCGCCAGCAGCTCCACCGGTGCCAGGCCCTGCTCGTCGAAGCGGGCGCTGAGCAGGCTGGGCCACCCGGCCCCGTCCGCCCCGGGCACCGCGTACGGGTTGGCCAGGTCGGTCCGCAGGTAGTGCTCGGCGTCGGGGTGCAGGCCCTCCACCCCGGGCAGCAGCGCCGCCAGCTCCCGGTGCCGTCCGGCCAGGTAGAGCGTCTGCAGGCTGGTGAGCTTCAGCGGGTGCCCGAGGGAGGCCATCACCCCGGCCTGCCAGAGGCGCTCGAAGAGCAGCGCGGAGCCGAGCAGCTCCTCGGTGTCCCGCTGCAGACCCGCCCAGGTGAAGGCCACCCCGACCAGCGCGGTGCGCGCCACCCGGTCGGTCGGCGGGTCGCCCGGCCTGCCGTCGAGCACCCGGGTCAGCAGGTCCCGCGGCGAGAGGGTGTCCCCGGTCGCCAGCCCCACCAGGGTGTCCAGCGCTGCCGGGGACCGGGTCCGCAGCGCCTGGTGGAAGAGGCGGACCGGGTCGGGTGGCCGTCCCGTGAGGCGCAGCTGCCGCCCGAGCCACGGGTCGGCACGGTCGGTGGCGTCGGTGCGGGTGGGGCCGGTGCGGGTGCTGATCGCGACTCCCCTCGCGGGTCCGTGGACGGGTCCGGGCCGAGCCTGCTGGGTCCCGGCCACGGGGTAAAGTGAACACCGTTTGGCCCGTCGCCGGAGCATCGACACCCCCGGACAGTCGGAGGAAGGACTACCCCGTGTCCACTCGCCTCGCCCCCCTCGCCGGAGCCGCCGTCGGCCTGCTCCTCGCCTTCTTCGTGGTGCTCGGGGTGGCCCTGGACCTGCCGCTGCTCACCGCTGCCGCCGCCGCCCTTCTGGGGGCCGCCATCCTGGCCGTCCAGGTCGACTCGTGGCGGCGGGTCCGGGAGCAGCGCACCTTCCTGCGGGACGAGATCCGCCGGGCCGCGGAGCAGGGTCCGGCCCCGGCCGCGACGCCGACGTTCCCCGTCGCGCAGCCGGAGGACGTGCTGGGGGCGGTCCGGCTGCTGCAGGCGCAGTACACCGGCCGGCTGGACCGGATGCAGCGGACGCTGGAGGACGCGCTGGACGGCGTCGCCGGCGACCGTGCCCCGCGCTCCGGCGCCGGCCACGCCGCCGACGGCGACCCCGCCGGGCGGTGAGCGACGTCGCGGCGTCGACCTCGGCGCAGGTCGCTGCTGACCACGCCCGGATCGCCGCGCAGCGCTCGCGGGCGCTGGTCGCCACCACCTTGCGGACCCGGTCGGTGCACGCCCGGGAGGTGCTGGCGCAGGTGGCCTGGCCCGGGCATACCCCGGCCGACCTGGAGGCGTGGGCGGCTCGGGGGCCTGGAGCAGGGATCCCGGAGAACGCCGACCCGGTCGGCGTCGCCGACCACGCGCGGGTGCTGGCCGTGCAGCTGGGCCTGCCGGAGGAGCAGCAGAGCGCCCGTGCGCTGCTGGAGCAGCTGGCCTCCACCGAGCACTGGGCTGCGGTGCGCCGGGAGCACCGGGAGCTGCTCGCCCAGCTGCGGGTGCTCGGGGGCGACCCGGACGGCGCGCTCTCCCTGGTCGAGGGTGAGGGCATCCGCCCCGGGGTGGCCTCCTCGGTGCGCGCGGACGCCCTGAACCCGCACCTGGTGCCCGGAGCGGACCCGCACGCCTGGGCCACCGCCTTCTCCGCCGCGCTGGGCGGCGGCCGGCTGGCCCCCGTTGCCGCTCCCGTTCCGGGAGCCCTGCCCTCGCTGGACGACCTGCGGGTCAGCGGGCCGCCCGAGCCGGTGGCCGACGGGACCGGCGGCGGGCGGGTCAGCGTGATGATGAGCTGCTACCGACCGGGGCCGGCGCTGCTGACCGCGGTGCGTTCGGTGCTGGCACAGACCTGGGCGGACCTGGAGCTGTTCGTCGTCGACGACGCCTCTGGGCCCGGCGAGGACCACCGCTGGGACGCGCTGCTGGAGCAGGTCGCGGACGCGGACCCCCGGGTCCGGGTGGTGCGTAAGGCCGTGAACGGCGGCACCTACCGGGCGCGCAACACCGCCCTGCGGCTGGCCTCCGGCGACTTCGGGATCGTCCTCGACTCCGACGACTGGTGGCACCCGCAGACCCTGGAGGCCTGCCTGCGGCCGTTCCGGAGGCGACCGGGGCTGCTGGCGACCCGGGCCGAGGGGGTCAGGGTCACCCCGGACCTGGTCCTCACCCGGCCCGGCTACCAGCCGCGCTTCCCCTCGGCCGCCACCGTCCTCTTCCGGCTGGGCCCGGTGCTGACCCGGATCGGGTTCTACGACCCCACCCGCAAGGGCGCCGACACCGAGTTCACCCGACGCCTGGAGGCGGCCTTCGGCCCCGTCGTCCAGGACGTCCCGGAGACGACGACGATCCTGCGCGGCGGCGGGGTGACGCTGTCCTCCGAGGAGTTCGCCAACGGCTACCGGCACCCGGCGCGGCACCAGTACAAGTCGCTCTACACCGCCTGGCACGAAGAGATCTCGGCCGGGCGCAGCGCGCCCTTCCTGGACCCGGACGAGCCCCGGCGGGTGCCCGAGCCGGCGCGCTGGGCCCGGGCCACCCACCCGCTGCGGGAACCGGTCCGGCACCTGGACCTGGTGCTCGCCGGGGACTGGCGCCGGCACGGTGGACCACAGGCCTCGATGGTCGAGGAGATCCTGGCCGCGCGCGCGGCCGGGCTGCGCGTGGGGGTGATGCACCTGGAGGCGCTGCGCTTCATGACCACCCGCGACCTGCCGGTCTCCGCCCAGCTGGTGGAGCTGGTCAGGTCCGGGACGGTCTCCTGGGTCGCCCCCGACGACGACGCCGACATCGACGTGCTCATGGTCCGGTACCCGCCGATCCTGCAGTACCCGCCCCGGCTGCCCCGGACGGTCCGGGCCGGGCACGTGCTGGTGATGGCCAACCAGGGCCCCCTGGAACCGGACGGCACCGACCAGCGGTACGTGGTCGCGGACGTCACCGCGCGCACCCGCGAGCTCTTCGGGGCCCCGGTCACCTGGGTGCCGCAGAGCCCCACCATCCGGCGGCTGCTGCGGGAGCAGGACCCGGACGTGGCGCTGACCACCTGGGACAACCCCGGGCGGATCGACGCCGACGCCTGGGCCGTCCGCAGCGCGGAGCCGCCGGAGGCCGACCGGACGGTGGTGGTCGGCCGGCACTCGCGCGACGACCGGATCAAGTTCCCGACCAGCTACGCCGAGCTGCACCAGGGGTATGCCTTCCCCGACGGGTACCAGGTGCGGATGCTGGGCGGCCAGCTGACGGTGGCCGGGCTGGCCGCCGCCGCCGGGGCCGAGGTGCCCCCCGGCTGGCAGGTGCTGCCGACGACCCACGGCGACGTGCGGCCCTTCCTGGCCGGTCTCGACTTCTTCCTCTACCTGGACAACCCGGACGCGCACGAGGCGTTCGGCCGGACGCTGCTCGAGGCGGCCGCCAGCGGGGTGCTCACCATCGCCCACCCCAAGCACCGGGAGACCTTCGGCGACGTGCTGGAGTACGCGGCGCCCGGGGAGGCGCAGGCGGTCGTGGCCGGCTACCTCGCCGACCCGGAGGCATACCGGGAGCGGGTGGCCCGCACGACCGCCCTGGTGCGCGAGCGCTACGGCCACCAGGGGTTCGTGGAGCACCTGCGCCCGCTGCTCACCCGCTGGTCCGCCGAGCAGGAGGGCGCACGTGCCGCCGCCGCCGAGGCCGACGTCGAGCCGGGGGCCGACGACGCCGCGGGCGTGCGCGTCGAGCGGCTGCCGCTGCGCAGCGCGGCCGACGCGGAGCGCGCCGACGAGCTCTCCGTCGTGCACGACGCCGTGCCGCCGGAGGCGCTGCGGGCGTGGCTCACGGCATACCTGCCGGACCCGCTCGGCCCCGCCTGGGAGCCCGGAGCGCTGCTCGCGGCCGCCCCGACCGGGGTGCGCGAGGTGGTGCTGCGCCGGGACGGGGTGGTGGAGCACCTGCAGCCGGACCGGGGCCACCGGCCGGGGCCGGACGCGTAGGGTGCGTGCCGTGGCAGTGAGCTGGGACCCCGCCGTCCTCGACGGCGTCGTGTCCGCGACCCGTCGCCAGCGGGTCGTGGTGCTGGCCGAGACGGCCGACGAGCTCGACCCCCTCGCCGAACCGCTGCGGGGACTGGCCGCGTTCGGCCACCAGGTGGTGCTCGTCTGGCTGCGCGGGACCCCCGGCGCGGCCCTGTCCCCGCTCACCACCCGTCGACCGGTCGCGCCCGGTCCCATCCGGCGACCGGCCGGTCTGGTGCGGCAGCTGGCGACGACCCCTCCCGCGCACTGGTGGGGGGACCGCACGGGCCTGGTGGGGGCGGTCCGGCTGGACCCGCGGACCCGTCGGGTGCTGGGCCGGGCGGAGGTCGTCGTCCCGGTCGGGGAGGCCGCCCGGCGCGTCGCCGTCGCGCTGCTGCCCGCCGGTGCCCGGGTGGCGGACCCCGGCACGCTGCACGGGTGGTCGCTCCTGGACACCGTCACCGCCCTCGGGACGCTGGAGCAGGAGATCGCCGACGATCCCGGTGAGCTCGAGACGGAC
Source organism: Serinicoccus shuyuelongi (assembly GCF_045032955.1). NCBI lineage: Bacteria > Bacillati > Actinomycetota > Actinomycetes > Micrococcales > Ornithinimicrobiaceae > Serinicoccus > Serinicoccus shuyuelongi. The sequence goes on along the minus strand of NZ_JBJFZU010000002.1, from coordinate 129,277 downwards.
CGGGTGGCCACCCTGGTGGACCAGCTCGGGCTGCTGGCGGGCGGGGTGCCGCCGGAGCGGCAGGGCCTGCTGCTCACGGTGGCCGGGGTCCTGCACGACCGGGGCGAGTTCGAGCTGGCCGCGACCGTCCTCACGTTCGTCGACGAGCACACCGGCGACCCGGTGGAGCAGGCCCTGCGCCGCGGCTGGAAGGTCCTGGTCGCCACCTCCGCCGCCGGCGCGCGACAGCCCGGGGACGCGGCCGCGGTCACCGCCCTGGTGCGGGCCGCGGACCGTGCGCTGGAGGACGACGACGAGCCGCGGGCGGTGGACGCCGCCCACCTCGCGCTCAGCCTGCTCTTCCACCGTGAGCTGCACGCGGACGGGACCAGCTCACCCCTGGTGGAGGACCCGGACACCTTCCTCGCGTCCTGGCGCGGCTCGCGGGTCGGCCGGCTGCTCGCCGCCTCCACCCCGCAGGAGGGGACCGGCCGCCGCGCCGCCCGGCAGGCCGGGGTGCTCGTCGAACCCGGCGCCTGGCCGCGGTTCGCGGCACCGGTGCTGGAGGCGCTGGCCCGACGCACCGAGGTGGTCGAGAGCGACCTGGCCCGGCGCTCCGGCTACGGCGGAGGACTGTCGGTGCGTCGGCACCTGGTCGAGCAGCGGCTGGCGCAGGCGCTGGGCCGGCTGCCGGTGCCCCGCTACGACCTGCTGGAGCAGACCGAGCAGGTCGAGGCGGTCTTCGTGGACTGGGCCGACCCGGCCGCGCTCGCCACCGTGATGAACGCGGCGGCCGGTGTGCCGCTGACCCTGCGGATCCACAGCATGGACGCCCTCTCCTGCTGGATCCACCTCATCGACTGGAGCCGGGTCACCCACCTCGTCCTGGTCAGCGAGCCGCTGCGGCTGCTCGTCACCCGGCTCCTCGGGGCGGCGCTGGAGCACACCCAGGTGCACGTGGTGCCCAACGTGGTCGACCTCGCCCGGGTGGTCACCGAGAAGGACGAGGGTCACCGACGACGCCTGCTCATGGTCGGCTGGGCCCAGCAGGTGAAGGACCCGCTCTTCGCGCTGGACGTGCTCGCCGCCCTCCTCGCCGAGGACCCCTCCTGGCGGTTGCGGCTGGTGGGCGCCGACTTCCTGCCCGGGTCGGTCCGATCACAGCAGGGCTACGCCCATGCCTTCCGCCGGAGGATGGCCGAGCCGGACGTCCGGCACGCCGTGGAGCTGGTCGGCTACACCGACACCGTGGCGCCGCACCTGGCGGCCTCGGGCTTCGTGCTCAGCACGAGCCGCCGGGAGAGCTTCGGGGTGGGCCTGGTCGAGGCCGCGGCGGCGGGGACGGTGCCGGTGGTCCGCGACTGGCCGATCTTCGCCCCGCTCGGCGGCGCCCGCAGCCTCTTCCCCGAGGACTGGGTCGTCGACACCGTCGACGAGGCGGTCGCCCGGATCCGGGAACTGGCCGAGGACCCGGCCTGGTCGCAGGCCTCCCGGGACGCCCGGCAGGTGGTGGCGCGACGCTTCGACGGCGAGCAGGCCGCCGATGCCCTGGTGGCCCTGGTCCTGCCCTGACTCAGCCCTGCAGAGCTGAGAGCCGGGAGAGCAGCTGCACGGCCGCGCTCACGTGACCCACCGGGGTGCGGTGGTCCAACGGCTCGGCGTCCAGGGCGGACCCGGCCTCGACGAGACCCCAGACGGGCCTGCCGCTGCCCCGGTGGTCGCCCCACGCGGAGGGCAGCGCGGGGCCGGCCCCCGTCCGGTCCCCGGTCCCCGGGTCGCTCAGCAGCAGCACGTCCATCCGCCGGTAGAGCGCCAGCAGGTCGAGGTGGCGCGGGAGGTCGACCACCCGGACCACGTCGGCGAGGCCACGTCGGGCGACCTCCTCCCGCAGGTCCTCGTGCGCGGGGGTCACGACGTGCAGGCACAGGCCCTGCCGGGCCGGGGGCGGGAGGGCACCCAGCGCGTCCAGCACGACGTCCATCGCCCGGGGGGAGCGGGCGTCGCCGAGGTGACCCAGGTGGGTGCGCCCCGGGTCGAGGTCGTGACCAGGGTCGCCCAGCTCGTAGAACGCGGGCGGCAGGACGGGCTGCTCGGCGATGACGACCCGCTCGCGGACGCGGGCGGCGAGCGCCTCGTCGGTGACCGCCGCCACCATCCGGTCGCGCTGACGGGCGTCGGAGACGACGATCCGGTCGGCGAGGGCATGGGCCAGGGTCTCGGCCCACTCGAAGACGTTGACCGACTCCGGCGGGTGGAAGCCGGCCCGCCGCACCCCCTCGGCCAGGGCGTCCGGCAGGGCGCCGGGGTGCACCGGGGAGCGGCGCGACTTCCCCCGCGCGTCGTGCGTGAGCGGACCGGAGAACTCCGCGGTCCACTCCAGGTCGGGACGGAGCAACCTCAGCCGGGCCGCCAGCACGTGGTTGGCGACGTGGTCGGCCCGGCTGTGCAGCTGCTGGTAGCCGGGACCGTGCCGGTCCCAGTCGAGCGCCTGCTGCAGCCCCCGCTCGGTGAAGCGCGCGATCCCCGGCCACTCCTCGACGAGGGTCGGGGAGTCCACCTCGTGCCGACGACGCACCAGGTCACCGGCGATCCGCTCGAGGTCGTGGTCGAGGGTGAGGTCGAGGTGCTCCGGGCCCCTGGCGTTCTGGATCACGTCGACGGGTCGCCCCCGCTCGCGGACCCGTTGCGCCGCGACCACCGCACCGGGGTCGCTGTGCGGGGGGAAGGCGTGCGCGATCACCAGGTCCTGCGCGGCTGTCACGTCCCGCCCCCGGCGCGGTCCAGGACCTCGGTGTAGACGTCGTCGACGATCGCGGTGATGCCGCTCCAGTCGCGCTCGCGGACCACCCAGGAGCGGGCGGCCTCGCCGAGGGTATGCCGTTGCGCCGGGTCGTCCAGCAGCTCGCCGAGCACGGCGGCGAGGTGGTCGACGTCGCCCTTGCGGAAGAGGCGGCCGGTGACGCCGTCCTGGACCATCTCGGCCAGGGCGGCGACGTCGGAGGCCAGGACCGCCTTGCCCATGGCCATCGACTCCAGCGGCTTGATCGGCGAGATCATCTCGCAGACCGGCAGCGGCTTGCGCGGGAAGGGCGCGACGTCGACCAGCGACAGGTAGCGGCTCACCTCGGCGTGCGGGACCCGTCCGGTGAGGATGACCACGTCCTGCAGCCCGGCCTCGACGCAGACCTCGCGGACCCGCTGCTCGTACGGGCCGTCTCCGACGACGAGGACCCGGAAGTCGTCCGCTCGCCGGGTGCGCAGCCGTGCGACCGCCTCCAGCAGCAGGTCCACCCCCTCGTAGTCGACGAGACCGCCGACGTAGCCGATGACCGTCCGATCCCGCAGCCCCAGCTCCGCCTCCAGCTCCCGGTCCCGCTCGACCGGCCGGAAGAGGTGGCTGTGCACCCCGTTCGGGACCACGACCGCCCGGTCCTCGGGCACCCCTCGGTCCACCATCTCGTCGCGCAGCGCCCGGGTGATGAGCAGCGCCGCGTCGGCCCGGGTGGCCAGCCCGGTCTCCAGCTCGCGCAGGAAGGCCTCGCGCCCGGACCCGGCGAAGGCCGGGTCGCGGGACACCTTCATCAGCTCCTCCAGCCCCCGCATCTCGTAGAGGAAGGGCACTCCGAGCCGCCGGGCGGCGGTGATCCCGGCCAGGCCGGCGACGTAGAAGCTGGACGCGTGGACGAGGGCCGCCCGCCGGCTGCGGGCGATCCGCTCCACCCCGGCTGCGGTCGCCTCGACGTACTCCGCGAGGGGGTACTGGGGGTACCGCCGGGCGTCGGTGAGGATCCGGTGGTAGACGATCCCGTCCACGGTGTCCGACGCCGGCACGGTCTGCGTGCCGGAGGCGGGCCAGCGGTCGTAGGGGAAGCCGAGCCGGGTGACCGCCTCGATCCGGCGGCCCTGGGCGGCGAGCCCGGTGAGGATGCCGTGGGTCCGGGTGGCGTACCCGCCGGAGGTGTGCGGCATCGACTGGGAGAGGACGGCCAGGGCGGCGGAGGGGTCCGGCGGGTAGGCCGGGGTGGGGCGCATCGGCGGCGGCGACCATCCCCGACGGACCACCCGGAGCTGGTCCTGGGCGGAGGTGAAGGTCTCCTGCGCCCTGGACACCCCCGGGTCGGCGGCCAGCGCCCGGGCGGCCAGCATCGCGGCAGGGGTCGGGTGTCCGGCGGCCAGCGCCCGTACGGCGGCCGTGGCGATGTCGCGGGCGGGGATCTCGGTGCTGGCCTGCGGACCGACCTGCTGCCCGCCGGGGACGGTGGCCACCACGTCGGCGGCCTGCTGCCAGGCCCGGACCCGGACGAGGGCGCGGGTGAGCACGGCGACCGGGCGGACCCGGGTCTGCAGGACCCGCGTCGAGACCGCGGAGAACTCCTGCTGCCCCTGACCGTGGGCGGTGACCAGGTCGTCCTCGTCGAGGAGCTCCCGGGCCTCCTCGAGTCCGGGGGCGCCCGCCTCGGCGACGGTGGCGGCGAACCGGTCCAGCACCTCCCGGGGGGCGCCGCGGAGCAGGGCGACCAGGGCGTCGGCCTGCCGGGGGGTGCGCGGCACGGTGGAGGCGACCAGGTCGAGGACCTCCCGGGCCCGGGCCGTGTGCCCGGTGCGCCGGGCGAGGCGCAGGTATGCCTCCAGGGTGGCGGGCGTGCGGCGCCCCTGCTCGTTGGCCCGCTCGGCGGCGGCGAGCGCACCGTCGACGTCGCCGAGCCGTTCCAGCGCGCGGCTGGAGAGTAGCAGCGTGCGCGGTCCGGGGTCGAAGGCGAGCACCGGCTCCAGCAGGGTGAGCGTCTCCTGCGGGTCGCTGGCCAGGACGTGCTCGGCCCGGCGCAGGCGGGTGCCGAGGACGAACTCGCCCCACCCGGCCGGTCCGACGTGTGCCGGGAGACGCGAGGCGGCCCCTGCCGCGAGGCGGCGGCCGAGCCGGCGGGCGGTGCGGGTCAGCTGCATACCTGGTCCTCTCCTGCGGGCGGCCGTCCGTGCCGGGCGCGGCGTGCTCATACCGACACCAGCTCGCGCGGGTCCCCGTAGGTGACCACCCGGCCGGAGCCGGACATGAAGATGGCGTCGTCGACCTGCCAGGTGTGGCCGGTGCGGTCGTGGCTGCGGATGCTGACGAAGTTATAGCGATCCCCGGAGTAGGTCGACACCCCGGCCGCCATCGCCCGGTTGAGGAAGTCGGAGTCCACGGCCCGGGGGATGTCGCTGAACCGCAGGTCCTCGGCGACGTCCCGGTGGGTGACGATGGACCCGCCCTGGACCAGCCGGTGGTAGGTGTTCTCGAAGCCGCCGAAGCGGAGCACCACCGCCCCGTTGGACCGGAGCCAGACGTAGTGCGCCCACTTGCCGGTGATGCCCGCGCTGGTGTGGCCGAAGGCGTCGACCAGATCGCCCAGGAAGTGCGCCCCGTAGAAGTTGTCGTCGTCCATCTTGGCGACGTAGGCACCGTCCGAGGCGTCGATCCCGAGGTTGAGCGCGGCACCCAGGGTGAGCTCCGGGGCGGCGCTGAGCACCTGCAGCTCGGCGATGCCCAGGTCGGCGGCGCGCGCCGCCAGGTCGGCCCGGTCCACCTCGATCCCGTGGGCCACCAGCACCAGCTGGGCGTCCACCCGCTGCTGGCGGGCGACGTTGTCCAGGACGTTGGCGAGCTGGTGCGGGCGGTTGGTCGGGACCACCACCGACACGGTGCGGGACGGTGCGGGAGCCTCCAGCCCGCCGGCCCGGAGCAGGTCGCGGGCGCGGTCCGCGAGGCTGTGACCGGACAGCACGGTCCGATGGGCCAGGTGGGTGACCCGGTCCCGGAGCTCCGGCTGGCGCAGCAGCACGGTGAGGTGGCGGTTCAGCGCCTCCGGTGGCGGGGCCGACACGACCGGCTGGAGGTCGGCGGGCAGCTGCGCCCGACGCTCGGGGGTGGTGACCACCGCGGTGCGCGAGGCCAGCGCGTCCAGCACCGGCCAGCTGTCGTCCGGCTGCCGGAGGCCGACGTCGGCGAGCACCCGGTACTGCGCCAGCAGCGGCTGCTCGGGGGAGGGCGCCGCGGTGCCGCCGGTGCCGGTGCGCCGCCAGTCGTGCAGCACCTCCGTGCGGGTGCGGGCCAGGACGGGCGCGGCCTCGGGTGACCCCCGACCGTCGAGCAGGACGATGTCGCCGGGGCGGCGCGTCTCCGGCGGGTGCGCGGCGCTCTGCTGGCGCGGCTGCGTCGCCGGGGGGAGGAAGCGCACCTCCACCCCGGCGGCGGCGAGCCGCTCCACGGTGGTGCGCGCCGCGCCGTCGGGGTCAGGGCCGGTCAGCCAGGCCACCACGGGAACCGTGTGCTCGGCGGCGACCGCCGCCACCTCGAGCGGGGACGGGCCGTCGGTCCACCCGCTGATGGTCGAGCCGTCGAGCTCGAGGACGCACAGGTCGAGGTCGTCCCGGGCCAGGGTCTCCCGCCAGGTGTCCGGCTCGAGGTCGACCTGGCTCCACTCCCACGCCAGCCCGGCCCGCAGCCGGGGCCCGGCGGCGAGGGCGACGGTGGCGGTGCTGGTGGGACGACCGGGGGTCTCCGCATGGCTGCGCAGACTGCGTCGGATCAGGGTGCGGGTGTCGGCCGTGGAGGTCTTGGCAGCCTTCGCCGTCTTCGCTGCCGCGGTGGGTGGTCCGGCGGTGGTGTCCGGGGTCGACCCCGGCCGGCGTCGGCCGGTGAGCCTGCGCAGGGGTGAGGTCATCGGGGGACGCCGGGGAGGTCGCTGCTGCGGCCGCTGGCCGCGCTGGGCACCGGGTAGTCCATAACCACGCTCTCTCGTCTGCTGCCGCTGGGCGGGGGCCGTCCGGAGGCACGAGTCGAGTTCCGCCCGGGCGAGTATATCCGGGCCGGTGCGCGGGGACGGTGCGCCTCACCGGCCCCGCCTCAGCGTCCCCGGCTCGCCGTCTGCGAGTCCACCGGAGGGATCTCCCAGGGCACCTCGTCCGGGTCGCTGGTGGCGAGCCCGGTCCCGATGAGGGCCTCGTGCAGCAACGGGGTGAGCGTGCGCACATAGGTCGCGGTGAGGTGCGACCCCTGCCGGAAGATGAGCACCTCGTCGATCACCGACGGGCACCGGGGCTCGCTGTCCTCGGCGCCGGGGACGGGGGTCCCGGGCGGGCAGATCCAGCGGCTCAGGTCGACCAGGTGCGAGCCGGGGAGCTCCTCGTGGGCCCGCTCGAGGAGGGGGGTGCCGTAGCCCGGCGCCTCGGGGAAGGAGCAGACGGCGTAGTCCTGCGGGTTGTCCTCGACGCACTCGTACCAGGAGGGGTCACCGGTCTCGTCCTCCGAGTCGCGGTAGGGGTTGTCGGCGACCAGGACGACCTCGGCGCCGGAGGCCACGGCCGGGTCCAGGTTGTCGGCCAGCTCGACCCCGGCGCCCTCACCACGCTTCCCCAGCGAGGTGAGGATGATCTCCGGGGTGTGCTCCGGGTCGGCCAGGTGCTCGCGCAGGGCGTCGTTGTACTCCACGCACTCGGGGGACTGGCCGGTGGACGTGAACCCGCACGAGGACTTGGTCCACACCGTGAGTCGCCAGCCCTCCTGCTCGGCGATCGGCAGCAGGGCGGGCAGCCACTGCAGCATCTTGGAGTCCCCGAGCAGGGCGACGTCGGTCCCGTCGGCAGGCCCGTACTCGCAGGGCTCGTCCGGCAGGTCGGTCTGCTCCTGGACCACCTGGCAGCCGTCGTCATAGGCCCCGGGGACGTCCAGGACGGCGGCACCCGGGGTCGGGTACACGGTGCCGGTGCGGGTGAACGTCTGCGCCGGGTCCTCGATCATCGCGGGGTCGGGCGTCGAGCTCCCGTCGGTGAGGGCCAGCGCGCCGCGGACCTCGTCCGGGAGCTCTCCGACCCGCGGGGCGGAGGCCCAGAGGGCCCCGCCGGCGGCCACCGTCACCGCCATCGCGCCGGCACCGGCGGCGAGGGCACGGCGCGAGGACCGGGCCAGCCCGGGGTGGAACCGGATCGGGTTCTCCACCAGGCGCAGGGTCAGCCAGGCGAGCAGCACGCCCAGGCCCGCGACGGCGAGCCTGGCCCGCAGGCCTGACCCGGGGCGGACCTCCTGGAGCAGCTGCAGCAGCGGCCAGTGCCACAGGTAGAGACCGTAGGAGAGGGCACCGACGAAGCGCATGGGCCGGACCCCCAGGCCGCGGGCCACCATCGTCAGCCGGTCCGTCGACCCGGCGGCGATGACGAGGGCCGTCCCGACCGTGGGGACGAGGGCGGCGGACCCCGGCCAGGGGGTCGCCGTGGACAGCGCGAACGCGCTCCAGACGATGGCGAGCAGACCCACCAGGGCGAGCGCCTCGGAGGCGGTCCCCGGCAGCCGCCGCAGGCGCGGGAGCAGGAAGACCAGCCCGGCGCCGATCCCCAGCTCCCAGATGCGAGTGGTGGTGACGAAGTAGGCGGTCTCCGGCGAGCTCTCGGTCCGGAGCACGGACCAGACGAAGGACGCGACGACCACGACGGCCAGCAGGGCCGCCAGCACCCGGGTCGGGCGCAGGCCGACGCGGCGGGCCAACCAGAGCCCGAGCAGGATGAGCAGCGGCCAGAGGACGTAGAACTGCTCCTCCACCGACAGCGACCAGTAGTGCTGCACCCAGGACGCCGTGCTGTCCTCGGCCAGGTAGTCCACCGACCGCTCCGCCAGCGCCCAGTTCACCACGTAGAGGGCCGCCGCGAGGACGTCGCTGCCCAGCTCGGCCAGCCGCGCGGAGCCGAGGACGACATACCCGGCGACGGTGGTGAAGAGCAGCACGACCGTCGCCGCGGGCAGCAGCCGGCGGGCGCGGCGCGCGTAGAACGACCCGATCGAGACGGTGCCGGTGGCCAGCGCCTCCTTGACCAGGAGCCGGGTGATGAGGAAGCCGGAGATGACGAAGAAGACGTCGACGCCGGCGAAACCGCCGTCCAGCCCGGGCACCTGCGCGTGGTAGAGCAGGACCATCAGCACGGCGATGGCGCGCAGACCCTCGATGTCCCCGCGGAGGGTCGTCCCCCGGTCAGTCACGCTGGTAGAGGTCCCGGGTGTAGAGCTTGTCGCCGAAGGTCCGGGCGTGCTCGTCCAGCCGGTTGGCGATGATGATGTCGGCCTCCGCCACGAAGGGGCCCAGGTCGCGCAGCACCCGGCAGCCCTGGAAGGTGTCGTCCTCGAAGCTGGGCTCGTAGATGACGACCTCCACCCCACGCGCCTGCAGCCGGGACATCACGCCCTGGATGCTGGAGGCGCGGAAGTTGTCGGAGCCGGCCTTCATGATGAGCCGGTAGATGCCCACCCGGCGCGGCTGGCGCTCGAGGATGTCCGAGGCGATGAAGTCCATCCGGGTGGTGTTGGCGTCCACGATCGCGGTGATCAGGGTCTGCGGCACGGTGCCGTAGTTGGCCAGCAGCTGGCGGGTGTCCTTGGGCAGGCAGTAGCCGCCGTAGCCGAAGCTCGGGTTGTTGTAGTGCGAGCCGATCCGGGGGTCCAGCCCGACGCCCTCGATGATCTGCCGCGTGTCCAGGCCCCGGGTCGCGGCATAGGTGTCCAGCTCGTTGAAGTAGGCGACCCGCATCGCCAGGTAGGTGTTGGCGAAGAGCTTGATCGCCTCCGCCTCGGTGACCCCGGTGAGCAGCACCGGGACGTCCTGGTCCACGGCGCCCTCGAGCAGCAGGTCGGCGAACTCGCGTCCGCGCTCGCCCTCGTCGCCGACGATCACCCGGGAGGGGTGCAGGTTGTCGTGCAGCGCCCGGCCCTCGCGCAGGAACTCGGGGCTGAAGATGATGGTCGCGCCGGGGTGCTGGTCGCGCAGCTGCTCGGTGTAGCCGACCGGGATCGTCGATTTGATGACGACCGCCGCGGACGGGTTGATCCGCAGCACGTCGGCCAGCACCGTCTCGACGCTGCGGGTGTCGAAGAAGTTGGTCTCCGTGTCGTAGTCGGTGGGGGTGGCGATGACCACCCAGTCGGCGCCGGTGTAGGCGTCCTCCGGGTCCGTGGTGGCCCGCAGGTCCAGCTCGCGGGTGGCCAGGTAGTCCGAGATCTCCGGGTCGTGGATGGGGCTGAGCCGCTGCCCGAGGAGGGCCACCTTGGCCGGGTCGATGTCGAGCGCCACGACCTCGTGGTGCTGGGACAGGACGACGGCCAGGGACAGGCCGACGTAGCCGGTGCCGGCGATGGCGATCTTCATGCGTGCTCCTCGGGGTGGGCTGGACGGCCTGCCAAGTATGTCCCCGGCCGGGTGAGAGATCCATGAGGCAGCGGGCGCCGGGGTGGCGGCGGGATTAGGCGCGGTACCGTCCGCGCCGGTACCGTGGAGGCTCACTGCTGTCCCCCTGCCCGGTCCGCCGGGTCTGTGGACATCTCCTGCGGGAGGCACCGGTCCGGTGCCATGCTCGCAGGAAGCGGTGGTGACGTATGAAGCCCTCCTGTCACGGAGAGACCGTGACCGCACAGACCGAAGGAGGTGGGTTCACGCATGCGCCAGTACGAATTGATGATCATTCTCGACCCCGAGACCGACGAGCGCACCCTCCAGCCCACGCTGGAGAAGATGCTCGCCGTCGTGGGCAAGGACGGTGGCACCGTCGACAACCTCGACCTGGTCGGCCGGCGTCGCCTGGCCTACGAGATCAAGAAGCAGGCCGAGGGGATCTATGCCGTCGTGCAGATGACCGTCGAGCCCGCGACCGCCCAGGAGCTGGACCGCCAGCTCGGGCTCAACGAGTCCGTCCTGCGGACCAAGCTGCTGCGCCGCGACGTCTGAGACGTTCGCGACCGCACATCCCAGCATGACCAAGGACCCGAACGGATCAAGGACGACCTGACATGGCCGGAGAGACCCCCATCACCGTCGTCGGCAACCTGACCGCCGACCCCGAGCTGCGCTTCACCCCCAGCGGTGCGGCCGTGGCCAACTTCACCGTGGCCTCGACCCCCCGCCAGTTCGACCGTCAGTCCAACGACTGGAAGGACGGCGAGACGCTGTTCATGCGCTGCTCGGTGTGGCGCGAGGCTGCCGAGCACGTCTCGGAGTCGCTGCACCGCGGCGACCGGGTCATCGCCAGCGGCCGGCTGGTCTCACGCTCCTGGCAGACGCCGGAGGGTGAGAACCGGACGGTCATGGAGATGCAGGTCGACGAGGTCGGCCCGTCCATGCGGTATGCCACCGCAACCGTGACCAAGGCCCAGCGTGGCTCAGGTTCCGGTGGCGGCGGCTGGCAGGGCGGCGGCGGCCAGGGCGGACAGTCCGGCCAGGCGGCTCCCGCCCAGGGCGGCTGGGGAGGCAACCAGGGTGGCCAGTCCGGCCAGCCGGCGGCCCCCTCCGGCGGCCAGCAGGCAGCAGGGGACAACGACCCCTGGGCCACCGGCGGTGCCTCCAACGGCTCCGGCGGCAAGCAGGGCTCCGGATGGGGCGGCGCGCCGTCCTACGACGAGCCCCCGTTCTGACCCACCGGTCCTGCACGCACCACCTCCACGCACCATCTACCATCCCGAGCCCCGGCTCGGGCTCTCACGAAAGGGGAGAGCACCACGATGGCCAACAAGCCCGTCATTCGTAAGCCCAAGAAGAAGGCGAACCCGCTCAAGACCGCCAAGATCGAGGCGATCGACTACAAGGACACCGCGCTGCTGCGCAAGTTCATCTCCGACCGCGGCAAGATCCGCGCTCGTCGGGTGACCGGTGTGTCCGTGCAGGAGCAGCGTCGTATCGCCAACGCCGTCAAGAACGCCCGCGAGATGGCGCTGCTGCCCTACAGCAGCTCGTCCCGCTGAGCCGGCCGAGAGTCAGGAGAAGATCATGAAGATCATTTTGACCCAGCCCGTCACGGGTCTCGGCGACGCCGGCGACATCGTCGACGTCAAGGACGGCTACGCGCGCAACTTCCTGCTGCCCCGCAAGGTGGCGACCGCCTGGACCAAGGGCGGCCAGAAGCAGGTCGACTCGATCCGCGCCGCCCGCGACAAGCGAGCGATGAAGACCGCGGAGGAGGCCACCACGGCGAAGAGCCGGCTGGAGGGCTCCTCGGTCACCGTCGCCGCCCGCGCCGGTCAGGGTGGGCGCCTCTTCGGTGCCGTCACCCCCTCGGAGATCGCCGAGGCGATCGCCGCCTCCGGCGGTCCGTCGGTCGACAAGCGTCGTATCGAGGTCCGGACGCCGATCCGGTCCGTCGGTGACCACGCCGTGCACGTGCGTCTGCACGACGACGTCGCGGCCGACGTCACCGTCAGCGTCGTTCCTGCCTGACCGCACCACCTGAGCGCCGACCCCGGTCGGTGCCCGTGCCCGGCCTCGCACCGTTTCGCGGTGCGGGGCCGTCGCGCATCCTGGCCCCTGGAGCCGTCAGGTTTGGGGTGGGGGTCGAACGCCGATAATCTTGCGGGACGTGTCAAGTACTGAGGGGAGGCCAGCGTGATCCTGGCTCTCCTCGGAGCGCACCTGGCCGCGGCGCTGCTCGCGCCCTCGCTGGTGCGCGCCCTCGGGGCCCGGGCGTTCGCGCTGCTGGCCCTGGTGCCCGCGGTGGCCGCGGGCTGGATCGCGACCCGGGCGACCGGCGACGTCCACGAGGAGCGCCTGGCCTGGGTGTCCGACCTGGACATGGACCTGGTCTTCCGGCTGGACACCCTCTCGGTGGTGCTGGCCCTGGTGGTCTCCGGGGTGGGCGCGCTGGTCCTGCTCTACTGCTCGCGCTACGTCGACGTCCAGACCACCGGGGGCAACCCCGGTCTGCTGGCCGGGGCCCTGGTGGCTTTCGCAGGGGCCATGCTCGGTCTGGTCACCACCGACGACCTGCTCCTGCTCTACGTCTTCTGGGAGATCACCACCGTCCTGTCCTACCTGCTGGTGGGCTACCTGACGACCAGTGCGGCCAGCACCCGGGCCGCTCGGCAGGCCCTGATCGTCACCGCGGCGGGCGGGCTGACGATGCTGGTCGGCATCGTCATCATCGGCGAGGCCGGGGGGACCTACCGGATCAGCGAGCTGCTGGCCGACCCGCCGACCTCGTCCGACGCGATGATCTCCTGGGGGGTCGGCCTGCTGCTGATGGGGGCGGTGACCAAGTCCGCCCTGGTGCCCTTCCACTTCTGGCTCCCGGGGGCGATGGCGGCGCCCACCCCGGTCAGTGCCTACCTGCACGCCGCGGCGATGGTGAAGGCCGGTGTCTACCTGGTCGCCCGCTTCGCCCCCGGCTTCGCGGACCTGCCCGTCTGGCAGGTCATCGTGCTCGGGCTGGGCGCGGGCACCATGCTGCTGGGGGGGTTGCGGGCCACCCGCCAGCTCGACCTCAAGACGCTGCTGGCCTACGGCACGGTCAGCCAGCTGGGGATGCTGGTGCTGCTGCTCGGCTACGGCACCGAGGGGGCCGCGCTGGCCGGTCTCACCCTGCTGGTGGCGCACGCCCTCTTCAAGTCCTCGCTCTTCCTGACCGCGGGCGCGATCGACCACGCCGCCGGGACCCGGGACATCCGGTACCTGCGCGGTGTCGGGCGCCGCGCACCCTGGCTCGCGCTGGCGGGGGTGCTCTCTGCGGCGTCGATGGCCGGCCTGCCCGTCCTGCTCGGCTTCGTCGGCAAGGAGGCGGCGCTCACCGCGCTGCTGGAGCCGTCCGACGGCTGGGCCTCGTTGCAGGGGATGGCCGCGCTCGCCTTCGTGCTCGGTGCGGTGCTGACCATGGCTTACTCGTTGCGCTTCGTGTGGGGGGCCTTCACCGACGGGCTGCAACCGCCGGCCGGGCGGGTGGGCGCGGTGGTGCCCAAGCCGCACGAGTGGCACTCGCCGGGTCCGGTGCTGGTCGGCATACCGCTCGCGCTGGCACTGGGTGGTCTGCTGCTCGGGCTGACCTCGCTGCGGCTGGAAGGGGTGCTCGAGGGGTACACCGCCACCGTCCAGCAGGTGCCCGGCGACCACCCCGAGGTGCACCTGGGGCTGTGGCACGGGTTCAGCCTGCCGCTGTTCGTCTCGGCCGGGGTCTGGGTCCTGGGCGGCCTCTGGTTCTGGGTGCAGGCGCGCCGCCCGGCGGAGGTCCCGATCCCGCTGTCGCCCTTCGACGCCGCCCGGACCTACCAGGTCGTGATGCGGGGTCTGGACCGGGTCGCGCTGGAGACGACCGGCTTCATCCAGCGGGGTTCGCTGCCGATGCTGCTGGGCACCATCTTCACCGTGCTGGTGGTGCTGCCCGGGAGCCAGCTGCTGTTCGGCGGCATCCGGTGGCCGGGCACCGACGACGTGCGGATCGCGGACAGCGCGGCCCAGGTCGCGGTGGCGGCGCTGGTCATCGCCTCGGCGGTGCTGGCCGCCCGCGCCCGCCGCCGGCTGCGCGCCGCCTTCCTGGTGGCGGTCACCGGCTACGGGGTGGCCATGCTCTTCCTGCTGCACGGCGCACCGGACCTGGCGCTGACCCAGATCCTGGTCGAGACGGTCTCCCTGGTGGTGCTGGTGCTGGTGCTGCGGCGGCTGTCCGGCCGGTTCCCGGACGACCCGAGCATCCTCACCCGCCGGATGCGGGCCCTGCTCGGCACCCTGGTCGGGGTCGTCGTCGGGGCCACCGCCCTGGTGGTCTCCGCCTCGCGGATCCACCCGCCGGCTGCGGTCGACCTGGCCGACCGTGCCGTCGACTACGGCGCCGGGCGCAACATCGTCAACGTCATCCTGGTGGACGTCCGGGCCTGGGACACCATGGGCGAGCTGTCCGTGGTGCTCGCCTGCGCCACCGGGGTCGCCAGCCTGGTCTTCCTGCGGGACGAGGCGATGGACCGGGTCCGCGCCGGGCTGCGCAGCGCCCGTGGGGACCGGGCCGGTATGCGCTCCGGGACCTCCGAGACCACGGGCGCGATCCTGCCCAGCCGGTGGATCTCCGGCATCCACCGCCTCGACCCGGAACGCCGGTCGGTGATCCTGGAGGTGGTGACCCGGCTGGTCTTCCACACCATCCTGCTGTGGTCGGTCTACCTGCTGCTCTCGGGACACAACCAGCCCGGCGGTGGGTTCGCCGCGGGCATCGTGGCGGGGCTTGCCCTCTGCCTGCGCTACCTGGCCGGTCGGGGCTACGAGCTGCGCGCGGCGCTGCCGGTGATGCCGGCGGTGCTGCTGGGCAGCGGGCTGTTCATCGCCGCAGGTTCGGCCGTGCTGCCGATGCTGGTGGGCTCGCCCGCCCTGCGGACCTGGGACGCCTACCTGACGATCCCGCTGGTGGGCGAGGTGCACCTGGTGACCTCCCTGCTCTTCGACGTGGGTGTCTACCTGGTCGTCATCGGCCTGATGCTGGACGTGCTGCGCAGCCTGGGCTCGGGCATCGACGCGCAGATCGCCCGCGAGCAGGACCGCGACGTCACCGACACCGAGGCCGACGCAGAGGCGGAGGCCCGCCGATGACCGCCAACCTGACCCTGATCCTGGTGGCGAGCGTGCTCGTCGGCACCGGGGCATACCTCTTCCTCTCCCGGTCCCTGGTGCGTGCCCTGATGGGCTTCCTGCTGATGGGCAACGGGGTCAACCTGCTCTTCATCATCGGCTCCGGCCCTGCCGGCGCACCCCCGATCGTGGGCACCCGCGGTGGCCAACCGATGGCCGACCCGGTCCCGCAGGCGCTGGTGCTCACCGCCATCGTCATCACCCTGGCGATGACCGCGTTCGTGCTGGCGCTGGCGCACCGGGGCTGGCAGGTGGGCCGGGACGACCTGGTGGCCGACGACACCGAGTCGGCGAGGATCCACGCCCGCGCCGAGGCCGACGACCTGGGCTCCGAGCCGGGCGCCCGTGAGCAGGCGGAGGAGATCGTCGCCGAGACCGAACGGGCCGAGAGGTCGCACCACGACAGGCACCGGCATACCGGCGAGCACGAGGAAGGGGGATCCCGATGAGCAACGAGTACGCCTGGATGGTGCCCCTGCTGGTGCTGCTGCCCCTGATCGGTGCCGGGCTGACCTTGGCCGCGGCCGGCCGCACCGCCGTGCAGCGGGTGGTGAGCGTCACTGCGCTGTCCGGGATGACGGTGCTGGCCGGGGTGCTGCTCTGGGCGAGCGACACCCAGGGCCCGCAGGTGATGTTCGTCGGGGGCTGGGCCGCGCACGAGGGCATCGTGCTGATCGTGGACCGGCTGGCGGCGCTGATGGTGATCGTCTCGACGGTCGTCACCCTGGCGGTGCTCGCGTACTCGATCGGGCAGGGCGCCAGCAGCTTCGACGAGGAGAGCGACGGGCACTCGCCGCTGCCGGTCTTCCACCCGACGCTGCTGGTGCTGGCGGCCGGTGTGACCACCACCTTCATCTCCGGCGACCTGTTCCACCTGTACGTCGGCTTCGAGATGCTGCTGGCGGCGAGCTTCGTGCTGCTGACCCTGGGCGGCACCGCCGAACGGGTCCGCGCCGGGACCACCTACGTGCTGGTGTCCCTGCTGTCGTCACTGATCTTCCTGGCTGCGATCGGGCTGACCTACGGCGCGACCGGGACGATCAACCTGGCGCTGCTGAGCGAGCGGCTGGGCGAGATCTCACCGGGGACCGCGGCGCTGCTGCAGCTGATGCTGCTGGTCGCCTTCGCGGTGAAGGCGGCGATCTTCCCGATGTCCGGGTGGCTGCCGGACTCCTACCCCACCGCGCCCGCGCCGGTCACCGCGGTCTTCGCCGGCCTGCTGACCAAGGTCGGCATCTACGCGATGATCCGGACCCAGACGCTGCTCTTCCCCGACTCCCCGTTCACCGACCTGCTGCTGGTCGCTGCGCTGCTGACGATGATCGTCGGGATCCTCGGTGCGCTCGCCCAGGACGACATCAAACGGATGCTCAGCTTCACCCTGGTCAGCCACATCGGGTTCCTGCTCTTCGGGATCGCGCTGGGCAGCACCCACGGGCTCGCGGCGGCGATCTTCTACGTCGTCCACCACATCACCGTGCAGACGACCCTCTTCCTGGTCCTCGGGCTGGTGGAGCGGGTGGGCGGCTCCGCCGACAGCACCCGGCTGGGCGACCTGGCCCGGATCTCGCCGGTGGTGGGCATCCTCTTCTTCATCCCGGCGATGAACCTGGCGGGCATCCCACCGTTCAGCGGGTTCCTGGGCAAGGTCGGCCTGGTGCAGGCAGGCGTGGCCGAGGAGACCTGGCTGGCGATGCTGCTGGTGGTCGGCTCGGTGCTCACCTCGCTGCTCACCCTGTATGCCGTCGCCAAGGTGTGGGGGCGCGCGTTCTGGTCTGAGAACGCCAAGGGCATCACCGGTCAGGGGCCCATGCGCGGGGGGCACCACGAGGCGCTCGGTCTCGGCGTGCTGGCCCCGACCATGGGGCTGGTCATCGTCGGGCTGGCCCTGACCGTGGTGGCCGGACCGCTCTTCGACATCACCACCCGGGCGGCGGTCGACCTGGTGCTGCGTGAGCCCTACCTGAACGCGGTGCTCGGGGTCAGGACGGGGGCAGGGCTGTGACGGGCGGCGGGAGGCAGGCACGGGGCAGCGGGGTGAGCTCCCGGATCCCGCGTGTCTCACCGTGGGGCGTGCTCTGGCTGACGGTGGTCTGGGTGCTGCTGTGGGGGACGCTCGACCTGCTCAACCTGCTGGGCGGCGTGCTGATCGCCCTGCTGGTGCTGGTGCTCTTCCCGTTGCCCCGGGTGGAGCTGCGCCTGCGGGTACGCCCGTTGGGGCTGCTGGTGCTGCTCGGGCGCTTCCTCCTCGACCTGGTGCGTGCCTCGGTGGAGGTCGCCTGGCTCTCGGTGCGGCCGGGGCCGGTCGCCAGCGGTGTGGTGATGGACCTGGAGCTGGCCGGGGACGATCCGCTGCTGCAGACGCTGACCGCGGAGATGGTGTCGCTGGTACCGGGCTCGGTGGTCATCGACCTGGACTCGGGCAGCCGGGTGCTGACCCTGCACGCGCTGAACGTGAGCACCCGCCACCAGGCGGAGAAGGTGCGGCACAAGGTGCGCGCGCAGGAGGCGAGGGTGCTCCGGGCGTTGCACCCGGACCCGACGTCGCTGCTGGACCCGCGGCGGCGCCGGGGCGAGGCGGCTGCTGACGCGGCCGCCGCCACGACAACGGAGGAGAGCTCATGAGCATCGACCTCGTGGAGGCCGTCCTCACCTGGATCGTCGGCGGGCTGCTGGCCGTCTCCGCGACCCTGACGCTGGTCCGCATCACGATCGGCCCCAGCGTCCTGGACCGGGTGGTGGCCACCGACGTCCTGGTCTCGATCGTGATCTGTGCGCTCGGTGCCTACGCCGCGCTGAGCGACGCCTGGACCACCCTGCCGCTGCTCATCTCGCTCTCCCTGGTGGGGTTCCTGGGCTCGGTCGCGGTGGCCCGCTTCGTGGCCCGGGACCGGGACACCCCGGTGCCCGACCCGATGCCGGACAGGCTCGCTGAGGAGGACCTGTCCGCCCGGCCGCTGCCGGCGGACCCCGGGCCCCACACCCGGCCGTCCCGCAGCGAGGGGGAGGGGTCGCGATGACGCTGCTCGATGTGCTCGACGTCCTCGGGCTGGTCTGTCTGCTGCTCGGCGCGCTGTTGTGCCTCGCCGCGGCCGTCGGCCTGCTGCGCTTCCCCGACCTGCTGACCCGGATGCACGCCGGGACCAAGCCGCAGGTGCTCGGGGTGCTGCTGGTGATCCTGGGCGTGGGCCTGCGCTCGCGCTCCGGGCTGGACATCGGGATGCTGGGGCTGATCGGGCTCTTCCAGCTGCTGACCATCCCGGCCGGATCGCACATGGTCGGCCGGGCCGGCTTCCGCACCGGGCAGATCGCCCCCGCCCACATCCACCTGGGGCGGCGGGGCGAGGAGGCCGACGAGGGCGACGAGGTTCCCCGCTGACCTCTCGCTGCCGGCAGCTCGTTCTCGGGCCACGGCACGCATGTCAGCGGCCGAGCTCCCGTGGTCACCGCACGGCGCCGACCACCATCCACCGCTCGCCCTGGGCTCGACGCCACATCAGGGCCGCCCGCACGGCCATGAAGCCGGTGAAGGCGACCCACAGCCAGACGAGACCGGCGGTGCCGACGACGCCACTGGCATACACCGCGAGCACCATCGGCAGGTAGGCCAGTGTGGCGGCGATCTGCGCCCAGGCCAGCCACCGGGTGTCGCCGGCGCCGATCAGCACCCCGTCGAGGATGAACGCGATGCCGGCGATCGGCTGGCCCACGGCGACCACCAGCAGCGCGGCGGCCAGCGCGGCCCGCACCTCGGGGTCCTGGCTGAAGCCGAGGGGGACGACCTGGTGCAGGGCGACGATGAGCAGCGTGAGCCCGCCGCCGAACCAGATCGACCAGCGCACCATCAGCGTCGTGGTCTCCCGGGTGCCGACCACGTCGCCGGCGCCCAGGGTCCGGCCGGTCAGCGCCTGGGCGGCGATCGCCAGGGCGTCCAGCGCGAACGCCAGGGTCGACCAGACGGTCATCGCGACCTGGTGCGCCGCCAGCTGCTCGTCACCGAGGCCGGCGGCGGTCCAGGTGGTGATCAGCAGGGCGGTGCGCAGGGCGACGGTCCGCACCAGCAGCGGTATGCCGCCGCGCGCCGCCCGGAGCACCCCGGCGCCGTGGAAGGTCAGCGACGACCCCAGCCGACGCGCTCCCCGGACGACGACGATCACCAGCGCCAGCGCCATACCGGTCTGCGCGATGACGGTGCCGATGGCGGCGCCCGCGATTCCCCAGCCGACCCCGTGGACCAGGAACAGCGAGAGCACGGCGTTGGCGGAGAAGCCGGCGACCGAGGCGATGAGCGGGGTACGGGTGTCCTGCAGCCCGCGCAGCACCCCGGTGGTGGCGAGCACCACCAGCATCGGAGGTATGCCCAGGGCCGACCAGCGCAGGTAGGTCACCGCCTCGGTGACCACCTCGGGCCCGGCCCCGAAGAGCTCCACCAGGGGGCGGGCCAGCAGCGCGGTGACGAGCGCGCCGGCCGTGCCGAGGAGCAGAGCCAGCCAGATCCCGTCGACGCCGGCGCTGATCGCCCCCCGTTGGTCACCCGCACCGAGCCGGCGGGCGACGACCGCGGTGGTGCCGTAGGCGAGGAAGATGAAGATGTTGACGGCGGTGAGCAGGACCGCGCTGGCCACGCCGAGGCCGGCGAGGGCCGAGGTGCCGAGGTGCCCGACGATCGCGGAGTCGGCGAGCAGGAAGAGCGGCTCGGCGACGAGCGCAAGGAAGGCCGGGACGGCCAGGCGCAGGACCTCGCGGCCCCGTCCCGAGGCGGGTGGCTGCTGGCTCACCGGGACACTCTCTCACCAGGCTCCGACGTCCCTGCCGGGTGCGGGGCGGCGCCGCCGGTCACATACACGCACGGGGTGGGCCCGTCGGGTGACGGGCCCACCCCGCGGGCGGTGGACCGGGCTCAGGCGGTGGCGTGCTCGCTCTCGACGGTCTGCCCGTCGAGGCTGTGCTGGCCACCGTGCGAGACAGAGATCTTGCGCGGCCTGGCCTCCTCGGCGACCGGGAAGGTGAGGGTCAGCACCCCGTCGCTGTAGTCGGCCTCGATCCGGTCGAGGGCGACGCCGTAGCCGAGGGTGAGCTGGCGGGCGAAGGTGCCGGCCGGGCGCTCGTGCGAGAGCCACTGCTCGACGTCGGTCTGCTCCCGACGCTCGGCGCGCAGGGTCAGCGTCCGGTCCTCGACGTCGATGTCGATGGAGGCCGGGTCGACACCGGGCAGGTCCACCTGGGCGACGAAGCGGTCACCGGCACGGTAGAGGTCCATCGGCATCGCCGTGGCGCCGGTGGGGGCGCTGCGCAGCTCGGTCATGATCCGGTCCATCTCACGGAGCGGGTCGAAGCGGTTCATCGTGGGTTCCTCCTTGTCGTGGGTGGGTGGGAGTGTTAGCACTCTCGCCCCTAGAGTGCTAAACCTCGGCGCGTCTGTCAATCTTCCCGGGCGTGTTCGTACGAGTTCTCGTCCACAGGCTGTGGGAAGCGTCATCGCAGGTCACAAGGGGTGTGTGACGCAAGTTCCTCGTCTGTCCACAGGACTGTGCACAGGTGGCGCCGTGCTCGTGGCGCGTCGTCCCCACCACGTCCACAGGTGATCCCCATGTCGTCCACAGGGGGATGCTGCGCCGGGACCGGGTCGGGCCTACGGTGGGCTGTCGGCGGGTGCGCGGGCAGGTGTGTGGGCGGTCGGTGCTGGACTGTGCACGCGTAGAGGTCGAGTCGTCGAGGAGGCGGTATGGCGCTGAGCGAGATGGAGGTCTACGGACCGCCGGACCAGGGTCACGGGGGTGGTCCCGAGGACCGTCTGCCCCCGCAGGACGTCGCTGCCGAGCGCAGCGCCCTCGGGTCGATGATGCTGTCCAAGGACGCCATCGCCGAGTGCTCCGAGATGGTCAAGGCCCCGGACTTCTACCGCCCGGCGCACGAGACGATCTTCGAGGCCTGCGTCGACCTGTACTCCCGGGGGGAGCCGGTCGATGCGATCACCGTCGGTGACGAGCTCACGAAGCGGGGTGACCTGCAGCGCATCGGGGGGACGGCATACCTGCACCAGCTGATCGCGGAGGTGCCGACGGCCGCCAACGCGGCCTACTACGCCGAGATCGTGGCCGAGCGCGCCGTGCTGCGCCGGCTGGTGGACGCCGGCACCCGCATCGTGCAGATCGGGTATGCCGGGGGCGACGTCGAGGACATCGTCAACGCCGCCCAGGCCGAGGTGTACGCCGTCGCCGACAAGCGGGGCGGTGAGGACTACCACGCGCTGGGTCAGCTCATCGAGCCGACGATGGACGAGATCGAGCACGCCGCCGGGTCCTCGGGGGAGATGACCGGGGTGCCCACCGGCTTCACCGAGCTGGACGAGCTGACGAACGGCCTGCACCCCGGACAGATGATCATCATCGCCGCGAGGCCGGCTGTCGGGAAGTCGACGATCGCCCTCGACATGGCCCGCGCGGCGGCGATCAAGCACGCGATGCCCACCGTCGTCTTCTCCTTGGAGATGAGCCGCACGGAGATCACCATGCGTCTGCTGTCGGCGGAGTCGGAGATTCCCCTCCAGAACATGCGCAAGGGCAACATGCGCGACCGCGACTGGACCCGGTTGGCGGAGACCCAGGGTCGGATCACCGATGCCCCGCTCTTCATCGACGACAGCCCCAACATGTCGCTGATGGAGATCCGGGCCAAGTGCCGTCGGCTCAAGCAGCGCAACAACCTCAAGATGGTCATCGTCGACTACCTGCAGCTGATGAGCTCGGGCAAGCGGGTCGAGTCCCGTCAGCAGGAGGTCGCCGAGTTCTCCCGGGCGCTCAAGCTGCTGGCCAAGGAGATCGAGGTGCCGGTCATCGCGCTCTCTCAGCTGAACCGTGGGCCCGAGCAGCGGACGGACAAGAAGCCGCAGATGAGCGACCTTCGCGAGAGTGGGTCGATCGAGCAGGATGCGGACGTCGTGATCCTGCTGCACCGTGAGTCGATGTACGAGCGCGAGTCACCTCGCGAGGGTGAGGCCGACGTCATCGTGGCCAAGCACAGGAACGGACCGACCGACACCGTGGTCGTGGCGTTCCAGGGTCACTACAGCCGGTTCACCAACATGGCGAGCAACTTCTAGGAGTCCGTCGCGAGCGGGTCTCACTGGTGCACGTGCGCCCGCTGCCCTTCGCGGTCGAAGATCATGACGACCTCGGCTGGCCCGCCGATCGCACTGATCGCGTGCGGTGTCATCGTGGAGAACTCGGCCGCCTCGCCGGTGCCCACCTCGACCTGCCGCTCCCCGAGGTGCAGGTGGACCCGTCCCTCGATGACCACGAACCAGTCGTGCCCGGGGTGCACCCGCTGGGTCGGCGCAGCCGCTGTCGGCTCAAGGCGCATCTTGATGGCCACCGTGCGTCCGTCGGGCCGGCTGAGGGGCCACGTCGTGTGCCCGCCGGAGCTGTGCGGGGACGGGCGGATGACGACGTCCTCGTCGCCCGGGGTCTCGAAGAGCGCGTCCAGGCTGACGCCGAGCGCCTGAGCCAACGGCACGAGCACGTCCAGCCCCAGCGTGCGTTTGCCGGTCTCGATCCGGCTGATGGTCGAGGGGCTGAGGTGGGTGCGCTCGGCCAGCTCCTCCAGCGAGTACCCCAGGGTGCTGCGCAGGCTGCGTAGCCGGGTGCGAGCCAGCGTCTCGACGTCGATGGTGGAAGACATAGGACCATGGTGGCAGGTATTGCGAATAGTGCAAAACGGTTCCCGCATACAGCATGATGCGTCTACCGTGGAGTCATGATGACGCACGCACACCCCCAGCAGCACGACCACGCCGACCGCCCTCCCGTCGAGCGTCACTGCGACGTCGCGGTCATCGGTGGATCGGCCGCCGGCCTGACCGCCGCCCTGCAGCTCGCGCGGCAGCGGCGCACCGTGGTCGTGGTCGACGACGGCACCCCGCGCAACGCGCCGGCGGAGCACATGCACGGCTACCTCGGGCGCGAGGCGGTCCCGCCGTCCGAGCTGCTCACCATCGGCCGCGAGGAGGTTCGCGGCTACGGCGGCGAGGTGCTCACCGGCCGGGTGCTGGCGGTCCGGCCCGCCGAGGACGGACGCTTCCGCGTCGAGCTCAGCGGAGGGCATACCCTCCTCGCCCGGCGCGTGCTCGCGGCCACCGGCATCCGCGACGAGCTGCCCGACATCGAGGGCCTGGCGCAGCGCTGGGGTCGGGACGTCATCCACTGCCCCTTCTGCCACGGCTACGAGGTGCGTGACCAGCGGCTCGTGCAGATCATCACCCACCCGATGGGGCTGCACCCCACCGCCCTCCTGCGCCACCTCACCGACGGCCTGACGGTCGTGCTCCACGACGTGGCGGGTGTCGACGATGTGACCCTCGGCGTCTTCGAGGACGCGGGCGTGCCGGTCGTGCGCACCGACGTGCGCCGGGTGGTCACCGGTCGGGACGGTGCGGTCACCGGGGTCGAGCTCGTGGACGGGCGGGTCCTGGAGGCCGACGCCGTGCTGGTCGGCACCCGCTTCCACGCCCGGATCGAGGTGCTGGCCCCGCTCGGCGTCGTCGGCAGCGCGCACCCCACCGGGATGGGAGAGGTGCTGGAGGTCGACCCGATGACCGGGCAGACCGCGGTCCCCGGCGTGTATGCCGCGGGCAACGTCACCGACCCCTCGCTCCAGGTCCTGCCGTCGGCCGCTCACGGAGGTCGCGTCGGCGCGATGATCGCCTTCAGTCTCGCCGAGGAGGACCTGCGCTCGCGGGCTCGGCCCTCGGGCGAGGAGGCGGACTGGGACGCCCGGTACGGCGCGGGCGAGCGGATGTGGAGCGGCAACCCGAACGGCACCCTGGTGGCCGAGGTGGAGGGTATGCCGCCGGGCCGGGTGCTCGACATCGGTGCCGGGGAGGGCGGAGACGCGCTCTGGCTGGCCGGGCGGGGCTGGGAGGTCACGGCTTCCGACATCTCCGGGACCGCGCTGCAGCACGTCGGAGAGGCGGCGAAGAGCCGTGGCGTGCCGGTCACCCGGCTGCACGGCGATGCCAACGCGCCAGGGGTGTTCGAGCCGGGCGCCTACGACCTCGTCTCGTTGCAGTACGGCTCCTTCCTGCGCACCCCGGAGCAGCGTGGCCTGCGCAACCTGCTGGACGCCGTCGCCCCCGGCGGCACGCTGCTCGTCGTCAGCCACGACCTGGCCCCGATGCGGGAGGCGGTCGACCCGGCCGAGCACACCTGGATGTTCGATCCCGGCGCCTACGTCGGCGTCGAGGAGATCGCCGCCGCCCTCGCCGAGCAGGAGGGGTGGACGGTGCTCACCCACGAGACCCGCCCCCGGCCGGCAGGTGCCGCGTCGAGCCACCACGTCGACGACATCGTGCTCCGGGCGGTCCGCCGGGACGTCTAGGAACGACTCTCGTCCGGAAGGTCATCTCTCGGCCTGCACGACGAGGACGAGATATGACATGACGGACGAGGGATGACGAAGCGGCTGAGAGACCGGTCGGGGACTCCCCGGTGTCGCCATGGTCGTCGGTGTGGGTGCCGGACCACCCCCGTAGCGTGGGAACCGTGACCCGCGACCACAAGAACCCGCGCGTGGCCGTGGCGCTGGTCGTGCTGGCGCAGCTGCTCGGGACCTCGGTGTGGTTCAGCGCCAACAGCGCCGCTGACGGGCTGCGTGGGAAGTGGGGCCTGGATGCGGTCGGCGTGGGCCAGCTGACCCTGGCGGTGACGCTGGGTTTCGCGCTCGGCACCATCCTGATGGCGGTCTCCGGACTGCCCGACCGCTTCCGGGCGAGTCGGGTCTTCGCGGTCTCCGCGGTGGCGGCCGGGCTGACGAACGCGGGTTTCGCGGTACTCGCCACGGGCCAGGTCGAGGGGATGGTGTGGCGGTTCGTCACCGGGATGACCCTGGCCGGGGTCTATCCCCTCGGCATGAAGATGGTCGTCTCCTGGGACCCCGGCCGCGCCGGCGCGAGCCTCGGCTGGCTGGTCGGCATGCTGACGCTCGGCACGGCGCTGCCGCACGGGATCCGCGCCGTCGGCGTCGGCCTGGAGTGGACGCAGGTCATGCTCACCTCGTCGGTCCTGGCCCTGGGGGCGGCCGCGATCGTCCTCGTCCTCGGTGACGGTCCGCACCTTCCTCGCACCGACCCCGGTGGGCTGCGGTGGGGGGCGGCGCTGCGCGCGTTCACCCTCCCGGACTACCGCTTCGCGGTGCTCGGCTACGTCGGCCACATGTGGGAGCTGTATGCGTTCTGGACCCTCGTCCCGCTCCTCGTCGCCGATGTCCTCTCACCGGCCGGCGCCGTCCCCGCGTGGTCGTTCGCCGTCATCGCGGTCGGGGCGGTCGGGTGCGTCGTGGGTGGGCGGTTGTCGGCCACCTGGGGCAGCGCGCGCGTCGCCGCGGTGGCACTCGGCACCTCGGGCCTGGTCTGCGCGCTCTACCCGCTGCTCGCCAATGGGCCCACCTGGTTCGTGCTGATCGCCCTGCTCCTGTGGGGCGTCGCGGTGATCACCGACTCGCCCCAGTTCTCCGCCCTCAGCGCCCGCGCCTGCCCGCAGGACCTGGTGGGCAGCGCCCTCGCCGTCCAGAACAGCGTCGGCTTCGCGATCAGCGCCGTGTCGATCCTGCTCGTCTCCGCCGCGTACGCGGGGCTCGGCGCCGGTGTCGCGTGGCTCCTGCTCCCCGGGCCGCTGCTGGGCCTGCTGGGGATGATGCGCGAGCACCGCCGCGCCCGCGCGCCACAGCCCTGATCTCGTCAGGCCGGGTCGACGACGCGCCGCATCACCGTGTTGCGCAGTCCCTTCGGGCGGACGAACTCGAAGCCGGCCTCCTCGTACATCGTGCGGGTGCCGTTGTAGACGAAGGAGTTGCTCATCCGCTTCTCCCCGATCTCGTACGGATATCCCTCGACGATGCCACCACCCTGCGAGGCGATGAGGTCCAGCGCTCCCGCCAGGGCGAGCTTCGCACAGCCGTTCCTGCGGTGCCGCTTGTCCACGAAGATGCAGGTGATCCGGTAGTCCGGGACGAGGTCGGCCTCGGCGTCGTACTGCTTGCGGTGGTGGATGTTGGGCAGCTCCTCCGGCGGGCCGAACTCCGCCCAGGCGACCGCCTGCTCCCCGTCCATGACCAGCGCAGCGTGTGCTGAGCCCTGCTCGACGTACGCCTTCTTCATCGCCTTGCTCCCCTCGTACCCCGGTGCCCGATCGGCGCACGAGGGATGGAAGTAGGTGCACCAGCACCCGCCGAAGATGCCGTTGTGCCGTTCCACCAGCCCCGCGAACGCCCCCCACGTGTCGACGCCCAGCGGCGCCACGACATACCCGTCCGTCTCCATGGCGAGAGCGTAGGGGCTTCTGCGGACGCATGGTGTCCGCGGACCAGATGACGTGGGCCACCCCGGCAGCGGTACCCCGGCAGCACCGGACCGGGGACCGGGGCCGTCATCGGGGTCCTACGAGGCAGAGGCACGTCACCGGGCGGAAGGCCGCATCCGGTGGCACGGTGAGCCCATGAGCGAGAACGCCACGGGCAGCAACACTGCCGGCACGGGGTACGACCCTGCACAGGACCCGGACTCCGATCCCGAGATGACGCACTCCCAGCATCCCGACGAGGACGAGGAGATGGAGCGCGACCCGGCCGAAGGGCCCGACGACGCCGAGGAGGCGCAGACCTGAGGGCACGCCCCTCCGTGGACGGAGGCTGGTCTGTCAAAGTCGTTCGAGCTTGTGGAACGGGCTGACCACGCGCATCCGACGGTTGCCGAAGTCGACGGTCACGGCCGCGGCCTCCTTGCCGACGACGCGACCGAGACCGTAGGTCTGGTGCGAGACCCGGTCGTCGATCTCGAAGCACTCCACCTCCGCTTCGATCTTGGGGGCGAAGGGACTGCTGGCGAGGCGGCGGGCCTGGGCTCCGGATCGAGGTGTCATCATCCCCCAGTATGCGCCCTCGCTGGGGCAGTCTGTGTCCATGGCTAGTTCGCAGTCGGTCCGTGTCCGCAAGGCGATCAGTCGGTATGCCGCCGGCCACGAGCAGCTGCGCGCCGCCACCGACTCCTATGTCGCCCTCGTCACCCAGCTGCTGGACGACGCCGGCATCAACTACCTGGCGGTGACAGGCCGGACCAAGTCGGTGGAGTCCTTCGCCGGCAAGGCGGCCCGCCGCACCACGGGTGGCCGGCTCGCGTTCCCGACCCCGCTCACCGACATCACCGACCAGATCGGCGTCCGGGTGGTCACCTACGTGCTGGCCGACGTCGACGCCGTCGCACAGCTGCTGGCCTCCCAGCTGGAGGTGCGCGACGACCGGGACATGGGCCAGGAGACCGCCGCCGAGGGACGTTTCGGCTACTCCAGCCGCCACCTCCTGGTCGCCGTCGACGACGCCCGGGCCGAGCAGGCGGGCGTGCCGGTGGGGCGGCCGGCCTCGGTGCAGATCCGCACCGTGCTGCAGCACGCGTGGGCCGAGTTCGAGCACGACATCCGCTACAAGGGGTCGGTGCCGGCCGAGCACGCCTTCGACTTCGACCGCCGGTTCACCCTGGCGGCGGGCCTGCTCGAGCTGGCCGACCAGCAGTTCTCCGCGATCCGGGACCGGCACCGCAAAGAACTCAGCGCGCCTGCCGACGGGGCGGACGACGACCCGCGGATCAGCGCCACCGACCTCGCGGCCTTCCTCGCGGGCCAGTTCGCCGACGCCGGCTGGTCGCGCACCGACCACTACACCTGGATCAGCGGCCTGCTCCTCGAGCTCGGCATCTCCTCGCTCTCCGAGCTGCGGGACGTGCTGCGCACCGTGGACGTGCCGAGCATCGAGGCCCGGATGGGCTACCGCTACCCGCCCGGCGCGGTCCGCCGGTTGGACGACTCCCTGCTCTCGGTCCACGGGCAGCGCTACGTCGAGCTGCACGGCAACGCGCACCGTCGCGGGCTGCTGACCGCGAGGCTGGCGCGGCTCACCACCTGACCAGCGCAAACGCTTTCTTGACTCTTTTCCCAGGAACGTAAATCTACGTAAACCCTTGATCCTCATGGACAGGGTGTCCTATACCGGAGGGGCGAACGTAAGCGGTTACGTACTCTCAGGAGCAGACAACGATGTCTCGATCACGACCTGTATCACCCCGGGTGGGGACAGCCCTCGCCCTTGCCACGACGCTCGGCGTCACCTCCCTCGCGCCGGCCGCCGTCGCGAGACCGGAGGCGCCACCAGGAGGGGAGGACGGCGGCGCCGCGACGGTGGCGGCCGCCGCCGAGGACTTCACCGCCCTCCTCGACTTCGAGACCTACACCCCGGGCGCGCTGGACGGCCAGGATGGCTGGGTCGGCTCGGCCGCCGCCTCCGTGGTGCAGGACCCGCTCAACCAGAACAACTTCGTGGGCCAGCTCAACGGCGCCGGGGAGAAGGCATACCGCGAGATCCCGGCCATCGAGGACGGGGACACCGGGACGCTGTTCTTCCGGTTCCTGCGCACCGAGACCGTCGACACCTCCTTCGGGATCACCGACGTCGACGAGCCCGGCACCTACACCGACAGCCGTGCCTACGTGAACAACCAGAACGACGACATCCTGCGCGCTCGCGACGGCGGTGCCTTCGAGTCGGTCGGCACCTGGGGCAAGGACTCCTGGCAGTGCGTCTGGATCGTCGCCGACAACGACACCGACGAGGTCGCGGTCTACAGCCAGGGCGGCCCGTACGAGGAGCAGACGCGGCTGCCCGACGGCGCCGAGGAGCAGTTCGACTTCCGGGTGCCCGTCTCCGGCGCCCTGGACCGGTTCTTCTGGATCAACGGCTCCCGCAGCCCCGGTGACCTCTTCCTGGACGACGTGGGCATCGACGTCGCCGGCGAGAATCTCGCCATCCCCAGCGGCAACCCCGCCGACTGCGAGGCCGGGGAGGTGCCGGACCAGCCCCTGCTGAACCCGCTGCCCGACCCCGAGCCCTCCACCCTGGGCATCGAGGTGGAGGAGCTGGTCCAGCTCCCGGAGTCCTCGACGACCCCCGCCGCGAGCGACCAGCGGCTCATCCGGCACAACCGGATCACGCACCTCGACGAGGTCCCGGACGGCTCCGGCCGGCTGGCGATCCCGGACATGAACGAGATGCTGTACATGGTCGACAAGGAGACCGGGGACTACACCCCCTACCTCAACGTGCGTGACCAGTTCGTGGACAACTTCCACAACCACGCCGGGCTCGGCACCGGCTTCGGCTTCGTCGAGCACCACCCGGAGTATGCCGAGAACGGCATCTTCTACACCGTGCACACCGAGGCCGGCAGCGCGCTCACCGAGGACGAGCCGGACTTCCCCGCCTACGGGGGCACCGGCTATCACAGCGTCATCACCGAGTGGACCGCCGACGACCCCGCGGCGGAGGTCTTCTACGGCACCAGCCGCGAGCTGATGCGGGTCCCGTTCGCGGGCCGCGTGCACACTCTGCAGCAGATCGCGTTCAACCCGACCGTCTCCGAGGGCGACCCGGACTACGGCATGCTCTACATCCTCTCCGGTGACGGCGGCAACGGCGTCGGCAACGGCAACCCGCAGGACCTGGCGACGCCGCACGGCAAGATCTTCCGGATCGACCCGATGGGTGACGACAGCGGCAACGGCGAGTACGGCATCCCGGCCGACAACCCGTTCGTCGACACCGAGGGCGCGCTCGGCGAGATCTACGCCGTGGGTATGCGCGACCCGCACCGCATCAGCTGGGACCCCGAGGGCGAGAACACGATGTACCTCGGGCACATCGGTGAGTGGCAGGTCGAGTCCGTCTACGCGGTCGAGGCCGGCGACAACTTCGGCTGGTCCGACCGGGAGGGCTCCTTCCTGGCGCAGAACCGGCAGATCTTCCCGCTGCCGGAGAACGACGCCGAGGAGTTCGACTTCACCTACCCGGTGGCCGCCTACGACCACAACCGCGACCCCGGGCAGAGCGGCGACGCGGGCGTGGCGCTCAACGGTGGCTTCGTCTACCGCGGCGACATCGAGGAGCTGCAGGGCAAGTACCTCTTCACGGACCTGGTCCGCGGGTGGGTGCTGTCCACCGAGGAGGACGAGATGGTCCGCAACGAGGGTGACCCCGCGGACCTGGCCGACATCGAGCAGCTGAAGGTCTTCGTCGACGGCGAGGAGACGACCTTCGCCGACCTGGTCGGGGACAGCCGTGTCGACCTGCGCTTCGGTGCGGACGCCGACGGTGAGCTCTACCTGGTCTCCAAGGCCGACGGCAAGGTCTGGGAGGTGACCGGCGCCCGCGAGGACGTGCTGTCCTCACCCTTCGTCCTGGACGAGATCGCCGCCGACGTCGTGGCCCGCTACGACTTCGACCACCCGGTCGAGGGCGACGCCACGAAGGAGGCGGACCAGGGGCCGTCCGGCACCGCGATCGACCTCGTCAACGGCGGGGTGGAGATGCGGGTGGCCGACGCGGCATACCCCGGGGCGGACGAGGCGCTGCAGACGCAGCAGCTGAGCCCGGACCAGGCCTCCAACGACGACTGGAAGGCGGGCGTCTACGACGCCGACGGCGTGCAGAGCCTGTCCCGCTTCGCCGGCGCCGAGGAGACGACGGTGATGGGCTGGTTCAAGCCGACCGGCGAGCTGCCGGCACCGAACTCGAACACCACCAACCCCGACGACCGGTACAACGCGATCGGTCTGGCGGGCGTGCTCTCCGGTGACTCCGACGGGCACGGTGTGCGTGCCCTGCTGGAGGTCATCGACGTGGGCGGCGAGCAGAAGCTGGTCGCCCTGGGCCGACGGGTCGACGGGTCCTCCTCCTGGATCTACGCCGCCGACCTGCCCTGGGACCAGATCCTGGAGCAGGGGGAGTGGGTCCACCTCGCCGCGACCTTCGACTTCGCCGAGGGTGAGATGGCGCTCTACATGAACGGCGAGCCGCTCGAGGGCGACTACACGGCCGCCAACCCCTGGGGATCCGGCGCGACCTCCGACACGGACCCCGCGGGGATCAAGATCGGTGGCAGCTACCCGCAGGACACCCGGGAGCAGAACCCGTGCGACTGCCGGATGGACGACCTGATGTTCCTGGACGCGGTGCCGACCGCCGAGCAGATGGCGGCGCAGTACGCCCTGTTCCAGGTGCCCGAGGAGGAGCCGCCGCTGGACCCGGGCTGCACCCCCGGCGATACGGTCGTCACCGACGTCATGGACGCCTCGAGCTGGGCACCGCGGACCCCCGAGAAGTGGGAGTTCCCCGGTGACGCGGTGGTGCTGGCCGAGGCCGGCGACAACCCTGACGACGGCATCCGCCGCCCGTTCGAGTACGCCGTGCTCACCGAGGGACCCGAGCTGGGGTCGCTGGTGATGGAGTCGCAGGTGCGGCTGGATGAGCCGGTGTCGGTCAACAACAGGGACGTGATCCTCGTCTTCGGCTACCAGTCGGACACCGAGTACTACTACGCGCACCTGTCGCAGGACAACACCATCTACGCGCACAACGGCATCTTCAAGGTGGACAACGCCGACCGGGAGCGGATCGACGACCAGTGGGACGGCACCATCGGTGCGCCGCCCGCGGTCACCGACGACGCCTGGCACGACGTGAGGCTCGTGCACTGCGCGGACACCGGGGAGATGGCCGTCTACCTGGACGGTCTGGACACCCCGTTGCTCACCGCCACGGACGGCACCTTCGACTCCGGTCGGGTCGGCTTCGGCTCGTTCGACAACGTGGGCCGCGTGCGCGACGTCACCGTCACCGGTGACACCGCGGAGGTCCCCGTGGTGCAGCCGAGCGTGACCATCACCGGTGGTGGTGGCGAGGTCTCCACCGAGGAGACCGTCGACGTCACCGGTGAGGCCGACCCCGGCAGCACCGGCTGGCGCAAGGACGAGGAGTCGGTGTACGCCGAGCTCCTGAACTCGTCCAACCAGAAGGTGGTGGGACGCGAGGTCCCGGTCACCGACGGCGCCTTCGCCACCTCGTTCGACGTCTCGGGCTTCGCGCCCGGCGACTACACGATCAAGGTGTCGGTCCGGTCAAAGGGCCACGGCAACGCCTCCGACACCGAGCAGGTGACGGTGGTGGAGCCGGCCGCGCCCACCGACGAGGTGGACCTGCGGGTCTCGACCAGCGCCCAGTGCTCGAACAAGACCGCCGTGGTCGCCGTGCACGTCGTCAACGAGGACGGGAACCGGGTGGACATCCGGGCCACGACCGCCTTCGGCGACAAGAAGTGGACCAACGTGAAGGACGGCAAGGCCGTCTACCACGCGTTCCGGTCCGGTGAGGGCGACATCGACGCCGGCAGCGTGACCGTCGCGGGCTACGCCTTCTACGACGGGGTGGGCCACTACGAGGTCTACGAACTGGACCACGAGGCGGTGAGCTGCTCCTGACCTGGTCCTGACCTCTCACGCCGACGACCCCCGGCGGTGGTGCTGATGCACCGCCACCGGGGGTCGTCGCGTCGCCAGGACGCGGCTCAGAAGACCGGCTTGCCCCCGGTGACGCCGAGCACCGTGGCCGAGACGTAGCTGGCGTCCTGCGGGGAGGCCAGGAAGACGAACGCACCGGCGCACTCGGCCGGCTGACCGGCCCGGCCCAACGGGGTGTCCCCGCCGAAGGACTCCAGGCGCTCGCCGTCCTGGGTGGCCGGCTGCAACGGCGTCCAGATCGGGCCCGGGGCGACGGCGTTCACCCGGATGCCGCGCTCGCCGAGCTGGGCGGCGAGGTTGACGGTCACGTTGTTGATGGCCGCCTTGGTGGAGGCGTAGTCCAGCAGCGTCTGCGAGGGCTCGTAGGCCTGGATCGAGCTGACGTTGATGACGCTCGACCCCTTGCCCAGGTGCGGGACGACGGCCTGGGTCAGCCAGAAGAGGGCATACAGGTTGGTCTTGAAGACCCGGTCCATGTCCTCGGCCCGCAGGTCCTCCAGCTTCTCGGTACGGGCCATCTGGAAACCGGCGTTGTTGACGAGGATGTCCAGCCCGCCGAGGCCGGCGACGGCGTCCGCCGCCACCTGCTGGCAGGTGCTCTGCTCGCGCAGGTCACCCGGGAGCAGGACGACCTTGCGACCGGCCTTGCGGACCCACTCGGCGGTCTCTTCGGCGTCGTCGGCCTCCTCCGGCAGGAAGCTCAGGGCGACGTCGGCTCCCTCGCGGGCGTAAGCGATGGCGACGGCGCGACCGATGCCGGAGTCACCTCCGGTGATGAGGGCGCGCATACCCTCCAGGCGGCCGTGGCCGACGTAGCTCTCCTCGCCGTGGTCGGGCAGCGGGTCCATCTGCGAGGTCAGGCCAGGAGGCTGCTGCTCCTGGGACGGGAAGCCGCCCTGGTCGTTCACCAGGGACTCGGCGTTCTGCTGGACGGCAGGGCTGCGGGTGGTCTCATGCGTCATCTCTCCATGGAATCGCACCTGCCGAGCCCTGTCGCTCTGGTCTGCCGCGGCTGTCGGGGTGGGCCCGGGCCCGCTCTCGAACGGGGATGATGGAGAGATGACTGCTCTCCCTGCCCAGGCACCCACCCGATGAGCGCCCAGGACGGCGACCTCGACCAGAGCACCGAGCCGGAGGCGGGCGGCCAAGGTGACCAGCCCGAGACCGTCGAGGTGGACGGGGTCGAGCGACGCCTCGAGGAGGAGCTGCACGAGGAGTTCAACGCGACCGTCTCCGAGGGGGAGGAGCGGCTGAAGCGCACCCACCGGGGCCTGGTCGTCACCGGCCTCTTCGGTGGCATCGACGTCGGGCTGGGCATCATGGCGATGCTGGCGGTGATGCACGCGACCGGCAGCACGCTGCTGTCCGGTCTCGCCTTCGGCATCGGCCTGCTGGCCCTGCGGCTGGCGCACTCGGAGCTGTTCACCGAGGACTTCATGATCCCGGTGAACGCGGTCCTGGCCGGCCACGGGACGTTCGTCCAGCTGTTCCGGCTGTGGTCGGTCACCCTGGTGATGAACCTCGCCGGCGGCTGGTTGTTCATGTGGCTGGTCGTGTATGCCTTCCCGCAGTTCCACGACGACCTGATCAGCGCCGCCGTCGGCTACGTCAGCGCCGGCTTCACGATGGAGACGGTCGCGCTGGCGCTGCTGGCCGGCAGCACCATCACCCTGATGACCCGGATGAACCAGGGCACCAGCTCGGACGTGATGACGGCGATCATCTCCTTCATCGGCGGTCTGCTCGTGGTCGGGCTGCAGATGCACCACGGGGCGCTCTCATCGGTGCTGGTCTTCGGGGCCATGCAGGCCGGCGCCGAGATCTCGGTCGGTCAGTGGTTCGGGTGGTTCTGGTGGGTCACCCTGCTCAACATGGTCGGCGGGCTGGTCATCATGACCGCGCCCCGCATCGTGCGCACCTGGGAGCTGGTCCGCGAGGAGCGCAGCCGGCGGCTGCCCGGGCGCACGGGCGGCTGACGGAGCGCTGTCGGCCCCGCCGGGCGCTCAGCCCGCTCACCCCGCTCGGCGTCGGTCCCACCGGTCGGGCAGCCGCCGGAAGCCGGCCGCGGTGTACGTCGCGACGGCCCCGGTGCTGGCGGCCGGGGTGGCCACGATCGCCGAGGAGCAGCCCAGCTCACGCAGCGCGGTGGGCGGCGGCCCGGGTGATCGCCACCCCGTACCCCTGGCCCCGGTGCCCGGGGTGCACCCCCATCGGCTCGAGCACGCCGTACCGGCCGGGGCCGGCCGACCAGACGATCACCCCGGCCACGGGATCGCCCCGTCCGTCCCGGCCGAGCAGGCACCGCGCCTGAGCGAAGGGCATACCGGCCGTGGTCCGGTGCCAGCGCTGCAGGAGGTCGTCCTCGGAGACACCGGTCGCACCGAACGCCGCCCGGTGCACCCGGCACCACGCGCGCGCCTGTCCCGGACCGACCTCCTCAATCCGCAGCCCCGCCTCGTCGGCCTGGTCGCCGAGGTCGTGCCGCAGGACGGCCCACGCCTCATCGAGCTCCCAGCCGAGCTCGCCGAGCAGGTCGTGCACCACCGCACCCGTGGGTGTCTCGACGCAGACCTCCCCGGGCGGCAGCACACCACGGCCGGGGTCGACCAGGTCGCCGACCACCCCGCGGACCAGGTCCTCGTCCCCCTGCGCGTGCGGTGCCAGCGCCAGCCGGAGCAGGTCCGGACCGTCCAGCAGCCCGACCGCCGCCACCTCACCCTCCCGGCGCCAGACGCGGGTCGCCGCGGCCGTGGCCTCGGCACCGTGGCGCCAGTACCAGCCCAGGTCACCGGGGTGCAGCTGCACCGGCGTGCCCTCGGTCTGCCAGGCCGCCAGGGTGTCGAGCACGGGGCCCAGGTCGGCGACGTGCGGCACGCTCATCGTGGTGGACATCCCCCGATCACACACCACGGGACCGCCGGGGGCACCGGGTTTTCGACCCGGGCCCCCGGACGGTGTCGGACCTACGGCCGCTGCGGGTCGGCGGCGACGTTGCCCTGGCCACCCTCGGGGCGGCCGAGGGCGGCGTCGCTGGCCTTGTCCCGGGCCGAGGTGATCTGGCGGGAGTACTTGCCCTTGGTCCGGGAGTCCGCGAAGCCGGCCACCTTGTCCAGGTGGCCGCGCGTCTTCTCCGGGTTCTTGCGCGCATAGCGGCGGACCGCTCCGACAGCCGCGCTGATCATGGCGAACTTCCTCATCGACATGCTGGTCCTCTCATCAGGGATATGGTCCTCACCGGCAACGCACCGCGCGGCCAGAAGTTCCCGCCATGCCGCGGTCGGCTCGTGCGCGGATCTCGTCAGCCTGCCTGATCGAGCGGCCCCACGCCTGGTGGAGCACCCCGCCGCTGCAGCGGCGGGGTGGTCGGCCAAGCGTGGGGAGCGCGCCCACCGCGGGGCGGCGGACTGCTCACCCGGAGGCGGCATACTCCTCGCGGATCATGGCGCACAGCTCGTCGACGTACCAGGGCGGGTCGTCGCGCCACCAGATGAGGCGCACCGCCACCTGGGGGGCGTCGGTCACCGGCCGGAAGACGACGCCCCGGCGGGAGTACTGCACCGACGTGGCCCGCGAGGTCAGCCCGATCGCCTGGCCCGCCGCCACCACGGTCAGCCACTCGTCGGTCCCGCGCACGGTACGCAGGTCCCCGGGCGCGTGCTGCGGGGTCCACAGGTCGGTGCTGGTGGTCCCCGTGATGGTGTCGATCGCCACCGTACGGCCGGTGAAGTCGGCCATCCGCAGCCGTCGCCGACGCGCCAGCGGGTGACCGGTGGGCAGCGCCGCCATCCGCCGCTCGTGCCCCAGCAGCGCGCTGGCCAGCTGCGGCACGTCCGGGTCCCGGCGAACCACGGAGGCGTCGGCGAGCCCCTCGTTGAGACCGGCCAGACGGGTGGCGGAGTTGACGAAGGTCAGCTGCGATCCCGGGTGCCGCCGGCTCCACCGGCGCTGCACGACGGGGGTGTGCTCGCCCAGCGCCGCCCAGGCGTAGCCCACCCGCACCTCGGCGCCGTCCCCCCGCGCGGCCCTGTGCAGGGCGCGGACCTCCTCCTCCACGGTCCGTGCGTGCCGCAGCACCCGGCGCCCGGCACCGGTCAGGCGGACCACCCTGCCCCCGCGCAGCAGCAGCCGGACGCCCAGCTCACGCTCCAGGGAGCCCACGTGCCGGGACACGGAGGCCTGGGTCGTACCCAGCGCGATCGCCGCGTCGGTGAAGGTGCCCTCGTCGACGACCGCCAGGAACGAGCGCAGGTCCCTCAGCGACGGACCTGCTCCCGGCCCCACCTCAGCACTACTCATACGCTCAGTGTATGCAGGTGCACCGGTGTGCATTTCCCGTATGTGCGCTTCCCCGCGAGGGTAGAGGGATGTCGGTCAACCACCACTGCGGCGCACGCGCAGCGGCCGCCGCAGGCACCAGGGCCCCCGTGTCTGGGAGCTCCACCCGCCGCACCCCGGGCACCCGGACCAGCCCGCGCGACCTCGCCCTGCTGCTCACCGCCGCCACCAGCACCCAGACCGGGGCCGCCCTCGGCAGCCACGCCTTCTCGGCGATCGGCCCGGCCGGGGTGGTCGCTGTCCGCCAGCTCGTCGCCACCGTGATCCTGCTCCCGCTCACCCGCCCCCGGGTGCGCACCCTCACCCGCGGCCAGTGGTGGCGGGTGGTGCTGCTCGCGGCGATGTTCGCCGGGATGAACCTCTTCCTCTACTCCGCCGTCGAGCGGATCGGACTGGGCCTGGCGGTGACGCTGGAGTTCCTCGGCCCGCTGGCCGTGGCCCTGCTCGGCTCCCGCTCGGCACGGGACCTGCTCACCGCGCTGGCCGCGGCGGTCGGCGTCTACGTGCTGGTGCTGCCCGGGCCGAGCAGCGACTACGTCGGGCTCATCCTCGGGCTGCTGGCCGGTGCCTGCTGGGGCGGCTACATCCTCGCCAACCGTGCGGTCGGTGCCGCCCTGCCCGGGGTCCAGGGCACCGCGCTGGCGACCGCGGTGTCGGCGACGGCATACCTGCCGGTGCTGGTCTGGCTCATGGTGGAGGGCCGGTTCACCCCCGCCGCCTTCGGGCTGGCGGTGATTGCCGGGGTGCTCTCCACGGTGGTGCCCTACACCCTGGACCTGGTCGTGCTCCGCCGCGTGCCGGCCCGGGTCTTCGGGGTGGCGATGAGCTCGCACCCCGTGCTGGCCGCCGTGGTCGGGCTGGTGCTGCTGGGCCAGGTGCTCGCCCTGCACGAGTGGCTCGGCATCGGCGTCATCGTCGCCGCGAACGCGGCTGCGATGGCGTTCGGTCGCCCCGCAGCCGAGATCAGCGGGGTCGAGCCGGACCCGTCTCCATCTCGTAGGTCAACCGCTCGGTGAACGCCTCCGCGCGGGCGGTCGCCGCCTTCAGCTCCACCACGCGCTCCTGCGCCGAGGTATGCGTCCGCTCCACCACCGCGGCCGCCGTCGCCCGCCGTGCCTCATCGGCGTCCGGGTCGGCCACCGTGTCGAGCGCCCGCAGCAGCTCGCCGATCTGCTCGATCGTGAAGCCCAGCGGCTTCATCGGCTTGACCAGCAGCAGCCGCTCGATCCCGGCCTCGTCGTAGAGGCGGAATCCGCCCTCGGTGCGGCCCGCCGGCGTCAGCAGGCCCATCTCCTCGTAGTACCGGATCGTGCGGTGCGAGAGGCCGGTCCGGTCGACCACCTCACCGATGTGCACCAGCCGCGGGTCGGTACTGGTCACGTGCCCAGCACCTCCCCCGAGCCGAGCATCGGCATCAGGCTGCCCTCGGGCAGATCGGCGGCCACGCTGCCGAGGCGCCACCGGTTCACGAACAGCGCCACCAGCACGCCGTCGGTGCGCTCCAGCACCTCGGCGCCGTGCGTGCGGTCGACCGTCGGGGCGGCCTCGGCGCTGACCCGCTGCGCGAGCGCGTAGGACAGCGGCTCCAGCACGATCTCGGCGCCGAACTCGTGCTGCAGCCGGTGGCTGGCGACCTCGAACTGCATCGGTCCGACGGCCGCCAGCACCGGGGACTGGGCGCCGCGCCGGTCGGAGACCAGCACCTGGACGACGCCCTCCTGGTCGAGCATCTCGATCCCGCGGCGGAACTGCTTGGATCTGCCGGTGTCCCGGATCCGGGCGGTGGCGAAGTGCTCCGGGGTGAACCGGGGCAGCGGCGGGTAGGTCACCGCGGGTCCGGCGTGCAGGGTGTCACCGACGTTGAGGGCGTGCGCGTTGACCAGCCCGACCACGTCCCCGGGGAAGGCCTCGTCGATCGTCTCGCGCTCCCGACCGAAGACGGACTGGGCGTACTTCGTGGGGAACGGTCTGCCGGTCGCGGCGTGGGTGAGCACGGCGCCCCGCTCGAACTTCCCGGAGCAGACGCGCATGAAGGCCACCCGGTCGCGGTGCGAGCGGTCCATCCCCGTCTGCACCTTGAAGATGAACCCGGAGAAGTCCGCGTCCACCGGGCGGGCGGTGCCCTCCACGTCGACCCAGGCGCTGGGCGGGGGAGCGATCTGCGCCGCGGTGTCCAGCAGCTCGGCCACGCCGAAGTTGAGCACCGCCGCGGTGAAGAGCACCGGGGTGGTCATGGCCGCGAGGAAGGTCTCCTGGTCGTGCACCTGCCCGGAGGAGTGGAGCAGGTCCAGCTCCTCGGTGGCCGTCTCCCAGTCCACCCCGTGCCGTCTGGCCGCCTCGTCCGCGTCGAGCTCCTCCCGGCCGGCGAGGGTCGCCCCGCCGGGGGTCCGGGTGTACTGCGTCATCCCACCGGTCTGCGGGTTCACCACGCCGCGGAAGTCGCCGGCGATGCCGACCGGCCAGTTGAGCGGGGTCGGTGTGATCCCCAGCCGGTCCTGGATCTCGTCCAGCAGGGCCAGCGGCTCCTGCCCGGGGCGGTCCCACTTGTTGATGACCGTGATCACCGGGGTGCGCCGCGCCCGGCACGCCTCGAAGAGCTTGAGCGTCTGCGGCTCCAGGCCCTTCGAGGCGTCCAGCAGCATGACGGCGCAGTCGACCGCCGAGAGCACCCGGTAGGTGTCCTCGGAGAAGTCGGCGTGCCCGGGGGTGTCCAGCAGGTTGAGCACCACGTCGTCCACGGTGAACTGCAGCGCCGCCGAGGTGATCGAGATCCCTCGGGACTGCTCCATGTCCAGCCAGTCCGAGACGACACCCCGGCGTGAGCCCTTGCCGTGCACCGCACCGGCCTCGGCGATCGCGTGCGCGTGCAGCGCCAGCGCCTCGGTCAGCGTCGACTTGCCCGCGTCCGGGTGCGAGATCACCGCGAACGTGCGGCGTCGCGTGGCCTCCTGCGCCACGTCGGCGTCACTGCTCATCCGTCCTCCTGCGTGCTCGTCCTCCGGCGTGGGTAGGGCGGGCGCTCAGGCCTCGATGACCACCGGGATGACGAGCGGGTTACGGCGGTGCTTGCGCGCCGCCCACTGTGAGACGGCCTTGCCGATCCGCTGCTCGAGCTCGGCCGGGTCGCCGATCCCGTCCTTGGCGGCACCGGAGAGGACCTTCTCGATGGCCGGGATGGCCCCCTCGAACATCGCCTCGTCGGTGCCCAGCCCGCGGGCCACGAAGTCCGGCGGCTCGGCGAGCGAACCGGTCTGGGTGTCCACGATCGCCACCACGGTGACGGTGCCCTGCTGGCTCAGCGTGACGCGGTCGCGCAGCAGCTCCTCGGTCACGTCACCGACGGTGCCGCCGGAGACGTAGACGTAGCCCGCGCGGACCTTGCCGGTCACCGTGGCCTTGCCGTCGACGAGGTCGACCACCACGCCGTCGTCGACGACCGGGACCCGGGCCGGGTCCATACCGGTCGAGATCGCCAGGTCGGCGTTGGCCCGCAGGTGCCGCCACTCCCCGTGCACCGGCATGACGTTGCGCGGCTTGATGAGGTTGTAGCAGTAGACGAGCTCGCCGGCGCTGGCGTGCCCGGAGACGTGCACCTTGGCGTTGCCCTGGTGCACGACCTTGGCGCCCCACCGGGTCAGCCCGTTGATCACCCGGGACACGGCGTTCTCGTTGCCGGGGATGAGCGAGCTGGCCAGCAGCACGGTGTCACCCTCGCCGATGCGGATCTGGTGGTCACGGTTCGCCATCCGCGACAGCGCGGCCATCGGCTCGCCCTGGGAGCCGGTGCAGACCAGGGTGACCTTGTTCGACGGAAGGTTGTCGAGCTCCTTGGCGTCCACCACGAGCCCACGGGGCACCTTGAGGTAGCCCAGCTCGCTGGCGATGCCCATGTTGCGGACCATCGAGCGCCCGACGAAGGCGACCTTGCGCTTGTGCTCGTAGGCGGCGTCGATGACCTGCTGGATGCGGTGCACGTGGCTCGCGAAGCTGGAGACGACGACCCGGCCCGGAGCGGTCCGGAAGACGGTCTGGATGGCCGGGGTGAGGTCGCGCTCGGCGGTCGTGAACCCGGGCACCTCGGCGTTGGTCGAGTCGACCATGAAGAGGTCGACGCCCTCGTCGCCCAGACGGGCGAAGGCGCGCAGGTCGGTGAGCCGGTCGTCCAGCGGGAACTGGTCCATCTTGAAGTCGCCGGTGTGCAGCACCAGGCCGGCAGCGGTGCGGACCGCGACGGCGAGGCCGTCGGGGATGGAGTGGTTGACCGCGATGAACTCGCAGTCGAAGGGTCCGACCGACCGACGGTCGCCCTCCTTCACCTGGTTCGTCACCGGCTTGATCCGGTGCTCCTTGAGCTTCGCGGTGAGCAGGCCGAGGGTGAGGCGGGACCCGTAGACGGGGATGTCGCCACGCTCGCGCAGCAGGTAGGGCACCGCGCCGATGTGGTCCTCGTGACCGTGGGTCAGCACGATGCCGACGATGTCCTGCAGCCGGTCCCGGATGAAGGTGAAGTCGGGCAGGATGACGTCGACCCCGGGCTGGTGCTCCTCGGGGAAGAGCACCCCGCAGTC
The DNA here is from genome assembly GCF_045032955.1 of Serinicoccus shuyuelongi. Classification (NCBI taxonomy): domain Bacteria; kingdom Bacillati; phylum Actinomycetota; class Actinomycetes; order Micrococcales; family Ornithinimicrobiaceae; genus Serinicoccus; species Serinicoccus shuyuelongi. The sequence goes on along the minus strand of NZ_JBJFZU010000002.1, from coordinate 87,616 downwards.
GATCACCAGGAGCTTGCCCCGGTGCTCCAGGACCGCCATGTTGCGGCCCACCTCGCCGAGGCCGCCGAGGGCCACCACCCGGAGGCCGTTGCGGGGAAGCTTGGGCGGTGCGCCCAGCTCGGGGTGCGGGTGACTCATGGAACTCCTGTCGACGGGGTGCGATCCGCAGGCGGACGCGGGATGGGGCAGACTTGCCGCCCACTCTACGCCGCTGCGGGGGTGGCCCTCTCCGGGCCGGGAGCCCGGACACTCTAACGTTGCGGTAGACTTCTCGGGTACAGCGACGGCGTCATGCCGTCGCTTCACGTGTGCCCACCTGTCCGCGCGGCGGCGCACCCCTCGACGTCGTCGTCGACCCCCTGCCCCGGCACTCCTGCCGCCCTGCCCACGAGGAGACGCATGTCCGACACCACCCCGACCCCCGCACCGGAGGACACGCGTCACGCGGTCGTCCCGGAGGCGGGCGAGCGCGAGACCTCCACCCGGGCGGCGCTGCGCGACCCTCGGCGGTTGAAGACCGAGGTCCTGGCCGGTCTGGTCGTCGCGCTGGCGCTGATCCCCGAGGCGATCTCGTTCTCGATCATCGCCGGGGTGGACCCGCGGGTGGGCCTCTTCTCCAGCTTCGTGATGGCCGTCACCATCGCCTTCGTCGGCGGTCGGCCGGCGATGATCAGCGCGGCGACCGGTGCCGTGGCGCTGGTCATCGCCCCGGTGGCCCGGGACTACGGGCTCGACTACTTCCTGGCCACCGTCATCCTGGCCGGGGTGCTGCAGATCGTGCTCTCCGTGCTCGGGGTCGCCAAGCTCATGCGGTTCATCCCGCGGATGGTCATGGTGGGCTTCGTCAACGCGCTGGCCATCCTCATCTTCACCGCCCAGATCCCGTACCTCATCGACGTCCCGTGGCTGGTCTACCCGATGGTGGCGCTCGCCCTGCTCATCATGGTCGGGCTGCCGCGGCTGACCACCGTGGTCCCGGCGCCCCTGGTGGCGATCGTGGCGATCACCGCGCTGATGTGGTTCGCCGGCTGGGAGCTGCCGGACGTGTCCGACCAGGGTGAGCTGCCCCGCTCCCTGCCGCAGCTGCTGCTGCCGGACGTGCCGCTCACCCTGGAGACCCTGCAGATCATCGCCCCGTACGCCCTCGCGATGGCGATGGTCGGTCTGCTGGAGTCCCTGATGACCGCCAAGCTGGTCGACGGGATCACCGACACCCACTCCGACAAGACGCGGGAGAGCTGGGGCCAGGGCGTGGCCAACATGGCCTCCGGGTTCTTCGGCGGGATGGGTGGCTGCGCGATGATCGGCCAGACGATGATCAACGTCAAGGTCTCCGGGGCGCGCACCCGGATCTCCACCTTCCTCGCCGGTGTCTTCCTGCTGGCCCTCGTGCTGGGTGCCGGCCCCGCGGTGGGGATGATCCCGATGGCCGCGCTGGTCGCGGTGATGGTCATGGTCTCGGTCGCCACCTTCGACTGGCACAGCATCCGGCCCTCCACCCTGCGCCGGATGCCGTACAGCGAGAACATCGTGATGCTGCTGACCGTGGTCGTCACCGTGGTGACCCACAACCTGGCCTACGGGGTCATCGTCGGCGTCAACGCGGCGATCATCGTCTTCGCGCGCCGGGTCGCCCACTTCGCCTCGGTGGAGAGGGTCGCGCCGTCAGACCCCGGGTCAGGGGCGGACGGCGACGGTGATCGTGACAATGACGGCGGCGACGACGTGCGCGTCTACCGCGTCACCGGCGAGCTCTTCTTCGCCACCAGCAACGACCTCGTCTATCAGTTCGACTACGCCGGGGACCCGCAGCGGGTCGTCATCGACCTGTCCTCCAGCCACATCTGGGACGCCTCCACGGTGGCGGCCCTGGACGCCGTGCAGACCAAGTACGAGCGGATGGGCAAGAGCGTGGAGATCGTCGGGCTCAACGCCTCCTCGGCGGCCCGGCACCAGCTGCTCAGCGGCCGGCTGGGCGACGGGCACTGAGGCGGCAGGGGCACCCCCCCGCTACAGCCAGTCGTGCTCCCGGGCATACCGGGCGGCGGCGTGGCGGGTCCCGGTCTGCGTCTTCTGCATGGCGCTGGACAGGTAGTTGCGCACGGTTCCCTGCGCCAGGTGCAGGCGGGCGGCGATCTCCACGACGGAGTAGCCGTCGCTGGCCACCCGGAGCACGTCGATCTCCCGGTCGGTGAGCGGGCAGTCGTCGATGATCGCCGCGGCCGACACGTCCTGGTCGATCCAGCGCCGTCCGGCGTGCAGCGCGGCGATCGCCTCCGCGATGTGGGTCGGCTCCGCGGACTTGCTGAGGAAGCCCTGCACCCCCAGCCGGAGGGCGCTGCGCAGGACCCCGGGCCGGGCGTGCCGGGTCAGCATCAGGATCCGCTGGTCCGGGATCTCACGGCGCAGGGTGGCGACCGCGGCCAGCCCGTCCACCCCGGGCATCTCCAGGTCGATGACCAGGACGTCGGGGCGGTGCTCCAGGGTCGCCCGCACCGCCTCCTCGCCGTCCGCGGCCTCGGCCAGGACCTGCACCTCGCCCTCCAGCGGCAGCAGCGACGCCAGCGCCCGCCGCAGCAGCACCTCGTCGTCGGCCAGCACCACGCTCGTCATCGGTCCTCCTGCCCAGCGGTCAGCGTCGCGGGTCCGGTGCCCGGCCCGGTGCCGGGTGCGGGGAACGCGGCGGCCGTCCGGAACCGGCCGTCGGCAAGCTCCACGTGCAGCTCGCCCCCGTCCTCGGCCACCCGCCGCCGCAGGGTGGCCAACCCACGCAGCGCGGGGAGCTCCTCCTCGGTGGCACCGTCGTTGACGACGGTGATGCTGCGCTCGTCGAGCTCGATCCTGACCAGGGCCGCCTGCGCGTGCCGCAGGATGTTGGTCGTGGTCTCCCGGAGCACCTGGCCCAGCAGCTCGACGTGCCGGGGGCCGACGTCGGACCGGCGCTCGACCCGCACCTGGATCCCGGCGGCCCGGAAGAGGTTGACCGCGTTCTCCAGCTCTGCGGCCAGGTTGAGCCGACGCTGCCCGTAGGCCACCTCCTTGGACTGGGCGATGGTGTCGCCCACCAGGGCATACATCTCGCGCAGCTCCTGCTCGACCCGGTCGAGGTCGGCGCCCGCGCCACCGTCCCTGTGCACCAGCTTCTGGGCAAGCGCGATCTTGAGCTTCACCACGTGCAAGGTGTGCCCCTGGATGTCGTGCAGGTCGCTCGCGAAGCGCATCCGCTCCCGGATCACGGCCAGCTCGGCCTCCCGCTCGCGGGCCTCCTCGAGCTCGGCCACCACGTCGTAGAAGCCCTTGTTCGGGAACATCAGCCCGGTGAGGACGACCGTCAGCCCGGTGGGGACGATGACGTGCGAGATGACCGCGCCCATGGTGACGGGGGGTGCGGCGAGCAGCCCCAGCGCACCGACCCCGGCCACGTAGGCGACCAGCGCCGCGAAGGCGAGGGGCCTGAGCCGGGGCAGCTGCGGCACCACCATCCCGCCGACGACGGCGATCCCGTAGTAGGCCGCGTTCACGTCGCCGTCCACCACGAGGACCCCGTAGGGCCAGACCGCCGCGGTGACGAGCAGGCAGGGCAGGGCGACCCGGGGCAGGTCGCCGGCCGCCCAACGCTCGAAGGCCACGAGGGCGGCGAGCAGGCCGAGCCCCAGGACGGCCCCCTGCACCCAGGTCCGGGCCTCCAGGGCGACCAGCAGGATGCCGACGACCGCCACCACCGGCAGCATCGTGGTCAGGTTGAGGGTCCGGAACCGCCGACGGGAGACCCGGACCGGGTCGCTCGCCCGGTCCCGTGGGGGGTCGGTCCGCAGGGCGGGGCGAGGGGATGGCGCGTCCATGGTGGTCCCAGTATCGGCGACCGGCGGGCCCGGCGACAGTGACGCCGTGTCACACCGGACGCCCCGTCACGTCATGGGCAGCTGGTGATGCGGTCGCACTGTGCTCGGCACCTCGCGGCCGGTGTGATGGAGGTATGCCTTCCAGCCCCGTCATCGACGTCGACTCCCTCAACCTCCACTACGGCGACTTCCACGCCGTCAAGGACCTCTCCTTCCAGGTCGAGCGCGGCGAGCTGTATGCCCTGCTCGGTACCAACGGTGCCGGCAAGACCTCCACGCTGGAGGTCGTCGAGGGCCACCGCCGGGCCGGGTCCGGAAGCGTGCGCGTCTTCGGCAAGGACCCGGGGCAGCGCCGCTCGGTCCGGCCCCGGACCGGCATCATGCTGCAGGAGAGCGGCTTCTCCGCCGACCTCACCGTCGAGGAGTCGGTCCGGCTCATCGGCAGGCTCTCCGGACGCGCCGACTCGGTGCGCCGGGTGGTGGACGTCGTCGACCTCGCGCACAAGGCCGGCACCCGGGTGTCCCAGCTCTCCGGAGGGGAGAAGCGTCGGCTCGACTTCGCCACCGCCGTCTACGGCCGGCCCGAGCTGATCTTCCTGGACGAGCCCACCACCGGGCTGGACATCCGGTCGCGGGACGCGCTCTGGCGGGCCGTCGAGCAGCTGCGTGAGGACGGGTCGACGATCGTGCTCACCACCCACTACCTGGAGGAGGCGCAGGAGCACGCCGACCGCATCGGCCTGATGCACCAGGGCAGCTTCCGGCACCAGGGGACGGTGGCCGAGCTGACCCGGACGCTGCCCGCCACCATCACGTTCTCGCTCCCCGCGGACGCCCCGGCGCCGCCGCTGCAGCCGGCCCACCGGGCCGACGGGACGCTGCTGGTGGAGACCTTCGACCTGCAACGGGACCTCAAGGGCCTGCTCGACTGGGCGGACGTGCACCGGGTCGAGCTGACGGGGCTCTCCGCCGGACCGACCCGCCTCGATGACGTCTTCCGCGCCATCGGCACCGAGCCGGCCCCCTCCTGACCCCGCCTCCCACCCGACCCCACGACGACACGAGCAAGGACACCTCATGCTGCACATCGCCCGGAGCGAGCTCCTCCAGATGGTCCGCAACCGCGCGGTCCTGATCACCAGCCTGATCATGCCGGTGGCCGCCTGCGCCTTCTTCATCTACTACCGGGACGTCTTCGCCGCCATCGGCAGCCTCGGCTACATCGGTGCCGTCATCGTCTTCACGATCGGTGCCTTCAGCCTCTACGCCACGACGGTGACCACGCTGGCCGCCCGGCGGCAGACACTCTTCCTGAAGCGGCTGCGCTCCACCGCAGCCGGGGACGCCTCCATCCTGACCGGCCTGGTCCTGCCCACCACCGCCATCGCGGTGGTCCAGGTGGCCGCGATCCTGTCCGTCTTCGCCCTCGTCGGCAGCCCCCCGGCGGCCCCGCTGCTGCTGGTCCCGGCGGTGCTGGCGACGCTGGTGATGATGCTCGCGCTCGCCCTGGCCACCGCTGGTGTGACCACCTCGCCGGAACACGCGCAGGTGACCACCCTGCCCGTCAGCCTGGGGGTGGTCGCGGTGGCCAGTTGGGTGGGGCTGACCGGCACCGAGAACCTCACCTGGCTGAAGCGGCTGCTCCCGGGTGGCTCGGCCACCGAGCTGGTCACCGGTGCGTGGGACGGCGCGCTGTCGCCTGCCTCGGGTGAGGCCATGCTCCTGCTCGGCCCGACGCTGGCCTGGGTGCTCGTCGCCGTCCTGCTGGCGTCCCGGCTGTTCCGCTGGGAGCCGCGACGCTGAGCCTGTCCTGTCCGACCACCCTGCACCACACCTCGGCGGCCGGGACAACGCAGGAGCCGGGGCCCCGAAGGGACCCCGGCTCCTGCTTCGCGCCACGTCGTGGCGCGGGGGAGGGTGCTCAGCCGAGCTGGAGCGTCTCGCCCTCGACGATGAGGTCCGGGTCGTCCAGACCGTTGACCGAGACCAGGGTGTCGATGCTGACGCCGTGCGCGTCGGCGATCTCCGCGAGGGTGTCGCCGCGCTGGATGGTGTAGTTCCCGGAACCGCCCTGGGCGTCCGCGGGCACCAGCATGACGTCGCCGGCGAAGATCAGTGCGCCACCGTGGGAGAGGTCGTTGAGACCCACCAGGTGGTCGACGGACACGTCGTAGGCGTGGGCGATGCCGGAGGTGGTCTCACCGTGCGCGATGACGTGCTCGCTGGTGGCGGTACCGGCAGCCTTCTCCTGGACGGGTGCGGCCTCCTGGACCGGGGCGGCCTGCTCCTGCACGGGCTCCTGGACCGGAGCGGCCTGCTGCTGCGGGGCGGGCTCCTGGACCGGGGCGGGCTCCTGCTCGACCGGGGCCGGGGCGGCCTCCTCGACGGGCTCGCTCGGCTCCTCGGGGGCGGGCTCGGCGGGCTGTCCGCCACCGGCGGTCAGGCCGGCCTCGACGGAGCACACCGGCCAGGCGCCGGGGCCCTGCACCGCGAGGACGTTCTCGGCGATGTCGATCTGCTGGGCGCGGGAGGCCAGGTCGGCGCGGGGGGCGTAGTCGGTACCGCCGAAGCCCTCCCAGGTGCTCTGCACGAACTGCAGGCCGCCGTAGTAGCCGTTGCCGGTGTTGATGTTCCAGTCACCGCCGGACTCGCACTGGGCGACGGCGTCCCAGGTGGCGTCCGAGGCTGCCTGGGCGGAGGTGGCGCTGGCGACGCCGGCGACGGCAGCGAGGCCGGTGGCTGCGGCGAAGGCGCCGAGACGGGTGGAGCGGGGGGCACGGTGCTTCATGGGGGGACTACCTCACGATGTCGGGGTGCAGGGAGCGGTCCACGGCAGGTCACGAACTGCCGGACCGCCATCCACCGTGGGGGACGATTCTGAGAAAGTCCAGGTGGCGTCGGCCTCAGTGCCTGATGTCCGCGGAATACCGCTCCGTGATAGTCCCGTGATCAGCAACGACGCCGTCCTGTCGTGACTATCCTCACATCTTCGGTCCGGGCCTGCCGAACCTCTCAGGCCGGCGCGAGGAGTTTGTAGTGCAGTCGCACCGCGGTGGCCGACCACAGGGCCAACCGGTGGTCGGTCCGCAGGGTCCCCTCCCCGTCCAGGTACACGTGGAACGTCTCCCGGATCGGCGCGCGGGCGGCGTACGTGCCCCCTTCGTGGACGAGGACGTAGGCACCGTCCTGCCCGAACGCCCCGCCAGGTGACTCGAGCAGCAGGCCACCGGCGGGGGTCACCCGCGGGCGCAGGAACACCTGCACGTTGCCCGACTCCAGCGGGAAGGCGACGTGCACGCTCGGGCGCTCGGCCCCGGGCAGGGTGCGGGCCGAGTAGCACCCGCTGTAGACGAACTCGCCGGTCGACCGGAGCCGGCGCACCCACGCCGCGGCCAGCTGCCGGTCGGCGGTGTCGGCGATCACCGTGATGGCACTGTCCATGCCGTGCGCCACGTCCAACGGGCGGGTCGGGATCGACAGCTGCTGCACGCGGCGGCCGAACAGCCGAGAGACCGCGGCGCCCGCCGGGGCGAAGGGTGCGCTCCACTGGGTCCAGACCTCCATCCGCCACGCGGCGGTGTGCTCGTAGAAGTCCCTGACCTGGGGGAGCAGGTCCGCGGCCCGGAAGCCCGGCCCGTCCAGCTCCGCCATGTCGGCCAGCAGGCCCGCTGCGGCGCGCTCGGCCCGGACCGTCCCGCCGTAGGCGGCGCCGGCCCCGGCCAGCCACCCGTCGGCCACCCGGCTGCCCTCGCTCGTCGGTGCCCGCAGCCACCGGTGCGCGCCGTCGACGTCCACGCGTCGACCGGTATGCCGCCAGAAGAGCCGGGTGCCCCGGTCCAGGCCGGCGGTGAGGGTGGTGGTCATGGGCAGGGCCATGGATCCCACGCTAGCCACTGGCGTGAGTGCTCACGCCCGCGCTCGGTCGTCACCCCGGGGACCGGGTGCCCCGGCCAGGTCCCGGTAGAGGCGGACCAGATGCTCCGCGGCCGCCGCGCTGTCGAAGCGGGCGGCGATGCGGGCGGAGGCCTGCTGCCAGCGCGCGCGCTCGCGGTCGTCCTCCCGCAGCAGGGCGATGGCTGCGGCGAACGTCCCGTCCTCGCAGCGCAGGACGTCGTCGCCGAAGGTGTCGTCGTACTCGGGGAGGTCGCGGGCCACCACCGGCAGCCCGACGCCCGCGGCCTCGAGGATGCACATCGGGTGGTTCTCCTGCTCGGCCGGCAGGCAGAACACGTCGGCCGCCTGCAGGTACCGCCGGACCTCCGGGTGCGGCACCACGCCGGGTAGCAGCAGGTTGTCCGGGGCCCGCTCCATCAGCCGACGCATCGCGCCGTGCTCCGCGGCCAGATGGGTGAACGGCATACCGCCCACCCAGACGAAGGTCGTCCCGGGGTGCTCCCGCGCGAGCCGGTCGAAGACGTCGATCCGCTTGCGTGGCTGCACCTGGCCGACCCCCACGACGACGAAGGCGTCCTCGGCCAGTCCCAGGTCCTGCCGGGCGCGGGTCCGTGCCTCCGCGGTCGTGGCGTAGGCCGCCATGTCGATGGTGTTGTGCAGGACCTCGATCCTCTCCGGCCGGACCGAGAGCTCCTCCTCCAGGACCCGCGCGACGGTGCCCGAGACCGCAAGCACCTTGTCGGCCCGACCGTAGAACCACCGCATGTAGCGCCGGGCGAGCGGCCGCCACAGCCTCGCCAGCCGGATGGACCCGACGAGCGAGTCGGGGATCACGTGGGCGGACACGACCGTCCTGGCCCGCGGATCGAGCAGCTTGCGCCACACCGCCACCCCGAGGGTATGCAGGTGGTAGACGTCGCAGTCCACCCTGCGGTGGTAGGCGCCCCGCACCAGGGTCACGTCGTCGCGGCGCTCCAGCGCGCCGGCCAGCTCGTCGTAGGCCGTGTGCACGCCGTGGCCCTGGACCGAGATGTCGCTCTCGCTGGCCATGTTGACGACGAGCCGGCCACTGGGGCCGGTGCCGGTGCCGCCGCTCATGACGCGAACCACGGGACGAGGTGCTGGAGCAGGGTGAGGACGCCGAAGCTGTAGATGATGAGCGCCCAGGGCTTGAGCAGCAGGATGACGAGGAGGAAGGTCCGCAGCCGCATCCTCGACATCCCGGCCAGGTAGCAGAGCAGGTCGTCGGGGGCGACCGGCAGTGCGATGGCGATCGCGAACCAGCGGGTGAAGTGCGGGTGGTCGAGCCAGCCGAGGTAGCGCTGGACCGTGGCCGGTCGGAACCGGGCGTGCAGCAGGTCGCTGCCCACGTGCCGGGACAGCAGGAAGACGGCGGTCGAGCCCAGACAGGTGGCGGCGTAGGCGGTGAGGGTGCCGAGCACCGGGCCGAAGAGCAGGGGTGCGGCCAGGATCGTGGCCGAGCCGGGGACGACCGGGACGATGGACTCCCCGGCACCGATCACGGCGTAGACCGCCGGTGCCGCGGGCCCGAGGCCCGCGAGGACCTCCTGGAGCCGGTCGACCGAGGTCAGCACCCCGGACCCGGCCCCCCACGCGACGAGCACGGCGACCAGCAGCCAGCCGGCCAGCGCGATCCGGCGCGACCAGCGGAGGAAGGCGGTCGCGGTCGCGGTGGGCTGCGGTGGTGGCGTGGCCGACACCTCCTGGGGGCTGACGGGTGCGGTCGCGGTCAGGACGCTGCTCATGCGGCCCACCGTGCGGTGGCGACGCAGCCGCGGGCCCGGTCGTAGGTCGCGCAGACGGCGTCCACGAAGGCGGCCCGCCCGAACCCGGAGGCCGTCCGGGTGGCGCCGTGCGACCAGCGACGTCGCAGGGCGGGGTCACGCAGCAGCCAGGTCAGCGCCCGGGCGAAGTCCTCGGGCTCGCGGTAGCGGCGGCCGTTGTGACCGTCCTGCACGATCCCGTCCACCGAGGCATCGTCGCGGCACAGCACCGGCACCCCGCTGGCCAGCGCCTCCAGGAAGGTCAGCCCCTGGGTCTCGCTGCGCGAGGCGGACACGAAGACGTCCGCCAGCCGGAAGTAGTCGGGCACCTGCGCCGGGTCGACGGCGCCGGCGAACCGGACCCGGTCACCCAGGCCCAGGCGCTCCACCTGGCGCCGCAGCGTCCCCGCCTCCGGTCCGTCGCCGGCGACGACCAGCTGCCACGGCTCGTCCCGGACCCGGGCCAGCAGCTCGATCGTCTCGGTGACGCTCTTCTCCGCGGCCAGCCGACCCAGGCTGAGGATGACGGGGACGCCCGGGGTCAGGCCCAGGGAGGCCCGCAGCGACTCCGAGGCCTCACCGGGGGTGAAACGGGCCAGGTCGACCCCGGTGGGCACGACCGCGATCGGGACGCGCACCCCGTACCCCCGGAGCAGGTGCTCGATCTTGGCGCTGGGCGCGATGACGGTCGTCGTGCGGTTGAGCGTCTGCCGCGCGAAACCGGCGCACAGCGAACGGCCGATGCCCTTGTGCGGGAAGAAGTAGTGGCTGTAGTCGGCATAGAGCGTGTGGTACGTGTGCACGTGCGGTGCCCGGAGCTGGTGGGCCAACCGGCGGGCCCACCAGAACGCCACGAACTCGGTGTGCGAGTGCAGCACGTCCGGGCGCCACGCGAGCAGGTCGGCGAACGTCTCGGCGTCGACCGGGCGCCCGAGCCGGGCGTGCGGGTAGATGTGGCTGGCGTCCAGCGAGGGGAGCCGGTAGACGCTGCCGTCGAAGGTGGTGCGCCGGACCGGGCCGACGGTGAGGACGCGGACGTCGTGGCCCGCCTCCAGCAGCCCCTGGCGCAGCTCGTCGATGGAGGTGACCACACCGTTGACGGTGGGCCGGTAGGAGTCGCTCAGCAGCAGCACCCGGCGTGGCCGGGCGGCGTGGCGACCCGGGGACGGGTGCCGGGGGAGGATCCTCATGCCTGCAGGGTGTCGGACCTGGGCCGGGCCCGTCATCATCCTGCGGTCTGCGACCCCTCCGTCCATGGTCGGAGATGCGTGGGCCTCGGGACGGGTGACCCTCAGGTCGGGGGCGGCGAGCGGCATACCTCCAGGTTCGCGGCCTGAGGGGTACGGCCGACAGGGTGGGAGCGGTCCGACCGGGAGGGGGTTAGCCCCCCGTGCCCGAGTGCGGTCGCGATAGCCGGACCTTCATCGCGCTACAGGGCGATGAAGGTCGTGCTACCCCGACCGCACTCCTGGGTGGGTGTGCCTGAGGCCCTGGGCGGGTATGCCTGGGGCCGGCGGCGCTCAGCCCTGCTCGGTGGGCGCCGGCTGGGCGGGCTTGTCGACCAGGTCGCCGCCGTCGGAGTGCAGCAGCGCCAGCACGTCCAGCCCGGTGGTGCGCTTGACCACCTCGAGCGTCTCGTGCAGGTTGCCGGCCACGCTGCGCGACAGCTGTCCGGCGCCGTCGTTGGAGATCACCGTCAGGTCGTCGATCGAGGCCAGCGGGGCGGCCAGCTCGCGGGCCAGCTGCGGGAGCATCTCGATGACCATCTGCGAGATGGCGGCCTGACCGTACTGCTCGAAGGCCTCGGCGCGGCGCTGCAGCGTCTCCGCCTCGGCCTCACCGCGGGCCCGGATGGCGGCCGCGTCGGACTCACCCTCGGAGCGCACCGCCTCGGCCAGCGCCTGCCGGCGGCCCCTCTCGGATTCACCCTCCAGGCGCACCCGCTCGGCGTCCGCCTGCGCGGCCAGCTTGGCTCGCTCGGCGTCGGCGGAGGCGGAGAGGCGGACCCGGTCGGCCTCCGCCTCTGCCTTGGCGATGGCGGTGGCCTTGCTCGCCTCGGCGGTGAAGATCTCGGAGTTGCGCTGTGCCTGCGCCTCCTGCTCCTTCTGGTACCGCGCGGCGTCGGCAGGCTTGCGGACCTGGGTGTCGAGCTGGCGCTCGGTCAGCGCGGCCTGCCGCTCGGCGACCCGCTCCTGGCTGGTGAGGACCTCCTGGTCGCGCTCCGCCTTGGCCAGGTCACCGGCGGCCGCGGCGTCGGCGGCGGCCCGGTCGGTGTCCGCCTTGAACGAGGAACGGCGCAGGTCCAGGTCGCGCTGGGCCTCGGAAATCTCCTCCTCGGCCTTCGCCTCGGCCTGGCTGGAGGCCTGCCGCGAGTTCGCCTCGGCGATGGCCGCGTTCTGGGCGGCCACCGCGGCCTCGGGCCGACCGAGGTCGGTGAGGTACTGGCTGTCGTCGCTGACGTCCTGGATCTGGAAGGTGTCCAGCACCAGACCCTGGTTGCTCAGCGAGCTGATCGACTCCTCGGCCACCTGGGCGGCGAAGGCGGCCCGGTCGCGGATGATCTCGTCGACCGTCAGGGTGCCGACGATGGAGCGCAGCGAACCGGCCAGCACCTCCTGGGTGAAGCCCTCGATCTCGTCCTGCTGGTGCAGGAACCGCTGAGCGGCCGCCCGCACGAAGTCCTCGGTGCCGCCGACCTTGACGATCGCCACCGCGTCCAGGTTCAGGCGGATGCCCTGCTTGGAGACGGCACCGGTGATCCGGACCGAGATGCGGCGGGAGGCGAGCGACAGCGAGTGCCGGCGCTGGGTGAGCGGGGTGACGAAGACGCCACCGCCCATGACCACCTTCTGCCCCGACAGGTCGGTGGTCACCTTCCCCGTCTCGGGGTTGGTGACAGCCTGGCCCTTGCGTCCGGTGATGATGAACGCCTCGGACGGACTGGCGATCTTGTAGCGCGTCGCCACGACGAGCACGGCGACCAGCGCCAGCACGACGAGGACCGGGATGATGATGAACAGACCGAGACCGAGATCCACTGTGACCCACTCCAGAACGAGATGAACGACGCCGCCCCTCCGGCAACGCACGTCGTCATCCTGTCAGACGCGCACAGGTGCGCGCCGGGCCCGGTCCGGCACGTGATCTGAGAGGATCGTCGGGCGCGGGCCGGAGGGGTGCCCGCCTACCGGAAGGAACGTGGTGCCATGTCGGTCCGTCAACGCCTCCTGGTCGGGGGGCTCGGCAGCCTGGCGGTCGTGGGGACCGCCGGCGGCCTCTTCCTGGCCCGGGCCCCCGAGCACGCCGCCACCGAGATCCAGGTGGAGGACACCGCAGGCATCCTCTACGAGCCCGACCTGCGCGCCGGGATCGAGCAGGTCCGCTTCTACGAGCCGACGACGGTGGCGGTGTTCACCCACGAGGGCGGAGCCGAGGCTCTCACCGATGACCTGGCGCTCAACGACGCCGTCCTCGACTACGCGCGTGAGACCCGCACCGACTGGCTCAGCGAAGACGAGCAGACCTGGGCGGACGACCTCTACATCTTCGCGGTCGACCCGGAGGGCCGCCTGGTCGGTACCTACTTCGGGGACAACCGCGCGATCCCGGAGCCGGCCCAGCTGGACATCCAGGACGAGACCAGGGACGACCTGGGGGCGGGGCAGTGGACCGACGGCTCGATCGTCGGTGTGCAGGAGGCCGCGGACCGGATGAACGCGCCCTTCATCCGCAGCACCGGCGGGATCATCGTCGGCCTGCTGGGGTCCGCGGCCGCCCTGGTCGGTGCCGGGACCTATGCCGGTGTCGGGATGACCCGGGCCCGCCGCAGCCGCGCCGCCCGGGAGGAGGGGGACCGGAGCATGGCCAACGTGGTCCGGGACCAGGAGGAGACCGAGCTGCACGCGCACCTCATCCCCGAGGACTCCCGCTACGGCGGTCTCATGCTGGGCCGCTACGACGAGTACACCCGGGGTGTGCGCGAGCTGACCGAGCTCGGCAACCAGGCCAAGGGCATACCGGAGCGCGACTACGACCGGGCCGCGACCGTGGCGACGCTGACGACATACCGGGACAAGGCGGTGGAGATGGACGGGCTGGACGACGTTATCGCCGACAGTGCCGCCTTCCTGAACCGGGACCGGGCCTGGGTCGAGGCGTGGGAACGTCAGGTGGCACCGTTGCGCGCCGACCTGGAGGGCACCGACGAGCTGATCACCGACACCCTGCCGGAGGGGGTCCGGGGGGAGCCGGAGACGCAGACGCTGCGCGAGTTCTCCACCGCCACCCTGGGTGAGCTGGACCGGATGCGCCAGCAGCTCGAGGACCGCGAGCTCACCCCGGACGACGCGCTGGACCGCCTGAAGGAGCGTCGGGACGAGCTCAGCGGACACCTGGACGCGCTCGCCGGCGCCACGGCCACCGCCTACAGCGACGACTCCGAAGAGCGCGAGACCATGAAGGACGCGCTGCGCAGCGGCCGCCGCTCCCGCACCCACGAGCCGACGATCCTGGCGACCACGAACCCGACCTGGACCTGGTTCGCGCTGTCGTCCTTCCACAGCGGCTACGCCCACGGGGAGTCCGAGGTCCAGCAGGCCCGCAGCCAGGCGTCCTCGGGGTCCTCCTCGGGGTACAGCAGCAGCAGCGGCGGCAGCTTCAGCGGCGCGGGGAGCTCGTCCCGCTTCTGAGCACGAAGGAGACAGCGCATGGAGAGCCCGGTCCAGCAGTACCTGCAGGCGATCGCCGATGCCTGTGCCAGCACCGACGGTGCGGTGGCCGGCTACATCCCCGAGCTGGCGGCGGCCGACCCGGACCGGTTCGCGATGTGCCTGGCCACCGTCGACGGTCAGGTCTACCGGGTCGGTGACGCCTCGCACCGCTACAGCATCCAGTCGATCTCCAAGCCGTTCACCTACGCGCTGGCGCTGCAGGACCTGGGGGTGGAGGCGGTGACCGCCAAGGTCGGGGTGGAGCCCTCCGGCGACGCCTTCAACGAGATCTCCCTGGCCCCGGGCACCGGCAGGCCGCGCAACCCGATGATCAACGCCGGTGCCATCACCGCCGCGTCCCTGGTCGACGGGACCGACGGCGCGGACCGCTTCGACCGGGTGCTGGCCTGGTACGGCCGGTTCGCGGGTCGTGAGCTGGCCGTGGACGAGGCGGTCTACACCTCCGAGCTGGCCACGGCCCACCGCAACCGGGGGCTGGCGCACCTGCTGCGCGAGTTCGACATCCTCACCGGTGACCCCGAGGAGGTGCTGGACCAGTACATCCGCCAGTGCGCCATCTCGGTGGACACCCGCGACCTGGCCCTGATGGCCGCCACCCTCGCCAACGGCGGGGTCCACCCGCGCGGCGGCGAGCCGGTCCTGGAGCCCGGGGTGGTGGAACGGGTGCTCTCGGTGATGACGACCTGCGGCATGTACGACGCGGCCGGGGACTGGGTGTCCTCTGTCGGTATGCCCGCCAAGAGCGGCGTGAGCGGCGCCATCATCGGGGTGCTGCCGGGCCAGGTCGGGGTCGCCGTCTTCTCGCCGCGGCTGGACGGGCACGGCAACAGCTCCCGTGGGGTCACCCTCTTCGAGCGGATGTCCACGGACATGGAGATGCACCTGATGCACGTCAGCCGGGGCTCACGCTCGGCGGTGCGCAACGCCTACTCCCTCGCCGAGGGGCTCTCCCGCAGCCGGCGACGCCCCGCGGAGCAGGACACCCTGGCGCGGGTGGCGGACCGAGCGATGGTCTACGAGCTGCACGGTGACCTGCTCTTCGCCGGAGCCGAGGCGATCGTCCGCACCGTCGTCGAGGACGACCCGGAGCTGGCCGTCTTCGACTTCTCCCACGTCAACGAGATCGCCATGGTGAGCCGGCGCACGCTGGTCGCGCTGCGGGACCGGATGCGCGAGCAGGACGCCCTCGCGGTGGTCGTCGACCCGGAGGGTGTGCTGCCCGACCCGGACGCCGGCACCGACCGCGCGACCCGTTACTTCCCGGACGTCCCGGCGGCGATCGCCTGGTGCGAGGACGAGCTGCTGTCCCGGTACGGCGGCGACGTGGCCGCCCACGACCCGGTTGCCGACCACCCCCTGCTGGCTCTGCTGGACGACGAGCAGTGCAGCGCGGTCCAGGCCGTGATGCACGAGAGCAGCTACCGGGCCGGTGAGGTGGTGCTGGCCGCCGGCGGGGCGTTCGCCGGGGTCCACCTCATCGTCGAGGGCAGTGCGTCGGCGCGCGCCACCGGGCGGGACGGCCGGTCGGTCACCCTGGTGGTGATGGGGGCCGGCACCTCGTTCGGCGAGCTGGCACTCGGGACCGGTGACGTGCAGGAGACCGAGATCGTCGCCGACAGCGACCTGCGCCTGCTGGTGCTGCCCGCGGACCGGCTGGAGCGTCTCACCCGGGAGCAACCGGCCCTCGCGCTCGCCGTCTGGCAGGCCATCGCCCGGGACGGCTACCGGGTGGCGGACCGGGCGCTGCGCCGGGGAGCGGTCCACCAGCACCAGGGCTGAGGGGGCTCCGACCGGTCAGCCGTCCGTGGCCCCGTCCTCCGGACCCCGCGCGAGGCGCAGGTGCCGTCCCAGCCGGGGCCGGGCCTCCTCGAGCACCGCGTCCAGGCCGCGCACGGTCGGGTCCGGGTAGAACCCTGAGGTCTCGCTGGCACGGTAGTACAGGCCGGCCGGGCGGTGGGCACCGTCGACCTCGTGCGGCCAGGGCAGGTAGATGACGGTGACCGGCTCGCCCTCCAGCTCGACCTCTGCGCTGCGCGGGGTCTCCTGCTCCGTCGGGAAGCTCAGGATGGTGGCACCCTCGCCGTCCCCGGACCCCGGGTGCTGCTCCGGCAGGTCAGCCACGGTCCTGCTCCGCCGCGTCCTTGAGCCGCACCAGGGTCTGCTCGATGCCGTCCCGGTTGCGCGTCGGGAACCGCAGCACCTCGACGAGGCGGCGGGACATCCCGGTGTACCGGGAGTAGTCGAACTGCTCGGTCACCCGGGTGCGCTCACCGGGGAGCGGCTCCAGCAGGTAGCGCCAGCGGTGGCCACCGAAGTGCCGCCAGGCGATCCGGCGGTCGGCCTCGAACTCCACGACGGTGTTGGTGATCCGGTAGGGGGCACCGAACATCCTCATCCGGGCCCCGAAGGTGGCGCCCTGGCTGAGCCGTTCCGGGCCCTCGACGCTGCGCACCGACCCGGAGCCGTCGATCCGGCTGTGCTGCCGCGGGTCGGCCAGGATGGCGAAGACCACCTCGGCAGGCGCGTCGACGTCGATGCTCGCGCTGACGATCTGCTGCTCGTTGCTCATGGGTCCATCATGGGGGCACGGCGCCGAGGGGGCGCACCGAGGAGGAGGGCCGATGAGCACGCTGACCGAGCTGCTGGGACGACACGTCGCCGAGGGCACCGCCCCCGGCATCCTGGCGGCCCTGGGATCCGCCGACGAGGCCCCGGAGGTCGCCGCCGCGGGAGACCTCGCACCGGACGCCGTGGTCCGGATCCAGTCGATGACCAAACCGGTGCTGGCGGTGGCCACCCTGCGCCTGGTGGCCGCGGGCCGCCTCGACCTGGACGAGCCGGTGGGGCGGTGGCTGCCCGAGCTCGCCGCGCCCCGGGTGCTGCGCACCCCCGAGGGTGAGCTGGACGACACCGTCCCGGCGCGGAGTCCGGTCACCGTCCGGCACCTGCTCACGAACACCTCCGGCTACGGGATGATCCTCACCCCCTCCCCGCTGCAGACGGCGATGGCCGAGCGCGGGATCGAGGCGGGACCGCAGCCGTGGGCGCTCCCCGCCGACGACTGGCTGTCGACCCTGGCGGGACTGCCCCTGGTGGGCCAGCCCGGGGAGGTATGGCGCTACCACCACTCCTTCGGGATGCTCGGCATCCTGCTGACCCGGGTGCTCGGCCGGCCGTTGGGCGAGCACCTCGCCGAGGACCTGCTGACGCCGCTGGGCATGGTGGACACGGCGTACCTGGTGCCGGCGGAGCAGGCGCACCGGTTGCCCGCCGCCCACCGGCGGGAGGAGGACGGCACCCTCGTCGAGGTCGACCCGGCCAGCAGCGGCCCCTTCGTGGCGGCGTCGGGGGGAGCGGACCGGGCGGACGGGGCGCCGGACCTCAGCCACGGCGAGCTGGTGTCGACGCTGCACGACTACGCGGCCTTCGCCCGGATGCTCGCCGCCGGCGGGGTGCACGACGGGCGACAGATGGTCGACCCCGGCCTGCTGCACCTGATGCGCACCGACCAGGTGCCGGCCGTCGCGAAGACACCGGACAGCTTCTTCCCCGGCTTCTGGGACACCAGCGGCTGGGGGTTCGGGGTCGCGGTCGAGACGACCGGCCCGCACGCCGGACGCTACGGCTGGTCCGGTGGGCTGGGCACCGACGTCTTCGTCGACCCCGACGGCCGGTACGGCGTGCTTCTCAGCCAGGTCGAGATGGGCCCACCCACCTTCCGGCTCATCGCCGACCTGCAGCAGCTGTGAGGCGGCGTCCTCCCCTTCCTGCTCAGCCGTAGGTCGGGTACTGCGGCCAGCCCTGCGGGCTGTCCTCCCAGTCCTGCTGCCGGCCGTAGCAGGTGCGGTCCATGATGTGCGCCACCGGCAGGATGGCCTCGGTGCCGCGGGCCCGGGTCATGTAGGTCAGGTAGGGGACGCCGTCTCTGAGCAGGTAGTAGGAGTAGCCGGGCAGCGGGAACGGGGAGCCGTCCTCCCCGGGCACCGTCCACCCCCAGTCGTCGTGGTAGGTCGTCGGACCGGAGGAGACCCACGTGTGGTCCCATCCGTGACCCTTGCGCCACCGCTCCAGCTTCTCCACCGGCCCGTGCGAGACCAGCGCGAAGGCGATCCCCTCGTCGTCCAGGCGGGCCATGTCAGCCGGCAGGTTGTCCACCGCCCAGGTGCAGCTGGGGCACCCCTCCTCCCAGTCCGGGCCGAACATCACGTTCTGGACCAGCAGCAGGTAGTGGGCGCCGAAGAGCTCGACCAGGCTCACCGGCCCCTCCGGTCCGGCGAAGGCGTAGTTCTCCACCCGGACCATCGGGAGCCGGCGCCGCGCAGCTGCCGCCCGGTCGCCCATGCGGGTCACCTCCTTGTCGCGGGCCACCTGCTCGGCCAGGGCCGCCTCGAAGGCGTCACGGTCGACGACGGGGGGCGCGGCCTCGGGCCGCCGGGTCTTGTCATGGGTCTCGGTGCTCATGGGTGGTCGGACCACGTCCGCGGGCGGATGTCATCGGTCCGGCGCGTCGCGGCAGGCGCGCTCCGGGACCGACTGGCATAGGTTCGGGACGTGCATACCTTCCACCTGGCGACGGTGCCCGCGCACGTCACCGCCGCGGCGCTGCGCCGGGGACCGGCCCCCGACCGGGTGCCCGGGCTGCGGCATGCCGAGGCGATGTGGACGATGCGGCTGGGCGCCCCGGTCGTCTCCCCGCACCGGGTGCAGCTGCGACGGCTGGCCCTCTTCGCCGCCTGGGAGGACGAGGCGGCGCTGGAGTCCTTCCTGGCCAGCGACCCGCTGGGCCACCGGCTGTCCACCGGGTGGCACGTCCGGCTGCAGTTCCTGCGGCGCTGGGGCCGGGTGCGCGGGCTCGACGACCTGCCCGAGATCGCCGGCCGCTCCGACCCGGCCGAGCCGGTGGTAGCGGTGACGCTGGCCCGGATGCGGCTGCCAGAGGTGCCCCGCTTCATCCACTGGGGCCGGCCGGTGGAGCGTCTGGTCCGCGACCACCCGGCCACCACGCTGGCGCTCGCCGCGGCACGTCCACCACGCACCGTGTCCACCTTCTCGATCTGGGACTCGACCCGGGAGATGACCGGCATGGTGCACGGGCGCAGCGACGTCGAGGCGCCCCGACGGCACGCCGACGCGATGCTGGAACGGGATCGGCGCGACTTCCACCACGAGTTCACGACGCTGCGCTTCCGCCCCCTCTCCGAGCACGGGTCCTGGGAGGGTCGCAGCGGTCTCGTCCGACGTTACGATGGCGACGCACCCTAGCGCCGAGAGCGAGCGATGGAACACCGAGCACGCAGCCGGGACGGCAGCATCCACGTCACCGACGAGCGGATCAACACGATCTCGCACCTCATCGGGTCGTGCTTCGCCGTGCTCAGCGCGGCCGTGCTGCTGTCCGAGGCCGGGGCGGCCGGTGACCCGTGGACCATCGTCGGGCTGAGCATCTACTGCGCCTCGCTGGTCACCCTGTTCGTCTGCAGCACGCTGCACCACGGGCTGGACCGCAGCCCCCGGACCAACGACATCCTGCGCACCTTGGACTACACCTCGGTGTTCTTCCTGATCGCGGGCACCGTCACCCCGATCGTGCTGGTGCTGGCCCGGAACACCTTCGGGTGGGCGGTGCTGGGCACCGTCTGGGGCGTCGCCGTGCTGGGGATCGCGGCCCGCTCGGTCTGGATGGACCTGCCCAAGTGGGTCACCAACACCCTCTACATCGTGCTCGGCTGGATGCCGGTGGTGCTCGTCTTCGGGGGGCTCACCCTGCCGCTGGGGGCGCTGCTGCTGATGGGCGCCGGCGGCATCCTCTACAGCGTGGGCTTCGTCGTCTTCATCGTGGAGCGCCCCAACCCGGTGCCCGGTGTCTTCGGCTTCCACGAGATCTGGCACCTCATGGTGATGGCCGCCGCGGCCCTGCACGTGGTCCTGATGTACGGCTACATCCTGTGAGCCGCAGCCTGCGCATCGTGCGGCGCTCGCCGCGGACCCGGGCGGTGGTGCTGGTGCTGCACGGTGGGCAGGCCCGCAGCGACGAGCCGACCACCTGGCGCCAGCTCTCGGTGTGGCGCAGCCGGTGGCTCGCCGGCTCGCTGGCCCGGGCCGGTCGCCGGGACGGGGTCAGCGTGGCGTTCCTGCGGTATGCCGTCCGCGGCTGGAACGACGGGGCGCCGGTGGCGGACGCCCGGTGGGCGTTGGACGAGCTGCGGCAGACCTGGCCCGGGGTGCCGATCGGCGTGGTCGGCTACTCGATGGGCGGCCGGGTGGCCCTGCGCCTGGTGGGCGAGCCGGACGTCGCGGCGATGGCGACCGTCTCCGCCTGGGTGGAGGCCGCGGACCTGCCGCTGATGGAGCCCACCGCAGATCTGCCGGTGCTGCTTCTGCACGGCGCGGACGACCAGGTCACCACCCCGTGCGGGTCGCTGCTGACCGCCACCCGGCTGCGCGAGGCGGGGGCGCTGGCCCGGGCCGACGTGGAGCAGCCGGACACGCACGCCATGGTGCGGCGCGCCCGGACCTGGCACCGGCTGGTGGCCGAGCACCTGCTGGCCCACCTGCTGCCGGACGAGGTCACGGTCTCGCGTCCGCCCTCGGCCCCGCGGTAGGCATACCTCAGCCGGTCACGAGGGCCGCCGACCTGCGACGTGTCGACCCCCGGGGCAGACTGGGGGGATGGAGCAGCAGAGGGCCGACACGTCCGTGCGCACCGCGCTCAGGGTGAACGAGCACAGCGTGGAGGTCGAGCACGACGCCCGCGTCACGCTGCTGGACGCCTTGCGCGACCACCTGGGCGTCACCTCGGTGAAGAAGGGGTGCGACCACGGCCAGTGCGGGGCCTGCACGGTCCTGCTCGACGGGCGGCGCGTCCTCTCCTGCCTGACGCTGACCGCCTCGCTGCAGGACGCACAGGTCACCACCGCCGAGGGGTTGGGCACCCCGGACGACCTCGGCGACCTGCAGCAGGCCTTCGTCGACCGGGACGCGCTGCAGTGCGGCTACTGCACCCCCGGGCAGGTGTGCTCGGCGCAGGCGATGCTGACCGAGGCCGCGGAGGGTATGCCCTCCCACGTCACCACCGCGCAGGCGCTGGCCGACCCCGAGGCGGCGGTCGAGCTGAGCGACGAGGAGATCCGGGAACGGATGAGCGGCAACCTGTGCCGGTGCGGTGCCTACGTCAACATCCTCGCCGCGATCCGCGACACCGCGACCGGGCGGGCGCGCGGCTGATGCACCCCTTCACCTACGAGCGGGCCACCGGCGTCAGCGACGCCGTCCGGCGTGCTTCCGCCGGGGCCGGCGACGTCGCCTACCTCGCCGGCGGCACCAACCTGCTGGACCACCTGCGCCTCGGGGTGCGGGCCGTGGACCGGGTGGTGGACGTCAGCCACCTGGACCTCGCCGCGGTGACCGAGCTGCCCGACGGCGGGATCTCGCTGGGGGCGATGGCCCGCAACAGCGACGTCGCCGCGCACCCGCTGGTGCGCGAGCGCTTCCCGCTGGTGAGCGCGGCCATGCTCGCCGGGGCGTCCGGCCAGCTGCGCAACATGGCCACCATCGGCGGCAATTTGCTGCAACGCACCCGCTGCGTCTACTTCCAGGACACCACCACGCCCTGCAACAAGCGCGAGCCGGGCACCGGCTGCTCGGCGGTCGAGGGCTACGGCACCTACAACGCGCTGCTCGGTGCGTCCGAGCGGTGCGTCGCCGTGCACCCCTCGGACCTGTGCGTGGCCCTGGCCGCGCTGGACACCACCGTCGTGGTCGAGGGCGCCGACGGGCCACGGCGCCTCGACTTCGCCGACCTGCACCGGCTGCCCGGGGAGCACCCGGAGCGCGACACCACCCTCGACCCCGGGGATCTGATCACCGCGGTGGAGCTTCACGGGCCGGCCTTCGCCCGTCACGCCCGCTACCGCAAGCTGCGGGAACGGGCGTCCTACGCCTTCGCGACCGTCTCCGTCGCCGCCGCGCTCGAGGTGACCGACGGCCTGGTCTCCGGCGTCCGTCTCGGGCTCGGCGGGGTGGCGCACGCCCCGCACCGGGCCCACCGCGCCGAGCAGCTGCTGCTCGGCGGGCCGGCCACCCACGAGGCGTTCACGGCGGCCGTCGACGCGGAGCTGGAACCCGCGAGGACCGGGCCCGGCAACGCCTACAAGGTCACCCAGCTGCGCCGGGTGGTGCCGGCGGTGCTCGCCGAGCTGGCCGGCGCGGGCGCGGCAGGTGCGCGATGAGCACGTCGGGTGACCGGGCCAGGGTCGACGGCCCGGCCAAGGTCGCCGGGCTGGCGCCCTACGCCTACGAGCACCCGGTGCCGGACCCGCTGTACCTGTTCCCGGTGCTGGCGGGCATCGCCCGCGGCGAGATCACCGACCTGGACACCACCGCCGCGGAGGCGGTGGACGGGGTCGAGCTGGTGCTCACCCACCGCACCGCACCCCGGCTCCGGGTCCGGCTGGTGCCGACCCTGTCGATCCTGCAGAGCACCACCGTGCGCTACCGCGGTGAGATCGTCGGCGCGGTCGTGGCCCGCACCCCGGAGGCGGCCCGGCACGCAGCGTCCCTGGTCCGGGTGGAGTATGCCGAGCACCCGCACCTGGCCGGGCTCGACGAGGACCACCCGTCGATCCGCACCCCGCTGCAGGTGATGGGCGCCCGCGGACGGCAGAGCCACGGCGACGTGGACGCCGCGCTGCGGGAGGCGGCATACCGGGTGCAGGAGAGCTACCGCACCCCGCAGAACGTGCACAACCCGATCGAGCCGCACGCGGTGACCGCCCGGTGGGAGGGCCGCGGCCGCGGGAGTGCCGGCGGCACCCGGGTCACGCTCTGGGAGAGCAACCAGGGCCCGCTGCCCTCCCAGTCGCTGGTCGCGGGGGCGTTCGGGCTGCTGCCCGGGCAGGTCCAGGTCGTCGCCCCCTACGTCGGCGGCTCGTTCGGCACCAAGGGGATGCCGCACCCGCACGTGATCCTCACCGTGATGGCGGCCCGGGCGCTGCCCGGCCGGTCGGTGAAGACCACCCTCACCCGCCCGCAGATGTTCGCCGGTACCGGGTACCGGCCCGCCAGCACGCAACGGGTGGCGCTCGCCGCCGACGGGCAGGGGCGGCTGACCGGCATCGAGCACGACACGCTGGCGCCGGTCTCCCGGGTGCTGGCCTGGGCCGACCCGACCCTGAACGTGACCAGGATGATGTATGCCGCGCCCGCCCGGCGCACGGCATACCGCCAGCTGCAGCTCGACGTCGCGCCCGGCAGCTTCATGCGCGCCCCGGGCGAGTACACCGGGATGTTCGCGCTGGAGACGGCGATGGACGAGCTCGCGCACACGGCCGGGATCGACCCGATCGAGCTGCGCCGGCGCAACGAGCCGGGGACCGACCCCGAGTCGGGCAAGGAGTGGAGCAGCCGGCACCTGATGACCTGCCTGGACGAGGGGCGTCGCGTCTTCGGCTTCACCCCCTCCGTCGGCACCCGCACCGAGGGGGCGTGGCGCCTCGGGATGGGGGTGGCCGCGGCCACCTTCCCGATGCAGTACTTCGCCCCCAGCCTCGCCCGGATCACTTTCACCGGCGGCGGCTACGTGGTGTCCCTGCAGGCCAGTGACATCGGCACCGGCGCCTGGACCGTGCTCCCGCAGATCGCCGCCCAGGCGCTCGGGGTCCCGGTCGAGCAGGTGCGCGCCGACATCGGTGCCAGCGCCCGTCCGGCGGCGATGATCGCCGGGGGCAGCAGCGGCACCTACACCTGGGGCGGCGCGATCATCGAGGCGGCCAGGGCGTTCCGCGCCCGGCACGGCGCCCGTCCCGACGAGGGAGCCACGGTCCGGGCGCGGGGACGGATGCCCGCGGGGATGCGCAAGCGGTCCCGGCACGCCTTCGGTGCGCACTTCGCCGAGGTGGCGGTCGACGACCTCTCCGGGGAGGTGCGGGTGCGCCGGCTCTACGGCCACTACGACGCCGGGCGCATCATCAACCCGCGCACGGCCCGCAGCCAGTTCGTCGGCGGGATGACGATGGGACTGTCCGGGGCGCTGCACGAGGAGGCGTACCGCGACCCCCGGTTCGGGCACGTCGTCACCCAGGACCTGGCCAGCTACCACATCGCCGCGCACGCGGACGTGCTCGAGGTCGAGGCCGGGTGGGTGGACGAGCCCGATCCCTGGTTCGGCCCGACCGGCGCCAAGGGCATCGGGGAGATCGGCATCGTCGGGGTGGCGGCCGCCATCGGCAACGCCATCTTCGACGCCACCGGGACCCGGTTGCGCGAGCTGCCCTTCACCCCGGTGCGGGTGCTGGAGGCCCTGGACCGGTGAGCGCCGTGCGGGTGGGCGTGACCGGGAGCGCGGACCCTGCGGACGCCTGGCGGCGGTACGTGACCCGCGGCGAGTGGGCGGGATGGGCCCCGCACATCCGCGGCGTGCGGCCGGACGGCTCACCCGTGCGGCCGGGGCAGCGAGGGGTGGTGCTGGGACCGCTCGGGCTGCGCCTGGGCTACCAGGTGCTCGCCCGTGACGACCGGCTCCGGCGCTGGTCCTGGCGGGTCGGACCGGGGCCGTTCGGGGTGCGGATGGAGCACGGCGTGGACGCGCACCCGCACGGGTGCCGGGTGTGGGTCGACCTGCACCTGCCCCGTCCGGTGGCCGCCAGCTACGCGCCGCTGGCGCGGGCCGCGCTGCGAGGGCTGGCCGGCTGAGGCATACCGGGTGCCGGTGTGTCCCCGTTTGGGGAACGGGGACGACTTTGGTTCGCTGAGGTATGCGCACCCGTCGCCGGTCGGTCGTACCGGCACTCGCCCTGGCCCTGGTCGTCCCGCTCGCCGCCTGCGAGCCGGGCATCGGCGGCAGCCCGCAGGAGGTCGCCGATCAGGTGGCGGCGGGTCTGGAGTCCGGTGAGCTCTCCGGCGTCCCGCTGGTCGACGGCACCGCCGAGGCCGCGCAGGAACGTCGGGAGCAGGTCTACGCCGGCCTGGGCGAGGTGCCCCTGCAGGTCGACGTGCTCGAGGTCACCGAGGCCGGCGAGGACAACCGCGCCGAGGCGACGCTGCGGCTCACCTGGGACCTGCCCGGCGAGGGGGAGGACCTGAGCCAGGAGGTCCCGTTGCGGATGCGCGTCTCGGAAGGGGACTGGGCGGCATCCTGGCAGCACGCGCTGCTGGGCGTGCCATCCGGTCAGGTGCTGCAGCTGCAGCAGGTGCCGGCGACACGCGCCGACGTGCTGGACGCCGAGGGTGACCCGCTGGCCACCTCGCGACCCGTGTGGCGGTTCGGGATCGACAAGACGCGCGTGCCGGCCGCCGAGGCGGAGGACGCCGCCCGGGCGCTCGCCGAGGCCGCCGACCTGGACCCGGAGGACTACGCGGCGGCCGTGTCCGCGGCGGGGGCAGAGGCCTTCGTCGAGCTCATCACCTACCGGCAGAGCGACGACGAGGGGCGCGCGCTGGCCGGGGACGTGGAGGGCATCGAGGGGGCGGCCGCGGTCGAGGACGAGCAGGTGCTGGGCCCCACCCGCACCTTCGCCCAGCCACTGCTGGGAACCGTGGGACAGGCCACCCAGGAGATGATCGAGGGACGGCCCGAGGAGCTGGAGCCCGGTGACGTCGTCGGGCTCACCGGGGTGCAGGCCGCCCTGGACGAGGAGCTGCGGGGGGAGCCCGGGCTGGCCGTGCTGGCGGTCGACGAGGACAGCTCGGCCTCCGAGACCCTGCTGGAGCGTGACCCGGTCACCCCCGACCCGGTCCGCCTCACCCTGCGCACGGACCTGCAGCGGGCCGCCGAGGAGGCGCTCGCCGACCTCGAGCCACCGAGCTCGCTGGTGGCGATCGACCACACCACCGGGGACGTGGTCGCGATGGCCAACGGCCCCGGCTCGGCCGGTGCCTCCACCGCCCTCAGCGGCCAGTACCCACCCGGCTCCACCTTCAAGCTGGCCTCCGCGCTGGTGCTGCTGCGCGGCGGGCTCACCCCGTCCAGCACCGTGCGCTGCGAGCCGTCGCTGACGGTGGACGGGTACAGCTTCGGCAACGTCACCGGCTACCCCGAGTCGGCGCTGGGCGACATCACCCTGGAGACGGCGATGGCGAACTCGTGCAACACCGCCCTGATCGGTGAGCTGGACGAGATCCCGATGGACGAGCTCGCGGAGGCGGGCGCCGACCTGGGGCTGGGCGGGGTGTGGGACATGCCGGTCACCGCCTTCAGCGGGGCGGTGCCGGAGGCGGCCGAGAGTGACACCGAGCACGCCGCCAGCCTCATCGGTCAGGGTCAGGTGCTGGCCTCGCCGACCGCGATGGCGGTGGTCGCGGCGAGCATCGCGCACGGCGGCACGGTGGTGCCCCGGGTGGTCGCGGACCAGGAGGTGCCGGAGCCGGAGGGCTCGCTGGAGCCGGAGGAGGCGGCGGACCTGCGCACGATGATGCGCGCCGTCGTCACCGACGGGGGCGCCCAGCTGCTCGCGGACAACCCCGGACCCGAGGTCCTGGCCAAGACCGGCACCGCCGAGTTCGGGTCCGAGGACCCGCCGCTGACGCACGTCTGGATCGTCGGGATCCAGGGGGACCTGGCCGTGGCCGTCTTCGTCGAGGAGGGCGAGTTCGGGTCCACCACCGCCGGCCCGGTGCTGGACGAGTTCCTCACCGAGGTGGCCGGCGGCTGAGCCCGTCACCGCCCCCGCGGCCCCGCTAACCCCCAGGGGTGGTGTGGGATCGCGGAAACGCGCCTACAGTGAGGCTCATGACGGTATACGGCACGAGAATTATCGGGTGAACGGCTCCACGCACCACAGGTCGGAGCCCCTGCCCGCACCGGAACGCCCGTGAGCGAGACGTTCCCCTTCGCCTTCGCCCCCTCGTACCGTCTCCCCGCCGCCGCCCTCGGCATCCGCCCCGGCACCGCCGAGGTGGTCGTGGACGGGCACGAGCTGGTGGTCCGCTTCGGGCCCTGGCGGCTGCGCACGCCGTTGACGAACGTCGTGGACACCCAGGTGACCGGAGGGTTCGCCTGGCTGAAGACGGCCGGCCCGCCGCACCTGTCGTTCAGCGACCGAGGGGTCACCTTCGCGACCAACGGCGACCGGGCGCTGTGCCTCACCTTCGCCACGCCGGTCCCGGCCATCGAGCCGACCGGCCGTCTCCGGCACCCGGGCGCGACGGTCACCGTCGCCGACCCGCTGGCACTGCAGTCGACCCTGGCCGGGAGCACGTGAGCGGGCAGCCCCGGGCGGGCTTCGTCGACTGGACCGACCCCGAGCTGCGCGCCGCAGCCGCCGAGACCGGTCCCGACGTGGACGCCGCGCTCGCCCTGGCCCGCCGGCTCTCCCCGACGGCGGCGGAGCCCGGGCACCGTTCCTGGAACTACCTGCGCACGCTCGGCTCGGTGGGCGCCGGCGACCTCACCGTCGCCCGGGTGGTCGAGCCGCACCTGGACGCCCTGGCGATCCTGGGGCAGGCGAGCGGGACGGGGCAGGCATACCTGCCGCCGGAGGGGAGCACCTGGGGCGTGTATGCCGCGCACGCCCCGGGCAGCCACCTGCGGGCCGTACGCGCCGGGACGGGGTGGCGTCTGCACGGCACCAAGCCCTGGTGCTCGCTGGCCGACCAGCTCAGCCACGCGGTCGTCACCGCGCACGACGAGACGGTGGATGACGGCGGGGACGGCGGCGCGGGTGGCGACGACGCAGGTGACGGCATCGAGCGGCGCCGGGCCTTCGTGGTGGAGCTCGCCGCGGCCGGCGTCCAGCACCCCGAGGCGCCCTGGGCAGCCCGGGGACTGCCGCACGTGCGCAGCACCGCCGTGGACTTCGACGACGTCCCGGCGACCCCGGTCGGGCCCCCCGGCTGGTACCTGGAGCGGCCCGGCTTCGCCTGGGGCGGCATCGGGGTGGCGGCCGTCTGGCTCGGGGCGGCCTGCGCGCTCGCCGAGGCGGTGCTGGTCCGGGCCCGGTCCCGGACCCCCGACCAGATCGCCCACCTGCACCTCGGTCGGCTGGACGCCGCGCTGCGCGCCGCGGAGCTGGCCCTGCGGGACGCCGCCGACCGGATGGACCGGGTCGGTGGGGACGCGGCGCACGCGGGCACCGCTGCGCCGGCCGGGGCCCAGGCCCAGGCACTGCTGGCCGCCCGGTGCCGGGACGCGGCTGCGCTCGCCGCCGAGACCGCCCTGACCGAGGTCGCCCGCGCCCTCGGGCCGGCGCCGCTGGCCACCGACGAGGCGCACGCCGCCCGGGTCGCCGACCTCACCCTCTACGTGCGCCAGCACCACGGCGAACGCGACCTCGCCCGCACCGGCGCCCTCCTGGTCGGCGGGCCGGGATGAGCCGCGGGCGGTCGTCGTGGGGCCGCCCGGATCCTGCGGCGGGAGAGCTCCGTCGGGTCCTGGACGAGCGGTGGGCCTCGGTGCCGGCGGTGCCGGCGTCCACGTTCCTCGGGCGGTGGACCCGACTCCTGGTCGTCTCCCCGCACCGGGACCGGGTGCCGACCGGGCTGGAGGCGCTGTGCGCCGACGCGTCGCGGGCCGGTGTCGAGGTGGTCGTCTCCGACGACCGGCCCGGGCACGCTTCCTCGGGGAGCCCGTCGGGGCGGACCCTCGTGATCGCACCGTGGACGAGTGAGGAGCCCTTCGAGCAGCACGGTGCGGACGTCGAGGTCGCCCACCACCTGTCCCGTGACGGGGCGGCCGAGCACGCCGAGCTGCCCTGGTCCCGGCTGCTGGTCCTCGAGGCCTCCCCGGAGGTGGCCTGCGCCCCGCACCCGGACGGGTCCGCACCGCCCCCGCTCATCCCCGGCTGCACGGTGCTCGTCACGCGCCGCGACGCGAGCGGGGAGTCGCTCGACCGACCCCACCTCGAACCGCGACCCCAGCCCCGGGGCGCCACCTTCGACGCGATGTTCGACGACGGTGAGGACCCCTGGGACAGCGGCAGCTGGTACGAGCGACGCAAGCGCGCGCTCACCCTGGCGATGCTCCAGCGCCCGCGGTATGCCCGGGTGCTGGACCTCGGCTGCTCCACCGGGGTGCTCACCCGCGAGCTCGCCGGCCGGGCGGACGTGGTCACGGGGGTCGACGCCAGCGCGCGGGCGCTGGCCGTGGCCGGGCGGGACACCCCGCCCGGTGTCGTGTGGGTCCACGGGGAGGCCCCTGCGGTCCTCGAAGGCCTCGACCACCTCGATGACGTCGCCCTTCTCGACCACCCCGACCTGCTCGACCTCGCCGTCGTGTCCGAGGTGGGCTACTTCCTCACGCCCTTCGAGTGGTGGCTCACCCTGGGCGCCCTGGTGCGCCGGTTGGCGCCCGGCGGGGAGCTCGTGCTGGTGCACTGGCGGCACGCCACCGCGGACATCCCTCTCGACGGTCCCTCCGTGCACGCCGCCGCCCGGACGGTGCTGGCGCCGCTGGTGCGCAGCCGGCACGAGGACCCGGACTTCCTGGTCGACACCTTCGGGGTGGCACCGTGATCCTCTCGGTGCACGTCGTCATCCCGGCCCGGGACGAGCAGGAGCTGCTCTCCCGCTGCCTGCTCGCGGTGAGGCAGGCCATCGCGCACGCCACCGCGGTCCGCCCCGGGCTGATCTGCCGGGCCACGGTCGTCCTGGACAGCTGCCTGGACGACTCGGCCCTGGTCGTCGCCCAGGGCGGTGCCCGCGCGCTGGTGGTGCAGCACGGCCTGGTCGGTGCGGCCAGGGACAGCGGTGCCCGGGTTGCCCTGGCGGAGGACGCCGCGGCGGGGGTGCCCGCCTCCCGGACCTGGCTGGCCAGCACCGACGCCGACACGGTCGTTCCCCCGCACTGGATCTCCGGACAGCTCGCGCTGGCCGAGAACTACGACGCCGTCATCGGGACCGTGCAGCCGCTGGGGCTGACCGACCCGCAGCTGCTGGCCCAGTGGCACCTGCGGCATCAGCTGCGGGAGGGCCACCCGCACGTGCACGGGGCCAACCTGGGGGTGCGCGGCTCCACCTACCTGCAGATCGGCGGGTTCCGACCGATCAGCAGCGACGAGGACGTCGACCTGGTGCGCCGGATCCGGGCCCGCACCGACCGGTGGGTCGCCACCGACACCGTGCGCGCGGACACCTCGGCCCGGATGCAGGGCCGTCTGCGTGGTGGCTTCTCGGACTACCTGACGACGCTGCGCGGCACGGTCACCGAGGAGGCGGGCTGAGATGAGGATCGCGATGCTCGCCACCTCCCGGCACCCCGTCCGGGAGCCGTACGCGGGCGGTCAGGAGTCGCATACCGCGGTGCTGGCCCGCGGGCTGCGCGAGCTGGGTCACCACGTGCGGCTGTACGCCCGCGCCGGCACCGACCCCGGGCTCGCCGACGAGATCGTCCCCTACCCCGACCTGCCGCCGCTGAGCGCGGTGGCCGCGGTCGACCCGGCGCTGCCGGAACCGGAGTTCCTGCGTGACCACGCGGCCTTCCTCGCCGCCGTCCGCGACCTGCTGGCCCGCCCGGACGTCGACGTGGTCCACAACCAGAGCCTGCACTTCCTGCCGCTCGCCCTGAGCGAGGTGCTGCCGGCCCCGCTGGTGACGACGCTGCACACCCCGCCCTTCCCGTGGATGGAGCTGGGCATCGCGCTGGCCGGCCCGCGGGCGGCCTACGTCTGCGTGTCGGCCGCCAGCGCCGCGGACTGGACCACCCTGCCGCGCCCGCCGCAGGTCGTCCCGAACGGGGTGAGCGACGACGACGGCGGCCCCGGGCCCGGCGGTGAGGACCTGGTGTGGGTCGGGCGGCTGACCGCGGTGAAGGGAGCGGACCTCGCCATCCGCGCGGCCCGCGCGGCCGGACGTCGGCTCGCGCTGGTGGGCCCGGTCAGCGACCCGGAGTGGTATGCCCACGCCGTCGCCCCCGAGCTCGGTCGGGACGTGGAGCACCACGGCCACCTGGCGCACGCGGACATCGCCCGGCTGGTGCGTGCCAGTGCCGCGACCCTGGTGACCCCGCGCTGGGACGAGCCGTTCGGTCTGGTCGCGGCCGAGTCCACCGTGTGGGGGACGCCGGTGGTGGCCATCGACCGGGGCGGCCTCCGCGAGGTGGTGCGGGAGGGTACCGGGGTGCTGGTCGACGACCGTGGCGCGAGCGAGGCCGCGGTGGTGACCCGCCTGCGGGACGGGGTGCAGCAGGCGGTCTCGCTGCCCCGCCCGGAGGTGCGCCGGCGGGCGCTGGCCCACCTGGGCGCCGACGTCATGGTCGAGCGGTACCTGCAGGTCTACCGCGACCTGCAGGCCCGCCCTGAGGTGAAGGCCCACCCCGTCGCCCTGTCCGGGGTGCTCTCGTGACGACCATCGGCTGGTATGCCCACCACCACGGCGCGGGGCACCGGACGCGGGCCCGGGTGGTGGGCGCCGAGCTGCTCGCCCGGGGGGCGGAGGTCACCGTGCTCGGGTCGGGGCTGGACGAGCCGACGCTGCGGACGGCGGGGCTGGGGTGCGTCGAGCTGCCGCTGGACCACCCGTTGGCTCCCGGCGTGGCGCTCGAGGACGTGGACGCCGAGGTGGGTGGCCTGCTGCACTGGGCCCCTCGTGGCCACCCCGGCCTGCGGGCCCGGATGGCACGGATCGCGGCCTGGCTGGAGGCCGAGCGTCCTGCCGTGCTCGTCGTCGACGTGTCCACCGAGGTCGCCCTGCTCGCGCGGCTGCTCGGCATCCCCGTCGTGCTGGTGGCCCAGCCCGGGGACCGCCGGGACGAGGCGCACACCACCGCGCTGCGCTGCGCCACCGCGGTGCTGGCCCCCTGGCCGGCGTGGGCCACCCCGGCGATCTGGCGCACGGCGATCGCGGTGCCGCAGCCGGACCTGGTGGCGGTCGGTGGGGTGGCCCAGGAGGCGGTCGGAGCGAGCGACGCGCCCCGGGCCGGCGCGGGACGTCGCACCGGCCTGGTCCTGGCCGGCGGAGAGGGCTTCGACGACCCCGGCGTGCCCGAGCAGGTCCGGGCCGCGGTCCCCGATCTCGACTGGGTCGTCCTGGACGGCCGCACCTGGGTCCCGGACGTCCGGGCGCTGATCGCGGACAGTGCGGTGGTGGTCGCGCACGCCGGTCAGAACGCTGTGGCCGACATCGCCCGGCACGCCCGCCCGGCCGTGCTCACCCCGCAGCAGCGGCCCTTCGCGGAGCAGCAGCACCTGGCCGCTGCCCTGGGCCGGCAGGGGCTGGCCGTGCTCGCCGGACCGACGCAGGTGCGCGAGCACGGGTGGGCCGCCCTGGTGGCCCGCGCCCGCGCCGAAGGGGGCAGGGGCTGGGGCCGCTGGGAGTGCGCCGGTGCCGCGGGTCGGGCCGGCGACCTGATCGAGAGGGTGGCGCATGGCTGACCGGGTCGGTGTCGTCACCGTCGCCCACGGACGGCACGCCCACTTGCGGGAGCAGCGCCGGGTCCTCACCCGGGTCGCGCCAGGGGTGCGCCACCTCGTGGTCGCGATCGACGACGAGGAGATCAGCGCGGTGGCGGGTCCCGGCGCCGACGTGCTGCACCTGCCCACCGACCCGCGGGGGCTCCCGCTGGCCCGTGCCCGCAACCTCGGCGTCTCGACCGCGATCGAGGCGGGGTGCGCCCTGGTGGTGCTGCTGGACGTCGACTGCGTGCCCGCCCCCGGGGCGGTCGAGGCCTACGTCGCGGCGGCCGCCCGAGCGCCTGGGAGCCTGCTGGCCGGCCCGGTGACCTACCTGCCCGAGGGTCGGGACGTGCCCCAGGACCCCCAGGACCTGCTCGCGCTCAGCGACCCGCACCCGTCCCGGCCCGCGCCCCCGGCGGGGGAGGTGGTCACCGGCGGCGACCACCGTCTGTTCTGGTCGCTGAGCGCCGCGCTGGACGTCGCGACCTGGACCCGGATCGGGGGCTTCGACGAGGATTACGTCGGCTACGGCGCGGAGGACACCGACTTCGGGTCGCGGGCCCGGGCCCGCGGCGTCGACCTGGTCTGGGTCGGGGGAGCGGAGGCCTTTCACCAGCACCACCCGGTGTCGCGGCCCCCGGTCGAGCACCTCGAGGACATCGTGCGGAACGCCACGCTCTTCCACCGACGGTGGGGTCACTGGCCGATGTCCGGGTGGCTGGAGGAGTTCGCCCGTCGTGGCCTGGTCGACTGGTCCGAGGCGGAGCTGACGCTGAAAACCACTGGAGGACCCGGCTAGCGCTTGCCAGACTGCCCGGATGACCTCCAGCGACGTGTGGGGGCCCGACGCGGCCGCCCGGTACGACGAGTCCTCCGCCTCCATGTTCACGCCGGAGGTGCTCGACCCCACGGTGGACCTGCTGGCCGGGCTGGCCGGTGACGGGAGGGCGCTGGAGCTGGCGATCGGGACGGGGAGGGTCGGCATACCCCTGGCCGAGCGTGGGGTGCCGGTGTACGGCATCGAGCTGTCCGAGCCGATGGTCGCCCAGCTGCACCGGCGGCGCCCGGAGCTGCCGGTGGTCGTCGGCGACATGGCGCAGGCGCGGGTGGAGGGGACCTTCTCGCTGGTCTACCTCGTGTACAACACCATCGGCAACCTGCGCACCCAGGAGAAGCAGGTCGCCTGTTTCGCCAACGCCGCCCAGCACCTGGAGCCGGGCGGGCGCTTCGTCGTCGAGGTCGGTATGCCGGCCCTGCGCCGGTTCCCGCCGGGCCAGCGGGCGGTGCCCTTCCACGTCGGGGAGCAGCACGTCGGCCTCGACCTCTACGACACGGCGACCCAGCAGGCGGAGTCGCACCACTACAGCCGGCAGCCGGACGGCACCTACCGGCACGAGGTGCTGCACTACCGCTACGTGTGGCCCGCCGAGCTCGACCTGATGGCCAGGCTGGCAGGGATGACGTTGGAACGGCGCACCGCGGACTGGCAGGGCACGCCCTTCACCGGTGACTCCGAGAGCCACGTGTCCATCTGGCGGACCCCGCCGGGCTGACCCCCCTGCGTCAGTGGTGGCGCAGCAGCTTGATCAGCTCGTCCTTGGTCTTGTCCGAGTAGCCGCTCAGGCCGAGCTCCCGGGCACGGTCCTTGAGCTGCTCGACGGTGCGGTCCTCGTAGTCGGAGGCCTCCCCGCCCCGCTCACCGACCGTGTCACGACCCTCGTTGGCCGCGGCGTTGGAGATCCGCGCGGCCTTCCCCTTGGACGCGCCCTCCTCACGTAGCTCCTCGTACAGCTCCGGGTCCTTCAGCGACGGGTTGTCGTTCTCCTTGGGCATGCGCCCGGCTCCTCTCGTGACGTCCCCTGCGGTGGTCGTGGTCGACGCTACTCGCGACGACCGGCACTGTCAGCGCGGTCCGCCAGGGCCTCGGCCGGCCGCAGCACGGCCTGCGCCAGGGCCTCGGCGACCAGCGGTGCCCGGGACTCCGGGAGCCGGGAGTAGCCGATCACCAGCCCGGGGCGCGACCGACCCAGGAAGTAGCCGCTGAGCGCCTCCACCCAGATGCCTGCCGACCGGAGCCGGTCCACGACGGCGGTGTCGGTGCCGCCGTCGGTGTTGCCGTCGCCGTCGTCCAGCAGCACCACCAGGTGCAGCCCGGCCTCGACCCCGGCCACCCGCAGGTCCGGGCACCGCCGCCGCAGCGCGGCCACCAGGGCGTCCCGGCGGGCCCGGTAGAGACGCGCGGCCCTGCCCAGCTGCCGACCCAGGGCCCCGCTGCCCACCAGGTGCGCCAGGGCACGTGCGGCCACCGGTGAGGCACCCAGGGAGAGCTGGTCCTGCGCGCGCCGCACCGCGGCCAGCAGGTGCGGGGGCGGCACCACCCAGGCCAGCCCCAGGTCGGGGGTCAGCACCTTGGATGCGGTGCCGACGTAGGCGACGCACCCGGCGCCGCCCGGCACCGAGCGCAGCGCCGGCATCGGGGCGACGCCGTAGCGGAACTCGCCGTCGTAGTCGTCCTCCACCACCAGCGTCCCCTGCCGGTGCGCGAGGTCGACGAGCTCCCCGCGGCGGGCGACCGGCATCCGGGCCCCCAGCGGGTACTGGTGCGCCGGGGTGAGGTAGACCGCCGCGTCGGTGGGCCGCAGCAGCCCCGGATCCAGGCCGTCCTCGTCGACCGGCACCGGCCGCACCCCTGCCCCGGCACCGACGAACGCCGCCCGCGCCCGCCGGTAGCCGGGGTCCTCGACCGCGACGTCGGCCCCGGCGAGCCCGGCGGCCACGGCGAGCAGGGTGAACGCGGCGCTCGCACCGGGCACCACGACCACCTCGTCCGGGGTCGCGGTCACCCCGCGCATCCGACGCAGGTGTCCGGCCAGGGCCTCCTGCAGCTCCGGGTGCTGAACCCGGCTCAGCGCCTCGGCCCCCGGGGGGTCGGGTATGCCGTGTCGCCAGGCCGCGCGCCAGTCCCGCGTGGAGATGAGGGCGGGCTCGGCGTGCCCGGGCCGCAGGTCCAGCGCATCAGGCGGCGGGGTGGGTGCCCCGAGACCGGTGTCCTCCACCGGCCCCGCGAGGCTGCGCCCCACCGGCGGCGGGGGACCGGCGCTGCGGCGGGCGGCCTCCGCCGCGCCCTCGACCACGAACGTGCCGCTGCCCGGACGTGCCTCGAGGTAGCCCGCCGCGGTCAGCTCGTCGTAGGCCGCGACCACCGCTCCGCGGCCGATGCCCAGCTGTCCGGCCAGCCGGCGGCTCGGCAGCAGCGCGTCCCCCGGGTGCAGGGCGCCGGAGGCCAGGGCGTCGACCACCGCGGTGGCCAGCCGTCGGGGCAGCGGACCGGTGCCGGGGAGACGGGTCGGACCTTGCCAGGTGGGGTGCGGCATACCGAAGAGCCTAAGTGGTCCTATCGATGATGCGGTAAGTGGACCTGGAGATCGGACCACTTGCCGGTCAGGATCGATCCATGAGTGATCTCACGACCCTGACCCGCAAGCCCGACCGCGGCACGGACGAGCGCGCCGCCCTCGACGAGCTCCTGGACAGCGTCCCGGTCGGGGTGCTCTGCACCGTGCTGGACGGTATGCCCTGGTCGGTCCCGCTGCTGCTGGCCCGGGACGGGGACAGGGTGCTGCTGCACGGCTCCACCGGCGCGGGGGCGCTGCGCCACCTGGCCGACGGGGCACCGCTGACGATGACCGTCTTCGCGCTGGACGGGTTGGTGGTCGCGCACACCGCCTTCGACTCCTCCGCCAACTACCGCAGCGCGGTGCTGCGCGGCAGTGCGGAGGTGCTGCGGGGGGAGGTCGCGGAACGGGCCCTGGAGGCCCTGACGGACAGGCTGCTGCCGGGACGGACCGAGGAGGTCCGGGCCAGCACCGGACGCGAGGTGGCGGCCACCGTGGTGCTGGCGCTGCCGATCACCGAGGGCGCCTGGCTGTTCAAGGGCCGGGCCGGAGGGTCGGGCGAGCCCGAGGAGGGGAGTGCGGACGTCTGGACCGGGGTCGTCCCGCTGCGGACGGTGGCCGGCCCGCTCGAACCCGACCCGTGGAACGGCTCCGGGGCACCGGTGCCGCCCTCGGTGCGACGGGTGCAGCAGGCATACCCCGGGCTCGGCTGAGCCCGCCCTCCGGGGGACGTATCTGGGCGGTCCCCCGACGACTCCCGGCAGTGTGCAGGAACCCCTGCGCCCGACGAGGAGGTCACCATGAAGGCACGACGACGGGCCGGTCTCGCCGGCCTCCTGCTGGCGGCGGTGGCGCTCGCCCCCGCCGCCGTCTCCGCCCCGAGCGCCACGGCGGCGCCCAGCTGCGGGATCACCTGGGGCTCGCTGCCCAAGGACACCGGTGTCGACCTGGGCTCCGGGCCGATCACCGACGTCCGGTCCGGGCGGCACGGCTGCTTCGACCGTGTCGTCATCGACATCTCCGGGGACGCCGGCGACCACCGGGTCCGCTACGTCAGCACCTACCGGGCACCGGGCAGCGGCGCCGCCCTGTCGCTGCGCGGCGGGGCCAGGCTGGAGGTGCTGGTGGGCAACCCGACCTACGACCCGGACACCGGGGAGGCCGTCTACGACCCGGCCGACCGGGCGAACCTGGTCGACGTCACCGGCTACGACACGCTGCGCCAGGTCCGGCTGGGCGGCAGCTTCGAGGGCCAGACCTCCCTCGGCCTCGGTGTCCGGGCACGGCTGCCGATGCGGGCCTTCGTGCTGGACGGCCCCGGCGCGGGGCAGCGGCTGGTGGTGGACGTCGCCCACCGGTGGTGAGAGGTCCGCCCGTCGCGCTGTGCCACCCACTGACAGTGCACGATGGGGGGATGGAGAACGCCGGAGTCGCCCGACTGCTCGACCACGCCATCTGGTGGCACGTCTACCCGCTGGGTGCCCTCGGCGCCCCGGCCGTGCTGGAGGGCGCCGACGCCGTCGAGCACCGGCTGCCACGGCTGGAGGCCTGGCTCGAGCACGTCGTCGGCACCGGCTGCTCCGGACTGCTGCTGGGCCCGGTGTTCGCCTCCTCCAGCCACGGCTACGACACCCTCGACCACCACCGGATCGACCCCCGGCTGGGTGACGAGGCCGACCTGGACCACCTGCTCGAGAAGTGCCGGGAGCGTGGCCTCGCGGTGCTGCTGGACGGTGTCTTCAACCACGTCGGGGTCGACCACCCGCTGGCCCGCGCCGCGCGCGACGGCTCGGACGGCTCGGACGGCTCGGGTGGGGCGGCCGCCGAGGACCCGACCGCGGGCATGCTCAAGCGTGGCCCCGACGGCGCCCCGGCCACCTGGGAGGGCCACGGCGGTCTGGTCGAGCTGGACCACACCGACCCGCGGGTGGAGGAGCTGGTGGTCGAGGTGATGCTGCACTGGCTGCGGCGCGGGATCGCCGGCTGGCGTCTCGACGTCGCCTACGCGGTGCCCGCCGGTTTCTGGGCCCGGGTGGTCGCCCGGGTCCGCCAGGAGTTCCCCGACGCGCTCTTCGTCGGCGAGGTCATCCACGGCGACTACCCGGCGTTCGTCGAGGCCAGCGGCCTGGACACGCTCACCCAGTACGAGCTGTGGAAGGCCGTCTGGAGCGCGGTCCTGGACACCAACTGCTGGGAGCTGGCGCACGCCCTCGAACGGCACGACGCGCTGCTGGAGACCTTCGTGCCGCAGACCTTCGTCGGAAACCACGACGTCACGAGGATCGCCACCCGGGTCGGGGACGAGGGCGCTGTGCTCGCGCTCGCGGTGCTGATGACCGTCGGCGGGATGCCCTCGATCTACTACGGCGACGAGTACGCCTTCCACGGGACCAAGGAGGAGCGGCTCGGCGGCGACGACGCCATCCGTCCCGCGCTGCCCGCCGGCCCGACCGACCTGCCCACGGACGGGCACTGGATGCTGACCCTGCACCGTGAGCTCATCGGCCTGCGCCGACGGCATCCGTGGCTGGCCCGGGCCCGCACGGTGGTGGAGGACCGCACCAACGAGACCCTCACCTACACCAGCTCCTCCGGTGACGACTGGCTGCGCGTCCACGTGGCGCTCACCCCCGAGCGCTGCGTCACCGTGACCGGTCCCGAGGGCACCCTGTTCGGATGGGCGGCCTGAACGCGCATACCGTGGGGGGATGAGCGAACTCGTCCTCGTGGCCAATGCCGCCGACAGCACCGTCAGCACCTTCCGCGTCGAGACCTCCGGCACCCCGGAGGCGGCGCCGTCGCTGACGAGGATCGCGGTGACCGAGGTGGGCGAGGGTTGTGGCACCTTCGTCGTCGACCCCGACCGCGACCTGGTGTATGCCGCCGCGAAGGGTGACCCGCCCGGGATCGACGTCTTCTCGCTGGAGCGGGAGAGTGGGGCCCTGGTGCACCTGTCCCGGACCGACGTCGCCTCCTCGATGAGCTACCTCTCGCTCGCCCAGGGCGGGACGCTGCTGGTGGCGGCGTCCTACGGCGGCGGCACCGCCCAGGTCTTCCCGGTGGACGGCGACGGCAACGTCGAGGAGCCCACCGCCGAGGTCTCCTGGCCGAACGCGCACTGCGCCGCGGTGGCCGCCGACGGGCGCGGGCTGTACGTGGTGTCCCTGGGCGCCGACGTGGTCGCCCAGTACTCGCTGTCGCCCGCGGGGCAGCTGAGCCCGCTGGCGCCGCCGACCGCCGAGGCCCCCGCCGGGTCCGGCCCGCGACACCTGGTGCTCTCCGCGGACGAGCGGGTGGCGTACGTGATGACCGAGTTCTCCGGGGAGGCGCTGACCCTGGCCCGGGACACCGCGACCGGTGTGCTGACGCCGGTCGGTGCCGTGCCCGCGTACGCCCGGGACCGTGGACTCTCGCACAGCGAGCTGGGCGCCGACCCGGTCGCTGGGCAGCTGGTGTGGGGCGCCGACCTGCACCTGGCCCGCGGCGGCCGCTTCCTGCTCTGCAGCGAGCGCACCGCGTCGACGCTGGTGAGCCTGCCGGTGGGCGAGGACGGGACCCTGGGCGAGGCCGTGTCGCTGGTGGACACGGTGCGCCAGCCCCGCGGCTTCGCCGTGCTGGCCGACGGCGAGCACGCCGTGGTCGCCGGTGAGCAGGACACCGACGTCGCGCTGGTGGCGGTGGCCGAGGACGGCACCCTCACCGAGCTGGCCCGCGTGGAGACCGGAGCCGGCGCCAACTGGGTCCGCAGCGTCGTCCTCTGAGCCTCCCCTCACCCCGACCGGGCGTCGCCCGTGGTTGCCCTCACCCCGACCGGGCGTCGCCCGTGGTTGCCCTCAGCCCAGTGCGGCGCGGATCTCCTGCTCCTCGGCATCCGTGAGGCCCACCGGGCGGGGTGACTCGCGGGCCTCCTCGTAGGCGAGGGTGTCGGCCAACGTCTCGGCCAAGGGACGGGTATGCAGTCCGGCTGCCCGGGCGCGCCCGGTCCCCATCACGGCGAAGTGCCGCAGCGCGGGGTCGTCGATCCACAGCGGCAGTGACCGCGGCCCCATCCACGGCCGCACCCCGAGCCTGGTCAGCTCTGCGACCGGGACCGGCCGCAGGGGCACCGTCGCCCCGGCGACCCGGGCGGACTCCTCCAGCACCGTCCCCAGCGTGGTCGGCGGGCCGGTGACGTTGAACGCCCCGTCCAGCCGCTGCTCGGCGGCGTGCACCACCCAGGCCGCGATGTCCCGGACGTCGATGAAGGCCACCGGGAAGTCGAGGTCGTCCGGCACGACGACGTCCGGACCGCTGGGATGGGCGAGGCGCCACGGCCAGTAGCCGACCCGGGCAGAGTCGTCGCCAGGCCCACCGATCAGCCCGGCCCGCACCAATGTCGCGGTGCCACCACCGGCACGCGCCCCCTCGGTCACCGCGCGCTCGCAGGCGACCTTGGCCGGCCCGTACTCCTCCACCGAGGTCATCGCCTCACCCTCGAGCGGCTCCAGCAGCGGGGTGTCCTCGTCGTACCCGGGAGCGGAGGCGGCGGCATACACGTTGGCGGTGGAGACGAAGACCCAGTGACGCGTGCGGAGCTCGGAGACGGCCCGCCGGACCTGCCCCGGCTGCCGCGTGACGTCGACGACGACGTCCCACTCCTCGTCGCGCACCGCCGACAGCCCGTCCGGGTCGTCCCGGTCGCCGCGCACGAAGGTCACGCCCTCGGGCGGGTCCGCCGACCCGCGCGCGAGGCAGGTCACCTGGTGGCCGCGGGCCAGCGCCCGGGTGGCGACGGTGGAGCCGAGGTGGGCGGTGCCGCCCAGCAGGAGCAGTCTCATGGCACAGGTCTAGCAGGGGTCGGCGTGCGCTAGCGGGTGGGGTCGATCACGGTGATGCCGGCGACCGGGGCCCGGTCGAAGCCGGGAAGGAGCTCGGCGGCCTCCGCCAGCCCGATGGTGCGCTCGATCAGACGCTGCGGCTGCAGCGACCCCTGCTCGATGAGGGCCAGCATCCCGGGGTAGTCGACCGCAGCCATCCCGTGGCTGCCGAGCAGGTCGAGCTCCCAGCCGATCACCCGGTCCATCGGCACCCGCGGGTGACCGTCCATGGCGGGGAGCAGCCCGATCTGCACGTGCCGGCCGCGCCGGCGCAGGCTGCGGATCGCGTCGGCGCAGGTTCCGGCGCTCCCCACGGCGTCCACCGAGACGTGCGCGCCACCTCCGGTGAGCTCGGCGACCGTGTCCGGGACGGCGCCGGCACCATCGGCGCCGTCGCCGCCCACTGCCCCGCCCTCGTCGCCGACCAGGACCGTGTGCTCGGCCCCCAGCCCGGCAGCGACCCGGAGCGCCTCCGCGTTCCGGTCGACGGCGACCACCCTCGCCCCGAGCGCCCGGGCGATCATCACCGCGCTCAGCCCGACCCCGCCGGCGCCGACCACGCAGACCCACTCCCCGGCGGTGACACGTGCGCGCGCGACCAGGGCCCGGTATGCCGTCGCGAAGCGGCAGCCGAGGGCGGCAGCGGTCGCGAGGTCGACGTCGTCGGGGACGGCCACCAGGTTCACGTCGGCGGCATGGACGGCCACCAGCTCGGCGAACGAACCGTCGTGCGTGAAACCGGGCTGCTGCTGGTCGGGGCAGACCTGCGCGTCACCGGCCAGGCACCAGGTGCACCGACCGCACCCGCAGACGAAGGGCACCGTGACGCGCTCCCCGCCGTGCCACTGCCGCACCGACGCGCCGACCGCGGCGACGTGCCCGGCGAGCTCGTGCCCCGGCACATGGGGGAAGGTGATGCCGTCGTCGTGCCCGGCCCACGCGTGCCAGTCGCTGCGGCACAGCCCCGTCGCGGTGACCCGGACGAGCACCCCGTCCTCGGGCAGGGCAGGGTCGGGGACGGCGTCCACCCGGGGCAGTGCGCGGGCGGCATCCAGGACGAGGGCTCGCATGCGGCCATCCTCCCAGGCGAGGGCAGCATACCTGACAGCGCTGTTATATTAGCGCTGTGACATCCGACGACCCGACCCGCGAGAGCCGCCTCCGGCAGCTCTTCGAGGTCCTCGCCGAGATAGACACGGCCATCACCGAGGCCTACCGGGCGCGCGGTCAGGGCCAGGTCCGCAGCCGCTATGTGCTGCCGTTGGTGCGCCTGGCCCACCTCGGTCCGATGACGATCACCGAGCTGGCCCGCGAGCTGGACCGGACCCACTCGGCGCTCAGCCAGACCATCAGTCAGATGCGGCAGGCCGAGCTCGTGAGCAGCGAGGTCGGTGAGGACGGGCGTACCCGCGTCATCACCCTCACCGGCCGAGGGCGCGCCCTGGTGCCCCTCGCCGAGGACGAGTGGCGGGCCACCGAGGCCGCGATCGCCGAGCTCGAGGCCGAGCTGCCGTATGCCGCCAGCCAGGTCGCCGCGGACATGGCCGCCGCGCTGGCGCGGCGCTCGTTCGCCGAACGGCTGGACGACCACCTGCCGCCCGGACCCCTCGAGTGAGCCGGTGAGCCCGCGGGGGGCGTTGATCGACCTGACCCCGCTGCACCGCAGCGCGCCGTTCCGGCGGCTGTGGCTGGGCGGGATGCTGGCCGGTCTGGGGGCGCAGATCGCCGTGGTCGGCGTGCTCTTCCAGGTGTGGGAGCTGACCCGCAACCCCTTCTGGGTCGCGGCGCTCGGGCTGGCGCAGGCCGGTCCGATGATCGTCATGGGCCTGGTCGGCGGGCCGGTGGCCGACGTGCTGGACCGTCGGAAGGTCGGCCTCTGGGCGACCGCAGGCCAGTCGCTGGCGGCGTTGGCGCTGGCCACCCAGATCCTGCTCGGGGCCTACCCGTTGCCGCTGCTCCTCGTGCTGATCAGCGTGCAGACGGCCTTCGGTGCGCTGGGTGCCCCGGCCCGCCGCACGTTCACCGTGCGGCTGCTGGACCGGTCGCTGGTGCCCGCCGGGATCGCCCTGCAGATGGTGAGCTTCCAGGCGGCCATGCTGGTCGGTCCGGCGCTGGGAGGGGTGCTGATCGGCGCCACGTCGGTGGCGGTCTGCTACCTGG
This sequence comes from Serinicoccus shuyuelongi, assembly GCF_045032955.1. Classification (NCBI taxonomy): domain Bacteria; kingdom Bacillati; phylum Actinomycetota; class Actinomycetes; order Micrococcales; family Ornithinimicrobiaceae; genus Serinicoccus; species Serinicoccus shuyuelongi. Next base: position 44,635 of record NZ_JBJFZU010000002.1, on the reverse strand, counting down.
TGAATGCGGTGGCCCTGCTGATCAGCTGGTGGTCGGTGTGGTCACTACCGGCGATGCCGCCGCGGCGGGGGGTGCCCTCCGCACGGTCCGCGGACCCGGCGCGGGCGACCGCCCGGCTGCGTCGCCGTCTGCGGCGGGCGCTGGTGATGATCGGCGAGGGCGTGCAGCAGGTGCGCCGCAACCCGGTGCTGCGCGGGTCCTTCCTGCTCGACCTGGCAGCCACCCTGCTGGCCTTTCCGGTGGCGCTCTTCCCGATGGTCAACACCGAGCTCTTCGACAGCGACCCGCGCACCCTGGGCCTCTTCCTCAGCAGCATCGCCGTCGGCGGGGTGAGCGCGGGCCTGGCGTCGGGGCTGGTCACCCGGACCGCCCATCTGGGGCGGGTGCAGCTGCTCGCGGTCGGGGTGTGGGGCGTCGCGCTGGTCGGCTTCGGTGCCGCCGCCCTGGCCGGGACGGCGTGGCTGTGCCTGGCGTTCCTGGTGGTCGCCGGGGCGGCCGACACCGTCTCGGTGACCTCCCGTGCGGCCATGGTCCAGCTCGCCACCGCCGACAGCCACCTCGGCCGCGTCTCCGCGGTGGAGCACGTCATCGGGGTCGCGGGACCGGACATCGGCAACGCCCGCGCCGGGGCGGTGGCCGGGCTGACGACGCCCGCCTGGTCGGCGTTGCTGGGTGCCCTCGCCTGCCTCGGTGCGTCCGCCTGGGTGGCGCTGCGGCACCGCGAGGTGGCGGACTTCGTCGTCGAGGACTAACGCCAGCCGAGCTCGCCGGCGACCTCCAGGACCCCCTCGATGACGTGCGCGCAGTAGTCGACGCCGAGCTGGTTCGGCACCGTCAGCAGCAGGGTGTCCGCGGCGGCGATCGCCTCGTCCTGCGCCAGCTGACGCGCCAGCTCCTCCGGCTCGGCGGCATACGTCTTGCCGAAGGTCGCGCGTCCGCCGTCGATGATGCCGACCTGGTCCGCGCTGCGCCGCTCCAGCCCGAAGTAGGCGTGGTCCTGGGCGGTGCGCAGCGGGAAGATGCTGCGGCTGACCGAGGTGCGTGGCTCGCGGGTGTGGCCGGCGGCGGCCCAGGCGTCGTGGAAGAGCTGGATCTGCTGGGCCTGGAGCTGGTGGAAGGGCAGACCGGCGTCCTCGGTGAGCAGCGTCGAGCTCATCAGGTTCATCCCCTGCGTGCCGGCCCACTCGGCCGTCGCCCGGCTGCCGGCGCCCCACCAGATGCGGTCCCGTAGCCCCTCGGAGTGCGGCTCGAGCCGGAGGAGCCCGGGCGGGTTGGGGAACATCGGCCGGGGGCTGGGCTGGGCGAAGCCCTCGCCCTCCAGCGCGGTCAGGAAGCGGTCGGTATGCCGGCGCGCCATGTCCGCGTCGCTCTCCTCGTCGCGGGGGTCGTGACCGAAGTGGCGGTAGCCCTCGACGACCTGCTCGGGCGAACCCCGGCTGATGCCGAGCTGCAGCCGGCCACCCGAGATCAGGTCGGCCGCACCCGCGTCCTCCACCATGTAGAGCGGGTTCTCGTAGCGCATGTCGATCACGCCGGTACCGATCTCGATCCGGCTGGTGCGTGCCCCCACGGCCGCGAGCAGCGGGAACGGGGACGCGAGCTGCCGGGCGAAGTGGTGGATGCGGTAGTAGGCGCCGTCCGCGCCGAGCTCCTCGGCCGCGACGGCCAGGTCGATCGACTGCAGCAGCACGTCCGAGGCCGACTGCGTGGCCGACTGGGGGTGCGGGGTCCAGTGCCCGAAGGAGAGAAAGCCGATGCGCTTCATGACAGGGTCAACGCCCCGTGCCGCCGGGCATTCCGCGGCCGGTCACGACGGCCGAGCCAGACCGCCAGCCCGATGCCCGCAGCGGCGCCGAAGAGGTGCGCCTGCCAGGAGACGCCGGTCTGCAGGGGCAGCACGCCCCAGACCATCGAGCCGTAGACCAGGATCACCAGCACGCCGAGCAGTGCCTGCCCCAGGCGTCGGGCGACGAAGCCGTAGACGGCCAGGAAGGCGGCATACCCGTAGACGACACCGCTGGCCCCGATGTGCACGGTGCTCGGGCCTCCGAGGAGCCACACGCCGAGCCCGCCCAGCACCACGACCCCGGTCGTGACCAGCCACAGGTGACGGGTCGAGAGCGCCAGCAACGAGCCCAGCACGAGTAGGGCCAGGGTGTTGGCGACGAGATGGCCGAAGCCGAGGTGCAGGAACGGGCTGAGCACGATCCCGGCCAGGTGGCCCGGATCGCGCGGGCGGATGCCGAACTGGTCCAACGAGAGCGGCAGCAGCAGGTCGACGACCTCGACCACCCACATCAGCGCGACGAGCAGCAGCACGGGCAGCACCCGGCGCCCCCAGGTGGAGAGGTCGCTGCGCTGGGCCGGGCTGCTCATGGGACCAGTGTGCCCTGGTCCGCTGACAGTAGTGGTCCGGGCGATGCTCGGTGGGGCTGAGGGCAACCACGGGCGACGCTCGGTCGGAGGAAAGAAGGGGAGGGTCAGGTGAGGTGCCACTCGGTGCGGGAGCGGTACGTCTGCCCCGGACGGAGCAGGACGCTCGGGAAGCTCTCGTGGTTGACGGCGTCCGGGAACCCCTGGGTCTCCAGGGCGATGCCGGCCCCCCGTTGGTAGACGGACCCCGACGTCCCCCGCAGGGTCCCGTCGAAGTGCGCGCCGGTGTAGACCTGGATCCCCCGCTGGTCGCTCCACACCTCGAGCCGGCGACCGGAGCGGCCGACCAGGGTCGCGTGCCGGCGCAGGCCCTCGCCCGGCACCACGTAGTGGTGGTCGATGCCGCCGGCGATCCGGACCTGCTCGTCGTCCTCCTCCGCCAGCACCGTGGACACCTCCGCCGCCTCCCGCAGGTCGAAGGGGGTGCCCTCGACGTCGCGCACCTCCCCGGTCGGGATCTGGTCCTCCCGCGTCGGCAGGTAGGCGTCGGCATCCACCCCGAGCAGGTGGCCACCGGTGTCACCCGCCCCCTCCCCGTCGAGGGCGAAGAAGGCGTGGTTGGTCAGGTTCACCGGCGTCGGCGCATCGGTGGTGGCGGTGTACTCGATGCTCACCACCCCGGGCGCCACGGCATACCTGACGCGCACCTGCAGCGTCCCCGGGAAGCCCTGGTCGCCGTCCGGCGAGGTCAGCGACCAGGTCGCCTCGGTCCCGGTCGCACCCTCCAGCCGCCACTCGCGACGGTCGAGCCCGTCGGACCCGCCGTGCAGGGTGTTGCCGCGGTCGTTGCGGACCAGCTGGTGGGTGGTGCCCCCCAGCGGCAACCGCCCGCCGTCGATCCGGTTGGCGCACCGACCGACGACCGTCCCCAGGTAGCCGCCCACCTCCCGGTAGGAGGACAGGTGCTGGTGCCCGAGCACCACGTTCACGCCCTCCTCGGGCCCGTCGCCGGACCCGCCACCGACCAGCAGCCGGGTCACCGCGGCGCCGGTGCTGACCAGGGCCACCTGCAGGTCTCCCGCGGTCAGGGTGACGGTGGTCGGGTCGCCGGGTACGGAGGGCTCGGTGCCAGTGCCAGTGCTCATGCGCACATCCTGACTCAGGGCAGCGGCTGCGGCGCCTCCGGGCCCACGTACTGCGCGGCCGGGCGGATGATCCGCGGGTCCTGCGTCTGCTCCAGCACGTGCGCACCCCAGCCGACCACCCTGGCCACCGCGAAGGTGGGGGTGAACATCTCCCGCGGGATGCCGCACTGCTCCATCACGACCCCGGCGTAGTACTCGACGTTGGTGTGCAGCTCCCGCCCCGGCTTGAGCTCGGCGAGGGCCTGGGTCACCTCCCGCTCCACCTGCACCGCCAGCTCGGCCAGCGGTCCGCCCAGCCGCTCGGCCCACTCTCGCAGCAGCACCGCCCGCGGGTCGGTGGTGCGGTAGACGGCGTGCCCGAAGCCCATGATCCGTTCGCCGGCCCCGACCCGCTCCCGCACCCATCCGCGGGCACGGTCCGGGCTGCCGATCTCGTCCAGCGCGTCCAGCGCCCGGTCCGGGGCTCCCCCGTGCAGCGGTCCGGAGAACGTCCCGATCGCGGCGCACACCGCGGAGGCGACGTCGGCACCGGAGGAGGTGGTGACCCGCACCGAGAAGGTGGAGGCACTGAAGCCATGGTCGATGGTGCTGACCAGGTATGCCCCGACGGCGGCGGCGTGCTCGGGCGCCGGTTCCTGCCCGGAGAGCATCCACAGCCAGCTCCCGGCTGCGCCCAGCTCGGGACGCGGCGGCAGCGGCGCCTCCCCGCGACGCAGCCGGTGCAGCGCCGCCTGCAGGACGGGCACGGTGGCCACCAGCCGCAGCACCTCGGCCCGGACCGCGGCCCGGTCCGCGCCGTAGGTGGGACCGAAGCCCTCGATCGAGCCGAGCAGCGAGACCGCGGTCCGTAGCCGGGCCAGGGCGTCCCGGTCGCGCCCGGAGCGGGCGACCGCGAGCAGCACCTCCAGCAGCTCGTGCGGCAGGGTCGCGGCGGCGGCGAGCTCGGCGGCGAAGGCGGCGGACTCCGCCGGGTCCGGCAGGTGCCCCTCGATCATCAGGTGGGCGACGTCCTCGAAGGAGCGGTGCCGGGCCAGGTCCAGCGCCGAGTACTCCCGGAAGTGGTAGAAGCCCTCGGTGCCGCGCACGTCCCCGGTGCTGGTGCGGGCGACGACGAGACCCTTGAGGCCGGGCGGTGCGGTATGCGTGGTCATGGCCCGAGCCTGCGGGTAGTGTTGATGTGGTGTCAACGTTGATCAAGTCAATGTACGGGTGCCGGTGAGCGACGGCCCGGCCGGCGAGCTGACCACCGCCCAGGTCGCCGAGCACCTCGGGGTGAAGGTGCAGACGGTCTACGCCTACGTCAGCCGCGGCGTGCTCGCCCCGGTGCGCCGGGACCCGCGGATCGGCAGTCTCTTCGACGTGCGCGAGGTGCAGTCCGTGGCGGGGGGACCGGGGCGCTCCGGTCGACGTCGCACGGGCGTCGCCGAGGACGTGCGGACGGCGATCACCGAGATCGGGCCCGGGTCGCTGGCCTACCGCGGCTCCGACGTCCGGCGGCTGGCCGGAGCGGCCACCTTCGAGCAGGTCCGTGACCTGCTGGTGGGCCTGCCCGCACCGGCGTCGGACGGGGGAGGGGAGCAGCTGGACCGGGTGATGTCCGCGCTGCCGCCCGTGACCCCCGTGCTGGACCGGTTCAAGCACGCCGTCCTGGTGGCGGCCGGCACCGACCCCGGTCGCCACGACCGGAGCCCTGCCGCCTTCGCGTCTGCCGGTGCCCGCTGCGCGGGCGTGATGGCCGCCTCGGTGTCCGGTATGCCGTCCCGCCCGGCCGGTGACGCCGGGCTCGCGGCCTCGCTGTCGGCATACCTGCCCGGGGTGCCGCTCGACCTGCTGGACATGGTCCTGGTGCTGCTGGCCGACCACGACCTGGCGACCTCGACGACGGCGGTCCGGGTGGCGGTCTCGGCGGGCAGCGACGCCTACTCGTGCCTGCTCGCCGGGCTGGCGGCGGCGGACAGCCCTGTGCACGTAGCGGCCTCGCTGGCCGTGGTCGACTGGCTGCGGGCGGCCCTGCGCGACCCCCAGCAGGCACTCGACACGGCACTGGTCCGGGGACGACCACCCGGCTTCGGGCACCTCGTGTACACCGAGCAGGACCCGCGCGCCCAGCTGCTGCTGGACCGGTTCGAGCACGGCACCGGCGACCCCGCTCCCTGGGCGGCGGTGCGCCACCTCGAGGCGGAGCTTCTCGAGCGTCGCGACTGGGTGCTGACCGTGGACGTCGCCCTCGCCTTGTTGGTGCTCACCCACGACCTGCCCCGGGACGCGGGGGTGGCCCTCTTCGCCTGCGCCCGGACCGCGGGGTGGACCGCGCACGCGGTCGAGGAGCTGGCGGCGCCGGCCATGCGGTTCCGGCTGCGCGGCGTCTACACCGGCACCCGGTGACGGCAGGGTGGGGGCCGCTGCTAGCGTGCCGCCGATGACCCACCCGGTGCACCACATCGAGCTGTGGACCGAGGACCTGCTCGGCAGCGAGGACGCCTTCGGGTGGTTGCTGCCCAGGCTGGGGTGGTCGGCCGACCACGACCCGGCCTGGCCGCAGGGCCGGGTGTGGCGGCACCCCTCAGGCCCCTACCTCGTGCTGGAGCAGTCGCCGGCCGTCACCGGCCCGCACGACCGGATGCGGGCCGGGCTGAACCACCTGGCGCTGACCGTCGCGGACCGCGCCGAGCTGGACACGATCCGCGCCGGTGCCGGGTCGCACGGGTGGAGCGAGCTGTTCGCGGACGGCTACCCGCACGCCGGCGGCCCGGAGCACACCGCCCTGTTCCTGGAGAACGTCCAGGGGTTCGAGGTCGAGTTCGTCGTCAGCCGCCCAGCGACCTGATCGTCGCCTGCTGGTCGGGGTTGAGCGCGTCGATGTCACCGAAGACCTCGAGGACCTCACCGTCGGGACCGGTGGTGACCATCACGGACCCGCCGAACAGGTAGGTCTGGTCGGGGTCGAGCTCGACCTCGCCGTCGGTCCAGGCCTGGTCCGGGACGAAGACGGCGTCCTCGGAGACCTCCTGCCCCTGGAACAGCACCCGCTCCTGAGGCGTGCCGGGGTTGCGCACCTCGAAGTTCGCCGGGTCGAGCAGGGCCATCAGGTCCTTGACGGTGAGCACCGCGGAGCCGCCCTGCGCCCCGGCCTGCCCGGTCCGGGTGATCCGGTTGACCCACTTCGACAGGGTGGTGCCCTGCCCGAGCAGCGGCACCAGGGCCGCCGCCGACAGGCTCGCCGACAGGTAGTTGCCCTCGGCCACGTACCAGGAGGCGTTGAGGCCGTCCGCCCAGTTGCCGACCACCGGGATGAGGCCGAGGATGTCGAGGCCCACGTGGCCGGCCCAGGAGTACCAGCTGACCTCCTTGGGCGGGTCCATCTGGACGACGTTCTCCAGCGACTCCTGCAGGTCGGTGACCCAGGGCTCATCGGAGCGCATCGCCTCGCGCAGCGCCAGCTGCAGCGAGATGCCGCCGTCCTCGGGCCAGGCCCGCTCCAGCATCAGGAAGCGCAGCCGCTCGGGGATCTGCACGCGCTCGCCGTCGACCATGATGTCGGCGCCCTCGCCGGCCTCCATCACCACCCGCTCGAAGGCGGCGGGGTTGTTCGACAGGGCTGCCATCAGGCCGACGAAGGGGTCCTTGTACTCCTCGCCGCCGGGCAGGATCGGGCTGTAGACCGAGTCGTAGTGCCCGGAGTGACCGAACATGGTCTTGGTCCAGATCTCCGGGTCCTCGCGCTGCCGCTCGATGAGGTTCTCCGCGAACGCGTCCAGGTAGCCCTCGTCCCAGGTGCCGTAGGACATCAGCATGGCCTCGAGCTTCAGATCCCGGGTGCCGTGCCGGGAGAAGTCCGGCAGGCCCCCCAGCCAGCCCTGGGCGATCTCGGGATCGTAACGACCGGACTCCAGGCTGGCGATGAGCCCCAGGGACTCCAGCACCACCGCGTAGTCCTCGTCGAAGGCCTCCAGGTCCTCGGGCTCGACCTCCCCGCGAGCCACCTGGATCATCTCGAGGGCCTCGATCGGCGGATCCAGTACGCCGGCGAAGCGCTCGTCGAAGCCGTAGGTCTGGAGCAGCAGCACGAGCCTGTCAGAGATCGGCGGCATGGTGCTCAGCAGGTTGTTGGCCTCGCGTGCCCGGTCCTGGATCTCCTCGTCGTCCAGGTGCGGCACGTCATCGGCGTCGAAACTGACCTCACCCTGCATCCCTGGTGTGGAGCTCTGGAGCCACCGGGCGTAGTCCAGCTGGCGGCTCAGTGTCGGCACCTGGTCATCGGCCCAGGCGCCCACCTCGGAGAGGTTGTCGAAGCGCGTCGAGGTGAAGGACTCGCCACCGATCCGTTTGGCCCCACCGTTCCACCTGACAGCGGAGTCGATCGTCTCGACATCCCCGGCGAGCGACGCCGCGACCTTGCGGAGCTCGCGGACCAGTGACGCCATCTCTTCCAGGTGAACGCTCACCCGGGCCATGGGGGATCTCCCAGCGGGTAGGTCGGGAACGGGCTGTTGCGCACCTCGCACTGCGGAACCCGAGCAGGCAATCGCGCCACGTGGTCGAAGAAGTCCTGCTCGAAGCCGTCGGTCGCGCGACGAACCCGCTGCACGCGACCGCTCAGCTCCTCCTCCCAGCTGCGCGCCGGCCCCCCGGTCCAGGCGCCGGCCGCCATCGCCCGCTCGACCCCGTCGAAGACGTCCCGGATCCCACGCACCGGGTCGGCCGCCTGACTTCTCAGGGTGGCGCGCGCGGCGATCTCGGGGTTGTCGACATACGTGTGCTCGGTCTCGGACCCGTCGCACATGGTTCGTCCCTCCTCCGTTCCCCGCCAGAAGACCGCACCCCCGGCACGGTCTCGGTCAGCATACCCCCACGGGGAAGGGGTGCCCAGGGTCAGGCGAGGGGCAGCAGCTCCCGCGCGCCGAGCGCCAGGCAGAGCACGCAGAGGACCCAGAAGAGCGCGATCCACACCCCGGCCGGGATTCCGGTGAGGCGGGCCAGCTGGTCGACGTCGCTGCCGGACCCGCCCCGTCGGCCCCGCTGCCGCTGCAGCTCCACCACCGAGCGGGGTGCCGCCAGCAGCAACGCCCAGACCACCAGGTATGCCGTCCCGGCGACCACCGGCGGCGAGCCCGTCCAGGAGAGCGCCGCCACCGCGGAGCCGGTCGCCAGCACCACCCAAAGGCCGTAGAGGTTGCGGATCAGCAGCAGCATCAGCGTGCAGGTGAGGACCAGTGCCCAGAGCAGGCCGGCGGCATACCCGGCGCCGAGCACGACGGCACCCGCCAGGCCCACCACCGCGGGTGCCGGGTAGCCGGCCAGCACGGTGGCGACCATCCCCGGGCCGCCCGGGCGGCCGCGGGACAGGGTGACCCCGGAGGTGTCCGAGTGCAACCGGATGCCGGTCAGCCGCCGACCCACCAGGGCGGCGACGAGGGCGTGCCCGGCCTCGTGGATGAGGGTGACCAGGTGCCGGACCAGTCGGTACCCGAGCGGGCTCCAGGTGACCAGCAGGGCGAGGCCGCCGAGCGCGAGACCGACCTGCCACGGCAGCGGAGGCTGCGTGGTGGTCGCCCGGTCCCACAGGTCGAGGAGCACGTGCCGAGGGTGCCAGGTCCACCTGTGGACGGGCTGTCTCGCACAAGTTTGGCCGTATGGCCAAACTTGTGCGACGATGGAGCCGTCACCATCCCTCTGAGCCGACGCCGTGCCGTCGGCCCCGATCGAAACGAAGGTCGTCGTGTCCGTCCTGCGCCGTTGGTCCGCCCTGGCCGTCCTCGTGCTCCCGGTGCTGCTCATCAGCATCGACATGAGCGTCCTCGGGGTCGCCGTCCCTGCCCTGAGCGCCGACCTGGAACCGAGCTCGAGCCAGCTGCTCTGGATCATCGACCTGTACTCGTTCCTGCTGGCCGGGATGCTCGTGCTGATGGGTAGCCTCGGTGACCGCTTCGGGCGCCGCCGGCTGCTCCTGATCGGAGCGCCGGCCTTCGGGCTGGCCTCGGCGCTGGCCGCCTTCTCGACCTCGCCGGAGATGCTCATCGCGTCGCGGGCCCTGCTGGGTCTGGGCGGCGCCACCCTGATGCCCTCCACCCTGGGGCTGCTGCGCACGATCTTCCCGGAGCGCCGGGAGCGGCAGGCCGCGATCGCGGTCTGGGCGGCCGCCTTCTCCGGCGGCGCCGCGCTGGGGCCGGTGCTGGGCGGTCTGCTCCTGGAGCACTTCTGGTGGGGCTCGGTCTTCTTGATCAACGTGCCCGTCATGGTCGTCTTCATGGTCGCGGCCCTGGTCCTGCTGCCGGAGTCCAAGGACCCGCACCCGGGCCCCTTCGACGTCCCGTCGGCGCTGCTGTCCATCGCCGGGCTGCTGCTGGTCGTCTACTCGCTGAAGTCCGCGGTCAAGGACGCGGGCTGGGTCGACCTGGCCACCCTGGTCGCCGGGGCCGCCCTGCTGACCGTCTTCGTCCGTCGCCAGCGGCGGCTGGAGCACCCGATGATCGACACCCGGCTCTTCGCCCGGCCCGGCTTCTCGGCCGCCGTGCTGGTCAACGTCATCGCGGTCTTCACCCTGCTCGGGGTGATGTTCTTCTTCCCGCAGTACCTGATGCTGGTGCTCGGGATGGGCTCGGCCCAGGCGGGGCTGTGGCTGCTACCGCTCGCGCTGGCCACCATCGCCGGCGCCCTCACCTCCCCGGCGCTGGCCCGGGTGGTGCCGGTGCGGGTCGTGATCGTCACCGGTCTCGCCCTGCTCACGACAGGCATGCTGCTGGCCAGCAGGCTCGAGGCCGCGGGCCCGCTGTCGACCTTCGTGGCCAGCTCGCTGCTGATCGGGCTGGGGATCGGCTTGGCCGAGACGCTGACCAACGACGTCATCCTCACCACCGCGCCGCCCTCGCGGGCGGGCGCCGCGTCGGCGATCTCCGAGACGGGCTACGAGTTCGGCGGCGCCATGGGTACCGCGGTGCTGGGCACCCTCGGGATGGCGGTGTATGCCCGTGGTCTCGGCGCCGGTGCCCCGGCCGGGCTGGACCCGGCGCAGGTGGCGGGCGCGAGCCAGACCCTGGGTGCGGCCCATGAGATCGCCGGGTCGCTGCCGGGCGAGGTCGGGCTGGCGCTGACGCAGCAGGCGTCCCAGGCGTTCGTCGCCGGGATGGACGTGGTGGCTGCGACCAGCGCCGTGGTCCTGCTCGCCGCGGTGGTCATCGCGTTCCGGGGGCTCGCCGGTCCGGTCACCGACGGCGCAGACCCCGAACCGGCGGACACCGCTGGCCCGGAGGCGGACCCGGCACCGGCGGACACCCCGGCAACCGGGTCTGCGAGGGTCGGGGCGTGACCCCCGCCCGCGCACGCCGCCCCCAGGTGCCGATGGCCCGACGCCGGATCGAACTGGTGGAGGCCGCGGTGCAGGTGATGCGCCGCGAGGGGGCGTGGACCGTGACCACCCGGGCGGTGGCCGCCGAGGCCGGGGTGCCGCACGGGTCCGTGCACTACGCCTTCTCCTCCAAGCACGAGCTGCTCAAGGCGGTGTTCGCCGCCGACGTCGAGGGGGCCACCCGGGTCTTCTCGACCGTCGACCTCGAGGGTGGTGCGACCCAGGTCCTGGCCCGCGCCTGCCGGGCCTACGCCGACCGGCTGACCGCCGACCCGGAGACCGAGCTGGTGCTGCAGGAGCTCAGCCTGATGGGGGCCCGGGACCCCGAGCTGCGCGCCATCGTGCAGGAGAGCACCGCCACCTACCGCAGGCTGGTGACCGACCTGCTGACCGGTGTCACGGACCGCGCGGGGGGCCGGTGGGACGCGCCGGTGGAGCTGGTCGCCGAGCAGGTGCTCGGGGTGCTCTTCGGCAGCGCGGCGTCCTGGCTGGTCGGCCGGGACGACGACCTGCTGCGGGCCACGCTGTCCGACCTGGCCTCGCTCACGGCGTCCCGGTGGAGCCCAGGCTAAGGGTCTCCTCGCCCGGCGCCGAGAGCGAGAGCACCGCCCGCTCGATGGCCGGGTGCGCGCCCAGCCGGTCCTCGATCGCCTGCAGCCGTCCCTGCAGCACCGACTCGCGGTCGTCCAGGGTCAGGTCCACCGACGCGACGAGGAAGATGCGTGCGGGACCGACGTACTCCATGTGCAGGAAGGTCACCCGGTCCACCTCGGGGGATTCGAGCAGCGCCCGCACCGCCATCTCCCGGGTGCGTGGGCTGACGCTCTGACCGACCAGGAACTGGCCGTTGCGCACGATCAGCAGCAGCGCCACCACGCCCAGCAGCACGCCGACCAGGATCGACCCGAGCGCGTCGTAGACCGCGTCCCCGGTGACCTGGTGCAGCACCAGGCCACCCGCGGCGAGGAGGATGCCGAGCAGCGCCGCCGCGTCCTCGAAGAAGACGGCGCGCAGCGTCGTCTGCGAGGTGTCCAGGATGTAGCGCATCGGGCGCAGTTGCAGTGCTCTGGCCGAGGACCGGGTCTGCCGCACCGCCTGGGTGAAGGAGATGCCCTCGAGCACGAAGGCGATGCCCAGCACCAGGTAGCTGAGCGTGTAGTCGCCCGCCTCCTCCTGGGCACCGAGCTGGGAGATCCCGTGCGTGATCGACAGGATCGAGCCGGCGGTGAACAGGCCGAAGGCGGCGATCATCGCCCAGACGAAGGCCTCCCGGCCGTAGCCCAGCGGTCGCCGGGCGTCCGCCGGGCGGCCGCTGCGGCGCTCGGCCACCACCGGCGGAAGTCGGTTCCTCGGGTCGGTCCACGGCCTCACGCTAGGCCCGGCGCCGGTCGCCGCGTCCCGGCGGCTCGCGGACACCATCTGTCCGCACCCGGTCCTATGGTGGCGCCATGACGCCGACGACGACCACCCCCGCCTGGGAGCCCCCGACGGCCGGAGACGAGCTCGGCCACCTGCTCGGCGGTCTGGACCGGCAGCGGATGACCTTCCGCTACAAGGCCGAGGGCCTGGACGCCGCGGCGCTGTCGGCCACCGTGGGCGCCTCCACCCTCACCCTCGGCGGCCTGCTCAAGCACCTGACCTGGGTGGAGGTGAGCTCTGCCACGACGAAGCTGGACGGCAGCTCACCGGGGAGCCCGTGGACCGAGGTGGAGTGGGACCACGACCAGACGACCTGGGACTTCACCTCCGCCGCCGAGGACAGCCCTGAAGAGCTCTACGCCCGCTACGACGCAGCGGTGCTGGCCACCAGGGGCCGTATCCGGGAGGTGCTGGAGGCCGGCGGTCTCGACCAGGGCGTCGAGTGGTTCCGCCCGTTCGGGGTGGAGGCGAGCCTGCGCCGGCTGCTCTTCGACCTGCTGGAGGAGTATGCCCGGCACACCGGGCACGCCGACCTGCTCCGGGAGAGCATCGACGGGCGGGTCGGGGAGGACCCGCCGGAGGGCTGGACGCCCCCGGCGGCCTGGGTGGCGCATGACCGGTGACGGTGAGGGCCCACCGCTGGTGCTGTCCCGCCGGGACGCGCGACGGGTCGCCGTCCGGGCTCAGCTGCTCAGCAGGCCGCGCCCCGGCGACGTCGTCGAGACCGTCACCGAGCTGACGCTGCTGCAGATCGACCCGGTCTCGGCCCTCGCCCCGGCGCAGCACCTGGTGCTGTGGAGCCGGCTGGGCAGCAGCTACGACCCCGGGGACCTGGACCGGCTGCTCGCCGACCGCACCCTGGTGGAGATCCTGGGACACATCCGCCCCGGGCCGGACATCGCCCTGCACCGCGCGCAGATGGAGGCCTGGCCGGGAGCGGAGGATCCCAGCCCGCCACGGCCGTGGCAGCTCGCCAGCGCCCGGTGGGTGCAGGCCAACGACCGGGCCCGCCGCGACATCCTGGCCCTGCTCGAGCAGGAGGGCCCCACGCCCACCGCGGCCCTGCCGGACAGCACCGAGGTCCCGTGGCGTTCCACCGGGTGGACGAACGACAAGAACGTGCAACGGCTGCTGGACTTCATGGTCGCCCGGGGTGAGGTGGCCGTCGCCGGTCGTGAGGGTGGGCAACGGCTGTGGGACCTCGCGGGACGGGTCTACCCCGACGTGCCCACGCTGCCGCTGCCGCAGGCCCTGGCGGAGCAGGACGCCCGCCGGCTGGCCGCGCTCGGTCTGCTGCGCGCCCGGGGCCGTGAGCGGCCGGTCGAGCCCGGGCACACGGGCCGGGCCGGGGTCCCCGCGGTGGTCGAGGGGGTGAAGGGCACCTGGCGTGTGCACCCGGCCTACCTGGACGGCGACCGGTTCCAGGGACGCTCGGCCCTGCTCTGCCCGATCGACCGACTGATCTTCGACCGGGAACCGGATGGCGGAGATCTTCGGGTTCGACTACGTGCTGGAGATGTACAAGCCCAAGGCGAAGCGCCGGTGGGGCTACTACGCGCTGCCCGTGCTGGACGGGGACGAGCTGGTCGGCAAGCTCGACGCGACCGTCGACCGCAGGCACGGCGTGCTGCGCGTGGACGCGCTGCACGAGGACGGGGTATGGGGTGACGCCCGTCGGGCGCGGGTGCTCGAGCAGGTGCAGGACCTGGCGCTCTGGCTCGGGGTCGACCCCGAGCTGCCGGCGCACCTGGGCGGCTAGGCCCGAGGCGCCCTGGGCCGGGGCTCAGCCGTTGCTGCGGCTCTCCTTCTCCCGGATCAGGTCCAGGGCGATCACTGATCCCAGCACTGCCTGCCGCTCCCGGGCGGGCACGCCCGGGGTGAGCTGCACGACATACCTGCTGTGCCCGAGCAGCGCCTTGCCCAGCCCGGACCAGCTGCGGGCGACGGTGGCGAGGTCACCCCGCGGGCCGCTCATGGTGAAGTCGAAGCCCCACATGTTGCCGGTCAGGTCCAGCTCCGTGTCGTCCACCACGACCGTGATGCGGCTCTTCAGGAAGGACATCCGCTTGACCAGGCTTGCCAGCGGCCGGCCGTCGCCGTCGGTGATCTCCATCCGGTCCCGGCCCAGGGTCATCGTGTCCTCCAGGCGCAGCAGCGCGGTGCCGTCGGCGTCGAGGACCAGCAGCCGGCGGCTGCCCAGGAACATCCGCTTCAACGCGTTGCCCTCGGTGCGGATGCTGCCGACCTGCTGCCCGTCGGCGTCGGAGATCGCGAAGTCGTTGCTCACGACGTTGGTGACCTGGTCGATGACCAGGGTGTCGTGCTGCAGGAGTCCCATGGGCCAGCATGCTGGCAGACCGGGCGCGCCGGGCCAAGCCCGCGCGCCCGGCCGCAGCACCGGGCCGGTGGGCTCAGTAGAGGGTGTAGCCGCCGTCGATGACCAGGACCGAGCCGGTGACGAAGCTGGACGCGTCGGAGGCCAGGAAGACCATGGCCCCGCCGAGCTCGTCGGGGGTGGCGTAGCGCCGCATCGCGGAGTCCTCGATCCACATCCGGCGGTACTGCGGCTCGTCGACCGGTGACATGTCGGTCTTGATGTAGCCGGGGGCCAGCGCGTTCACCCGGACGCCGCTGGGGGCCCACTCGGCCGCCAGCGACCGGGTCAGCTGGTGCACGGCGGCCTTGGAGGCGTTGTACGCGGGCTGGAACTGGGGACGGTTGACGATCATCGCCGAGATCGACCCGACGTTGACGATGGTGCCGGAGCCCCGCTCGACCATCTGCGCGCCGACGGCCTGGGACATCCTCCAGAGCGCGGTCACGTTGGTGTCCAGCACGTGCGCCCACTCCTCGTCGGTGACCTCGAGGGCGGGTCGGTGGATGCAGGCGCCCGCGTTGTTGACGAGCACGTCGACGGGTCCGGCGGCGGTGGCCTCGGCGACGACGTCCCGGACGCCGGCGCTGTCGGTGAGGTCGCCGAGGACCACGGTGGCGGTGCGTCCGAGGCCGCGGATCTCCTCGGCGACCTCGGCGGCCAGGTCGGCGTCGCGACCGTGCACGACGATGTCGGCGCCGGCCTCGGCGAGGGCGGTCGCGAAGGCGCGACCCAGGCCGCGGGTGGCGCCGGTGACGAGGGCGGTGCGGCCGGTGAGGGAGAACTGGTCGAGGACGGGCACGGTGGGGACCTTTCGGGTGGGGGGTGCGGGGGCGGTGCGGCGTGCGGTGGGACAGCGCGACGGGGGCGGGGCGAGAGCGCCCCGCCCCCGTCGCCGGTGGTCGGTCAGTCGATCAGGCCGGCCTCGGTGTAGAGGTCGATGTACTCCTGGACGTTGTCGCTGGTGATCACCGGGTTGCCGATGTCGACGTTCACGGTCTCCTCGGCGCCGGTCAGCAGGTCGTGCACGGTGCTCATGTTCAGCTCGGCGAGCTCCTGGGCGTTCTGCAGCGTGGTCGCCGTCATCAGCCCGTCGTCGATGAGCAGGGTCGCCTCCGGGGTGCCGTCCACGCCGTAGGCGAGCATGTCCTCGTAGGCGGCGTCCCCGCGCACGGCCTCCAGCGCACCGGCGGCCATGTTGTCGTTCATCGAGATGATCGCGTCGATCTCGTCGTTGGCGAGTGCCCAGTCCTCCATCAGGGTGAGTGCCTCGTCCTTGTTCCAGTTCGCGATGTCCTCGGCCACGATCTCCACGTCCGGGCGCTCGGCGAAGAACTCCTGCTCCCAGGCGTTGCGCCGCTCCGTGCTGTGGAAGTTGCCGCCGGGCCCGTTGAGGACCACGACCCGTGCGTTCTCCGGGATCTCCTCCACGGCCAGCTCCGCCACACCGGCGCCCTGGTCGTAGGGGTTCGCGTCGACCGAGCTGGAGCCCTCGATGTCCTCGACCCGGGGGTTGGTGGTGACGGTGACGATGCCGGCGGCCACCGACTGCTCGATGTAGGGCCGCTGCGCCTCGCCGTTGTTGGCCTGCACGATGATCGCGTCGTAGCCGTTGGCGATGGCGTTCTCGATCTGGGTGTTCTCGATCTCGTCGTTGGCCTGGCCGTCGAAGACGTCGAGGGTGATGTCGTCGTAGTTCTCCGCCTCGGCCTGCATCTCGTTGGCGAGCCAGGCGGCGAAGGAGTCGACCTGGGCGCGGGCGATGTAGGCGACGCGGTAGCCGTCGTCGCCGCCCTCGCCGCCGCTGTCACCGCCGCCGCCGTCGGAGCATGCGGCGAGCGCGGTGACGGTGGCCGTGGCCACCCCGAGGGTCATGAGCTTGCGGGTGAGGTTCCTCACGTTCTTCTCCTTTGATGAAGGTGTGGACTGCGGTGGGTGGGGTGGGACAGGGGAGGGTGCGGCCGGGAGGGTCGGCCGCGGGCGGGAGCTACGTCGACACCTCCTTGCCCTGGGAGGGTGGAGGCCCTGACGAGGTGCCGGGGGCCTCCCCGGATGCGGTGGCCCCGCCCGATCTGTCGGGACGGGACTTGAGGATCACGGTGCCGCGCTTGCCGCGCTTGGAGAACACGTCGTAGGCGACCGCGACCGCGATGATGACGCCCATCACGATCTGCTGGATGTAGGAGCCGACGCCGGTCAGGTTCATGATGTTGCCGAGCACGCCGACGATGAGCGCACCGGCCAGGGTGCCGGCGGTGGTGCCGATCCCGCCGGAGAAGCTGGTGCCGCCGATGATCGGCGCGGTGATCGCCTGCAGCTCGTAGCCGACACCGGCGTTGGGCAGCCCGGCGTTGACGCGGGCCATGAAGATCACGCCGGCGAAGCCGACCAGCACGCCGTTGACGATGAAGGCCTGGTACTTCACACGCTCGACCGCGATGCCGGCCGCCCGGGCCGCCTCCTCGTTGCCGCCGACGGCATACAGCGAGCGGCCGTAGCGGGTCTGGGTCATCAGGTACCAGACGATCACCGTGATGATGATGAGGAAGAGCGTCGGCAGCGGCAGGGGGCCCACCGAGCCCTGCCCGAGGACCACGAAGTCCCCGAGCTGCAGGACGTTCTGGCCCTGGGTGAGCTCGAGCACCGCGCCACGGGCGATCATCATCATGCCGAGCGTGACGATGAAGGCGGGTGTCCGCAGGGTGGCGACCAGGAAGGCGTTGACGAGGTTGCAGGCGACGCCGACCAGGATGCCGGCGAGGATCGCCATCGCCATGCTGCCGGTGTCCTTGTAGACGATCACCGAGACGACCCCGGCGAACGCCATGACGGCACCAGCGGACAGGTCGATCATGCCGCCGATGATGAGCGTCATCGCCCCGTAGGCCAGGATCGTGATCACGGCGACCTGGCGCAGCACGTTCGTGACGTTGTTGGTCGTCATGAAGTTCTCGCTGAGGAAGCTCGCGACGATGACGACGGCGGCGAGGATCAGGAAGATCGAGTAGCGCCCGGTGTCCAGGGCCTTGAGTCGTGCCAGCATGGTCAAACCACCTCGGAGTCGTTCATGGCGTGGGTGAGGATCGCTTCCTGCGAGTACTGATCGGGGGTGAGCTCGGCGGTCACCCGGCCGGCCGACATCACGTAGATGCGGTCGCACATGCCGATCAGCTCGGGCAGCTCGGAGGAGATCATCAGGATGCCGCGGCCCTGACGGGCCAGCTGCGTCATGATCTTGTAGATCTCGAACTTGGCGCCGACGTCGATGCCGCGGGTGGGCTCGTCGAGCATCAGCACCTTGGGCTCGGCGATGAGCCACCGCGCCAGCAGCACCTTCTGCTGGTTGCCGCCGCTGAGCGAGGAGATCCGCGTCTCGGAGCTGGGGGCCTTGACCGAGAGACGGTCGAAGTACTCCCGGGTGAGGGACTGCTCCTCGCGGCGGCGGGTGAAGCCGCCGCGGATGACCTTGCGCAGGCTCGCCAGGGTGGCGTTCTGCTTGATGCTCATCTGCGGGATGATCCCGACCAGGCGCCGGTCCTCGGAGAGCATCACCACGCCCTTGTCGATGGCCGCCTTCGGGGTGCGCAGCCGCACCGTCTCCCCGTCGACCTCGATCTCCCCGGCGTCCAGCCGTTCCAGGCCGAAGATGCCGCGGACGACCTCGCTGCGGCCGGCGCCGATCAGGCCGGCCAGACCGACGATCTCGCCCTTGCGGACCGAGAGGGTCACGTCCTCGAAGAGGGTCGCGTTGGACAGGCCACGGGCCTCGAGGACCGTCTCGCCGATCTCGACGCGCTCCTTGGGGTATGCCTGGTGGTCCAGGTCACGGCCGACCATCTGGGCGATGACCTGCTCGGGGCTGATGTCGGCGGCCCGCTGGCTGCTGACCACGGCGCCGTCGCGCAGCACGGTCACGTCGTCGGCGAGCTCGAAGACCTCGTCCATCTTGTGCGAGATGTAGATGATGGAGTTGCCCTCGGCCCGCAGCCGGCGGATCTTGGCGAACAGCGAGGCGACCTCGCGGTGCGCGATGGCGGAGGTCGGTTCGTCCATGATCAGGACGTCCGCCTCGTGGTAGATCGCGCGGAGGATCTCCAGCATCTGCACCTCGGAGACCGTCAGGCTGCCGAGCTTGCGGTTCACCGGGTAGTCCAGGCCCTCCTCGGCGAGCAGGCGCCGGGCCTCCCGGCGGATGAGGCCCCAGTCGACCCGGCCGAGCCTCATCGGCAGCCGGCCCATCGAGAAGCTCTCGGCGATGGTCATGTCCGGGACGTAGTTCAGCTCCTGGGAGATCATCGCGATGCCCTGGTCCCGGGCCTCGATCGGCGTGCGCACCCGCACCGGCGAGCCGTTGACCCGCATCTCCCCGGCGTCCGGCTGGTAGATCCCGTTGATGATCTTCATCAGGGTCGACTTGCCCGCGCCGTTCTCGCCGCAGAGGGCGTGCACGGTGCCGGGGCGCACCTCGAAGGAGACGTCCTGCAGCGCCATCACGCCCGGGAAGGACTTGGTCACGCCGCTGACGGACAACCGGGGCGGTGCCGCCGTCTGCGTGCCGGCCGTCGGCTGCGTCATGACCGCGCACCCCCGGCGGCGGCCACCGGGTCCTCGACCCGGCGGACCCCCGGCAGCACGATGCGCTTGAGGCTGTCGTCCGCGCCGTCCCCGGTGAGCGCCTCCTCGACCTGCTCGAGGCCGAAGACGTGGGTCACCAACGAGTCGAGCTCGACCTGTCCGTCGGCCACCAGCTGCCGTGCGATCGGCCAGGTGCCGGTGTAGCGGAAGATGCCGGTGACGTTGAGCTCGCGCATCGCGACGTCGGGCACGGACAGCGGGATCTCGTCGGCGCTGCCGACCAGCACCACGGTGCCGCCGGGGCGGGTCGCCCGGATCCCGGCCTGGATCGCCGGGATGGCGCCGGAGGCGTCGATGAAGACGTGCGCGTCCAGGCCGTCGGTGGACTCCTGCGCCGGGTCCACGGTGCGGGTCACGCCATACCGGAGAGCGAGCTCGCGGCGGGCCGGGTTGATGTCGGTGAGGATCACCTCGGCCGCACCGAAGGCCTTCGCGACCTGGGCGGTGATGATGCCGATCGGGCCACCACCGGCGATGAGCACCCGGTCGCCGACCTTGATGCCGCCCTTCTGGGCGCCGGCGATCCCGACCGACAGCGGCTCCAGCAGGGCACCGGAGTGGTCGCTGATCGAGTCGGGGATCGCGAAGGCGAAGTCGGACTGGATGACGACGTACTCGCAGAAGGCACCGTCGACCGGCGGGGTCGCGTAGAACTCCATGGCGGGGCAGAGGTTGTAGTCGCCGGCCTTGCAGAAGTCGCACACCCGGCAGGGACGCTGGGGCTCCACGGCCACCCGCTCGCCGACCCGGGCCGGGTCCACGTCGGCCCCGACCGCGGCGACGACACCGCTGAGCTCGTGGCCCAGGATGAGCGGCTGGTCGACGACGTACTCGCCGATCCGGCCGTGCGCGTAGTAGTGCACGTCGGAGCCGCACACCCCGACGCTGAGGACCCGGACGAGCACCTCGTCGGCGGCGGGCACCGGGACGGGGCGCTCCTCCAGCACGATCGAGCCGATGCCGGTGAGGACGCTGGCGGTCATCGTGGTGGGGATCTCGCTCATGTCGTGTCTCCTCTTTCTGCTGGTCAGTGGGTGGTCGTCTAGAAGGTGGTGCCGTCGGCCTGCACGGCGGCCAGGCGCTGGTAGCGGTCCACGAGCCCGGTGGCCCGGTCGTCGCGGGGCGTGGTGACGCTGACGGTCTCGGGTGCCCAGTGCCGGGTCATCGCGGCGACGCTCTCCCCGTGCACGAGGGCCGCCGCCTGGACGGCGGCGCCGCGCGCCGTGGCCTCGGGGGCGTCGACGGTGATGGTGTCCCGGCCCGAGAGGTCCGCCACCACCTGCCGGTAGGCGGCGGAGCGGGCGCCGCCGCCGAGGACGATCGCCCGGCCGTGGTCGGGCACCCCGAAGTCGACCATCCGGCGGGCGCCGCGCCACAGCCCCAGCACCACGCCCTCGAAGGCGGCCAGGGCCAGCTGCTCGCGGGAGAGGTCGCCCGCCAGCCCGGACAGCATGCCGCGGGCCTCCGGCAGCCGCGGGGAGCGTTCGCCGTCCAGGTATGCCGCCAGGACCGGCCGGTCGGGGGTCACCGGCGCGGCCAGCGCCAGGTCGCCGAGCGTCGCGTGGTCGACATCGAGCAGCCGCGCGACGGTGTCCGTGACCTTGGTGGCGTTGAGGGTGCAGACCAGGGGCAGCCACCGGCCGGTGACGTCGGCGACGCCGTCGATCTCCCCGGTGGTGTCGTGCACGGGGGTGTCCGAGGAGGCGAGCACGACCCCGGAGGTGCCCAGGCTGTAGGCGCAGTCACCCGGCTGGAGCCCGATGCCCTGGGCCGCCAGGTGCTGGTCTCCGCCCCCCGGGCCGACGACGGCCCCGGCGGTGATGCCCAGCGCGGCGGCGGCCTCGTCGGTGACGCGTCCCGCGCTCTCCTCCGGCCCCAGCACCTGGGGCAGGGCGCCGGACCAGTCGCGCTCCCCGACGAACTCCTGCAGCAGGTCGGGGCGCCAGCGGCCGGTGTGGGAGGAGTAGTAGCCGGTGCCGGAGGCGTCGGAGCGGTCGGTCACATGCCGGCCGGTCAGACGGAAGGTCAGCCAGTCGTGCGGCACGTGCAGCCGGTCGATGCGCGGGATCGCGTCCGGCTCGTGCTCGGCGAGCCAGGCGAGCTTGCTGATGGTGATGGCCGCCGACGGCAGCAGGCCGACCTGCTCCGCCCACCAGGGGGCGCCCCGGTCCGCCAGCATGGCGCGTGCCTGCGGCCCGGAGGTGGTGTCGTTCCACAGCTTGGCGGGCCGGATCAGCCGGCCGTCCCGGTCGGTGGCGACCAGTCCGTGGCACTGGGCGCCGACGCTGACCCCGACGACCTCGACCGGCTCCTCGAGGGCCGCGATGGCCGCGCGGGAGGCCAGGACCAGGGCGTCCCACCAGTCCTGCGGGTGCTGCTCGCTGACCGGCGGTCGGGTGGTCGGGTGAGGTGCCCGCCCGGAGGAGAGCAGGTGGCCCGTCCCGGCGTGCCGCAGCTCCACGGTGCAGGACTGGGTGGAGCTGTCGATGCCCATCACGGCGGCAGTCATGCCGGGTCACCGCCCGACGTCGGGGACAGGCTCAGCGGCGGCAGGTCGGCGGGCATCCGGTCGCGCATACCGACGGCGCCGGCCGGGTGGGTGGCCATGAACTGAGCCCAGGTGTAGCCACGGGCGCGCATCAGCACCTCGGCGAGCGCGTCGCCGTAGGCGGACTGGGCCAGCGTGATGCCGGTGGCGATGACGCCCCCGATGTCGGCGGTCCCGTCGACGGTGACCACCAGGCTGAGCTCGGCGACGGATCCCAGCGGGCTCTCGGGGCGGCCCGTCATGGCGAGCACCCGGGCGCCGTGCGAGACCGCGATCCGGGCCGACTCGACGACCTCGTGCGAGGAGCCCCCGTGCGAGATGAGCAGCACGACGTCGTCCGCGGCGATCGCCCCGGAGGCGCCGTGCAGGCTGTCCATCGGCGACAGGAAGAGGGCGGGGGTGCCGGCGACGGACAGCACGTGGGCCATCCGGCGGGCGACGGCCCCGGAGGTGCCGGACCCGCCGACGAAGACCTTGCCCCGGCAGCCCAGCAGGATCGACGCGGCCCGGACGAAACTGTCGTCGAGTCGATCGGCGAGGGCCCTGATCCCGTCGGCCTGCGCCAGCAGCCGGGCGCGCGCGACGTCCAGCACGTCATCCTCGACAGTCACGGGCCAAGCACTCCTTTGTCCGGGCTAGGGCCGGTCACCGCTCACCTGAGCATCTGACCAACGCACATGAGCGTATGACGCTCAGCGCTCATCATAGACACGAAATTCACATCTGTGACCAAAACGTGACTACGATGCTCAGGTGAGCAAAGACGTCGAGGGGGCCGTCCCGAGCGACCGTGCCCTGATGGCCCAGGTGGCCCGGTTGCACTACGTCGAGGAGCTGCCGCATACCGAGATCGGGGCCAGCCTCGGGATCTCCCGGTTCAAGGTGGCGCGCTACCTGGCGCGGGCCCGGGACGAGGGGGTGGTGACGATCACCATCCACGACGTGGGGCTGCCCGACCCGGCGCTGTCGGCCCGCCTGGCGCAGGCGCTGGGGCTGCAGTCCTGCCTGGTCATCCGCTCGCACGGGGACCAGGACAACGTGCGCCAGCAGATCGGTGCCGCCGCCGCCGACCTGCTCGCGAGCACGGTGCGCCCCGGCGAGGTGCTCGGGGTCACCTGGGGTCGGACGCTGACCTCGACCACCAGCCAGCTCACCACGCTGCCCCGGGTCACCGTGGTGCAGCTGACCGGCTTCGTCAGCGGCGAGCTGGGGGCCTCCCCGATCGAGATCATCCGGCACACCACCCAGCGTGCAGGTGGCAGCGTCTACCCGATCTTCTCCCCGCTCTTCGTCCAGGACGCCGACACCGCGGAGAACCTCAAGCAGCACCCGGACATCGCCCAGGCGATGAGCCTCTTCCCGTCGGTGACCACCGCGGTGCTCTCGGTCGGCAGCTGGGACCCCCCGATCACCCAGGTGCGGGAGGTGCTGCCACCCGAGGACGTGGAGCACGCGACCCGGATGGGGTGCGTCGCCGACATCGCCGGCATCCTGGTGCGCGCCGACGGACAGCTGGTCGACCCGGAGTTCCAGCGTCGTTGCGTGTCGATCTCCTACGACGAGCTCACCGCCGTGCCCCGGGTGATCGGTGTGGCCGGTGGGGCGGAGAAGGCCGACGCCGTCCGCGCGGTGGTCAAGGCGGGTCTGATCACCAGTGCGGTCGTCGACCACGAGCTGGCCGAGGCGGCGCTGGCAGCACTCGATGGGTGAGGGGGCGCCGTCCGTGACGGTGGCCGGTTCGCTCTGGTCGGTGCCGCCCGCGCAGCAGCTGGACGTGGTGGCCGAGCTCCGTGCGGTGGGCCTGCGGCGGCTGCACTGGGACAGCACGGACGGACGTTTCGCGGCGGAGGGCGGTTTCGGACCCGAGGAGGCGGGCCGGATCTCCCGGGCCACCGGCACCAGCGCGGAGGCGCACCTGATGGCGGAGCACCCGACGCGGGTGGTCGACGCCTGGGCCGAGGTCTGCGACACCGTGGTGGTGCACGCCGAGTCCGAGGACTGGCGGGGCGCCGTGCGACGGTTGGAGCGGCGGGGCTGCCGCCCCGGTCTGGCGATCTCGCCCGGCACGTCGGTCGAGGTCGTCCCCGACGGGCTCGCGGTGCTGGTGATGTCCGTGGTCCCGGGACGGGCCGGGTCCACCTTCGACCCCGGCGCGCTGGCGAAGGTGGAGCAGCTGCATGCCCGCGACCCGCACCGGCCGGTCGGGCTGGACGGCGGGGTGCGGCGCGAGCACGCCGAGGCAGCTCTGGCGGCGGGAGCCACCTGGCTGGTGGTGGGCACCGACCTGTTCTCCGCCGGTGGCGCGGCCCGGTGGGGCGACCTGCTGGCCGACCCCACCTGACCTCACCCTCTCCCGACCGGGCGGGCGTCGTGCTCCGACCGGGCGAGCGTTGTGCTCCGACCGGGCGGGCGTCGTGCTCCGACCGGGCGAGCGTCGTGCTCCGACCGGGCGAGCGTTGTGCTCTGACCGGGCGAGCGTTGTGCTCTGACCGGGCGAGCGTTGTGCTCTGACCGGTCAGCCGTCCAGGCGGGCCAGCTCCTCGGCGCTGAGCTCCAGCTCAGCGGCGGCGGCCGAGTCGGTGACCGACGCGGGCCGCTTGGCCCCCGGGATCGGGATCACGACCGGTGACTGTGCGAGCTCCCAGGCCAGGGCCACCTGCTGCGGGCTGACGCCACGCTCCCGGGCGACCTCGGCGAAGGCCGGGTGCTGCTCGGCGAGCTGCTTGGCGTCGTTCAACCCACCCAGCGGGGACCAGGGCAGGAACGCCAGACCCAGCTCCGTGCATACCTCGATCTCGGGCAGGCTGCTGCGGAACTTCGGGCTGAACTGGTTCTGCACGCTCACCAGCGCGTCACCGAGGACGGCGTGCGCCGCCCGGATCTGGGCAGGGTCGGCGTTGGACAGGCCCACCATCGCCACCTTGCCGGAGTCGGCGATCTCCTTGAGGGTGGCGAACACCTCCTCGTCCGCGGTGTCCGGGTCGGGGCGGTGGTGCTGCCAGAGCGCGAGCTGCTCGACGCCCAGGCGGCCCAGGCTCGCGTCCACCGCGGAGAGCAGGTGCTCGCGGCTGCTGTCGGTGGCCCAGTCCCCACCGTCGGTGCGCACGTGGCCACCCTTGGTCGCCAGCAGGACCTGGTCACGGACGCCGAGCTCGTCGAGCAGCGAGGCGATGAGCCGTTCGTTCTCGCCCTGGGCGGCGGCGCCCTGCTCGCCGGGACCGTAGGCGTCCGCGGTGTCGAACAGGGTCACCCCCGCATCCAGTGCCGCGCGCACCGTGTCACGGAGCTGCTCGCGCGGCTGGGGCCCGCTCTGGTCGAAGGTCATCAGGCCGAGGCCGATGGCGCCGACCTGGTGCTGGCCGACGGTGGGGTTGCCGATGGTGCGTGTCTGCATCACCCGAGCGTATGTCGGTGGCGGCGGTGACGCTCAGTCAGCGACCGTGATGACCAGCTTGCCGCTGACGTGCCCCTCCTGGCTCACCCGGAAGGCCTCGGCGACCTCGTCCAGGCCGTAGCGGCCCGCGATCTCGACCCGCAGGCGACCGTCGGCGGCGAGGTCGGCCAGCCACTGCAGCTCCTCGGCGTCCGGGCGCACCCAGATCCAGGAGCCGCCCTCCTCCTCGACGGTCGGGTCGGCGATCGAGGCGTGGCGACCACCGGCCGCGAGCACCGCCAGGGTGTCGGGCAGGACGCCCCCGACGAAGTCGGCGACCGCGTCCACCCCGTCGGGCGCGACCGCGCGCACCCGCTCGGCGAGGCCGTCGCCGTACTCGACCGGGGTGACGCCGAGGTCGCGCAGCCGGGCGTGGTTGCCGGCCGAGGCGGTCCCGATGACGGTCGCGCCGAGCTCGCGGGCGATCTGCACGCCGAGCAGGCCCACGCCGCCGGCGGCCGCGTGCACCAGCACGGTGTCGCCCTCGCCGACCTCGAGCCGCTGCAGGGTCCGGTATGCCGTCAGCCCGGCGAGCGGCAGCGCCGCCGCCTCGTCCCAGCCCAGCCCGGCAGGCTTGCGCGCCACGGCGCGGACCGGGACGGTGACCAGCTCGGCGAACGTGCCGGCCTGCACCCAGTCCTTGCGGGCGTAGGCGAGCACCTCGTCGCCGGGGCTGAACTCGGGGGTGTCCGGACCGACGGAGCGCACCACGCCGGCGACGTCCCAGCCGGGCACGACGGGGAAGACGGTGTTCATCATGGGGTCCAGGCCGCCGCCAACGATCTTCCAGTCCACCGGGTTGACCGAGGCGCGGCGCACCTCGACCAGCACCTCACCGGGGCCGACCTTGGGGTCGGGCAGGTCGTTGACGGACAGGGTGTCGACATCGCCGAAGCGGTCATAGGTCACAGCTCGCATGGTCGGTCAACGGTGGCGGAGCGTGTCGGATTCCACCCCCGGTGGCGGTCCGACGTGACGGGCCCCTGGACAGAATGGTAACGATGTGGTTACCTATCGGCATGGATGTCTTCGTGGCCCTGGCCGACCCGGTCCGGCGCTCGCTCCTGGAGCAGCTGGCCGACGACGGGCCGGCCCGGGTGGTGGACCTGACCGACGGGCGCGGCATCTCCCGACCGGCCGTCAGCCGACACCTGCGGGTGCTCCGCGAGGCCGGGCTGGTGTCGGTCCACGAGGCGGGCCGGGAACGGCACTACGCCCTCGACGCCGCACCGCTCGCCGCGGTCGGTGCGCTCGTCGACGTGCTGCGCGTACCCGGCCGACGGCATACCCCACCGGTCGCGGCGAGCGCCCTGGACGCGCTCGGGCTGGAAGTCCGCCGCACCGGGCGCGACCGGCGCGCCGCCACCGGCACGAGCTCACGCACCACCGACACCGGACACCACGACACCGAGGAGAGCGCATGAGGATCACCGGAGCACCCGAGACCGTCCACGGGCAGGACCACCTGGTCCTCACCCGCACCTTCACCGCGCCGATCGGGGACGTCTGGGCGGCGCTGACCAGCAGCGAACGGCTAGCGCGCTGGTTCGGCACCTGGACCGGCGACCCGAGCACGGGCCGGGTCGACGTCACGATGACCTTCGAGGACGACCCGCCCGTGGAGCCCTACGTCATCGAGGTCTGCGAGGAGCCCACCCGGCTCCGGGTGCGCACCGAGGGCGACGACCCCGAGCAGGACTGGGTGCTGGACGCCCGGCTCAGCGAGGACGCCGGGGTGACCACCCTGCGGTTCGCCCAGGTGCTGACCGACCCCGCGATCGTGACCGACGTAGGCCCCGGGTGGGAGTACTACCTGGACCGGCTCGCGGACTCCGTGCGGTCCGGGGACGTCGCGACGACGACCTGGGAGGGCTACCTGGAGCTGGGACCGGGGTATGCCGCCGCCTTCGGCGTCCCGGACGCGCGGGGTGGCGGCGCCACCGCGCGCTCGGACTGACAACTCGGGACGCCCGGACTGACAACTCGGGACGCCCGGTCGGGCAATCCGGGACGTCCGGTCGGGAGACCCAATGATTTGTGACCGAACCGATAACGGTGCATGATGCCCGTATGTGTTCTCGGGGTTGGCACCTCACCACGTGCCACGAAGTCGACCTCCTGCGCGTCAGCAGCATGCTGATGTGCACCTGCCGCTGACCCCCCTTGCCGGGTCGCGTCACGCACGACCGGCCCGCACGGGGTCCGGAGCCGTCGTGACCGCGACCACCCGACCAGCGAGCACCCCGAGGTGACCATGACCACGCATACCTCTGCTCCCGCGCGAGTCCGCCCACGCCGCTCGGGCGGTCCGGCGGGCCGATGGGCTGTCGACGTCCGCCACGAGACGCCGGGTGAGCGTGCCGACCGCTTGCGCACGCTGGCGGACGCGGCCGCCGAGCGGTTCGCCGCCGCCGAGCACGACCTCAGCCCGCAGGGGCTCGCCGATGCGGTCGTCGGCTGGGCCGCCGAGCAGTTCGGCAGCGGACTGGGCGTCGCGTGCAGCATGGCCGACACGGTGCTCCCGCACCTGGTCTCCGAGCACCGTCCCGGGGTGGACGTGCTCTTCCTGGACACCGGCTACCACTTCCCGGAGACCCTGCAGACCCGCGACCGCGCCGCCGACCTGCTCGACATCACCGTCGTCGACGTGCGCCCCGAGCTGTCCGTCGCCGAGCAGGACGCCGAGGTCGGCGCCCGGCTGCACGACCGCGACCCCGGCGCCTGCTGCGAGAGGCGCAAGGTGGCGCCGCTGCGAGCCGCGCTGGCCGGCTACGACGTGTGGGCCACCGGGGTGCGCCGCGAGGAGGGCCCCACCCGGGCCGACACCCCGCTGGTCACCTACGACGAGTCCTTCGCCCTGGTGAAGATCAACCCGCTGGCGACCTGGGGCGCGGACGAGGTCCGTGCCTACGCCGAGCGGGAGCTGCTGCCGACCAACCCGCTGCTGTCCCAGGGCTACCCCTCGATCGGCTGCGCCCCGTGCACCCGGGCGGTCACCGCCGGCGAGGACCCGCGGGCGGGGCGCTGGGCCGGCTCGACGAAGACCGAGTGCGGTCTGCACGCCGGCGGCCCCACCCGGATGCCCACCCCCGGCGTCCGGGGCACCCGATGACCGCCGAGGCCTGGTCGCCGGTGCTGCTCGGGCTGCGGCTGCGCGGTCGGCGCGTGGTCGCGGTCGGCGGGGGCGCGGTCACCGCCCGCCGGGTCACCGACCTGCTGGCCGAGGGCGCACTCGTCGAGGTCGTCGCCCCCGAGCTCTGCCCGGGGCTCGCCGCGCTGGCGGAGGCCGGGCAGATCCGGTGGACGGCCCGTCGGTATGCCGGGTCCGCCGACCTGGAGGGCGCCTGGCTGGTGCATACCGCGACCGGGCACCCGACCACCGACGACCTGGTCGCCGCGGACGCCGAGCGGACCCGCACGTTCTGCGTGACCGCCGGTGACGGCTCCCGGGGGAGCGCCCAGGTGCCCGCCCGCGGCGAGGTGCCGACCCCGACGGGGACGGTCAGGGTCGCGGTGCACGCCGGCGGGGACCCACGTCGGGCCGCAGCGGTGCGCAACGGGCTGGTCGACCAGCTGACCTCCGGGGTCGTCGACCTGCGAGACCACCGCCCCCGCGGCGGCTGGGTGGCGCTGGTCGGGGCCGGCCCGGGAGCCGAGCAGCTGCTCACCCGGCGCGCGAGCACCCTGCTCGCCGCGGCCGACGTGGTCGTCACCGACCGGCTGGTGCCGCAGGCGATGCTCGCCCGGCTGCCCGGGAGCACCCGGGTCATCGACGTCGGCAAGCGCCCGCAGCACCACCCGGTGCCGCAGGAGGAGATCAACCAGATCATCGTCGAGGAGGCGTTGCGCGGGCACGGGGTGGTCCGGCTCAAGGGCGGCGACCCCTACGTGCTCGGACGCGGCGGGGAGGAGCGCGCGGCCTGCGAGGCCGCCGACGTCCCGGTCGAGGTGGTGCCCGGGATCACCAGTGCCGTCTCCGTGCCGGCGGCGGCCGGGATCCCGGTGACCCACCGGGGCCTGGCCCGCGGCTTCACCGTCGTCACCGGGCACGAGGAGCTGCCCGGCCTGCCGACCGGCACCGACCACACGCTGGTCGTGCTGATGGGCGTCGCGGGGCTGCGGGAGACTGCCGCCCGCCTGGTCGCGGCCGGCCGGCCCGCGGACTGCCCGGTCGGGATCGTGGAGAACGGGTGGACCCCCCAGCAGCGCACCACCCTGGGCACGCTGGCGGACATCGCCGACCGGGCCGAGCGGGTCGGGGTCGCCTCGCCCGCCGTCGTGGTCGTCGGGGACGTGGTCACCCTCGCCCACGGGTGGGGTGCCGAGGTGTCGGTCGTGGCCCCTGCCGCCCCGTCGGTGGCCGTCGCGTGACGACGCGGGCGCTGCCCGGTGGCACCGACGCCGCGGTGACGAGCACGACGCGGGACCGGCCGTTGGTGGTCGCCGCGCACGGGACGGCCAGCGAGGAGGGGCAGGCCGTCGTCGAGCAGTGCGCGGCGCGGGCCGGCCGGCTGCTGGGGCTGGGGACGCCACCGGTCGTCGGGTACGTGGACGTCTGCGGCCCGACCCTGGAGGAGGTGCTCGCCGACCTCGAGAACCCGGTGGTGGTGCCCTTCTTCCTCGCCTCCGGCTACCACGTGCGGCACGACGTCCCTTCGGCGCTCGCCCCTGTCCGAGGGTCCACCCTCACCCCGGCGCTCGGGGCCGCGGACGAGGTCGTCGACGCCCTCGTGGACCGGGTCCGCGAGGTCGACACCGACGAGAGTCCCCGCACCGGCACGGCCGCCGACACCGTCACGGACGCTGTGCTGGTGGTTGGTGCCGGCTCCAGCGTCGAGGCTGCCCGCGCCGAGGTGGCCCTGGTCGCCGACCGGGTCGGTACCCGCCTCGGGGTGGTCACCGCCACCGCCTTCCTGAGCGGGCCGGGCCCCCGCGCCGCCTGCGAGCTGACCCGGCTCCGGCTGGCGGGGCATACCCGCATCGTGCTGGCCACCCACCTGCTCTCCCCCGGGTACTTCGCGACCAAGGCGCACCGGGTCGCCGCAGCCGCGGGCGCGCTCGCCACCGGACCCTTGGGCACCCACGACCTGCTCCGCGACCTGGTGGCCCGCCGCTACCGCGAGGCCCTGGCCACCGACCAGCCCTGACAGCCCACCCCTGACCGACCGGGCGAGCGCTGTGTCCCGACCGGGCGAGCGCTCTGCCCCGACCGGGCGAGCGCTGTGCCGGCTCAGGACCCCGGCACGGGCTGCTCCGCCCCCAGCAGGACCAGGGCGAGGCAGATCCCGGCCAGCGCGAGCATGAGGAGGACGAGCGCGGCCTTGGGCGCCCAGTCGACGACCGACTGCTCGTCCTGGATCCCCCGGACGCTGCGGACCGTCCGTCCGCGTTGCGTCGCCCCGATCGAGAGCGCCGCCACCAGCGCCAGGGCCGGGACCCACAGCGTCACCAGCCCGAACTGCGGGGTCCACCGCAGGCACAGCGCACTCACCGTGATGAACGCCAGCAGGGTCCGGCTCCAGCTCAGCGTGGTCCGTTCCGGCTGCAACCCCGGGTCGAAGCCAGAAGCGGTCGACGCGACCGGTCGGGTCAGCCGCGGTCGTCGTTCCGGGCCGCTGAAGGGTCCGCGCCAGGGGCTGGTCATGGCCCCCGGGTGAGGATCACCGCGGCGACGACCGCGGCGGCCACGGCGCCACCCATCCCGAGCAGTGGTGCGATCAGCGGCAGCGGGAGGGGCGCCTGACGACGCATGGCCCGTTCCACCCCGACCCAGCGCACGAACGCCCCACCGCTGAGCAGCATCCCCAGCACGAGCAGCAGCACCGCGACCGACTGCCGGACCGCGGGCGCGAAGATGTCCGAGGTGAACGCCTCGACGGCGATGCCGCCGGCCATCAGGGCCAGGGCGGTGCGGATCCAGGCGAGGAACGTGCGCTCGTTGGCGAGGGTGAACCGCGGGTCCGGCTCGCTGCCCATCGGCAGCAGCCGCCGGGCGACCGCACTCCGGGTGTCGCGCGGCTCGACGTCGTCGGAACGAGGCACGACCACCCCACCTCTCTCTGGACGCACAACACGGTATGCCCCGCACCGGGACCGGTGAAGGCTCGTGCGCCATGATCGCCGACGCGGGTCGAGCAGTCCACCCGCACCCTCCACGATCGACGTCGATGGGCACCACGCTCTGCGATGCGGCTAGAGGAGAAGGACGAGCGTCATCACCCTGACTCCGGCGAACGTGGCGAGGGCGATGAGTGTTGCCGGTGCTGAGATGCGCCACATCGCACTGCCATCGCCGGCTGTGGCGCCGCTACGTACCGAGGCGACGGCATCGAGGAGCAGATAGAGAACGAAGATGACGGAGCTCGCGCCGAGCACCAGGAGAGCGACACCGCGGAGGTCCTGGACAGCGAGCACCAGCACCAGCAGCTGCACCACGCAGGTCTCGATCAGGAATCCACCCGTGACGAACGACCAGGCGGCGGGTCGCGAGGGGGCGTGCCGCACGAACGCCGGGATGTACCCCTCATCGTCGGGACAGACCCACCGCTGACCGTGGCGCAGGGCGACGTATGACGGTCGGCCGAGATGGATCTTCATGTCCGAGGCGGGGACGCCGACGCACCGGCCCAGCAGGTAGTGGCCGGCTTCGTGGACCACGACACTTGCCCACAAGAGGCCGAGGAGGGCTGGAACGACAGCAAGGTAGGGGAGCAGTTCGGCCACGCTGACCAGCCTAGGCAACGCGACCCGGCGCAGTGGCCCGCCACCATGCGACGACGGCCGAGGACGCCGTTCGGGTCGGGCCTAGCCCGATACGGACACCGAAGACGCACTCACATTTCGTCTCCGCCTGGTGCCCGGTCTGCGCCGCTGGTGGAGGTGTCGCACCAGCGCTCGCACGGCGCCTGGTGCACGGTCCAGTGCCCGGCGTCGGGCTTCCAAGAGGCGTGTCCGGCGGGGTAGGGGTTCGGCACGTCCAGGGACCCGTGCAGGGTGAACGGTGGCCGACCGGCCTGGATGTCGACGTCCAGCCGGAGCCTCGCCTCGTTCCACAGCTCGCCCAGCCACCGGTCGTGGTCGGCGCGGTAGAGCTGGGGTCCTCCGGGGGTGCGGGTCAGCTCGCCCAGCACCGGCCCGGCCGTGGTGTCGTAGAGGTCGACCCGGATGAAGGGGAGGGCGACGGCTCGGGACAGGTGCTCGGCCAGCTCGATGATCCGGGCGAAGTTCGCGGGCAGGGGTATGCCGGGATCGATCCGTTGGGCGGTGATGTCGTCGCCGAGGTCCGCGCCCCGGTCGTCGACGAACCGGTAGGCCATCGTCGCGAGGTTGCCGTGCTCGGTCGGCCGTCGGAGCAGGACATGTCCCACCCGTCCGTAGAAGGCGTAGACCTTCACGTCGTCGGGCAGCAGGTCGGGCCCGAGGTCCGGCTGCTCCAGCATCTCCTCGGCGAAGTACGGCCCGCGCGCGGTGGGCGTGGAGTCGAGGTGGGCGCGGATGCCGCCCGTCTCGAGCTCGCGTCCGTCCCCGACGAGGCGGTAGCGGTCGGGGCCGATGCGCTGCAGCGGCAGCACGCCGTGGCTGCCCGCACCGCGGTCGGACTTGAGCACGAACCGTTCCGGCAACCCGTCCAGGTCGATGGTGCCGGCTCGTTTCCACACGCCGAGGACCGAGGGCACCGGAACGCCGTGGCTGGCCGCAAGCCGGTAGTTGCGCAGTTTGTAGGGCACCTGGATGAAGGGGTGCTGCGCGGCCCCGTGCATACCCCAGATCGCGGGCGCCGTCCGTCGGGTCGCCATCAGGGTCCGCCGGAAGGACGGGGGCAGAAGGTCGCTCCTGAGGTCTCCGCGGTAGGTGGCGAGCTCGGCGCGGTGGCGGGCGATCTCCTCGCGATGGGTCTCGATCTGGCGGTCGCGGTCGGCGACCCTCCGGCGCAGCTCCCGCACCTGCTGCTCCCGCCCTGCCAGGAGCTCGTCACGCCAGGCCAGCGGGGGGATCGCGGCGACCAGTCGCCTTCTCAGTTCACCCATAGCCGCCTTCCGCGATCACGGTCACGTGGTGTGAGGAACCACGGATGGGACCCTCGATGCTAGTGCAGACGAGCCGCCGGGCTACGTCGCCGGGACGACACGGCGAGATAGTTTCACTTGTAAACAAGGTACGGCTAGTCTGCGGTTGCGGGGGTCCGACCAGGGACACGGACCTGTCGCAGCGCCCCCTGGGCGGGTGCCATGGGCTGGCTCCCCGCTCGGGGGGCGCACCACCATCAGGGATGAAGGAGGCGTTGGGGCACGTGATCATCTGGCACGACGAGCGCGACCGCGGCCATCGACAGCTGGGCAGCTCGCACTTCACCGCGTCGCTGCGGGCCCTGCGGTCGGCCTGGGGTCGCCGAGGACGCCGGGTCTGCCCTCCGGATCACTCCACACAGGAGACGAACGGTCGCGTGAGAGGCTGGAGTCCATGGAAGACACGGGATGAGCGCGGACCGGTCGGACAGGAGCGGCGGGCTGTCCCGTCGACGGCGACGGTTGGACCGCGACCGTATCGTGGAGGCTGCCTTGGCTAGCATCGAGGCCGACGGCGTCGAGCAGATGACCATGCGCAGCCTTGGGCGGGACCTCGGTGTGGAGGGGATGGCCCTCTACCGGTACGTGTCCGGTCGGGAGGATCTCCTGGAGGCCGCCGTGGCTAGCCTGCTGCACGGGCTCCTCGAACGCGTCGACGCAGCCGAGACGACGAGCTGGCAGCAGTACCTCCAGCACGTCGCGCACGAGGTCCGCCGGATCGCGATCACGAACCCCGTCGCCTTCCCGCTGGTGATCTCCCGCCACCCGGCCACCCCCTGGCTGCGCCCGCCGCTGCGGGACATCGACGTGGTCGAGCACCTCCTGGCCACGCTCACCGCACGCGGCTTCACGCAGGAGCAGGCGGTCGAGACCTACAAGGCCTTCACCAGCTTCCTCGTCGGCTCGCTCCTGCTCGAGGTCTCCACGCGGCGTGCCGAGCACATCGGCGCCGTCGAGCACCCGATCAACGAGGGTGGCGCGCAGGTGCCCGAGCAGGACTCCCCGCACGACCTCACCCATGCCCCGCACGTGGAGCGGATGCGGGAGCAGCTCAGCGAGGACCACAGCGCCAAGGAGTTCGAGATCGGGTTGGAGTCGCTGCTCAACCGGATCGAGAGCTCCGTCTCCCGCTGACCGTGCGCGAGGATGCCGGGATGGGCATGCCGCACCGGGAACCGGACGCGCGTCGGTGGTTCCACTTCCACGAGGACTGGACGCTGCCGGTCGACCCCGCCCGGGTGCTGGACCGGCTCGTCGACCTCGGGGCATACCCCACCTGGTGGCGGCAGCTCCGCACGGTCGAGCAGCTGACCACGGACCGGGCGCGCGTGCGGGCCCGCAGCCTGCTCCCGGTCCCGCTGGACCTGGTCCTCACCCGCGAGCTCGAGGACCGCGCCGCCGGACGGCTCCGGGTGGGCATCGAGGGCGACCTCCAGGGGTATGTCGAGGTGCAGGTCACACGCGCCCCCGACGGGTGCCGGGTGGTCTGGGAGCAGCGCGTGCTGCTGACCCGGCCGGGCCTGCGCCACCTCGCCACCCTCCCGCCGGCCCGCTGGGCGCTGCGCGCCAACCACGCCGCGATGATGCGCTCGGCCCGCACCGGCCTGGGCCGGCCGCCGACCCACTGACGGAACAGCAGCGGCAGCACCAGTGTTGGCCCCGGTATGCGTATAGCCATCATCGGAGGACACGGAAAGATCGCCATGCTGCTGCACCCCCTGCTGGGTGGGCACGAGGTCGGCGCGGTGATCCGCAACCCCGACCAGGCGCCGGACATCACCGCGGCGGGAGCGACCCCGGTGGTCGCGGACGTCGCGTCGATGGACACCGACGCACTGACCGACCTGCTGCAGGGCTACGACCTGGTCCTGTGGTCCGCGGGCGCCGGCGGCGGTGACCCGGAGCGCACCCTCGCGGTGGACCGGGACGCCGCGGTCCGGACGATGGACGCCGCCCAGCGCGCAGGCGTCGACCGCTACCTCATGGTCAGCTACCTCGGGGCCCGGGAGGACCATGGCGTGCCCGAGGACAACGCCTTCTTCACCTACGCCGAGGCCAAGGCCGCGGCGGACGCGCACCTGCGCGCCAGCGGGCTGGACTGGACGATCATCGCCCCCGGCGCGCTCAGCCTTGACGAGCCGACCGGCCGCATCGAGGTGCTGGGCGACGGCACCGGACAGGTGCAGGCCCCCGAGGGTCGCCAGGTCACCCGCGCCGACGTGGCGGCCGTGCTGGCCGCAGCCGTCGACCGCACCGACCTCAACGGTCGGATGATCGAGTTCCTCAACGGGG
Organism: Serinicoccus shuyuelongi; assembly: GCF_045032955.1. Taxonomy (NCBI): domain Bacteria; kingdom Bacillati; phylum Actinomycetota; class Actinomycetes; order Micrococcales; family Ornithinimicrobiaceae; genus Serinicoccus; species Serinicoccus shuyuelongi. The sequence continues at coordinate 9,005 of NZ_JBJFZU010000002.1, read as the reverse complement.
ACGTCCCGGTCGACGAGGCGCTGGACGCGGTCGCCGCGCGCGACTAACCGGTCGAGGTCTCGTCGTGCAGCGGCTGCGGCGGGAGCTTGCGGACCCGCTTCGGGCGCCGTGAGCGGGCGGGGATCAGCGAGCGCATCGTCTCGTGCTTGCCGAAGCACAGCAGCCGGTCCCCGTCCTCCAGCACCTTGCCCGGCGGCGGGTTCGGGACCACCCGCGTGCCGCGGTGCAGGGTGAGCACCTGGATGTCGCGCTCGCGCAGCCCGGAGTCCTCGATCGTCTCGCCGACCATCCCCGAGCCGGAGAGCACCGCGATCTCCGCGACGCCGTAGCCGGTGGAGACCGCCAGCCGCTGCCGCACGTCGATGTCGGGGAAGCCCGCCTGGTCGGCGATGTAGTCGACGATCGCGCCGGCGACGTCCAGCTCGGTGGCGCGCTCGATGCCCTCCAGGCCGGGGGAGGAGTTGACCTCCATCACCAGCGGCCCGTCGTTGCCCTCGAGCATGTCCACCCCGGCCACCCGCAGGCCCATGATGTGCGCGGCCCGGACCGCGATCTCCTGGTACTCCGGGTCCAGGTCCACCCGCTCCACGGTGCCACCGCGGTGCACGTTGGACCGGAACTCGTCCCCCTGGGCCCGGCGCCGCATGGCCGCGACGACCCGGTCGCCGACGACCAGGGCCCGCACGTCCTTGCCCTTGCTCTCCTTGACGAAGCGTTGGATGAGGACCTGCTGGTTGGTGCCGTGCAGGGTCTCGATGATGGCCTCGGCCACCTTCATCGTCGGCGCCAGGATGACCCCGATCCCCTGGGTGCCCTCGAGCAGCTTCACCACCACCGGTGCCCCGCCGACCATCTCGATCGCGTGCGGGATCTCGGCGCGGTTGCGCACGAAGGCGGTGGCCGGCATACCGATCCCGTGCCGGGACAGGATCTGGGTCGCCCGCAGCTTGTCCCGGCTGTTCATGATGCCGTTCGAGGTGTTGGGCGTGTAGACGTCCATCTGCTCGAACTGGCGCACCACGGCGGTGCCGAAGTAGGTCACCGAGGCACCGACCCGCGGCAGCACCGCGTCGTAGGTGGACAGCGGCTTGCCGCGGAAGTGCAGGTCGGGCTCGTCACCGGACAGGTCGATCCCGAAGCGGAGCGTGTCGAGCGCCTTGACCTGGTGCCCCCGCTCCAGCGCCGCGGTCCGCAGCCGCTGGGTCGAGTAGGAGCGCAGGGCACGGGAGAGGATGGCGAACTTCATCGTGGCTTCCTGAGAGGATGAGCAGGTGACAGGGCAGAACCATCTCACCACAGAGCAGGTGGTGCTCGGCTGGCGCGAATGGGTGCGGGCGCCGGGGATCGGGGTGCCCTGGATCAAGGCCAAGATCGACACCGGGGCACGGACCTCGTCGCTGCACGCCTTCGACCTGCGCGCCTTCGACCGGGACGGTCGGGACTGGGTGCGTTTCGCGGTGCACCCGTGGCAGGCGAGCGCCGAGGACGAGGTCGTCGTCGAGCTCCCGGTGCACGACTCCCGGTCGGTGCGCTCCTCCTCCGGGCACGCCGAGGACCGCTATGTCGTCCTCCTCCCGCTGGTCCTCGGGGGCCGTGAGGTCGACGCCGAGGTCACCCTGGCCGACCGGGACGAGATGGGCTTCCGGATGCTCGTCGGCCGGGAGGCCCTGGTCCAGGGCTACCTGGTCGACCCGGCCCGGTCCTACGCGGGCGGCCGCCCGGAGCGGGCCGTCCGCCGCAGGAACTGGGGGCGCGGGTGAGCGGTGCCGCAGCCACCCCGGCACGGCGTCGGCGGCTGCGGCCCTCGTTCGCGATCGGCACCGTCAAGGTGCGGGCCGGGAGCCGGCGCGAGGTGTCGCTGCCGATCTCACGGCTGGTCACCGGGGCCGAGGTGAGCCTGCCGGTGCACGTGCTGCACGGCCGCGAGGAGGGGCCCACCCTCTGGCTGGACGCGGCGATCCACGGGGACGAGGTCGTCGGCATCGAGGTGATCCGCCGGGTGATGGCGGTGCTGGACGCCAGGTCGATCCGGGGCACCGTGCTGGCGGTGCCCATCGTCAACGTGCTCGGGGTGATGTCCGGGGACCGCTACCTGCCGGACCGTCGCGACCTCAACCGCAGTTTCCCCGGGTCGGCCCGCGGGTCGCTCGCGGGACGGATCGCGCACCTGATGATGCAGGAGGTCATCGGCCCCTCCGACGTCGGCATCGACCTGCACACCGGGGCCGACCGGCGCACCAACCTGCCGCAGATCCGCTGTGACCTGGAGGACCCGCGGACCCGGGAGCTGGCGGAGGCCTTCGGGGCGCCGGTGGCCTACCACGCCAAGCTCCGGGACGGCTCGCTGCGGCATGCCGCCCGCGAGCGCGGCGCACGGGTGCTGCTCTACGAGGGGGGCGAGGCCTGGCGTTTCGACGAGTGGGCGATCGTCGCCGCCGTCGAGGGGGTGCTGCGGGTGCTCGTGCACCTCGACATGGTGGACGCCGACCAGGTCGACGTCACCCCGCCGGAGCGGCCCAGCGAGCTCTGCTGGCGCAGCGGCTGGGTGCGCGCCCGACGGACCGGGATCGTGCACATGGACGTCGCGCTCGGGCAGGAGGTGACCGAGGGCCAGAAGCTCGGCGAGCTCTTCAACTCCTTCGGCAAGCGGCTGGCCATCGTCAAGGCCGACCGTCCCGGCCTGGTGATCGGTCGCGCCGAGGCGCCGCTGGTGAACCGGGGGGACGCGCTCGTGCATATCGGTGAGATCGAGCGGCCTGTCGGCACCCAGGAGTAGGTTTCCCTCACCCCGCAGGGACGGGCCCTCGGGCGAGAGGAGACACGGCCATGTCCACGCTCAACCCCTACCTCACCTTCGCGACCGGGACCCGGACCGCGATGGAGGCCTACCAGCGGATCTTCGGTGGCGATCTGACGATGAGCACCTTCGCCGAGTACGGCGAGGAGGGTGAGGGTGCCGACGGCATCATGCACGCCCAGCTCACGACCCCGGCCGGGTACGTCCTGATGGCCTCCGACACCCCGCCCGGTATGCCTTCGGCCGGCCACGACGGCAACGTCACCCTCAGCCTCAGCGGCGACGAGGAGGCGGAGCTGCGCAGCTACTGGGACGGGCTGGCCGAGGGCGGGCAGGTGACGATGCCGTTGGAGCCGCAGATGTGGGGCGACACCTTCGGCACCCTCACCGACCGGTTCGGCACCAGCTGGATGGTGAACATCGCGGGGGCGCCTCAGGGCTGAGAGCTGAGCGTCAGGCGAGCACGTCCTGGGTGTCCACCCAGTCCATCCCGAAGGCCTCCGCGACGGCGGCGTAGGTGAGCCGTCCCCCGTGCGAGTTCAGTCCCTTGGCCAGCGAGGCGTTGTCGCGCAGTGCCTGGGTCCAACCCTTGTCCGCGAGCTGGGCGGCGTAGGGGAGGGTGGCGTTGGTGAGCGCCCAGGTGGAGGTGGCCGGCACCGCACCGGGCATGTTCGCCACGCAGTAGTAGAGCGAGTTGTGCACCGGGAAGGTCGGGTCGGCGTGCGTCGTCGGGCGGGAGCCCTCGAAGCAGCCGCCCTGGTCGATCGCGACGTCGACCAGGACCGAGCCGGGCTTCATCCCGGCGACCATGTCGTCGGTGACCAGCTTGGGCGCCTTGGCCCCGGGGACCAGCACGGTGCCGATCACCATGTCGGCCTCGGCGACCTGCTCCTGCACGGCCAGCGCGCTGGAGGCGATCTGCTTGACGCGGTTGTCGAAGCGCCAGAAGAGGGTCCGCAGCTTCTCCAGGTCGGTGTCCAGGATGGTGACGTTGGCGCCCATCCCGAGCGCGATGTTGGCCGCGTTCTGGCCGGCCACGCCACCGCCGAGGACCAGCACCGAGGCGTTGGCCACGCCCCCGATGCCGCCGAGCAGCACCCCGCGGCCGCCCTGCGCCTTCATCATCGTGTAGGCGCCCACCTGCGGCGCCAGGCAGCCGGCGACCTCGGACATCGGGTAGAGCAGCGGCAGCATCCCGGTCGGCAGCTGCACCGTCTCGTAGGCGATCGCGGTGGTCCCGGACTCCACCAGGCGGCGGGTCAGCGGCTCGTCGGCGGCCAGGTGCAGGTAGGTGAAGAGCGTCAGGTCCTCACGCAGGTAGGCGTACTCCGACTCGACCGGCTCCTTGACCTTCAGCACCATCTCCCCGGCGGCCCACGTCTCGTCCGGGCCGGCGACGAGGGTGGCGCCCTGCGCGGCATACTCCTCGTCGGTGATGGCCGAGCCCAGGCCAGCGCCCTGCTGGACCACGACCTCGTGCCCCCGGCGCACCAGCTCGTGCACGCCGACCGGGGTGATGGCCACCCGGAACTCGTTGTTCTTGACCTCTGTGGGCACCGCGATCCTCATGCGCCAACTATGCCGTCCCTCGGGTCGCCGGTGGGGCAGGGGGACCCTAGTGTCGAGGAATGACCGACCTGGAGGTGCCCGAATGACGTCCGTGCTCTGGCTGCGCCGCGACCTGCGGCGCGGTGACCACCCCGCCCTGCTGGCTGCCCGGGAGGCCGCGGGCGACGACCGGGTCTGCGTGCTCTTCGTCGTCGACCCGGGCCTGTGGGAGCGGGGCGGGCCGGTGCGCCGGGCCTGGTTGGCGGCGAGCCTGAAGGCCGCGCAGGAGGACTTCGACGGGCGCCTGGTCATCCGGCACGGCGACCCTGCCACGGTCGTGCCCGCCGTCGCCGAGGAGGTCGGGGCCGGCTCGGTGCACGTCACCCGCGAGGTGACCCCCGCCGGTCGGCGGCGCGACCAGCGGGTGCAGGACGCGTTGGACGGCACGGACGTGGAGTGGGCCGAGACGGGCACCCCTTACGCCGTCGGGCCCGGCCTGGTGCGCAACGGCTCCGGCGACCCCTACAAGGTCTACACCCCCTTCTACCGCGCGTGGCACGAGCACGGGTGGCCGCAGCCCGCGGCATACCCACGCTCCCTCGACCTCGTCGACATCGACAGCCACCAGGAGGCGCTCGACCTCCTCGAGGAGGCGCTGCGGCAGGACGACCTGCCGGAGATGCCCGAGGCGGGGGAGAAGGCGGCGCTCGCGCGGTGGCGCGACTTCCGCGACGAGGCGCTCGACGACTACGACGGCGACCGCGACAAGCCGGCGACCGACGGCACGAGCCGGTTGTCGGCCTACCTCAAGATCGGTGCCATCCACCCGCGGACCATCCTCGCCGACCTGGCCTCCCGGCGCTCGCAGGGGGCGCAGACCTTCGAGCAGGAGATCGCCTGGCGCGAGTTCTACGCCGACGTCCTGCTGCAGAACCCGCGCAGCGCGTGGCACGACCTGCGCCAGGAGCTGTCCGGGATGCGCTACGACGAGCCGGCGGACGCGCTCGAGGCGTGGCAGCAGGGACGGACCGGCTACCCGGTGGTGGACGCGGGGATGCGCCAGCTGCTGGCGGTCGGCTGGATGCACAACCGGGTGCGGATGATCACCGCGAGCTTCCTCACCAAGGACCTGCACGTGTGGTGGCCGGCCGGGGCCCGGTGGTTCCTGGACCGGCTGGTGGACGGCGACATCGCCTCCAACAACCACGGCTGGCAGTGGGTGGCCGGCACCGGGACCGACGCCTCGCCCTACTTCCGGGTCTTCAACCCGGTGACCCAGGGGGAGCGCTTCGACCCCACCGGCGACTACGTGCGGCGCTGGGTGCCCGAGCTGCGGCACCTCTCCGGCAAGGCCGCGCACCAGCCGTGGAAGCACGACGACGGCTACGCCCACGACTACCCCGAACGGATCGTGGACCACGCCGAGGAGCGCAAGGAGGCCCTGGACCGGTACGGCGCCGCCCGCAGCTGACGGCACACCGGTCCGCCGCCCTTGCTCCGCCCACTCCAGCACTCCCACCCCGCGAATCCCGGAGTGCGGTCGCCCTAGGTGGACCTTCATCACGCTATAGGGCGATGAAGGTCCACCTAGGGTGACTACACCCGGGGTATGCCCGCAGGCTCACCCCGGGTGGGGGAGGTCCACCACCTGAACCCGCGGACCGGCGAGTGCCGCCAGCAGCTCCCGCGCCGGAGCGTCGTCGAGGTCCTCTCCGGAGCCGAGCAGATATCCGGTCAGGAAGTCGCGCACCGGCGCCGCGTCGACCGAGTCCGGCACCGGCCCGGGGGTCAGCACGCCCAGCAGCATGCCTTCGACCCGCGGTCGGCCAGCGGCCACCGGCGGCTGGAAGAAGGGCACGTCCAGGGCGCGCACCCCGTGCCGACGGTAGAAGGCGACCCGGCGCCACGGGTCCCCGAACCCCCGGTCGTCGTGGCGGTGGGGGTCCTCGATCTCGATCAGGAGCATCGGGCCGGTCGTCCGTGCCCTCTCCATCAGCATCGACCCGACACCCTGGGCGCGGCGCGAGGCCCGGCTGGCGAGGTAGGACAGCAGCGCCACGGGAGCGGCCCCTCCCGCGCCGTCGACCATGGACACCCCGACCGGCTCCCCCTCGTCGAGGGCCAGGACCACCCCGCTGGGCTGCCGATGCCGGGCCCCCAGGAAGGCCTCCTCGCTGACCAGCTCCTCGGCCGGGAACGCCGGGGCCAGCACCTCCCGGTAGCAGGTGCGCCAGACAGCCTCGGCGACCGCAGCACCCTCGACCAGCTCAACCACGCTTGCTCCTTCGGTAGCCCGCCATCCCCCACAGCGCCAGTCCGGCGACGGCCAGAGCATAGGTGACCAGCTCGACGGTCACCACGGTCTGCGGTGTCTCGAGGGGGAAGAGGGAGTCGTTGAGGAAGCCGAAGAGGTCCGCCAGCGAGAACAGCGCCAGCACGTAGAGGATCAGCCCGACCAGGTTCTGGTAGGACGCCGTGCGGGCCTCCTCCACCGCGGCCGCGTCGTCACCCAGCTGGGTGTAGAGGGCGTCGAGCTCGGCGATGCTGGTGTCCAGCTCCGCCTCGAGCCTGGCCGCTCCGCTGGTGAGCAGCAGCTGGTCCAGGATGTGGCGGTGCCCCGGGGACCGGGCCAGCTCCTCGGAGTGGAGCAGCGCGCGTTGCTGACGGATCAGGGCACCGTGGTCGGCCAGCCGCAGCCGGAGCAGCCGCACCTCGTCGGGCCTGAGGCTGGCCCCGGCCAGCCGTCTGCGCAGCATGTCCGTGGCGACGTCGACGGCCTCCTGCAGGTGACCGTTCCACTGCCGGATGAGGGCGCGGGCGGACACCACGAACTCGATCAGCTCCGCCGTCCCGAGCAGCGACCAGTCCGGCAGCCCGGGGGTGTAGAGGCAGGTGTTCCGCGCGGTCTGCACGGCGAGCGACCCGAGGGGGGCCAGCCGACCGAGGAAGTTCGGGATGGTGTCGTGGGCGCCGGGGTCGTCGTAGCGCAGCCACTCCTCGAGACCGGCGGCGGTGCGTTCGACCGGGATGAGCAGCAGCGGGCCGACCGCCTGCAGGATCTGCTCACCGGTGGCGTCCACGACGGCGGGTGCGTCCTCGGTGGCACCGGGCATCCGGAGGCAGGCCTCGGGCATGGTGATGACGGCGTGCGTGTCGACCGCCGGGTCCACGTGGCAGCGCAGCCGGTGGATCCGCAGGGCGGCATCCCAGTCCGAGACCATCTCCACCGCGGACGCGGCCAGCTGTCCGACCGAGTCGTAGACCTCGTCCGAGCCCTCGACGAGCACCTCCTCGGCACCCATGAACCCCGAGCCACGGCGCAGGGCCTGGTTGAGGTCGTGGTAGCCCGGCACCCGGTCGTCGTCCGGCGGCTGCACGGGCCCGCTGATGCGCACGTGGTGGTTGCCGAAGGAGGAGAAGCGGATCTCCACCCGGTAGGGCCCGAGGCGGGGGACGGCCGGGGACCGGGGCGCGATCCACAGGTCGGGCAGGACCGCCGCGACGATCCGGTATGCCGTGGGCTCCAGGGGAGTCTCGCTGAACACCTCGTCGCGTCCGTGGCTCCAGATGTCGCTGAGCTCGAGATCCCTCACCTGGACGGGCGCCAACGGGCCCGTGCCGATCAGGCGGCTGCCGTGCCGGCGCAGGGCCTCGACGAGCTCCTCACTGTCCTGGGCCAGGTTGTCCGTGGCGCCCCGCGCGGTGAACGGCACCACGTACGTCACCTTCAGCCCGGGGAAGCTGAGGCCGGGAAGAGGGGTGGACCTGAGCCGCCGCGCCAGGGCGAACAGTGCCATCACGTGGGCACGCAGCTCGCTCTGGTAGACGTCGACAGCGAGCCGGGGGTCGCTGAGCGAGCGTTGCAGCGCCACCGCACGCTCCTCGACCTCGCCGACGTCGACCTCCCCCAGCACGTGCTCCAGGATCGTCTGTGCGGACCGGCGGACGCCGTCGAAGTACAGCACGTGCGCCTCCAGCACCTGCCGGAGCAGGGCCGCCTCCTGCTCCCAGCCGGGTGACACGTCGGCCAACGCCCTCAGCACCGCGGCCGACCCGTCGGCCACCTGCGCCGCCGCGTCGATGGTCTCCATCGCGCACGAGCAGTTCAGCCCGTTCTCCATCTGGAAGGCCGCCTCCAGGTCCGCGCCGTGCCGGACCAGGAGGTCGACCAGCTCACGTTCCCCCGGATCCTGGACGTGCTCGCGTGCCGTCGGCCAGGTCCGCTGCATCGACCGGAGCAGCACCACCATGTTGTCGGTGTCGGCGCTGAGCTCCCAGCCGTGCTGGAGCTCGCTGTAGAGCGCGAAGGCCAGCAGGAAGGTGCAGCCGGGCTGGATGGCGGCCTGGCGCCACAGGGGACCGAGCATGCGGGAGATGGTCCGCTGGTCCCGGTCCGGACCGGAGACGAGGCCGGCGACGGCGCGGGTGAAGTCGCCCAGGTCGACGGCGGACGACTCGATCGCACGCCGCGTGGCATCGACGTCCCGGTCACGGTGGAACTCCGTCGTCACCCGGGACCAGTCAACGCTGACGCGCGCGCCGCTCACGGCGAGCAGCCTAGTGGCAGCGGGGATGGCGCGGTAGACCTCGGAGTGCGGTCACCCTAGGAGGACCTTCATCACGCTATAGGGCGATGAAGGTCCTCCTAGGGTGACTACAC